>NZ_JBOHHT010000124.1:0-65103 GCF_050725655.1 Sphingopyxis sp. | reverse complement strand
GATTGGGAGCGATGGGATGCAAACGATGTCGGCCTTGTCGCGATGCCATGCTTTCATATCGGCGGCACCGGATATGGCCTCACCGTGATGACCAACGGCGCGACCGGCGTCATCACCCGCGAGTTCGACCCCGGCGGGGTCCTCGACCTGATCGAGGTCCATGGCATTTCCAAAATCTTCATGGTGCCGGCGGCGATGCAGATCATCGTCAATCAGCCCGGCGCGCGCGAAGTCGATTTTTCGCGGCTGCGTCACATCGCCTATGGCGCTTCGCCGATCCCGCTCGACCTGCTGCGTCAGTGCATCGACATCTTTCAATGCGGCTTTGTCCAGATGTACGGAATGACCGAAACATCGGGCACCATCGCGGCGCTGCCGCCCGAGGACCATGACCCTGCGGGCAACGAGCGCATGCGTTCGGTCGGCAAGCCCCTGCGCGGGGTCGAGATGCGGGTAATCGATGGCGACAGCAATGTCCTGCCTCCACGAGCGATCGGCGAGATCGCGATCCGCGCCCAGGCGAATATGCGCGAATATTGGGATCGTCCCGAGGCGACGGCCGAGACGATTGACGGCGACGGCTGGCTGCGCACCGGCGACGCGGGCTACACCGACGAGGACGGTTATTTCTACCTCCACGACCGGGTGAAGGACATTATCATCTCGGGCGGCGAGAATGTCTATCCGGC
Source organism: Sphingopyxis sp. (assembly GCF_050725655.1). Classification (GTDB taxonomy): domain Bacteria; phylum Pseudomonadota; class Alphaproteobacteria; order Sphingomonadales; family Sphingomonadaceae; genus Sphingopyxis. Next base: position 64,414 of record NZ_JBOHHT010000124.1, on the reverse strand, counting down.
CGAGGTCGAGAATGCGATCTATGGCCACCCCGCGGTCGCCGATGTCGCGGTTGTCGGCGTCCCCGACGCGAAATGGGGTGAGGCGATCAAAGCCTGCGTCGTCCTGAAAGACGGTCAGCGCGTCGATGCCGCCGATATCATCACTTGGGCACGCGAGCGGATCGCAGGGTATAAATGCCCCAAGTCGGTTGATTTCATCCCCGCGCTGCCGCGCAACCCGTCGGGCAAAATTCTCCGCCGCGAACTGCGCGCGCCCTATTGGGAAGGGCGCGAACGGCAGATCGGCTAGCCGTTCTGCAACTTCGCCATCGCCGCGCCCACCGACGCGGCGATATCCCCCTCCTGCGGATTGCCGCGCAGCGCAAGGCCGCCGTTCGGCCGCAAATTCTCTCCCGTCACAAACGCTTCATCGCTCGCCAGCCACAGGCACGCATTGGCGACATCCTGCGCAGTGTTCAGCCGCCCGAGCGGGTATCGCGGCAGGAAGGCGTCGACGAGGCCGGGGGTTGCAAAGGCGCCCTGCGTCATCGGCGATTCGGTGAAGGCCGGCGACACGATATTGGCGCGGATGCCCGCTGCGCCAAAGTCATTGGCGACGCAGCGGATCAGCGCCTCTGACCCCGTCTTGGTGCCGATGTAAGCAGCATGGTTGCTAATCGGCGAACGCGTCGTTGCCGATGATATCTGGATGATCGAGCCACCCGTCGGATCGTTCGTCAGCATCGCCCCGACGAACGCTTGCAGGAAATGATGCACACCAGTGAACTGCAATGCGACGATCGCTGCCAGCTCCTCTTCGGTTACGTCGAGCAAAGGTTTAAGCAGGCCCCAGCCGCTGGCGTTCATCGCGATATCGACGCCGCCCATTTTTGCCTTCGCCGCGTCAGGGAGCGCAAAGACCGATTCCTTGTCGGTGATATCGCACAGCATCGCATGCCCGCCGATCTCGCTCGCGAACGCATCGAGTGGCTCCTGCTTGCGCCCCGCGACCATCACCGTCGCACCTTCGCGTGCGAACAACCGCGCGGTGATCTGCGCCATATTGCCCTCGGACGCCGCGCCGATGATGACCGCGCGCTTGCCAGCCAGCCTGCCCATATGCCTCTCCTGTCTCTGATTCAAAGTTTCAACAATTGCTTGCCGCGGTTCTGGCCGCTGAACAGGCGTTTCAACGTCGTCGGGGCATTTTCAAACCCCTGCTGCATATCTTCGCGATACGTCAGGCGCCCATCGTGGACGAAGCCTTCGAGACGTTTGCGGATCGCCGGAAATTCGGCCGCCCAGTCGAGCACGATGAACCCCGCCATCGTCCCGCGCCGGAAGACAAGATTAAAGTAATTCTGCGGCCCTGCGGGCAGCGACCCAGTCTCGTAACGGCTGATCCCGCCGCAGATCGCGACCCGCGCGCCCGTCGATATCTCGCCGAGCATGTCGTTTAGAATCGAGCCGCCGACATTGTCGAAAATGACATCGACCCCGCCGGGGCAATGCTCCTTGATCTGTCCGCGAACATCGCCCGCCTTGTAATCGATCGCGGCGTCATAACCCGCTTCCTCGACGAGCCAGCGGCACTTGTCCTCGCCGCCGGCGATACCAACCACGCGGCAACCCGCGATCTTGGCCAGCTGCCCAACGACCGACCCCGTGGCGCCGGCTGCGCCCGACACCAGCACCGTTTCGCCTGCGACCGGCCGCCCGACCTTGAACAGTCCGCAATAGGCGGTCACGCCCGTGGTTCCCAACACCGACAACATCGCGGTCGGCGGCAGGGCCGTTTCGATCTTCACCAGCCCTTCGCCGTTCGAGAGGTGCCATTCAGTCCAGCCGGTCGAACCCGTCACGACATCGCCCACCGCAAAACCGGGGTGGTTGCTTTCGATAACTTCGCTGATGCCGCTGCCGCGCATCACATCACCGATTGCCATCGGCGCGACATAGTCGGCGATATTTTCCATCCAGCCCTTTTGCGCCGGATCGAAGCCGAGATAGAGTGTCTTGAGCAGAATTTCGCCCCCGCCGGGCGTTCCGATTTCGGTTTCGACAAGCTCGAAATCGCCGTCCTCGATCCCGCGTCCACGCGGATGTCCGTTCAGCAGCCATTGGCGCGCGGTCGGCATCGATCTTCTCCCCGTTTGGTTTCGCCAAGAATTGCGCCTCCGGTCGCAAAGCAGCCACCGCTAAAATTGACAGTCGCGCATGGAGAGCAGGCGACTAGGCTGTCATCAGGGAGAGATAAGATGCCTGAGGTACGCCGCAGTTTCTGCCGCTTCTGCCACGCCAATTGCGCCATGCTCATCACCATAGACAACGGACGCGTCACGAAGGTGTCGGGCGACCCCGACGACCCGGTGTTCGGCGGCTACACCTGTATCAAGGGCCGCCAATTGCCCGAGGCGCATCACGGGCCCCAGCGACTGACGGTGTCGCAGACACGCGTCGATGACGCGTTTCAGGATATCGCGATGGAAACCGCGCTCGACGAGATCGGCGCCAAGCTGTCCGCCATCATCACCGAACACGGCCCGCACGCGGTCGCTGTCTATGGCGGCACCTACGCGTTCCAGAACAGCGCCGGGGTCGGCAGCGCGATGGCTTTCGCGCAGGGCCTCGGCACCCGCAACATCTACACCTCTGTCACACTCGATCAGCCCGCCAAGGTCTATACAACCATGCGATACGGCAGCTGGATGGGTGGGATGCATACGTTCGCCGACGCCGATGTGGCCTTCTTCATCGGCAACAATCCGATCGTCTCGCACTACGGCCCGCCGGGCGGTCTGCCGCCCTTCTCGCCATCCCGCCGCCTGCGCGACGCGCTGGAGCAAGGGCTCAAGCTGATTGTCGCCGATCCGCGAGAAAGCGACGTCGCGGCGCTCGCGCATATCCATCTGCCGGTGCGCCCGGGCGAAGACCCAGCGATGCTCGCCGGGATCATCCACGTCATCCTGGCCGAAGGGCTGTATGACAAAGCCTTCGTCCAGCAATATGTCGATGGCCTCGACGAACTCCAGCGCGCCGTTGCCGATTTCACACCCGCCGTTGCGGCTGCGCGCGCAGGGGTCGACGAAAGTCAACTCGTCGCGGCCGCGCGGATGTTCGCGGGCGGCACCAAAGGTGTCGTCTCGACCGGCACCGGCCCTGAAATGGCGGGTCAGGGCACACTCACCCAATATCTCGTATCGTCGCTCAACATCATCTGCGGACGCTTTTGCCGCGAGGGCGAGAAAAGTTCGATCCCGCGCGTCTTCACTGCGGCCACCCCGCGCCGGGCGCAGGTCGCGCCGCCGATGACCCCCTACGGCGACGGGTTCCCTGCTTCGCGCATCCGCGGGCTGACGCATCTCGGCATGGAAATGCCATGCAACGTTCTCGCCGATGAAATGCTCACCCCAGGCGAGGGGCAGGTGCGCGCGCTGATCTCGATCGGCGGCAACCCCGTGGTCGCCTTCCCCGATCAGGACAAGATGACGCGCGCGATCGATGGTCTCGAACTGCTCGTCAGCATCGACGTCAATGCCGAGTCCGCGACCGCGAAGCGCTCCGACTATATCCTCGCCCCCACCATGTGCCTCGAGCGCGAGGACATCAGCAACCTGTCCGAATGGTGGTACGAGATCCCCTACGCCCGCTACACCGAGGCAATGATAGGCGCTCCGGGCGATCTGATCGAGGAGTGGGAAATGCTGTGGGGGCTCGCCCACCGCATCGGCATCGACATTCCGCTTCCGGGCGGCCCCTGCCCGATGGACGAAAAGCCCAGCAAACAGACGTTCCTCGACCTGATGACCGCAGGCTGCGTCGTTATGCCAGGCAAAGTTCGCGCCGACACGATCGATGGCCGCGCCGTCATTTATCCCGACCTGCATCCGATCGTCGAAGCCGGCGACCCCGATGCGCACGGCCGCTTCGACCTTTGCGCGGGATCGATGCCCGACCAGTTGATCGCTTATGCCACCGACAACCGGCCGACACCCGATTTTCCCTATCGCATGGTGTCGCGCCGCAGCCGACATCGGTTTAATTCGACCGGGCAGAATCTGACCGCGCTGACCGCCAAGCGCACGACCAATCCCGCCTTCCTGCACCCCGACGACATGGCGCGCATCCCGTGCGCCGAGGGTGACATCGTCCGCATCCGGTCGGCGGCGGGCGAGGTTGTTGCCGAGGCGCGCGCCGCAAAGGGGATGCGTCCCGGCGTCGTGTCGATGACGCATGCGTTCGGTGGTCCCGATGTCGGGGCCAACGAAGTGCGTGAACGCGGCGCCTCCACGAACCGCCTTGTCAGCGAAACCGTTCGCTATGATCCGATCACCGGCCAGTCGCTGCAAAGCGCGATCCCGGTCTCCATCGTACCCGCTTGAGGAGTTTTCATGCCCGATAACCGCCGTTTCCTGTTGATACGCCGCCCCGATGGCGAACCCGTGCGCGAGGATTTCCAGCTGGTCATCGAGCCGCTGCCCGAGCTCGCCGATGGCCAGTTTCTGATCCGCAATCATTATGCTTCGCTTGATCCCGCGATCCGCGGATGGATGGACGATGCGCCGAGCTATATGCCGCCGATCCCGCTCGGCGATCCGGTGCGGGCGACGACGGTCGGCGTGGTCGAAGCGAGCAAAGCCGACGGCTTCGAACCCGGCCAGTGGGTGCTCGGCCTCAACGGCATCGAGGAATATTCGGTCGGCACGGTCGGCGGCTTCACCCAGGTGATCGATGCGGGGCTGGTGCCTTCGGTCACCAACTATCTGTCGATCCTCGGCGCGGTCGGGATGACGGCCTATTTCGGATATATCGAAGTGTGCGAGCCCAAGCCGGGCGATGTCGTACTCGTCACCGGCGCTGCGGGCGCGGTCGGTTCGCTGGTCGGGCAGATCGCGAAAATCAAAGGCGCGAGCAAGGTCATCGGCATCGTCGGCGGTGCAGAGAAATGCGCGCGGCTGGTCGAGCGTTACGGTTTCGACGCGGCGATCGACTATCGCGGCAAGGATGTGGACACCCTGACCGACGCGATCCGCGCCGAAGCCCCCGATGGCGTCGACATCATCTTTGAAAATGTCGGCGGCGACATCCTCGACGCGGGGCTGATGAACCTGCGCCACGGTGCACGCATCGGGCTGTGCGGGCTGATCAGCGAATATAACAGCGTCGAAAAGGTTGGCGCGCGCAATATCTGGCAACTCATCGTCCACCGCGCCTCGATCCGCGGACTGCTCGTCGCCGACTATATCCCCCGCTTCGCCGAGGGCGCCGCCGAGATGGCCGCGTGGCTGCAGCAGGGCAAGCTCATCGCCGACGAGCATGTCGACGCGGGGATCGAGAATAGTTTTAGCGCCTTTATGCGGCTCTTCGCGGGCAGCAATCGGGGCAAGATGATCCTGAAGATCGCATGACGAAGGACCGGCGCCTTCTCGTCCTGTCGGGCGGCCACCCCTATGAGGCCAAGCCCTTCGCCGATTTGCTCGCGAGCTTCGATGGCTGGGCCGTCACGCACCTGATCCATCCCGAAGCCGAGGCAGCAGTTGCCGCGGGCGCGGCGGACGACGCCGACGCCATCCTCTTCTATGATATGCCCGGCTATCACTTCGGCGACGGCATGATGACGTCGCGGCCGCCATCATGGACATATCGCCGCGCGATCACCGACTATTTCGCGCGCGGTGGCGGCGCGGTGGCGATGCACCACGCAATCGCCGGCTGGGCCGAGTGGCCCGAATGGGCCGATATGCTCGGCGGACGCTTTCTCTACCGGCCCGGCACCGCGAACGGCGAAGCGCATCTCGACTCGGGCTATCGTCACGAGGTGCAATATGATGCGGTCGTGCTCGATCCCGGGCATCCGGTGACGGCGGGCCTGCCGCCGCGCTTTCCGCTCTGCGACGAGCTGTATCTGGCGCCCGTCTGGGTTGCCGTGACGCCGCTACTCCGCGCCGATCACGCCTTCGTCCGCGACAATTTCTACTCGGCGACGCAGGCGGTTGCGGGCCGGATGTTCAGCAACACCGGCTGGGACCATCGCCCCGAAAGCGACGTCATCGCGTGGGAAAAGCCCGTCGGCAACGGCCGCCTCGTCTATCTCCAGCCGGGCGACGGCCCTGCCGCCTATGCCGACCCGAACCTTCGCCGGTTCCTCGCGAACGCGCTCGCCCATGTCGCCCCAAGCTTCGCGAGCGCCTAACGAAAATGTGCATCGCGCGGTTGGAGCGGCTGCATATAGTTGCGCGTATAACAAGAAGATTGAGGGAAGAGGCGCGTGAACGATATCGCCGCAAGCAGTTTTTTCGAGCCGCAGGTCATCGCGGACCCGTTCGATTATTATCGCGCATGGATGCCCAAAAGCCCGGTCGTCCAATTGTCGGAGAGCATGTTCCTCGTCCTGTCTTATGAGCATTGCGCGCAGGCGACCGGCGACGTCGAGACCTTCTCGAACAATTTTCAGGGGACGCTGTCGGGCGCGATGGCCGAGGACGGCGATGTTGCGGCGATCCTCGCCAAAGGGTGGCCGCAGGTCGACACGCTGCTGACCGCCGACCCGCCGACGCACACGCGCTTCCGCAAGCTCGTCAATCTCGCCTTCTCGATGAAGCGCGTCGCCGCGATCGAAGAGGATATGCGCGGCGTGGTTGTCGACCTGATCGAAACGATGGCCGAGAAGGACGATGTCGATTTCGTGAGCGATTTCGGCATTCCCCTGCCCGTCGCCATGATCGCGAGCCAGATCGGCATGGAAGGCGAACTCGATCGCGTGAAGCGCTGGTCCGACGCCTTCGTTGATCGCCTCGGACGGATGATCCCCAAGGAGCGAGAGCTCGAATGCGCGCGCGAGGTCGTCGAATTCCAGCATTATGTGAAAGCCAGGATCGACGAGCGCCGCGCCAGCCGCACCGACGACCTGCTCTCTGACCTCGTCCATGCAGAGGTCGATGGCGAACGGCCGCTCGAAGACGAAGAGATCCTGTCGATCATGCAGCAGTTGATGGTCGCGGGGAACGAGACGACGACCTCGGCGCTCGCCGGCGGGCTGCTCCAGCTCATCGAAAACCCCGACCAGATGGCGAAAGCGGTCGCGGCCGCCGACGAAGGCAACGACCGCGCTATCATCAATCTGGTCGAGGAAGTGCTGCGCACCGAAAGCCCCACCGCGGGCATGTGGCGCATGGTGCTGAAGGACGCCGAGCTTGGCGGGGTCAAAATCCCGAAGGGCGCGATGGTGCAGTTGCGCTACGCTGCGGCGAACCGCGACCCGGCCAAATATCCCGATCCCGACCGTTTCGACATGGAACGCGCCAATGCGCGCAGCCACCTCGCCTTCGGCAAAGGAATTCATATGTGCGTCGGCAACATGCTGAGCCGCAAGGAAATGGCGGTGGCCTATTCCGAACTGCTGACGCGTCTCGCCGATTTCCGCGTCTCCGAAGGTCATACGCCAAGCTGGCCACCGAACATGCTGCTGCGCGGACTTACCACTCTGCCGATCAGCTTCCGGCGGCGCGCATGAACTTCGACCTCGACGAAGGCCAGCAGCTGGCGCGCGACACGATCGGCCGTTTTCTCGGTCCCGTCGATATCGCCGCGCGCCATGCGATGCGGAGCACCGATGGCGGCTATTCGCGCGCGCGCTGGCAGGAGGTCGCCGACCTCGGCCTGCTCGCGCTCGCCGCGCCCGAGGCAATGGGCGGCATGGGCGGGACGATGGTCGACCTCGCGCTCGTCGCCGAGGCGCTCGGCAAGGGACTCGCGATCGACCCCTGGATCGAGAATGGCGTGCTGCCGATCCGGCTGGCCGCGGCGGCTGACGATGGCGCGCTGGTCGAGGAGATGCTGGCGGGAACGCGATTCGTCGCAGTTGCCTTCGCCGAGCCTGGCCATCGATACGAAGCGGACCCCGTCGCCACAAGAGTCGAGGGGAACCAGATTACCGGCGCCAAGACATTCATCCCTGGCGCGCGGCTCGCCGATATGTTTCTGGTGACGGCGTCTGGCAATCGGCTCGCAAAGGTTGCCCGCGATGCCACGGGCGTCGTGCAGCAGGACTATCCTGTCATCGACGGATCGAACGCCGCGACGCTCGATCTACATGGCGTCCCTGTCGAACCGCTCGATCTGCCCAAAGTGAAGTTCCAGCGCGTGATCGGCGATGTCCGCCTGCTAGCCGCTGCCGAGATGCTGGGCCTTGCCCAAAGCATGTTCGACGACACCCTCGCCTATGTCGGCGAACGCCAGCAGTTCGGCGCCGCAATCGGCAGCTTCCAGGCGCTCCAGCACCGGCTCGTCGAATGCTATGCCGCGCTGGAACAGGCACGATCGATGGTGCTGCGCACCGCGATGCTCGATCCGACCACGGACGACGCCAAATGGCCGCGGATCACCGCGGGCGCCAAGGCCTATGTCGGCGAGGCCGCAACGCGCATCGGGCTGGAAGCCGTGCAGATGCATGGCGGCATGGGCCAGACCGACGAACTCGCGATCGGACATGCGCTGAAGCGCGTGATGCTGCTCGACAAATTTTTCGGCGATCAGGCGCATTGCCTGCGCAGCTATGCGAGGGCAGCATGACCAACGTTTCCACGCTCACCCCGATCGCTGGCGGCTTATGGACCGACGGCGCAGATCCCCAGCTTATCGGCGCGCGACGGGCGACGGGCGAAATTGTTTTTCCTGTTCCCGACGGCGACGCGGCCGCGCTGGTCGAGCCGGTGGCATTATCGCGGCGCGGCACGCTGTGGTCGTGGACGACACAGAGTTTCGAGCCGAAATGGCCCTACGCCGGCCCGCAGCCCTTCGCTCCCTATCTGATCGGCTATGTCGAACTGCCAGGCGAGGTGATCGTCGAAACGCGGATCGTCGACGCCGAGCCCGCCGATCTCCGGATCGGCATGCCGATGATATTCGCGATCATTCCCTTCGATGCGGAACGGTCGACCTATGCTTTTCGCCCGGAGCGCGCCCAATGAACGACGACGTCTATATCATCGGGGCGGGCATCCATCCTTTCGGCCGCACCGACGGCCGGTCGGGCCGCGATCAAGGCGTTTTCGCCGTGCGCGAAGCCCTCGCCGACGCCCGGCTGGAGTGGCCCGATGTCGAATTCGCCTATGGCGGCTCGGCGGCGGCGGGTTCGGCCGACATCATGGTCAACGAACTCGGGCTGACCAGCGTGCCGTTCATCAATGTTGCGAACGGCTGCGCCACGGGAGGCAGCGCGCTGACTGCCGCGCGCAACGCCATCGCGGCGGGCGCATGCGATGTCGCGCTGGCAGTCGGGTTCGACAAGCATCCGCGCGGCGCCTTTAACGCCAAGCCGTCCGATTATGGCCTGCCCGAATGGTATGGCGAGACGGGGATGATGCTGACGACGCAATTCTTCGCGCTGAAGATCCAGCGCTATATGGCGCTCTACGGCATCAGTCGCCGCACACTCGGGCTCGTCGCCGAAAAGGCGTTTCGCAACGGCACGCTGTGCGATCATGCATGGCGGCGCTCGCCGGTCGATCTCGACACGATCCTGAACGCGCCGATCGTCAACGATCCGCTGACCAAATATATGTTCTGCTCACCCGCCGAGGGCGCCGTTGCACTGGTGCTGGCGAGCGCAAAAAAAGTGCGCGAACTTGGGTCCGACGCGGTCCGCATCGCCAGCGTCGCCTTCCGCACCCGCCCCGAAGGCTCGTTCGAAGTGTTTGCCCCGTCGGTGGCGGTGGGTGGCGGCGGCAAACCGACCGAGGTCGCGAGCCGCGCCGCTTTCGAAATGGCCGGTATCGGCCCGACCGACGTGTCGGTCGCGCAATTGCAGGATACTGAATCCGGCGCCGAGATCATGCATATGGCCGAAAACGGCTTCTGCGCGGACGGCGAACAGGAACAATGGCTCGCCGAGGGATGGAGCGAGATTGGCGGTAAAATGCCGATCAACACCGACGGCGGCTGCCTTGCCTGCGGCGAACCCATCGGCGCCTCGGGCCTGCGGCAAGTCTATGAAAATACGGTGCAACTGCGCGGCCGCGGCGGCGAGCGGCAGGTGCCGAACGGCCCCAAGGTCGGTTACAGCCATGTCTATGGCGCGCCCGGCCTGTCGGCCGTGGCGATCCTCGAACGCTAGCGAATTTATGGATCTCGATCTCACCCAAGACGAACTGTATTTCCGCGAGGAGGTGCGCGATTTCCTCCGCACCTCGCTCCCCGACCATGTACGAGACGGAGCGAAACGAACGCCCGGCGTGTTCGTCGAACCCGATATCGGCCTCGTCTGGCACCGCATTCTCAACGACAAGGGGTGGGTCGCCTATCACTGGCCCGAGGATTGTGGCGGCACCGGCTGGACACCGATGCAACGCTATATCTTCGAAAAGGAATGCGCGGTCGCCGGCGCACCGGCCTTGTCGGTGCTCGGCCTGCGCCTCGTCGGCCCGGTGATCTGCGCCTTCGGCACGCAGGAACAGAAGGACCGCTTCCTGCCCGCGATCCGCGCCGGAACCGATTATTGGTGTCAGGGCTATTCCGAACCGCATAGCGGCTCCGACCTCGCGTCGCTCCGCACCCGCGCGCGGCGCGACGGCAACGAATATGTGGTCGACGGGTCGAAAATCTGGACCACGCATGCCCATCATGCGAACTGGATCTTCTGCCTCGTTCGCACCGACAGCGAAGTGAAGAAACAGGCGGGGATCAGCTTTCTGCTCGTGCCGATGGACCAACCCGGCGTCACGGTTGCCCCGATCATCACGATGGCGGGCGACCATGAGGTCAACCAGGTCTTCCTCGATGGCGCGCGCACCGCGGTCGACAACCGGATCGGCGAGGAAGGTCAAGGCTGGACGATCGCCAAATTCTTGCTCGAGAATGAGCGCGGCGGGTCGTTCCACGCGCCGCGCCTGATCCGCGCGATCGATCATCTGGAACAGCTCGCAGGCATCGCGCCGAGCGGGCACAATGGATCGCTCGGCGGCGACATCCAGGTTGCGATCCAGATCGCGCGGCTGCGGCTCGAGGCCGAAGCACTCGAAACCACCGAACTGCGCATCCTCGCCGACATCGCCAAGGGCCGCCCCGCCGGACCGCAGACCTCGCTCGTCAAGCTGATCTCGTCCGAACTGCACCAGCGGATCGATGCCCTTGCGATGGATCTCCATGGGTATGACGGCCTGCAATTGCCCACCGTTCGCCCGCTCTATGGCAACGAGGCGCCGTCGCCGATCGGCGACGAGGACGCGCAGGTTGCCGCCGCCCGCTATCTCAACAGCCGTGCCTGGACCGTATTCGGCGGTTCGAGCGAAGTTCAGAAAAACATCATAGCAAAGACGGTGCTCCGCTTATGACACATGCATTGCGACTTGCCCGCCCGTATGAGATAGTCCCCGGCATGGGAGAACAGGCAGAAAAACTGCCCGTCGACGGGTTCGCACCCCCAATGGATGCCAGGACGCTCGTCGACGCGGTCACGATCCGCAACGTGGAGGACATCCACGATGCCGCGGTGTTGCTCCGCGACTATGCTGCGGCTTTTGGTCTGCGCGCTGCGCTATGCGACGATATCGCGTCCAAGGAGACGATGGTCGATGCCGATGGCGCGGTGCTGGCGGCTGACCTGTTCGGCTGGCTCGGCGACGGCGAACGCTGGTGGGAAGATCACCGGCTGGCGCTTCATTCGCCCTTGCCGCGATCATGTCGCTACGAAAGCGAGCCGTTCTGGTGCAACAGCGACGGGTTTCGCACCGCCCAGCCGAACCCCTATCTCGAAGAAATCGACCCGGCGCGCTATTTCGCCGCGAACCCGCGCTATAAGGCGGCGATCGTTATTCCGGTGCATCTGCCGTTTGGACAGATTTCTGCCAACAGCTTTCATCCGACCGATCCAGACATCGCCGATCTGAGCGACCTGTTCGCGGAAATCGGCGACACGCTGGCGCTCGCGACGCGGCGCTTCATCGCGGGCTATGCTTCGGCGATGCGAACCAAGCGGCGTATCCCGTCGGATTGCGAGCTGTCGAAGCGCGAGGTCGAATGTCTGCGCTGGGCCGCGATCGGCAAGACCGACCGCGAAATCGGCATGATCATCTCGCTGAGCCACGCGACGGTGCGCTATCATGTCCATCGTGCGGGTGAGAAACTGAACTCGGTCAACCGCGCGCAGACGATCTTCAAGGCCGGGCAGCTCGGCTACCTCGGCGCGAATAGCTGATTATCCCAGCGAGCGTAGCGGCTCGCTGCCATCCCAGTTCCGCGCCGCGTCGCGCATCATCGCGAACAATTCCCTGGTGCCCGCCTGCGGCTCCAGTAGTTCCACAAGATTGCCGGGACCGCTGCCCGGATCGGCGTAGATCACCCCGCCGGTATCGCCAACGGGCGCCTCGAAGATGATCTCGGCGCCGACCTCGCCGCACCGCGCGCGTGCCTCGTCGATCGAATCGACCAACAGGCAAACATGGTGAAGCCGGTCGGCGACCCCATAATCGCCGCGATAGATCGACGCGGCGTCATTCTCGGGCCGGATCAACTCGATCTGCATGTCGCCCCAATAGCCAAGCGCCATGGTGAAGACCGGATCGCTGGCCTCGCCGCGATAGCGCCCGCCGGGAAGCGATACGTTCGGTAGCAGAAAAAACGGTCCCGCACCGATCACTTCGGTCCAATGTTTCACCGCCGCGTCAAAGTCCGATGGCACAAATGCCAGCTGCATGACGTCGCCCAGCGATGCGAGTGTTCGAGTTCCGGTCATGGGACATCCTCCTCAAAAGCGATAGCGCACAAGCTTGCGACTCTGTGCGATAAGATAGCCGAGACCCGGAAGCATACTGGGCAAAATGTGAGGAGAGCTATGGCCGATTCCGATCCCCATATCGCCCAGAAGGATTGGCCTGCCGTCCGCAAGCGCAATGCGCGCACCGGACTGCGCAAGCTGGTATCGATCGTCGCCGAGAACCGCACCGACCGCGCCGAAGCGCCGCTGCCGCTGCACAAATCCGTTTATACCGGTGAGGCCCGCAACGCGGCGGAAATGAAGCATATCTTCCGGGGCGAGCCCATTGTGGCGGGCCTTTCCGGCGACATTCCCAAGGCCGGCGACACACTCGTCTTCGACTCGGTCGGCCCGTCGATCCTCGTCGCGCGCGGCAAGGACGGCGTCGCCCGCGCCTTCCTCAACATGTGCACGCACCGCGGTGCGAAGCTGGTCGAAGAAAAAGAGCCCTGGAGCGGCCCGCGACCGCGTCTCGTCTGCCCCTTTCACGCATGGACCTTTGACCCGGCGGGCGAACTCGTCGGACAGCCCGGCAAGGAAGGCTTTGCAAACTGCGAGATCGGCGCCCGCAATCTGATCGCTCTGCCCTGCACCGAACATCTCGGCCTGATCTTCGTCCGCGCCAATCCCGATGGCGAACCGATCGACGCCGAGGCGCATCTTGGCGATTTCGGACCGGTGCTGGCACAACTTGAGCTGCATCGCGCCGAACCGGTCAAGAAGGGCATCCTCACCGCCGATTCGAACTGGAAGTTCGCGCTCGACACCTATGGTGAGAGCTATCACTTCAAGATGCTCCACAACACGACGATCGGCCAGACGCACTACAGCGACCGCAACGTCTATGAACCGATCGGCCGCCATCATCGCGTGAGCTTTCCCGACCTGTCGATCGGCACGCTCGTCGGCAAGGACGAGAGCGAATGGCCCGAGACCGAATATGGCGGAGTGCATTTTCTGTTCCCCAACACCGTGATCTTCTTCGGCGCCGTCACGCCCGGGGTCTATTTTACGCAGGTCTTCCGCCTCTTCCCCGACGGACCGGGCAAGATGTTCTGCCAGTTTGCGGTCTATGCGCCGTTCGGGGTCGAAAATGACGCGCATCGCGCGATGTGCGAGATGGCCTATGACGCGACCGCGACGGTGGTGCAGACCGAGGATTATCGCGTCGCGAGCAATGGCTACGCCAACCTGATGACCGCACCCGACAATTTCCGCGTCGTGTTGGGCGCGAACGAGCCGGCCTTGCACGGCGTCCACCGTTCGATCGCCGCCGCCTGCGGCATGCCGCTCGACCAGATCGCCTGAACCCTCCGGAGTTTATCGATGAACGACCTCAGTCCTACCCAGGCCGACAACAGCGATAGCGGGCGCGACGATCGTTGCCCCGGCACCAGCTACACCGACATGCTGAAGGCCGATACCCGGCGCGTGCCCGACTATCTGTTCGCCGAATCGAACCAGGATATAGGCGACGCACCGATCCCGATCGCGCGCTATGTCAGCGAGGATTGGGCGAAGCTCGAACGCGAAAAGATGTGGCCGAACATCTGGCAATATGCCGCGCGCGAAGAGGATATGCCCGAACCCGGCGATACGGTCGTCTATGACATCAACGAGAAAAGCATCCTGCTCGTCCGTCAGAAGGACCTGTCGGTCAAAGCCTTCTACAACGTCTGCCTGCACCGCGGCCGCAAGCTGCGCACCGAGAGCGGACCCGCGGTCAACCTGCGCTGCCCCTTCCATGGCTTTTCCTGGCACCATGACGGGCGCTTCAAGGAAGCCCCGTGCGCGTGGGATTTCAAGCATCTCGAAGCCAAGGATATGAGCCTGCCCGAACTGCGGGTCGAACGTTGGCAAGGCTTCATCCTCGTCACCGAAAATCTCGACCTGCCATCGTTCCGCGACTGGGTCGGCCCGGGCGTCGAGCATTATGACAATTGGCGGCTGGACGAATGCTACACCGGCGCATGGGTCGGCCGGGTCATTCCGGCCAACTGGAAAGCGGTATCCGAAGCCTTTATGGAGGCGTGGCACAGCATCGTCACCCATCCCCAGATCCTGGGCTTCACCGCTGACGCGAACACGCGCTACGACCTCTATGGCGACTTTCTCAACCGCGCGATCACCCCGGCGGGCGCAATGTCGCCGCACATCAAGGGCAAGGATCAGTTCTACGTCCTGAAATCGCTCGAAGATTTCATCGGTGCGGGCGATAGCCGCGCGCGCCGCGCGACCGGCGACCCTGCCGATCTGAAAGGCTTCGAAGCCGACGACCCGATGCTGGCGCGCAAGGTGCTGGCGCAGGCGAACCGCGACGCCTTTTCAGCGGTGAACGGGCATGATTATTCGGACGCGACCGACAGCGAGATGCTCGACAATTTCACGTACAATGTCTTCCCCAACTGGTCGCCCTGGGGAGGGCTGGTGCCCAACATCGTCTATCGCTGGCGCCCGTGGGGCGACGCCGACCATTGCCTGATGGAAGTCCGCATCCTGATGCGCACGCCCAAGGGCGAAAAGCCGCCGAAATCGGCGCCGATGTACCTGGTCCCAGATGATCAACCGTTCGCCAGCGCCAGTCATTTGATCGGCGCCGCGCTCGCCGGGGTGTTCGATCAGGACATGGAAAACCTGCCTTATGTGCAGGAGGGGATGAAATCGTCGCCGAACGGGGTGCTCGAACTCGGCCATTATCAGGAAAGCCGCATCCGCCATTTCCACCGCACGCTGGAAAAATATATGGACGGGACGCTGCCGGCCTGATGGCGACACGCCGCCCTCTGCTATCGCTGGCGGCGGGGGTGATGCCCGACTTCTCGCCGCAGCGGACCGTGGCAGCGGCAGCGCAAAGTGATTGGCCGGCAGTCGGCATCTGGTACGATCCAGCGACGTGGACCCCGGCCACGACGATCGAAATCCGTGACCGTATCGCCGACGCCGGGCTGGTCGCGCTCGATATCGAGGTGATCTGGCTGAAACCCGGTCCCGACGATCCAGCGCATTTCGCCGCGATCGATGCCGGCGCGGCCATCGGCGCGCGCAATGTGCTGGTGGTGAGTTCCGAATCCGACCCCGCGCGCACCGCCGAAAAGCTGGCGCGGTTGAGCAGCCATGCAGCGGCGTCGGGGATGCGCGTCTGTCTGGAGTTTGCCGCCTTTACGGCGGTCGGTACTATCGACGCGGCATTGGCCATCCTCGATGCGGCCGGGTGCGAAGAGGTCGGCCTGCTGATCGATCCGCTGCACCTTGCCAGAACCGGTGGCGCACCTGGCGATCTCGCCGCGATCGACCCGCACCGCTTTCCCTATGCGCAGTTCTGCGACGCCCCCGCCAGCGGCCCGCCGCCGAGCGACGTTCCCTCGATTATCCACGAAGCACTCGATCTGCGGCTGATGCCCGGCGACGGCGCGCTGCCATTGACCGAATTGTTGGCGGTATTGCCAGGCGATATTCCGCTGAGCGTCGAGCTCCGCAGCGCGATGCTGCGCGATGGCTACCCCGATCCGGTCGAGCGGGCCCGCGTCTTGCTGACCGCAACGCAGCAATGGCTGCGCTAGCCTAGCTCCAGTCCTGCCGCTTCGCCCACTCGACCAAGGGCGTCGGGGTCAATCCCAGCCGCGCGGCCGGCGCCGGATCGACGATCAATGGCGACACAGGCTGATCGTTATACCAGCGATAGAATTTCGCCATGCCGTCATAGATGCTGTGCGGCTGGACCTCACGCGATCCGGTGACAAGTTCGCTCATGCTCGCAGCGAATTCGTCGGGCGCAAGGCTGAGGAAACGGATCGGTCGGCCGAGCGCCTCCGACAAGCGTTCGGCCACTTGATCGCCAACCAGCGTTTCGGGACCACCCAGCGGCAGGTGCAGCGGCGCATCGGATTGTTCGAGCGCCGCGACCATAGCGGCGGCAACGTCGCCCAGGCACACCCAGTTGATCCGCAACGTCGGCGCGGCGGGATAGGCAAAGATGCCGCGCTGCGCGATCGACGGCCTGCTCCAGACGCGGATCATATTGTCCATGAACACCACGGGCTCGACGAAGCAACATCGTGCGCCGCTCGCCTGCAAAGCCGCCTCGATATCGCGCCGACCGTCGTGCGCCGACAGATCAAGATCATGGTCGGCGACAAAACAGGCGGTGTTGAACACGATATCGCGAATGCCCGCCGCCTTCGCCGCCGTGCCGATCGCCTGCCCGTAAGCAGCGGCGCGCGCGCGGTCAAATTCGAACGGCAAGTGAAAGGCAAGCGCGTCCTGCCCGGCAAAGGCGGCCGCGAGCGACGCGCTGTCTCCAATATCGGCGTGAACGGTCGGCAAGCTCGGAAACGGCGTACCCGCCATGGCGTCCGCGCGTCGCGCCCCTGCGGTCACGTCATGGCCCGCAGCGCGCAGCGCACGCACCAGCGGAACTCCCTGATCCGCCGACGCGCCCAGCACCATCACCCGCATCTCAGCCTGTTCTTTCGGTCGCATGGGCCGCGTGGCGCCCGGCAAGAAAGCCGAACACCATGCCCGGCGCGATCGTCCCGCCGGGGCCGCCGTAGGTCATGCCCATTGCCGAGGCCATGACATTGCCCGCGGCATAGAGGCCAGGGATCGCCCCGCCATCGACGCTCAAGACCCGCGCGTTCACATCAGTCTGTGGGCCGCCCTTGGTGCCGAGCGCCCCGCTCTTGAGCTCGACCGCGAAGAAAGGCGCCTGCCCGACCGGGCCGAGCGTTGCGGCCGTCGATCCGCGTCCGTCGGGATCCCCCCACCAGCGGTCATGCGCCGCATCGCCGCGCCCGAAATCGGGATCGCGCCCGCTCGCGCAGTGGCCGTTGAACCGATCGACCGTCGCTTCAAGCGCATCGGCATCGATGCCCAGCCGCTGCGCAAGCTCGGGCAGGTTTTCGGCGCGCATCGACCATTGCGGGGGCGCAACGCCACGCTCGCCGCTGATCATGCCAAAGCCGAAGCGGTCGATATATTGCTGGTCGAAGATCAGCCAGCACGGCAGGTTGGCATAGTCGAACGCGCTGACATCCTGATCGTGGAAGGCCGCGCCGATGGCGTTGTAATTCGCCGCCTCATTGGTGAAACGCTTGCCCGCGCAGTTGACCATGATCGAATGCGGCAGGCTGCGCTGACCGGCGACGAGCGTCTTGCCGGTCGAACATTCGCTTTCCGGCACCTCGGCCACGGGCATCCACCACGCCTCGCGCATATTGCCGAGCATCGCCCCGACGCGCATCGCCATTTTCAGCCCGTCGCCGCTGTTCGTCTGCGGGCTCAACGGATGCGTCATCGGCCCGCGGAGGAAGGCGCGGAGCAAATCCTTGTCCCATTCGAAACCACCGGTCGCGAGGATCACCGCATCGGCGGCGACCTCGACCGTCCCGTCAGCGGTTTCGAACACCGCCCCCGCAACGCGCTCACCGTCCATCAGCAACCGTACCGCACGAGGCCCCGTCCGCGGCTCGATGCCGCGATCGAGGCACGCCCGCAGCAACCGCCCGACCAGCGCCTGCCCGCTGCCGCGCAGATCGGCGTCGATCCGTCGCTGCAACTCCTCGGGCGACAGCGGTTCAGGCTGCGCCTGTCCGAGCGGAGTGTCGTAGATCGAGAAATGCGGCGAGGGATAATAGGGCGAGCGCGTCACCCGCTCGGCCCAGTCGCCCAGTTCGTGAAAGGAATAGAGCGGGCAATCGAGCGAGCGCCCCCCATTGGGCATCCCGCCCGGAAACTCGGCATGATAGTCGGGAAATTCGGGGATAGGCCGG
This sequence comes from Sphingopyxis sp., assembly GCF_050725655.1. Lineage (GTDB taxonomy): Bacteria > Pseudomonadota > Alphaproteobacteria > Sphingomonadales > Sphingomonadaceae > Sphingopyxis. The sequence continues at coordinate 45,916 of NZ_JBOHHT010000124.1, read as the reverse complement.
AACTGCACTGGCGTATTCGCTTCGAGGAAGGCCACCATCTCGGGCCCATGATCGAGGAACGCCTCGACCAGATGCTCCTGCATCAACCCGTGCGACATCGACAGCAAATAGGTCAGCGCCTTTTCGCGGTTGTCCTCGACGCCAAGCGTGGCTTCATGATGATTGTTCGGAACCCAGATCATCCCGCCCGACCAGGCCGTGGTGCCGCCGACCTCGTCGCCCTTTTCGAACAGCGAAACCCGCGCGCCGGCTTCATGCGCGGCGATCGCGGCGGTCATCCCCGCGCCGCCAGTACCCAGAACGAGGACATGCGGCGCTTCCATCATGGCTATGCCTTCAATTGTTCGACCATATCGGCCGTGTCGAAATAATGGATGCGCATCGACGCCATCTTGCCAGCGTCGTCGAACGCGGTGACTTCGGCGATATGCGTCTCGAACCGCTTGCCGGAAGATCGCGCCGTCACCGTGAAGTGCAGCAACGCGACGGCATATTTTTCGCCGCCAACCAATTCCTGCCATTTGACCACCGGGTCTTCCCAATAGCCCATGACATGCGCGTAAAGCCGCTGCAGCGCGTCCTTCCCTTTCCACTCGCCGCCATAGGGAAGCGACGCTGGTTCATGGATGACGAAGGCGTCGGCCATGAAATCGGCGACCGCGTCCCAGTCGCCTTTGGCGACCGCGGCGTACATCGCCTTGCTGGCGTCGAGCGGCGTCATTCGATCGTCCCGACCAACGCGCCGACCGGATAGACTTCACCCTCGACTCCCGTGGGGCGAATCGTCCCCGCAACCTGCGCCTCGATCTCGACCGTCGTCTTGTCGGTTTCGACGGTGTAGATGATATCGCCGACCTCGACACGCTCGCCATCGCCGACCATCCACTCATTGAGTGTCATTTCGGTCGCCGACATGCCAATCTTCGGGATGCGCAGTTCTTCCGCCATTGTCTTCATCCCTTCCAGTTGACCGCGGCGCGCACGGCGTCGGCGATGGCATCCTTGTTCGGAATCCACGCCTGTTCGAGCGCATTCGCCATCGGCACGGCAGAGAAAGCGCCACCGATCCGTGTCACGGGCGCCTTCAGCTTACCGAACAATTTTTCGTTGAGACGCGAGGCGATTTCGGCGCCGGTGCCATATTGTTTGACCGCTTCGTGCAGCACCACCGCGCGCCCGGTCTTCTCGACCGACGCGGTGACGGTCGCCTCATCGTAAGGCGCGATGGTGCGCAGATCGATCACCTCGACCGAGATGCCTTCCTCGGCGAGCCTGCCCGCGATTTCGAGCGCGTCGAGCACGGTGCGGCCATAGGTGATGATCGAACAGTCGGTCCCCTCGCGCGTCACCGCCGCCTTGCCGAGCGGGACGATATGCCCCGGCCCCGGATCGTCCGACTTCAGCCCGTAACAGAGAATATTCTCGATAAAGATCACCGGGTCGTTGCACGCGATCGCGGCGCGCATCAGCCCCTGCGCATCGGCAGCGTTCGACGGGGTCACGACCTTCAGCCCCGCGACATGCGCAAACCACGCCTCCAGCATATCGCTATGCTGGCCGCCGAAACCGACGCCGACCCCGGTGGTGGTGCGGATGACCAGCGGAACATGCGTCTGGCCGCCCGACATGAAGCGCAGCTTGGCGGCGTGGTTGACGATCTGGTCCATCGCGACGGTGACGAAGTTCATCAGCATGATCTCGGCGATCGGGCGGAAACCCGCGAGCGCCGCGCCGACGCACGCGCCGACGATCGCCGTTTCCGAAATCGGCGTCGCACGAATGCGGTGCTCGCCATATTTTTCGCTGAGGCCCGACGAGATTTTGAACACCCCGCCGCCCTGCTTCGCCGCGACATCCTCGCCGAGCAGGATCACGCCCTCATCCTCGGCCATCGCTTCGTCGATCGCGCGGTTGATCGCCTGCGTCATCGTGATCTGACCGCTCATGCCGCAATCTCCTCTTCGAAGACATCCTTGCGGATTTCCTCCGGCCCCGGCAGCGGACTGTTCGCGGCGAATTCGGCGGCCGCGTCCATCTGCGCGTCGAGGTTGGCAACGATCGCGTCGAGTTCGGCCTCGGTGAACTGGTGATCAAGCATCAACTGGCGCAGTCGCGGCAACGGATCCTCGGCCGCCATCTCTGCCAGATGCTCCTTGGGCATGTAGGAGAAGTCGGCGCCAAAGAAATGGCCCATCATCCGGTAACACATCGCCTCGATCAGCGTCGGCCCCTCACCCGCCCGCGCACGCTCGACCGCAGCCTTCGTCGTGTTGTACATCGCGATCGCGTCATTGCCGTCCACATGCGCCCCGGCCATGCCATAGGCATTCGCTCGGGTGACGATCGAATCGACCTTGGTATGGTCGGCAAAGGCGGTGTGCTCGCCATAACGGTTGTTCTGGCACAGGAAGATCACGGGCAACTTCCACAACTGCGCCATGTTCATCGCCTCGTGGAACGCGCCGATATTGGTCGCGCCGTCGCCGAAGCAGACCATCGTCACCTTGCCGTCGCCGCGGTTCTGCGACGCGAGCGCGAGCCCGTTGGCGATCGGCAGCCCCGATCCGACGACCCCCGTCGTCACCATCACGCCTGTTTCGGGATGGGTGATGTGCATCGACCCACCCTTGCCGCGGCAGGTGCCACCGACCTTGCCCGCGATCTCGGCAAACAGCGGGTTCAGCGGCACGCCCTTGGCGATCTGGTCGTGCTGGCCGCGGTAGGTGGTGACGAGATAATCGTCCTGGTTGAGCGCCGCCATCGCCGCCGCCGACACCAGCTCCTGCCCGCGCACGGTGTAATAGATCACCGCCAGCTTGCCGGTCATCAGCAGCGAGCGGAATTTCTCGTCGGCACGCGCAACGCGCATCGTGCGGGTGTAGATGTCGCGCAATTTGTCGCGATCGATCGAGGCGTCGGTCATGCTAGTCTCTCCTCAGGCGGGTTCGGCCACGCCCTGTTTATGATTGGCACTGTCGGCAGCACTTGGCCGCGCCGCGACACGATCCCGCCATGCGACCAGGTTGGTCAGCGCGGGATCGAGCGGCTGCCCGACCATCGCTCCGAATTCGACGAACGAAAACAGCAGGATGTCGGCGAGGCTGAACCGATCTCCGGCGATCCACGGCCCGATGCCGACGATCTTGTCGATCGCCGCCATACCGCTTGCCGCCTGGCGTTTAAGATCGCCCGCGGCATCGGGCAGGCACAGCATCCGCGGCTGGAACATCGGTAGCCCTTCGGCACCGCGGAACGCCAGCGTCATCGGCACCACCGCCTGCTGGTCGATGATCCGCACCAGCATCCGCGTCTGCGCGCGCTCCTCCGCCGTCGCTCCGAGCAGCGCGTGCGCGGTGCGCGTCTCGTCCAGATATTCGCAGATCGCGATGCTTTCGGCGATGCAGCCCCCATCGTCGAGTTCGAGCAAAGGTGTGTGGCCGAGCGGACTTTTCGCGCAGAAGTCGGGCTGGCGGTTCTCGGCCGCCATGATGTCGACGAACCGGCGATCGACCTGCACGCCGGTCTCGGCGAGGTACATCAGCACCACGCGCGGATTAGGACCGAGTGATTGATATAGCTTCATCGCCCCGCGCCTAGAACTGGACGCGTTTGGTGAAACCGCCGTCGATGACGAGATGCGCGCCGGTCATATAAGGGCAAGCGGGCGAGGCCATGAAGACGATGCCCTTGGCGACTTCTTCGGCCTCGCCGAAACGCCCCATCGGCATCTGCGCGAGCGTCGCGTCATAGAGCGCGGGAACGGCCTCCTTGATGACCTCCCAGTTGCCGCCGGGGTAATAGATTGCGCCCGGCGAGACGATGTTGACGCGGATATTCTGTGCCGCGAGCGCCTGACTCAATTGCGAACCATAGGTGATGAGTGCGGCCTTCAGCGCATTGAACGCCTGCGGCACGATGAAGGTCTCGACCGCCGCGGTCGACGACATGAAGATGATCGATCCCGACCCCGACGCCGCCAGCGCCTCGGTCAGTACCTCGACCCCGTGCACCGCGCCCATGACGTCCATGTCGAGCCCGCGCTGCCAATCCCCGGTCGCGCCCTGCCCCGACGAGCTGGCGGTGTGGATGAAGATGTCGCAGCCGCCGAGCGCGTCGCGCGCCTTGCCCAGCCACTCGCGATAGCCGTCGGGATTGTCGGTCATGTCGAATTGTTCGCCGTGAACCTTGCCCGGCCCCGCCGCGTCGATCGCCGCGACCGCGGCCTTTACCTTTTCGGCGTTGCGCGAGAAAAAGGCGACGTCGGCGCCCTCGGCCGCAAAAATCTTGAGCGAAGCGAGCCCCAGACCGTGTGCGCCGCCGTTCATGATGACTTTTTTGCCCTTGAGACCCAGATCCATCGCATCCTCCTCTGATTATTTGCAAGAAGGGTAGCTGGAACATTGATCGCGAGACATCAGCAAAAATGTGAGCATCGCAGTCCGCGCGGGCATCACGGACCGGCGTTGTTCTACAGCCTGAGATGAGAACTAAACCACGCCGTCGAGCCTGCTTTCGCAAGGCAGGATGATTTCGGTGAGCGACCGAAATGAGGCGCGAACCGGACGGCGCGACAGCGACGTCTCGACACGCAGGTGGTGCGCGCCGGCCCCGCGCACGCGAGAATATGATGATGGCGTAGGATCGAAAATGATCGAAAAGAATCGGCAAATATCGCATAAAGATTATACCGACTGAATCATGAATTCAGACATGCGGGGAACGCCGTGTGGGACCGAATTTTCCGGACAAGTATTTGAAAAAATATATCAAATACATGGGTTTAGTTTTCTGAAACCTTTCGCTCCGCCACCGGAACGGAATTCCGGTTACATCGGCACATCTTCGATTGCTTAGCCGGTTCGTACACCTCACCTGCATCAAAGCGTTCGAAATCCTGCCGCCGATCTCTCTGCGCGGCTGTCCATTCGTGGTTGAAAATGTCGAAATCCGGGCAGAATATGTTCGCTTAAATGCGCGAAACACGATCCCACTAGCGATTTCGAACGCCACGCCGTAAAGGCGCCGCCATGCGGATCGCGATCATCGACACCAGCACGACGCGCGCGGCGATCATCTCCGATGGTTTGCGCGAGGCGGGGCTCGACGATCTGGTGCTGATCGATCCGGCGGGCGCGCTGGTCGCGCAAATCGAAGCGGCGAAACCCGAAGTCATATTGGTCAATCTGGAAAATCCCAGCCGCGATTTGCTCGAGGATTTCTTCGCCATGTCGCGCGCGCTTGCCCGGCCCATCGCGATGTTTGTCGACCAGAGCGATACCGAGGCAACCGGCGCCGCGATCGACGCGGGGGTGTCGGCGTATGTCGTCGACGGCCTGTCGAAGCAGCGGATCAAGCCCGTCATCGATCTTGCGGTGCGGCGGTTCCAGGCATTTTCGCGGCTCCAGCGCGAACTCGACGAAGCCAAAAATGCCTTGGCAGACCGCACGGTGATTGATCGCGCCAAGGCCATCCTGATGAAACGCCGCACAATCGACGAGCCGGCCGCCTACGCGCTGCTGCGCGGTCAGGCGATGCGCACCAACCGCCGGATCGCCGAGATCGCCGAGGCGATCGTCACGAGCGACGCGCTCTTGGGAGATATGGAATGAGCGCCGAGACATTCCGCATCGGATTCCTGCCGCTGGTCGACGCCGCGCTGCCGATCCTCGCGCATGAGCTGGGTTTCGCAGCGCGTGAGGGCGTGAACATCGAACTGGTCCGCGACATGACTTGGGCGACGGTGCGCGACCGCTTGCTCTATGGCCATACCGACGCGGCGCATATGATCGCGCCGCTGGCGATCGCGACCGCGCTCGGCCGCGACCGGCCGGCGGTCGCGATGGCAGTGCCCTTCGTTCTGGGGCTCAACGGCAATGCCGTGACCTTTTCGGTCGCGCTGGCGCTCCACGTCGGGTTGGGCGATGCGCTCGGCGATCCGGTGATCATTGGCGCCGCGCTCCGGGACATCGCGGCGGCACGCAAGAGGGCGGGCCAACCGCTGCGCTTCGGGGTTGTCCATCGCTATTCGAGCCACAATTACATGCTGCGATACTGGCTCGCCGGGGTAGGAATCCGCCCCGACGCCGATGTCGAGATCGTTGTCACCAGCCCGCCCTTCGCCGCCGATGCGCTCGCGGCGGGCGAGGTCGACGGCATATGCGTCGGCGAGCCCTGGAACTCGATCGCGGTCGATCGCGGCGTCGGTCATATCGCGCTCGCGACCGCGCAGATCTGGCGCCGCGGCGTCGAGAAGGTGCTTGCGATGCGCGAGGTCGTCATCGACGAGCGGCGCGATGCGGTCGAGGCGTTGCTGCGCGCGCTGCACGACGCCGCCGCCCATTTCGTCGAACCCGGCACGGCGGAGGAAAGCGCCGACATATTGGCGCGGCCCGAATATCTGGGCGCACCGCGCGATGCGATACTGCGCGCGATTACCGATCGCATCCGGCTCGTGCCCGGCGGTGACCCAATCCACTATCCCGATTTTATGTTCCAGCATCGCGAAGCCGCCAATTTCCCTTGGCGCAGCCAGGCGGCATGGCTTTATTCGCAGATGCTTCGATGGGACCGGGCCGACTATTCGGCCGCCGATGCCGCGACAGCCGCCGCGGTGTTCCGCCCAGACGTTTATCGCGCCGCATTGGCCGGGTCGGGCGCGCCCCTTCCCGGCGCCAGTTCGAAGCTCGAAGGCGGGATCGGCGAGCCCCTCGGCGCCGGCTCGACGCAGGGCCGCCTTGTCCTCGGCAGCGATCGCTTTTTCGACGGACGCGCCTTCGATCCCGACGATATTCAAGGCTATCTTGCTGATCTGGGCTAGTTTTACCCGCGCACCGAATTTTATGCTGCACCTGCGAAATAACCGGTTGCGCCGATAGGGCGAATCGGGCAGTCTTTACGCACTCGGCAAGGATGCCGGGACAGGATCAAGCGGCTACGTCTCCAACGAAGGGGCCGGTCCGCGTGGCAGGCGGGGAGCCTTTTCCCCGCACTCCAACAGGCAATGAAGCCGTCAGGATGCGCCCATATGGCCGCCGTCCTGGCGGCTTTTTTATTGCCCGTCGCACAAGGGGACGGACGATGACGACCATGAAGAGCGGCGCCAGTGCCGGGACAAAATCGAGTTTCTGGGCAAGCGGGCATTGGCCGACGCTGCTCGCGGCCTTTCTCTATTTCGACCTCGCCTTCATGGTGTGGGTCATCCTCGGGCCGCTCGCGCCCACGATCGCACAGGATTTGGGCCTGACCCCGGCGCAGAAAGGCTTGATGGTCGCTGTGCCGACGCTTGCCGGCGCGCTGCTCAGGATCACAAACGGGATACTCGTCGATGACATCGGCCCCAAGCGGGCGGGCGCCATCAGTCAGATTGTCGTCATCGGCGGGCTGTTCTATTCGTGGTTCAACGGGATCGACAGCTTCGAGGGCATCCTCGCGCTTGGCCTCGTCCTGGGGTTTGCGGGGGCAAGTTTCGCAATCGCGCTGCCGCTGGCGAGCCGTTGGTATCCGCCCGAACATCAGGGCAAGGCGATGGGTCTTGCCGGCATGGGCAATTCGGGAACGGTGCTCGCCGCGCTATTGGCCCCCACCCTCGCCAATAGCTATGGCTGGAACGCGGTACTCGGCCTGGCGTGCATCCCGCTCACGATCGTTTTCGTCGTCTACATGGTGATGGCGAAGGATGCGCCGAACCCGCCGGCGCGAAAAAGCCAAACGCGCTATTTCGAGCCGCTCAAGACCGCCGATGCCTGGTGGCTGATGGCTTTTTATGCGGTGACCTTCGGCGGCTTCGTCGGGCTTGCCGCGTCGCTCCCGATCTACTTCACCGACCAATTTCACCTTACCCCGGTCACCGCCGGCTATTGCACCGCGGCGTGCGTCTTCGCCGGATCGCTCGTGCGCCCGCTGGGCGGCGCGCTCGCCGACCGGATCGGCGGGGTCAAGGCGCTGATGATCGTCTTCGTCGTCGCCGCACTGGCGCTCGCCGGCGTTCCGCAAGCGGACAGCCTGCCCGCCGCACTCGCGCTGTTCGTGATCGCGATGCTCGCCTTCGGGATCGGCAACGGATCGGTGTTCCAACTGGTGCCGCAACGTTTCGCGGCCGAGATCGGCGTGATGACCGGCCTCGTCGGCATGGCGGGCGGCATGGGCGGCTTCTATCTCGCTTCTTCGCTCGGCTTCGCCAAGCAGTGGAGCGGCAGCTTCGCACCGGGCTTCTACATCTTCGCGGGGCTCGCCGTGCTGGCACTGATCGCGCTGATCTTCGTCAAGGGCCACTGGCGCGCGACCTGGGGCGCGGCCGAGGGCGTGCGGATCTGATCGATGAACCGCACGCTTATCCTCCTGCTGGCACTCGCACCATCCGGGGCGGCCCATGCTCAGGACATTATCCTGAAACCCCTCGGCGAAGCGCGGCTGCGCTATGAAAGCGTCGATCAGGACGGCCTGCCCGCCGATGCCGAGGCGCTGACCCTCCGCGTCCGCGCCGGGGTCGAGGCCAAGGCGGGCAATTGGTCGGCGCTGGTCGAAGGGCAAGGCAATCTGGCGATCGTCGACGACTATTTCGACGGACTCCACGGTGCCGCCACCCGCCCGCTGATCGCCGACCCGGACAATATCGCCCTCTCCCGCGCGCAGGTCCGCTATACCTCGCCCGGCTTCGCGATCACCGCGGGGCGCCAGCGGCTGGCGTTCGACGACGAGCGTTTCGTTGGCGGTGTTGGCTTCCGCCAGAACGGTCAAAGCTTCGACGCGGTGCGCGCGGAGATCACACCGGTAAAGGGCGTGAAGGCCGACATCGCCTATGCGTGGAGCGTTCGGACGATCTGGGGCATCGACGGCACGGGCGCCCGGCAACAGGCGGTGTCGGGCGACAATGTTTTCAGCAATCTCAGCGTGGCAACGCCGGTGGGCAAGGTGGCGGCCTTTGCCTATCTCGTCGACCAGGACGAAGCCGCGATGCAGGGCTTTCGCATGGCGAGTCAGAGCTATGGCGTGCGGCTCGACGGCAGCCAGCCGCTTGGCAAGGCGAAGATAGCCTATCAGCTCTCTTACGCGCGCCAGTCCGACTGGCACCGCAATCCGAATAATTATGCGACGGACTATTATCATGCCGACTTGGCGGTCGATTTTGGAGGCCCCCGGGTCGGCGTCGGGTATGAAATACTCGGCGCCGACGACGGGACCGCACTCACCAGCTTCCAGACCCCGCTCGCGACGGGTTTCAAATTCAAGGGCTGGGCCGACAAATTCCTCACCACCCCGCCCGACGGATTGCGCGACCTGTATGCGAGCGCGGGCTGGGGCTGGAAGGCGGTGGGGCCGTTGAAAGCCGTGACGCTGCAGGCGACGTATCACGAGTTTCGCAGCGACCGCGCCAGCCGCGTCTATGGCGACGAGATCGACCTGCTCGCCAGCGCGAAGCTCGGCAAGTTCACCACGTCGGCGCGCTACGCCCGCTACCGCGCCGACGGTTTCGCCACCGACACCGACAAATATTGGCTGCAACTCGATTGGACGCTTTGATGGAACATACTCCCCTCATGCCCGAAACCGACACGCGCGATCATCTGGTCGTGATCGGCAACGGCATGGCCGGCTGCCGCGCGATCGAAGAATTGCTCGCGCGCGATCCGGACCGCTATCGCGTGACGATTTTCGGCGCCGAACCGCGAGTCAATTACAACCGCATCATGCTCTCGCCCGTTCTCGCAGGCGAGAAGAGCTTCGACGACATCGTGATCAACGACGCCGACTGGTATGCGGCGAACGGCATTGCGCTGGTCGCCGGCGATCCAGTGGCCGCTATCGATCGTGCAGCAAAGACGGTGACGACGCGCGGCCGCCTCATCGAACGCTATGACCGGCTGCTGATCGCGACCGGTTCGGATCCCTTCATCATTCCCGTGCCGGGGAAGGATTTGCCCGGGGTCATCGCCTTCCGTGACATGGACGATGTCGAGACGATGCTTGCGGCGGCGGATGCCGGCGGTGACGCGGTCGTGATCGGGGGCGGGCTGCTTGGCCTCGAGGCGGCGCATGGGCTCAGCTTGCGCGGCATGAAAGTCACCGTCATCCACCTGATGCCGACGCTGATGGAGCGCCAGCTCGACGAGGCGGCGGGCTGGCTGCTCAAGCAAGCCTTGGAAGGCCGCGGGCAGACGATCCTGACCGGTGCCGATACCGCCGAGATCGTCGGCGATGCCCGGGTCGAAGGGGTAAAGCTCAAGGACGGGACGCTGATCCCCGCCAGCCTCGTCGTGATGGCGGTCGGCATACGCCCCTCGGTCGCGCTTGCCCGCGACGCCGGTCTCGCGGTCGGACGCGGCATCCAGGTCGACGATCATATGGTGACCAGCGACCCGCATGTCCTCGCGGTCGGCGAATGCGTCGAGCATGACGGGCAGGTTTACGGCCTCGTCGCGCCTTTGTGGGATATGTGCCGCAGCTTCGCTGACGGACTCGTCGAACAGCCGAGCGGCTATCGCGGATCGGTGACCTCGACCAAGCTCAAGGTATCGGGCATCGACGTGTTTTCGGCGGGCGATTTCTCGGGCGGCGACGGCTGCGAGGACATTGTGCTGCGCGACGCGAGCCGCGGCGTCTACAAGCGCGTGATCGTCAGGGACGACCGCATCGTCGGCGCAGTGCTTTATGGCGATACCGCCGACGGCAGCTGGTATTTCGACCTGCTCAAGAAGCAGGAGGACGTCTCCGAGCTTCGCGACCTGCTGATCTTTGGCCAGTCCTTCGCCTCGGGAGGGGGCGCGACGGACCCTAAGGCGGCCGTTGCGGCGCTCTCGGACGATGCCGAGATTTGCGGCTGCAACGGCGTTACCAAAGGCCAGGTCGTCTCGTGCATCGCCAAGGGCGCACACAGTCTCGATGCGGTGCGCGGCACCTGCAAGGCGTCCGCCAGCTGCGGCAGTTGCACGGGCCTCGTTGAAAATCTGCTCGCGCTGACGCTCGGCGACGATGTCCAGTCCGGCCCGAAGACAATGTGCAAATGCACCAGCTTCGGCCACGACGATGTCCGCCGCGAGATTGTCGCGCAGGACATGCGATCGATTCCCGAAGTAATGCAGAAACTGCACTGGACGACCCCCGATGGCTGCTCCTCATGCCGTCCGGCGCTCAACTATTATCTGCTCTGTGCACTTCCCGGCGACTATGTCGACGACCAGCAGAGCCGCTTCGTCAACGAGCGGATGCACGCCAATATCCAGAAGGACGGCACTTACTCGGTCGTCCCGCGCATGTGGGGCGGCCTCACCAACCCGCGCGAACTGCGCGCGATCGCCGATGTCGTCGAAAAGTTCAACGCGCCGATGGTCAAAGTGACCGGCGGCCAGCGGCTCGACATCTTCGGGATCAAGAAAGAGGATCTTCCTGCGGTCTGGGCCGATCTCAATGCGGCCGGGATGGTGTCCGGCCACGCTTATGGCAAGTCGCTGCGCACGGTGAAGACCTGCGTCGGGTCCGAATGGTGCCGCTTCGGCACGCAGGATTCGACCGGGCTTGGCGTGAAGATCGAGCGGATGAGCTGGGGCAGCTGGATGCCGCACAAGTTCAAGATCGCGGTGTCGGGCTGCCCGCGCAACTGCGCCGAGGCGACGATCAAGGATTTCGGCATCGTCTGCGTCGACAGCGGCTACGAACTCCACGTCGGCGGCAATGGCGGCATCCATGTCCGTGCCACCGACCTGCTTTGCAAGGTTGCGACCGAGCAGGAGGCGATGGACCATTGCGCCGCCTTCATCCAGCTCTACCGCGAGGAGGCGCGCTATCTCGAACGTACCGCGCCGTGGATCGAGCGCGTCGGCGTCGATTATATGAAGGCACGGATCGCCGACGACGCCGTGGGCCGCGAGGCGCTGCGCGCGCGTTTCCTTTACGCCCAGAGCTTTTCACAGGACGACCCGTGGGCACAGCGCGCCGAGGGCGCCGAACGCGAACATCATGCGCCGATGGCCCGCTTCACCCCGCAGGAAGCGTTTTTGAAAGAGGAGATGGGGGCATGACCGGCGACTGGCTCGACATCGGCTGGGTCGATGAAATCCCCGTGCGCGGCAGCCGTACGGTACAGGTCGCGGGCGGCGACGACATCGCGGTGTTTCGCACCGCCGAGGGCAAGGTTTTCGCGCTGCTCGACCGCTGCCCGCACAAGCATGGACGGCTGAGCCAGGGAATCGTCCACGGCGGCGCCGTCGCCTGCCCGCTCCACAATTGGCGGATCAGCCTGTCGACCGGCGAAGCGCTCGGCGAAGACAAGGGCTGCACCCCGACGGTGCCGGTCAAGATCGACGCCGGACGGGTGCTCATCTGCCGCGCGAGCACGTTGAAGGCCGCGGCCTGATGCGCGAAGCGGTCCGCACCACCTGCGCCTATTGCGGCGTTGGCTGCGGTATCCGGGCGACGGTGACGGGCGAGCGGACGGTCGAGATCGCAGGCGATCCCGATCATCCTGCCAACAGGGGCCGCCTCTGCTCGAAGGGAACGCATCTGGGCGAAACCGTCGGGCTGGAAGGTCGCCTGCTCGCGCCCATGATCGGCAAGAAGCGCGCGAGTTGGGACAAGGCGCTCGACCTCGTCGCGAAGCGTTTCAAGGAGACGATTGCGCGCCATGGGCCGAACAGCGTTGCCTTCTATGTCTCGGGCCAATTGCTCACCGAAGATTATTATGTCGCGAACAAGCTGATGAAGGGATTCATCGGCACTGCGAATATCGACACCAATTCGCGGCTGTGTATGTCGAGCGCAGTGGCGGGTCATATGCGCGCGCTCGGCGAGGATGTGGTCCCCGCGACATACGACGATCTCGACGCCGCAGACCTGATCGTGCTCGTGGGATCGAACACCGCCTGGTGCCACCCGATCGTCTATCAACGTATTCGTATGCGCTGCGAAGCGGGCGCAAAGCTCGTCGTCATCGACCCGCGCCGCACCGAGACCGCCGAAGAGGCCGACCTCCACCTCGCGATCCGGCCGGGCAGCGACGTCGCGCTGATGAACGGCCTCCTGCAATGGTGCCGCGAGGCCGGCGTGGTCGACGACGACTATCTCGCCGCGCATGTCGCGGTGCCCGACAGTTTCTGGGACGAGCTTGGCGAGGGGAATGACCTGTGGTCGGTGGCGCAGACATGCGACGTCCCTGCCGCCGACCTCAGGCATTTCTACGAGCTGTTCGCCGCAACCCCGCGCACGGTCACGATGTTCAGCCAGGGGATCAACCAGGCGACCGCAGGCACCGACCAGGTCAACGCGATCCTCAACATCCATCTCGCGACCGGCCGCATCGGCAAGCCCGGCGCCGCGCCCTTCTCGATCACCGGCCAGCCCAATGCGATGGGCGGGCGCGAGGTTGGCGGGCTCGCCTCGACGCTTGCCGCGCATATGGATTTCGCGCCGGAAAACCGCGCCCGCGTCCAGCGCTTCTGGGCCGCGCCGGCGATCGCGGAGAAGGCCGGACTGAAGGCCGTCGATCTGTTCCGCGCGGTCGGCGAGGGCCGCATCAAGGCGCTGTGGGTGATGGCGACCAACCCCGCCGTCTCGATGCCCGACGCGAACGCCGTGCGCGAGGCGCTTGGCCAGTGCCCCTTCGTCGTCGTCAGCGACGTGATCGAAAACACCGATACCGGCGCCTTCGCGCACGTCCGCCTGCCCGCCGCCGCATGGGGCGAAAAGGACGGCACTGTCACCAACAGCGACCGCACGATCAGCCGCCAGCGCGCGCTGTTTCCTTTGCCGGGCGAAGCGATGCCCGACTGGTGGATCGTCAAGGAAGTCGCGCGGCGGATGGGCTGGAAGACGGCCTTTAGCTATGACCGGCCCGCCGACATCTGGCGCGAGCATTGCCGTCTGTCGACCTATGACAATGACGGGGCGCGGCTGTTCGCGCTCCCCGGCGCAGGCCAGGGCGGCAACCGCGCCTATGACGACATGCCCCCTTTTCGATGGGGCGGCGACCATGTCTTCGCGGATGGCCGGTTTTCGACCGACGACCGCCGCGCGCGGCTCGTGCCGGTGGCGCAAAAGCCGCTCCCCGAACCGCTTGCGAAATGGCCGCTGACGCTCAACACCGGCCGCTATCGCGATCAGTGGCATACGATGACGCGCACCGGCCTCGCGCCAAAGCTCGCGCGTCACCGCGAGGAGCCGCTGGTCGAGGTGCACCCCGATGACGCCGCACGGCTCGGGCTTGCCGACGGCGGGCTCGCGCGGGTCGAAACCCCGCAGGGCGAGAGCGTCTATCGCACCGCCGTTTCGGAAGGCCAGCGGCGCGGCGAGCTGTTCGTCCCGATCCACTGGACCGACCGCACCTCAAGCGGCGGCCGCACCGGATTGCTCCCGCGCCCGCTCGTCGACCCCGTGTCAGGGCAGCCAGGCTTCAAGCGAACCCCCGCCGCGATCGCGCCGGTCGCGACGAAATGGCGCGGCTTCTTGCTCCTCGCAAACGAACTCGACGAACGGCCCGCCTGCCTGTGGGCGACCCGCGTCGCGGTGCCGGCGGGGGTGCTCTGGGAACTCGCCGGCAACGGCGACCTGAAACGCATCGAAGCGCTGCTCCCGCGCGGCGAACGGATCGAGGCGCAGGACAGCGCGCGCGGGACACGCCGCGTCGCGGTCGTCGCCGGGGGGCGCCTCGCCGGGGCACTGTTCGTCACCGAGAGCGGCGAACTGCCGCCGCGGGACTGGCTGATCGCGCAGCTTGGCGCGCCCGAGATCGCTCCGACGTTGCTCGCCGGCCGCGCCCCAGGCGCCCAGACCGACCGCGGCCCCGTCATTTGCGTCTGCTTCGATATCGGATTGAAGACGATCGCCGCGGCGATCCGCGACCAGCAGCTTGCCGACGTCGCCGCGATCGGCGGCGCAACCGGCGCGGGAACCAACTGCGGATCGTGCCGACCGGCGCTCGCACGCATATTGGCCGAGGAGACGAGCGATGCAGCCTGACGATTTTCAGCCCGGCACCGTCTGGCTCGTGGGTGCAGGCCCCGGCGACCCCGACCTTTTGACGCGCAAGGCGATCCGCCTCATCGAACGCGCCGACATCATATTCCACGACGCCCTCGTCGGCCCTGCCGTTCTCGATCTCATTCCGGCGGGCGCCGAACGCGTCAGCGTCGGCAAGCGTTCAGGTCGCCATTCGAAGGATCAGCATCAGATCGACGCTCTGTTGGTGACCGCCGCCGCGGCCGCCAAGCGCGTCGTTCGCCTGAAAGGCGGCGATCCTTCGCTATTCGGCCGTTCGACCGAGGAAATCGCGGCGTTGCACATCGCCGGCTATCCCGTCTTCGTCTGCCCCGGCATTACGGCGGCGAGCGCCGCCGCGGCATCAGCGAAAATATCGCTCTCGCTCCGCGATGTCGCGCGCGACGTCCGTTTTGTCACCGCACACAGCCGTCGCGGCGCGGCGCTCGACCTCGACTGGAACTCGCTCGCCCGCTGTGGATCGACCCTTGCCTTCTACATGGGACGCGACGCGGCCGCCGAAATCGCCCGCGGTCTCATCGGCGCGGGCATGCCGGCCGATATGCCTGTCATGATTGCTTGCAACGTCAGCCGCGCCGACGAACAGCGGCTCACGACGCGCCTCGACCTGCTCGGCCTAGCGACGCGCGCGCTGGCCAACGACGCCCCGACGCTCATCCTGATCGGTGCCGCGGTTATACTTGCCATGCCCGCAAAGGCTCGTGCGACCGCTACCGACAGCGCGTCATAGCCGCGATAGCCCGAACTCGGCCCACTGTGACCTTCGGGCCACAGTGCTTCGTCATTCGTGTCAGACGGTCGTTTTCTTCTCATCCTAATCCTTTTCAGAAGCGTTGCAGATGAGGTCGCCGGACTCCGTCCGATGGCCACTCGCATATGCCTGAAAAATAACAGGAGGAGAGGATCATGACCAAGTTCGAGCTTTTTGCCCGGTCTGGAACGGCGGGGATTGCCATCGCGGCGGCATTGGCGAACGCTTCGCCCGGCCGAGCCCAGCAAACGGGGCAGCCCCCACAAGACACCACCGCCGAAACCTCGGGCGAAACCATCGTCGTGACCGGCTCGCGCATTCGCCGCGACCCGCTCGATCAGGACGCGCCGATCGTCTATGTCGGACAGGACGATATAGCCAAGACCGGCCTCGCGTCGGTCAATGACGTGCTCCAGCGCCTACCGAGCTCGGGCGGCGGTCTCAACAGCAAGTTCAACAACAGCGGCAACCTTGGCAATCCGCCCGATGGCGGCGGCGTCGGCGCGGGTGCGGCCGAAATCGACCTGCGCTATCTCGGCTCACGCCGCGTCCTCGTGCTCGTCGACGGCATCCGCTATGTGAACGGCGCTTCGGCGAGCGGCGTGCCCGGATCGACCGACCTCAACTCGATCCCCGAAAGCGCGATCGAGCGTATCGAAGTGCTGCAGGACGGCGCCTCGGCGATTTACGGCTCGGACGCGATCGCCGGCGTCGTCAACATCATCACCAAGAAAAGTCAGGAGGGGCTCCGCGCCAGCGCGCAGGTCGGCGGCTATGGCCAAGGCGACGGCTTTACCAAGAGTGCGCAGGTGAGTTGGGGCAACGGCCGCGGCCCGACGCAGATCGTCGTCGGCGCGAACTATGTCCAGCAGGACGGCGTTTTGGCAGGCAGCCGGGCGATTTCGCGCTTTCCGGCGCCTTACTCCGACACCTGCCTCGACGGCGGCTGCTCGGGCTTTGTGCCGCTCGGACGCTTTATCGTCTTCGGTACTCCGACAGCCAGAAACGACCTGACGCTGCGCGGTCCGGTGATCGGCCGCAACCCCGTGTATAACGCGGGCAATCCGACCGATCCGGCGAGCGACTTCAAAGCCTTTGGAACCCCCGACCGCTTCAATTTCGGTCCGTTCAACTATCTGCAGATCCCCGTCGAACGCTATGGCGCCTTTATCAACGCCCGGCAGGAAATCTCCGACAGCATCAATTTCTCGGTTCGCGGGATCTGGAACCAGCGCAAGTCGAAGAACCAGGCCGCACCGCTGCCGTTCGGTTTCGGCCCCGCCGCGGGGCTGACCCCGGTGCTCGACGCGATCACCGTCGATGCCACCAATCCCTTCAACCCGTTCGGGGTAACGCTCGACGCGAGCAACACCGATCTGGTCTATCGCCGCTTCGTCGAGGGCGGCCCGCGCCGCTTCAACCAGACGGTGACGACCATATACGGCGTCGCGACGCTCGACGGCAGCTTCGACTTCGGCGGCGGCAGCAAATGGTATTGGGACATCAACGCCGCCTATGGCCGCAACAAGGCCAAGCAGACGATGTTCGGCAACATCAATTCGGATCGCCTGCGCCGCGCGCTTGGTCCGGTCGCCGCCTGTACCGGCGAATGCGTGCCGTTCAACATCTTCGGCGGGGTCGGCTCGATCACCCAGCCGATGCTCGACTATGTCATGTTCACCCAGCGCGACCGCAGCCGCCAGTCGACCTTCAGCGCCTCGGCCAATGTGACGGGCAGCCTGTTCGACTTACCCGGCGGGCCGCTCGGCATCGCGGTCGGGGTCGAATATCGCAAACTCAAAGGCAGCTTCGATCCCGACCCGATCGTCGCCGCGGGCTTCAGTTCGGACATTCCGGCGCTGCCGACGCGCGGCAGCTATAACGTCAAGGAAGCCTATGCCGAACTCAGCGCCCCGGTGCTGTCCGACATCCCCTTCATCGACCTGCTCGAATTCACCGGCGCGGTGCGCTGGTCGGACTATTCAACCTCGGGCTCGACGACGACGCTGAAGGGCGGCGTCAACTGGAAACCGATCCAGGATCTGCGCCTCCGCGCCTCCTATGCCGAAGGGTTCCGCGCCCCGTCGATCGGCGAATTGTTCGGCACCCAGTCGCGCTTCGACCAGCAGATCAACGATCCCTGCTCGACGTCGACGACCACGGGCCAGAACTGGAACAACAACACGACGATCCGCACCAATTGCATCGCGCAGGGGGTTCCCGCGGCGGGTTATGCCCAGGCGAATCCCCAAATCTCGGTGCTCGTCGGCGGCAATCAGGATCTGGCGGCCGAAAGTTCGAAGAGCTGGATTTTCGGCGGTGTTTACAGTCCCGGTTTCATCCCCGGCCTGTCGATCGAGGGCAATTATTACGACATCAAGATCAAGGGGGCGATCCAGGCGGTGAATGCCGCGATCACGCTGGGCCAATGCGTCGCACAGAATGATGCCGACGCCTGCGCGCTGGTCACCCGCGCGGGCGGCGGACAGCTGACTTTCGTCGAGGGGCTGCTCCAGAATATCGCCGGCATCCGCACCAAGGGGATCGACGCCAACCTGACCTACCGGACACAGAAAACCGCCGCCGGCCGGTTCGGCTTCACCTGGAACAACACCTTCCTCACCCAATATGATGTGATCGTTCCGACCGCCGACGGCCCGCTCGTCATCAGCCGCGAGGGAACCGAACAGGGCAGCCCCAGCCAGACCTTCCCCAAATGGAAGTCGGTCGGCATCCTCGATTGGGACGGCACCTCGATCGGCGCGACGCTGACCGGCCGTTATGTTTCGGCGATCCGCGAACCGCTGGCCGACGACAACAAGTTGAAGGCGCGCTTCTACACCGACTTCCAGCTGCGCTGGTTCCCGGCGGACGATCCCGAGGCATTCGGCTTCGCGCTCGGCGTGAACAATCTGTTCAACGTCAAGGCGCCGGGCTGCATCAGCTGCGACATCAACAATTTCGACCCCACCGCCTATGACCTGCCCGGACGCTATTATTACGTCCGCGCCAGCTTCAAGATGTAAGCGGGGATAGCGGACGATAGATTTGGCGCACATGCCGCCGCGCTTTAACAGACGCGGCAGCATGTATGATCGCAACCCAGGGCGTGATCGTCCTGTCCGACATCGCGACTACCAGAACCGTTTGGTGTCGACGAAATCCTCATGCGCGTCGGCGGCCGCTTCGATGAATCGCCCTTTCTTGCCATGAGCCATCAATTCGGCCGCGCCGTGGCTTTCGGCAATGCCAAGCCTTGTCAGAACTTCGGGTGCGGTCGCGAGGTCGTTGAGCGCACCGAGCTGGTCCTGCAGCGCTTCGAGTGCCTTGACGAAGCGCTTGTGCCGGCGTTTCTCGCCCTTGCGCTCGAATAGACCGGCATAGAACTCCGCCGCATAACGTAGCTTCTTCGCGCTCTTGCGCACCTCGTGTCGCGCATCGTCGTCGAGACCGGCCAGATTGCGCCCCTTGCGCTTCACCTTTCGCCGATAGCGGTCGAGCGCCCTGGCGGCGAAGTCCCGCGCCGGTCGATTGCCTTCGCGTTCGCCGCCTGCGGTCCCCGACCAATCCGACGTCGCAATCCACGCCGTCACATCGAACATGAGCCGGCGCGCCCGCACCGAGGACAGAATTTCGCACCCTTCGTCATAGGCGGCCTCGCGCATCGTCGCGATCCGGTCGTGCAGCGGTCCGCCCTCGGCACGCTTCAGGAGCACGTCGAGATCGCGCGCCTTGCCCAGTTCCGAAGCCAGCCAGCGCAATTCCGTGCGCAAATCGATACCTGCATCACCGATCATCGGCTTGAAGATCGAGAAGGCCGACCGCAGGCGGCGCAGCGCGACGCGCCCCTGATGCAAGGCGTCGGCGTTCCGGCTTGCGAGAAGAAGGGTCTCGTTGAGCCGGAACTGCCGGATGCAGGATTGCGCAATCAGCCCGAACGCCTGTCCCGCAGTCGTGTCGCCGCCGAGTATCACGGCCTCCGCGGTGACCCGCGCCGGCGCCGCGTCGGTGAACCGATAGCCGCGCTCCGCCTTGCTCAAGACGCCGAGACGTATCGGTACGACCGCGTCGATCCGGCGCGCGAAAGCGAACAGCGCAGCGGGATCGCCCGACTTCAGCTCAATTTCGATTTCGCACACCGGCGACCGCCGCTCGCCAACCACGACTTCGCCGCGGTCAAGCACCAGCTCGATCGTTGCACCGTCTTCGACGATATTCCAGACCCGGCGGTCGATCTCCACCTCGAAGGCCGGGGCGATGGCATCGACCTTGTCGCCGAGCAGCGAGGGGAGCGGCGTTGCGTAGTCGAGGACCGGCGTATCGTTTTCCGCCGCGCGCTCCCATTCGGATCGGATGAAGAGGCCGGCGGCACTGGCGCCATCCGCCTTGATCGTCTGCACCCGCTTCTTGCCCGAACGACGGATGCGAAGCGAAAAGCCGGCGTTGGCGACGTCATGATCGGGGGTATCGAAATAGGTCGATATCTGCCGCATCTTTTTGGGGGCGCCCGTCATCAAACCCGACGCCTCGAATTTTCCGGCGTCTTCGCTCGCAATTTCGAGTTTCAGTTCAATCTCGTCCGCCATATGCGTCTTCTCCGCAATACTGGACCTATCTCACAAATCCGACGATCCGGCGTTCACGCTTGGCTCTTTATCGCAATATGTGGCCCGCTGATAGTATCGGGCAACAGCCGCGCGTCAGCGCATTCGATTGCCGGCTGGCCGAGCCCTTCTTGACGATGCACAAGTATGGAAAACCCGCTCTTCCGACGATATCGGATCATGGCAGGAAGGAATGGTGCACCCGGAGCGATTCGAACGCCCGACCCTCAGATTCGTAGTTTTGTGGTCTAACTTGCCGCGAGTTTCCGGTAGCACGCCTTGGCTTTCCCGAATCGACGGCTTTCCGTGCTAGTTCCTGTCCTGTTCCTTCCTTGCCTTTCCTCTGGTTGCCGCTAGTATGATTGCCAGATGATTGCCAAGACGGCGATAAGGGCAAAGACATGGCGACAGGCAAAATCACGAAGCGAGCAGTGGACGCCTTGCGTGCTGGATCGCGCAACGATTTCCTGTGGGACACCGAGGTCAAGGGCTTCGGAGTAAAGATCACCCCTGCGGGCAAGCGGGTCTACATTCTTCAGTACAGGCTCGGCGGCGCTGGCACCAAGACGCAACGCTATACGATAGGCCAGCATGGAACATGGACGCCCGACGCGGCCGAGCGAGAGGCGAAGCGGCTGCTTGCTCTTGTCGATCAAGGGAAAGACCCTGCCGACGATAAGCGCCAGCGCGTCCGCGAGGCAACCGACCTGACCTTCAACGCTGTTGCCGACCGATTTGAGACATTGGAAGTTCCGAAGCGGTGGCCGAAGTCGGGCGGCTTCGTGAAAGATGCGCTGCGGCTGCATCTCCGTCCAAAACTAGGCAAGCGCCCCCTCCCCGCCATCAAGGGGCAAGAAGTCGTCGCGCTGCTCGATGACCTCAAGGGCGGGCAGGCCATGCGCCGCAACGTGTATGCCGTCGTGCATCGCCTGTTCCGCTGGTCGCTAGGCCGCGGCGAAATCGACCGCAACCCGCTTGAGGGTGTCGAGGCGCCCAAGCCGGTTGCCAGCCGTGACCGCGTGCTGTCAGATAACGAGCTGCGGATGGTGTGGCTCGCGAGCGAGGAATTGGGAGCGACATTCGGCGCGCTGGTCCGCCTGCTGCTGCTGACCGGACAGAGGCGTGATGAAGTCGCGGGGCTGGAATGGTCCGAACTTGATCGCTCCCGCTCCGAATGGATATTGCCTGCCGCCAGGGCGAAAAATGGCAGAGAACACCTTGTGCCGCTGTCACCGCAAGTGGTGGCCGAATTTGATGCGCTCGCTGGCGGTGAGACGTGGCCGCGCAAATGCTATGTCCTAACAACCGACGCGGGCAAATCGCGCGTCTCGGGCTTCTCCAAGGCCAAGCGCAAGCTAGACGGAGAGATTGCTGACCTTATCGAAGACGACGCGCCCCCGGTGCAGCCGTGGCGCTTCCACGATCTGCGGCGTTCAGTCGCGACGGGGCTTCAACGTCTCCGCATCCCATCGGACTGGATCGAGGCCGTCCAGAATCGGCGCAAGGCGGGAATGGCTGGCACCTATCAGCGGTATGCCTTTGCCGATGAAAAGCGGGAGGCGTTGCAGACTTGGGGCGGGCACGTCGCTTCGCTCCTGATTGCCGAGGACAATGTGGTGCAGATAGCGGAACGCCGATGAAAACAGGGCAATGGGATTTCTTCGAGATCATTCTGTGGATTGGCTCTCGGTCGCCACAAATGATCGCGGATTTCCAGTCTTTGCGGGAGGGGCACCAGCATAACAACTATCGCCCTCATTCCGGTGGCGAAATGTTCGTAATTCACTCCTATTTGGATGGTGCCGTCGTTGGCTACGGCGACGCGATCGATGAGCTGCGAGTGGCTCTACAGGATAACGCACTTTGCGCCAGCTCCCTTGGCCCCGATGGGACAAGAGCGATGCGTGCCGCTTACGAATTTTCTGACTGGTCGATCTCTTATGAAACCAGCGGGACTTATGTCACTCGCGATCTGTACGACGTGCGGGCCTCGGCGAATGACGTGATCGTCCATTGGCCGCAGTCGTGCTCCGATCTCACGAGATACGCTGACAGTTCAGGTGGACCCGGCCGTAAATCGGTCAAGCATATCGTGGCCGGCGAGATATGGGACAGCCGCAGAAGTCGAAAACTACCGCTCTGCCCTACCCTAAGGGAAGAGGCCGTGGCGTGTCTCGCAGATTTTGACGCATTGGACGGCGTGCGGGGTCTGGCCCGACCTGCCAAATCTAATACGGTGGAGGGTTGGCTGCGTGACCAATACAACGCGGCCAAAACAGCGGGCGATAAACTATAAAATCAGGGCGATTTATCGCCAGTATTTATCGCTTCCCGCATTTGCCAGTCCTTTCCTGCCCGATCCATGGGCTGGAGAACTGACATGCAAACCAGTGATATTCTGGCGGTAAACGAGGATGAAGCCTCAAAGCTGATTGGCGTTTCCGTCTCATCCCTTCAAAAAATGCGGATGCGGGGAGATGGCCCGCCCTATGCCAAGGTTGGTCAGCGGGTCCGCTACCGCCCGTCCGATCTGGCGGCATTTGTCGCAAGCCGAATCGTTCGCTCGACCAGCGAACAGGTCGCGGCATGATCCATGGGGGTCATCAACGGTTATTCGCACCGTAAAGCGAAAGACCGCACCGACGTAAAGCCGCGTGCGGTCCCCGAATTGCCTAAGCTGGCAGGCTGGCTCGAATTAGATAGCGCAGAAGCGCGGCGCCTTCAAGTTTGGGGGCAGCGCATCATCGACGACATACGGCAATGGCGGCACCGTGAGGCCCGCCGTCGCGAGGGGGCGCCGAAATGAGCAGCAACCCCACAATGGCAGCCGTGCGCGTCAAAATGCTGGCTGAACATCAGCGGCAAGCCTGCCACGCGCTCGACACCGGCAAAGGCATCTTGAGCCGCGCCGAGTGCTCGTTTCTCCACCGCGTTCGGGAGGAGATCGCAATCACCGCAAAGCAGCGCCGGTATCTCAACGATATTGATGCGCGCCTGAAATGGGAGATTTCCCTTGTCCATATCTGAATCCGCCTTCGCGCTTTTGGAAGCGCACCGATCAGGCAAATCGAAACTCACCCGCAAGGCTGGGTCGCTGTGTGGTCAATGCGCTGTTGATCCCCAGCCACTTACCGAAGCTCAGGCGAACTGGATTGCGATCCTTCTGGAACGTGCCGGCTTGCCGCAGATCGGGGAGCGCGCCAATGGCTGATGCTCTCCCAAGCTACCGCGGCGGTGCGGGCGCTGGCTTTCGCAACCATAGCGAAGCCAGCAAGGACGGCGCCCGCAAGGTCAACCCGAAACGCCTGACGCTGTGCGACGAGTATTACACGCTGATACTGGATTCGGGGCACAGTGGCATGTCGGGCGAGAACATCGCGGCCATTGTCGAGCGCGATCCCTACCTGATCCGCCCACGCCTGACCGACCTGAAAAATCAGGGCAAGATCGTCGTGAAAGTCGATGAGCGCCGCCCCGGTTATTATGGGGTGGATAACACCGTATGGATCGCCGCCTGCTTCGCCCCGAAGCTCGACGGCGATCAAGGCGACTTGTTCGGGGAGGCTGCATAGTGGCAGCGGTCCACCTGAGCCGCGACAAGGGGATTTACCGCGTTCGGGTCTTGCCGCCCGACGCGGCCCCGGCTCGCCCAGTCGTGTCCGAAACCCATATCGGCTACCTGTCCGCACAGACTGCCGCCTTTACGGCTTGCAAAGTCCTGGGGCTCCCGCTTGTCGATGAGTCTCAGGATAGAGGGGGGCGTCGTGGCTGATCGCAGCAACTCGGCTCGACCGCAAAAGGTCGACCACGGCGGCAACTTCATCCAGCTTCCACGCGCGATGTTGACAAGCCCGCCGTTCTTGAGCCTGTCGATGCGGGCGCGCTCGGCCCTCTATGTCATGCTGGAACGGTTCAACGGCTTCAACAATGGCCGCATATGCCTATCGATCGACAACCTCGGCGCAGCCCTCGGCAATCAAAACCATGCCGCCAACTCACGCGCGCTGGTCGAGCTAATGGATCGCGGCTTTCTGGAGTGCGTGGCCGGGGCGAACCACATCAAGAGCAAAGCCCGGGAATATCGCCTGACCTTCATTGAATCGGGTCACCGCGGGCAAGAAAAGGCGACCAATGAATGGAAACTTTGGCAGGCTCCGAAAAAAAACGGTCCTGAGGCTACCGCAACGCGAGAGTGGAAACCCGTTGAGGCTACCGCAACGCGACGGAAACTTGGCGTTGAGGCTACCGCAACGCGAGCGACGGAAACTTGCGGGGTTGGAGGACGTTTCCGCGTTGAGGCTACCGCAGCCCATATAATTAGCCAGTATGAGCCTGCTCCTGCCGCTGCTCTGGATCATGGAAACAGCTTCAAATCCCCATCCGAACTTCGGGCGGCCCTCAACGACCTCATCGCGACGGGCGAAACTACGGCGACGGCGGTTGCTCTCGCGATCGGCATGCCAGCCGGGACGATGAGCAAGTTCCGAAATGGCAAGGGGCTTCCCGATTCATACCGCGGCCCGCTTCATCTGGAACTGGGGCGGCATGATGCTTTCGCGCTGACCGGCGATGGTCCTGTCGAGGGAGGTAGTCAGTCGGTCGGGGTTGTCGTCCTCGGCGATGCGCTTTGCTGGCGTGACGGTCGCACCCTCAAGGTGCTGCCAGACATCCTGCTCGCCTCGTCACCGACACGGGCGGCAAAAAGCAGGGTCGCAGCATGAAAACACCAGAGAATAGACCCTCAAAAAAATCGGGCCTCCCACGAAATGCGTAAAACCATGGCAAATGATGACTATCCCGAGAAGTTCGGCACGGGCGGCGACATCGATCCGATGACCGCTGATGTCGGTGGGCGCCGGCGTCGTGTCGCGCGTGATCGCCCCGCCCCGCCTGACGAACTGCGTAAATGGGAAGCCAAGGCCGAACAGCGCATGTTGGCGCGGCCCTATCCGCCGAACGTCATCCTCGAACCGGCTGGCATGGATCGGGAGCATCTGACCTCCCCCCATAGCGACCCGGCTCTGTGGACGTTGCAGCTTGCCGACGCCTTCGGCACTCGCTCCCGCGCCGTGATCGATTTCTTTATGTCGCAGCTCCGGGAATTTTGCGGCGGCAACATCTGGGACGAGGAAGCCCAGCAATGGCGGCTCGACGAAACTGAATATTCGGCGATGCTCGCGCTCGTGAACGCCCACCGACCGAAGAATGAGGCGCAAGCGATGATCGCCGCTCAACTCGTCGGGCTGCACATCCTGTCCATGAAGGTCACGGCTCGGGGCATCCGCTATCCCTATGAGACGCGCACCGTCACCAACGCTGCGAAGCTCGCCACCGCAACCGCGAATCTCACCGACGCAATGCAGGGGCTGAAAGGTCGCAACCGCACCGCCCGCCAATCCATCAAGGTCACGAAGGAAACCCACTATCATGCTCACCGACACGATCCCCCCACCCCCGGGGGAGGTGCAGGAAATAGCGAGCGACCCCATGAGCGAAAGGACAGCCATGCTGCCCAAATTGATGACCAACGCACGCTTGTGCGGCGCGAAGAATCGAGCCGGGTTGCCCTGTCGCTGCCCAGCGATGAGGGGTAAGGCTCGATGCTCCAAACACGGGGGCAAATCACCGGGCGGGCCGAAGGGTGAGCACAACGGGAATTATCGTCACGGCGGCGAGACGCTGGAAGCCATCGAACTGCGGCGGCAAGTGAGCCGCGCGCTCAAGACGATCAGGAGCGAAGCCTATGCGCAATGATTTTCGGACAGGTACGCGCGCCCGCGCGCGCGAGGGTGAAACACGGGGGCCGAACAAGATCGCCGCCGACTGTCGGGACGCCGTGGCCGAACTCGACGCAGCGATTGACGCCGCACCGACCAAGCGCGCCGCGAAGCCCCTGCGGCAGAAACGCCGACTGATGCGCGATATCGAACGCTGGGCGAAGTCGTGCGCGGGGTATGTGGAGCCGGTGAAGTGATCCGCCGCCCATCATGGCGGGAGAACCTCGCCGAGTGCGATCGGCAGATAGCGCAGATGGAGCGGGAGCGCCCGACCGTCACCGCCGATCTGATGCCGCAGTTCGAACGGGCATTGGCGCAGCTTCACGCCGTCCGCAATGTTGCGCTCGACCAGATGAGGGCGAAAGCGTGACCGGCGAACCGTGGACCCGCGAGCGCCTGGCCGAAATGTGCCGCAGTGCGATCCTCGATATGGAGGGAGACGCCGCGCTTTATGCGGCGATGCCCGCCAGCATGAGACGTCAATTCGATAACCAGCTAGCCGCCCTGAAAGACACCGAAGCGCGATGCGGGGGTGTCACCGTGATAATCAAGCGAGGATCCGATGCAGAGTGAACCATGGACGATTGACCTCCTACGCCGGATGACGCGGGGCCAATTCAACGCGCGGGTGAAGACTGGGGATTTGCCGCCTGTCGATCTCGCCATGCAACTGATGACCGAGCGGCTTGGCCGGCGCGTCAATAAGATTGGCAATTCTGATCTTAACCGCGGCGAGTGACTGATAATACAGGCGGATATAACGGGCGGTCAGCATTCGCACCCGGATTCGGTCCTATCTCCTGCTGCCGATCGCTCGCGCAGATGATATGAGAGGGCATGGCCAACGACGAACAACTTGCTGGCGGCTGGGTGGATTACCTCATCGCCAGCGACGATCCCATTGACCGGGCATTGCTCGATGAGTTTCGCGACCGGGCGTGGGCACATGGGCAGCTGATGCAATTCATCACGGCCGACCCGGCGAACATCAACGCCGAGACATTCGCACGGATGGAAGAAGGTCAGGAGCAGGAGAACGACCTGCAAAGCCGCATCGCCGCGCGTGGCAAGGTTCTGCGTGATGCAGGGCACGCGCCGGCCGACGAAGCTGCCTTCAAGGCGTGGCGCGCAACATGGGTGCCGCTGGCGTCGCACCTCCCATCGGACGAGCCAATCCCGCGCGCCTGAGCGTGTGGAGTAGTGTCCCGTAATGGGTTCAACTACCAACTGCCGATCGTTGACGATGCCGCCATTATGGATATGATTGCTGCAACTTTGGCGACTCCTGCGACCAGGAGAAGCCACGGGTGAGGGCATACCCAATGCCGGAAAGGCCGTGCTCCACTGGCGCGGCCTTTTTGCTGCGCGCTTGCCTGAACATCAACCTCGCTGAGGCGGGATGCACTGGCACGAGAAAGGCGCCGGATCGTAATCCGACGCCCCTTTTACCCGTTTACACAATGCTGTTATCAACCGCCCGTCGGTACAGTTGCCGGTACGGGCTCGACGATCGCCGCTGGCGATGCCGCGACTGGAACCGACACAGGTGCCGCCGGCGCGGGAATCTGCAAGGGTGCAGGCGCAGCGTTTGCGAACGACAGTTCCACATCTTCGTCGATGAAGCCACCGACGGTCCCGCCCTTGGGAAGAACTGCGCTGGTGCCGGTTACGAAGAAGCCAACGACTGGGACTAGCAAGACCGATGCAACGACGCCGCCGGTGCCGGTCACGCCCTTGTCGTCGAACGTGCCAGTCAGTCGGATTTGTCGCCCGTCAATGCGCAGGTAAAGCACTCGAGCATCCAGCTTGCCGGACTTGCCCCACATGCCCTTGTTGCGGACGGTGGTGATTTCGCCCCATGCAGGCGTCCCGCTTGGAACCACGGTGATATTGTTGACGACCACGGGCTCGGCAACTTCCATCATGAACCGCTGGCCGACGCGAGCTGCCTTCTTCTGCGTTGTGATTTCTTCCATCATCCGCAGAACAACCGGCGTGCCGGCGCGAAGCATTGCCTTGCTCGGCGCGATCGCAGCCGCTTCGACAATTGGCGCGGCATCTGACGTCTGTGCGGATGCCTTAGGCGCGAACAAGCATGAGACCGCAAGCGCGGCCGCAATAGTGGCTTTCATTAATTGACCCCTCCCAAGTGAACGGTCCCCCGACCGATCATCGCGATCTTCTATCAACGACTTGCGCGCGCGCAATTTAATTCGCCGGTGCCATGCGACAATCTTGCAACCATTTTGGTTGCTAATGGCGGTTAGGCGTTAAATGAGAATTGGCCCCCTCCGGCGCCGTTAAATTGTAACGGCATCACTCCCGAGTCCTGCCAATCTGGCACCATTTCACGCCGCATCGGACGAAGATGATGCGGATTCCTGCGTCAAAATGGGGCATATTCCCAACGTCACAGATGCGGGGGATTTATGGAGCATCAAATTGGCGAGCAGCACATCTCACCGGAATTTACCGGCGATAAGGCGGCATTCGTAGAGAATGAACTTCGTCGCCTTTGCAACCTTCTTGGCTTCAAAATGGAACCGTTGGCGAGCCAGTCTGACGCCATCGCCTCACCGGTTAGTTTTCGACCTAGCGTGCTAACGGCGTCTGTTAGGTCGGCTATCGATCCTACCACACAACAGCGACGAGCCCGCGCGCGCCTCGTCAGGGACGAAATCAGAAAGAGGCGCCAGCGCGATCGCTTCTTTCCGTCAGATCTGTTTGCCGATCCCGCTTGGGATATCCTGCTTGATCTTTACGCCTCGCATCTTGAAGGTCGAAATATTTCTGTTTCGAGCGCTTGCATTGCTGCGGCCGTGCCGGCGACCACGGCGCTGCGCTGGCTGAAAACCCTGTCGGACAATGGGCAAATTGTGAGGGTGCCGGACGTCTACGATGGCCGACGGATATTCGTTGCGATCAGCGAAGATTCTAAGAATCAGCTAGATGCTTATTTCGAGGAATGGAGCGACCAGTAGCGAGCCAGTTCAGTTAGAAAACAGACGATTCTGTAGCCGCTGAATTTCCTCTTCGCTGGTGGGCTCGTTAAGCCGCATGTTAAGAATTTCGATTGCGGCATTCACGTCATCGCCAGCCCGAACCTCCCCGAGCAGATCAAGCTCCGCCAATTCGGCTCGTAGTCGATCACGCGACGCCCGCACTCGGACCTCCAAGTCCTTAATCTTGCCTGCCATGAGAGTTTCCCCGCAGCCCCTACGCCATCAAGCGCGCGGGAATTGGGGAGGCAATATCAAATGCGCTGGCCGGGCGAAACCATTTTTGGTTCAGTTTGGCGGCGCCATTCTGATCCGAATGGCAAGTTCGACGTCATCGCCCGATTTTCGTGACGTAAGGACGCCTTGATCGACGAGCTGCGCGGCTACACGAATAATCGTAGTGCACGGAAGGCCAGTGGTCTCCGTCAATCGGCGAATTGAAGTGTGCCCATAGGCGATACCATCCATGATCGCCTTGGCTCGCATGATAAAATCAACCGTCGGCTTCTCGAAAGTGTTTTCGTTGAACATGGCTATTTGGTCCTAGCCGAAGCGTCATCTCTGTCGCGCAATGTCGCTGTGCCAATTCGTGCGCGATGCGCCTGTCGCCAGAGAGCTGCCATTAGGATTACGGCCATCTGCGGATAGGCCCAAAAGCCTTGGCCCGCGGAGTAAATCTTGGGGACGATGTCCGGCGCCACTAGCTTGGCGAGATGGGTCAGGCAGGTGATAAGTTGGAGTGCCGGCAGGACAATGGTCCAGTATCGTCGGCTAACTGCCAAATGCCCCATGAAGATGGCTAGCACCAGAAAATCGAGCGAAATAAGAAGCATATCGGCAAATTCGAAATATCGTCCCGAAAGATAGACAATCAGAAGCGTCAGTGCCGATCCGGCGGCCATCGTCGAAATCGCAAATCTGGCTTCC
Source organism: Sphingopyxis sp. (assembly GCF_050725655.1). Taxonomy (GTDB): domain Bacteria; phylum Pseudomonadota; class Alphaproteobacteria; order Sphingomonadales; family Sphingomonadaceae; genus Sphingopyxis. Next base: position 15,873 of record NZ_JBOHHT010000124.1, on the reverse strand, counting down.
CAATCCCCAACCCACAAAATGTAGGCAGTCGCTGACAGCGTCAAGCCGATGTAGATGTAGCCCCAGATCATGATAGGTCCTTGTCCAGACTGAGCACGATCTGGGGTTGCCAGGGATTACGCGGCCCGCGCGTCGCTTGTCGACGTCACTGCTTCGTCGTTCAAGCCTTGGGGTTCGAGAATTTTTGCCGCATCCCCCATTCCAGCGATGCGGAAGCGCCGGAGGCCCATTCGGTTTCGAACGTCGTCGATTTTGTGATGGAAAGCGACCATGCTTGAGCGGGTGGTCAGGAGTGCGTTGGCCGCGGCCTGTAAATCGCCATATGCACCATCGCCGACCACCGGCGAGATTTTGGCCGATGCCTGCGCGGCAGGAAGGTGGCTCATCAAGGCTCCCACCTTCGCGACGGCTTGATCAATTGCCTGCTCGGCCTCGAAAAGCTTCGTTGCGACGATGGTCGCCGCGGCAAGACGTTCTTTCAGCATATTGTTCCCCCCTACATGCTTTCGCACGCTCAATCATGGAGAAGAGTAAAGCCGGGACAATTGCAACAGGCCGCTTACGAGCCCCCCGAAACCAATCCCAATTCCGATCGCAAGCGCAATGACCCAGAGCATGCGCTGTACGAGGGAAAGCCTGTTCTCGCCTCCAAAGAATTTGGCAATCGGATGATAAGGCTCAAGCCAAGCAGGACCATCCCAGGAATCCCGTGATTCCGAACTGATTGGTTCGCGATGTCTGAGGTCGTCGGGTCCGTCGCCTTGCCCCGCCGACACCTCGTTGTCCGCTAAATTGCAGTCATTCGAAATGTCCGAATTTCCATATACCATTTTTGGTACTTCGCGGTTTTTCGCACTCACGAGCATTTGCGCGGCGACACCTCGCTTCGCGACGTTAAGTTTTTTGGCGGCCGATTTCAGATAGGCGTCAACGGTATTGGGCGACAATCGGGTCTCGCGTGCGATCTCTTTCGACGTCAGCCCCTTAGGGACCAGTTCAAGGCATCGGATTTCCGCAGGCGTAAGCCTTGCGAGCAGCCTGTCTACTTCATCGGGGGAAGGTTCATCGTTCATTTGTTCTGCCCGCCCATGCCTTGGCGCATAATGCCGCTATTGGGCGGGCTCAATCAAGCTTTGGTTACAGCCGCACTAACGTAAGTTGTCCGCACGAGATCTCTGACCGTGAAATCTAGCTCTGTCGCTTGGGCTGCCCCCTCCATTCGATGATTCCCGACAACAAAAATTACGGCGCGTGCGCTCCTCAGAAGTCAGATCGCTTCGTGGCATCCGCTTCCGCTTCGCGAAGTAGTGCTAAGCCGACGTCGGATGAGATCGATGGGCTAGCCGCTTTATGGTGCACGGAAGGGCTGCGAAAGTCGATCGATCAGGCTAACGGCAACGAATGATTATCTCACTGCTGCTTTCCGCTACCGTAGTCCCCGCGGGCCAATCATTCCGATGCACGCCCACCGCCGTGTGGGACGGCGATGGCCCGATATGGTGCGCAGAAGGTCCGCATATTCGCCTGTCTGGCATTGCAGCGCGCGAGATGGACGGGACGTGCCGCCCTGGTCATCCGTGTCCCGCCGCCAGTCCGATTGCGGCCCGCGATCATCTCGTGTCGCTGCTCGGCAAGCGGGGCGCCGCCCGACCAACGGGACACATATCTGTCACCGGGCCGACCATGCGCTGCCGATCAGCGGGCGGGGCTGGCGGCAATCGAACAGCGGCTTTCTGCGCCTCGGCCAAATCCGGTGATATATCGTGTGCAATGGTCCGCGATGGGTACGCCGCGCGCTGGGATCGGTATTGGCAGGGGCATCGTTGCGAATGAGCCGAGAGCCGAAATGGAAATCGCGCGCCGTGGCGATCGAGTTTTGGCTAGTCACCGCGTTGGTGGCGGGATCGTTTATTGTCGGTATCGTGTCCGCTGTGCAGTATCTTCTAGAATGATGACTCCCGAGCGCGAACTGTGGGCGTGCGCATTGCTCATCGAGCGCGAGCAAGGCGACAACGCCGCCATCTACATTGCAGAGCGTATCGGTGCCCTCGCATTGAAGGACGATGCTGCCGGTGTCGCGAGATGGAAAGCGATTGCCGAAAAGCTGTCGTTGCTCTGGACGGGCGAGCGTCCCTTGCCGATGTAGGTTGGGCAGCGAGCCGAAACCCGCTGCCCTCAATCTTCCGATCTGGAAGATTTAGCTCACCCTGTAGCGCGTCGGCTCGATCCCCTTCGGCGCAGGCAGGATGATGAACGACTGATCCTCGCCGTCCAGCGTGGGCGATAGTGCGGTGCGGTTACTGCCTTCGCCCGCGTCGGCAACGGGGCAACCCGCGCCCGCATCCATGCCTAGAAGGCGCGCCGGGTCGCAATCATCCTCGCTCTGGCTGTAGTCGCCTTCATCGCCGTTGGCTTCAACATCGGTGTCGCCGTCGATGTCGTCCAGCCGGTCGATGATCGACTGCGCCAGTCGCTCCAGCATGGGCCGGGGTAGCGACGGGATCAAGGACAGGGCGATGTCGGCGGGGAGCCGCGAAGCCCCCCGACCGATCATGATGTTAAGCGCGCTCATGCTGCGCCTCCCGCCAGCGCCGCCAGCCATTTAGGCTCCAACGTCCGCCACATCAAAAGAGCGTTACTCGCGCCGTTGATGCCGCCGGCAAGTTTGCGCATCAACTTCTCGCGCTCGGCACGCTCCGTCTTTCCAGACATGGGGAGCTGAACGAAATTATCGAATAGCTCGATCATGGCTGTTGCGGCCAGTCCGTGCTCTGCCGACATTCGCCGCGCGTTAGGGTCATCAATGCCGAAGGCCATGCGCTCGTTGACGGCGAGGTAATGCTTCGCGCAGCTCGTGTGGTAGGCAGCGATCACCGCCCTGAATAGCTGCATCCGATGCTCATGATCGGCCCTGCGGGCATCGCGACGGGCTGCTCCCACTTCCCATGATTTGAGCTGCGGCGTGGCGGTGAACAAGGCCATAAGGCCCTGCTGCCGGTCGTGTTTCGCGGCGCTCATGACAGCACCCGAAATGCAAGGTCGACCGTCTGCATGACGATCCACGATCCGCCGAGCGCGACGGTCCAACCCCAAACAATCATCCGGGGGCTTTCGGGTTCGCTGCGGGCGCTCACGACCTCACCCCCTCGCGAAGCGCAGGTAGCAATCCCCGCGCATCGATAGCCAGCATCGCCAAGGCTTCTTCGGCGCACCACCATCCATCGGTGACGTTGTGGTCGTTCATCACCTCGATTTTGAGGCGGATGTCTGCGGCGCATTCCGCAGGGGTTAGCAGTATCGCGTCAATGGCGGCGGTATAGGCGTCATTCTTCGTCTCACCGTCTTCGCTACCCAGCGCATCGGCCAATGCCAGCTCGGCGCGGGCTATGGCGTAGTTGTGAGAGAGCTTCGGCCAAACGCCGCGCAGCTCCGCGGGAAGGTCGCGCTTCATGCCGCACCTCCAATCTCGCGGAGCGAGCGAAGGGCTGCGACGGTCAACTTTTCCTGCCAGTCCAAGCGGTCGAACTTGGCATTGAACCAACCGAGGTCGGCGCGGAAACAGGGAGCTTCATCCTCGGCGTCGGTGAAGAGGTAGACGACGGCGGTCCAAAGCTGCAATTCAGCGCCGCGCGGGGTCGCCGCGACTGCGTTGCAGATTTCCTTCTCCGCCGCATCGACGATTGCCCACTGTGCCGATTGTTCGTCCGTTTCTCCGCGCGCCGTGGGATCGTCGGGCAATGCGCGGACCGCCAGAAAGGCGGTCGCCCTGCGATCAAATGCGGCGATGATCGCCGGGTCGGCTTGGTTGGTAAACGTGGTGGCGCCATCGGGCGCACGGGTGCTATTGATACCCATAGTCTTGCCTCCTCAGTAGGCTGGATTAGGGCCGGTGCAGTCGTTGGTAGCTTCTGCGCTGGCCCGCCTTGGGACGTTCCCTAGGTGATATGGTTTGTAAAGGCAGTTAATGCTTGTCGTCAAGCCCCTTTGATACTATTTGTAAGGACATGACACCGAACCAATGCAAAATGGCCCGCGTGGGCCTTGGCCTTAGTGCTGACAATTTGTCGGAAAAGTCCGGGGTTTCCCGCGTGACCATTGCCCGGTTTGAATCTGGCAATCCCGTGGCTGCGACTTCGGCAACTGCAATCCTGTCGGCCCTCGCTGACGCTGGCGCCGACTTTACGCGCCGCGGTGGTCGCGTCGGGGTCACGGTTCCGGAATGATTAGCGCATTCTTGACGCGCTCGACGTCATAGGCGACATATCCGCGCCTGTGGGGGTGAGGTATGCTCGACGTTATCGGAAGTGAAGCAATCCAAGCCGGTCGCGATCTGGCGATAGCTGGCCTCGCCTATCTCGCTTACAAGACTGCCCGCGAAGCGACGACATCGGCGGGCCGCATCCCTGTAATGCTCAAGGGCGGCGGGTTCGTGCTGGCGCTCGCGGCCTTCGCTTCCTTTGCGCTCGGTAGCCCGTCCTGCGAAGATGGCGATCCGCTTTATGGTGCTTGCACGCAGACTGGTGATGATGGTTTCGACCCGTCTGACGCGCAGCGGGCGGGGACGTTCCTGTATTGGGTGCTGTTGTTTGGCGTCCCTGTCGGCTTGGGCACCATGTCCGCACGCGTCGATCCCCTGAACCCTTGGGGCAAGCCGCGCAAGAATCTGCACTGAACCCCTGCGATTCAGATCGATAGGGGCGATCACTACCGCCAAACACATTGACGTTCTCGATGATACGTGGCATTAGAATTGCCACGGCTGCGGCTGGTTAGTCGCGCTTTTCGGTAGCTAGACCCCGCCCGGTCCATTCGCTGCCGGTCGCAGCCATCCCTACATCGCGGAGCACATCCCATGCACATCAACCACGACGTTCCGGTCGGCGACGACACGCGCCAGTATGTTGCCGATCTAAGGCTTGCAGCAGCGGGAGATGCTCAGGCACAGTTCCGCCTCTCCTATGCCGCTCGGCAGATGGTCGTTTCCGGTGAGGCCGATGAGATTGTAGCCTCGTTGGAAGGCATCTCTTATGCCCGCCTCGCCGCTACCCAAGGCGTTCCCGAAGCTCTTATGCTCGCGGCCGATCATTGCAGCCACCTCGCGAAAGTTTATTCGGACTGCGGCGAAGACGAATGCGCGGGCGATTGGGCTGGCCAGGCGATCGGTCTGCTCGAAATCGCAACCGATCTATTGCCCGCGTCGAATGCGGCCGAGTTGATGCAGACGCTCAACACCGCGGCTGACATGGCCACACCTGAAATCATGGCACATGCGAAATATTACCGCGCCGCCTTCGCCCCGGCGTTCGGCGCCCCCGCATTCGCATAATTAGAGAGGACCGACCCGACATGACTGCTCGCCAGCCTCGCACCCCGCAGGAAGCCGCAATGCTCGATCCGATGGCGCTTATGTCGATGCCAAGGCCGAATATGCCACGCGGCCTGTTCGGATCGGTTGGCCGGCGCCGGGGGGCGCCGCACATGCGCAGCGATGGCCCGTCATACAGTGATGATGGCGGGCAGGACATGACAGCGCCTCCCGTTACCTCTGCACCGCCGCCGCCCGCCAACTGGAAGACGACACTCGGCCCCGAATTGCTGGCACAGCTTCCCGCACCGTCGCTGCAATCCGACCCCCTCCAGCCCGCACCGCCGATGCGTGGCGGGCCGTTCATTAATCGGGGAATGTTCGGCACGGTTCCTTCCACGATGGCGCCGCAGCAGCTTCCCGGCACGACGTCCGACAAGATCGGCAATCGTGGCGCTCCCCCGATGCTGGACGCAAACGGCAAGGGCAAGAAGGGTTTCGATTGGCGAATGCTCGCTGGCATCGTCGGCGACGGGCTGCTCGGCCTGAACGGACAGCCGGGGGTCTACGGTCCTGCCATGTGGAAGCGGCGCCAGGACGAAGCGAACCACGCCCAGCGCCTTGCCGAGATGCGCGAACAGAACCGCCTTAAGCTCGCCGAGCCTGACTTTGCCACGGTGAACAACCGCCGCGTTCGCATCGATCCGACGACCGGGCAGGCTGACGTTCTCTATGCCGCGCCGCAGGACTTCGACGACTACGCTGCATCGCTCGGCGCTGAGCCGGGAACGCCTGAATATGATCGGCTTGTGCAGGATTATGTTCTGCGCGGCAGCGGGCCGACCGCGACGGACAACTACAACACCCGCGAGGAATGGCGGCAGGACAACCGCCTAGAGCTTGAGGGCGAGCGGCAGGGCAACCGCATCGGGTTGCAGGATCGTCGGCAAACCGGTCAGCGCGCGCTCAAGGCAACGCCGAGCTATCGACAGGCCAATCCCCTGCCCCCTCGCACTGGCAGCCGCTCAGGCGGTGGTGGCGGCGTGCGTGAAGGTCAGACGGCAACCAATCCGCAGACCGGTGCAAGGGTCGTCTATCGCGGCGGCAAATGGGTGCCCGCCAAGTGAGCGACCTTCCCCCCGGCTTTGAACTGGACGCTCCAACGGCGGGGCTGAAACCCAAGCGCCCGCCCTTGGTTGCCCCTCCTGTGGTGCCGCCGCTGGCTCGACCTCCTGTGCTTCCCGGCCTGACCGCGACGGGCGGTGTGGTGGATGGCGACACGATCCGCCTGACCAATGGGACAAGCGGGCGCCTGCTCGGGTTCGACGCATTCGAGAAGGGCCAGCCGGGGTATAGAGCAGACGGAACGCGCATTAACCTCGGCGATGTGTCGGCGGGGGCGCTGTCCGCATACATCCGTCCTTCGCAGACCGTGGCGCCAATTGGCAAGCAGACCTATGGCCGACCGGTCATCACCTTGGGCGATGGTGCCGAAGATCCGATGCTTGGCTTGCTCTGGCAGGGTGCGGGTTATGCGGCCCCCGATTATCTTCGCGACGATCCGCAGCGTGCGGCCTCCTACACCGAAGCCGAACGCCTCGGGCGCATGAACCGTCAGGGCGGTTTCGGAACGACGCACATCCGCCCAGATGCTTATCGCCGTCCACTGACAACGCGCACGGCGAAGCTGGGGGCAGACGAGTTTCTCGCATTCGACGATCAGCTTCCCGACGATGCGCCGAAACTCAAGCGGCTGGACGCGGCGCAGGAAAAGCGGATTGCGGCCTACATCGCATCGCAGGCGGGCAATCCGAACTTCTCGCTCAAGCAGTATCGTGACTGGTTCCGCAATGACCTTGGTGTGACCGACATCGAGCCGTCCGATAATCCAAAGTTTATCGAGGACGTGCGCAAGGGCGAAGGGTTTTCCCCGGCCGTCGATTACGGCACGCTCGACGGCGAATCTGTGCGCGAGCTGCAAGAGCTTATCGCCTTCTCCGGTCTGCGCCCCGAGGACGCCCAAGGTTATCGCGATCTGCTCGGCTCGGGCAGCGAAGCCCAAGTGCTGGACTATGCCCGTTCCAAGGGCATGACGCTCGACCCGCGCGACCTGTCCGAATATTTCGCAGCCCGCGATAAAGGTGAGCGCTCCGCTATCCCGCTGCCGATCATCAACCCAGGGGACGGGCGCACGGGCGCCGCTGCTCGCGGGTTTGGCGATCCGCTTGGCTTCCTCGACGAGATGGGCGCAGTTCCCGATGCGCTCGGCATGACGGCGAATCGAGAAAGCATCTTCAACAGCGATCGGTCGTTTGGCGACATCTACGAGAACAACCTTCGCCAGAATCGTGCGATCATCGATTACGACGAGACAAATCACCCTTGGTATCGCTTCGGCGGTCAGATGGTCAGTGGTGCAGCCCTGCCGGGTAGCATCGGTGTTCGCGGTGTTGCTGGATATGCGAAAGCTGGCGGGGCCATCGGCGGCGTCTACGGCTTCGGTTCGGCTGATGGCACGCTGGGACAACGCCTTGCGAATGTGCCGCTGAACGCCGCAGGCGGTGCGCTGCTGGGTGGAACGCTCGGCAAGGGCTTCGACCTCGCCGCCCCGCTCATTGGCAAGGGCTTCGGCAAGATGCGCGGCCTTGGCCGTGGCGCACCGGTCAGCGCGCCGGTCGGCTTCGCTGGCGAGCCGGGGTCACTCGTTTCCCATGTGGCTGCCGATGATCTGCCTCCCGGTTTCGCGCTCGATGATGCGCCAATCTCGGCGCGTCCGCGCGACACGCTGGATATTCAACCCGGTCCCGCTGGCCCGCTGCCCGTTCCGGCGCTGGGCGAGCGCGTCCCGTCAGCCCCGGCGCTCGGCGCCGATCATGCCCGCGCGCCAAACTGGATCGACATTGCCCAACAGCCTGCACCTTCGGGCGGGACGCTGCTCGAACAGGTGATGGCAACTGGCCGTCGCCTCAGTGCGCAGCGCGCCGATATGGCGGGGGACACTCTCCCCTCGCTTTCTTCCCCGCGCCTGCGTGACGTGATCGACGTTGGAGCGAACAGGACAACCCGCCTGCTCGACGGCCCGACCGAAGCCATGATGCGGACGGCTGCCGCTCGCGTCGATCCCGGCGATGTGCTGCCGCGCCCTGCGAATGAGGTCCAGTCGCTCGATGAGTTTAACCGGATCAGTCAGGATCTATATCCCGACGTGCGCGCACCGAACGAACGGGACGCGCTGACCTCTAGGCAATTCCCTTCACGCTCCGATCCGTCGAAGAGCTTCAATCGTCGCGGTCCGCTCGATCTGGCGGCGTATGTCCGTGAACAGGGCGGCGTTGCAGACTTCCGCGGCGAATTGAAAGCGGCGGGCCTGTCGAATGTCGCGCGCAAGGGCGATGACTTCGTGGGGGGCGAGAACCGCCTCGGTCCGCTGCTCAACGACGAAGGCGGCGCTTCGCTCGACGATATGGCGCAGCGGGCATGGGAGGCGGGATATTTTCCCGACCATCACCAGCGGCCGACCGTTGACGAGTTTGTGACCGCGCTGGGCGACACATACAGGGGCGTCAATCGCACCTTCCGCCCCGATGACTATGCCGAGCTTGATGCATATGGCGCCGCGCGCGATCAGCGGTTCGCGGTGGAGCGCGCAAAGCAGGAAGGCGCCCCGCTGGCCGACGACATGGGCCAACCCGCCACCTACGACGACATCATCGCCAACACGCCCCCGGCGACGGCCTATGACGACTGGAATAATGCGGTCGTGTCGAAGGTCGGCAATATCCGTGTCGACAAGCTGGAAAGCCCCCAGGACATTGGACAGGCGCTCAAGGTCGCCGAGAATGTGGCCGGCGGGTTCGATGCTGCGAAGCGCGGCAAGATCAGTTTCGCCGAGACGCAGGCGCTTGCCCAAGATTTAGGCATGACGGCCGACGACCTTCTCGCCCGCCGAAAGGGACAGGCGTTCAGCGCGGAGGAAGCGTATGCGGCGCGCGCGATCCTCGCCAAGTCCGGCAACGAACTGGTCAACCTCGCTCGCCGGGTCCATTCTCTCGGTGACGATCCGGGTTCGGAAGCCCTCGCGGCATTCCGCAAGGCGCTGGTTCGTCATACGGCAATTCAGGAGCAGGTGTCGGGTATGACGGCGGAAGCCGGCCGTGCGCTGTCCGCGTTCCGCATGAACGCCGATAGCCGTGATGCACCGGGGCGGGTGCTGGAAGGCATCATCAATGCCGGTGGCGGCAAGGGACGCCTTCAAGACGTTGCCTCCGCGATCATTGATCTGGAACGCGACCCCGCCAACCTGAATCGCTTTATCGAGAAAGTCAGCAAGCCGACGTGGAAAGATAAGGCGGTCGAGCTGTGGTATAATTACCTTCTCTCCGGCCCACAAACGCACGCGGTCAATATGCTGTCCAACACTATGACCAGCATGGCGCAGATTCCCGAATTTGCCGTCGCCGCTGGTGTGGGCGCAGCTCGCCGCGCGCTGCGTCGGGATGCTGCCGACCGGGTACTATTCGGTGAAGTTGGCGCCCGTGCTGTGGGCCTGCTGCAAGGGACGAAGGAAGGCGCTCGCATGTTCGCCACCGCCCTGCGTACGGGCGAAGCATCCGACTTTGTGACCAAGGTCGAGAACCAAGGGCAGAAGGCAATCAGCGGCGTTAAGGGCGAACTGCTGCGTATGCCCTCGCGCTTCCTGACGGCAGAGGATGAGATGTTCAAGGGCATCGCCCGCCGCATGGAACTGAACGGCCTCGCGGTTCGCAAAGCCTCGCAAGAGGGGTTTAAGGGGCAGGAAGCCCGCGACCGTGCCGCCGAACTTCTGGTCAACCCGACCGATGACATGATGCTGTCGGCGCTGGAATATGGACGCTACGCCACGTTCCAAGCGCCGCTGGGTCGGTTCGCGTCGAAGGTGTCGCAGGCAACCACGGAAATGCCCATCCTTAAGGCTGTGCTTCCGTTCGTTCGGACCCCTACAAACCTGTTCAAATTCTTTGTTGAACGGTCGCCGGGTGCCCCCGTCCTGAAAGAGTTTCGCCGGGACTTTGCGGCAGGTGGCGCCAAGCGCGATCTTGCTATTGCTAAGGTCATGGTCGGCTCTGGCATGGGGGCCACGGTCGCTGAGTTGGCGGCTAAAGGCGTCATGACTGGCTCACCACCTAAGGACGATAACAAGCGCCGCCTGATGGAAGCCGATGGCTGGCAGCCTTACAGCGTCAAGATTGGCGACAAATATTACAGCTACAAGCGGCTGGACCCGTTCGCGCTGACCATCGGCGCCGCTGCCGATCTGGCTACCCTCAGCGACGGCATGACCGACAAGCAGCTCGATAATCGCGCGGGCCTCGTCACGGCAAGCATCTTGGGTAACCTGTCGAATAAGACCTGGCTGTCGGGAATCTCCGATTTGCTTTCGGCGGCGGACGATCCCGAACGGTTCGGCAGCGCCTTTATCAAGCGTCTCGCTGGCTCGATCGCGGTGCCGACCGGCGTAGCGCAGATTGCGCGCACAATGGACCCCACGGCCCGCGAGACGCCCGACATCGCCAGCACGATACAGTCGCGCCTTCCCGGCCTGTCCGATAACCTTCTTCCCAAGCGCGATGTCTGGGGCCGTCCCCTCGTCAATGAGGGCGGGCTTGGGCCGGACATCGTTTCACCGATCTGGACCAGCGCCGACAAGAATGACCCGATCACCCGCGAAGCCCTGCGCGTCGATGCCACCATATCGAAACCGCAAAAGGGCGACCTGACTGCTGAGCAATATGACCGGCTGCAAGATGTCGCCGGGTCAGTCGGCCGCAAGTGGCTGGGTCAGCTTATCGCCTCACCGGAATATCAGGCGCTCGATACGGAATCGCAAGCCGACGAAATCGGCGACGTGATGAAGCGGGCGCGGAAGGCTGCGAAGGCGGCGGTCCTGACTGGCGAGCCGATACTGGACCAGCGCCCGATGAAAGGCGAACGCAAACGCCGACCGGCGGGATTGCCGGGAGGGTTCAATCTCGATCCGCTGCCGGATGGGTTCGTTCTGGATCGGTGAGGGAAGCGCCGCAAGCCGAGAAACCAGCGGGGGCCTTCTTCTCATTGAGAATTGCGATTATTGCGCGCCGTTTAATCGACAAGAGCGATTACGGCTGATTCGGCCAATACGGCGCAACCAATGATCCGAATCTGATCCGCCAGATTGCTATATGATTGCCAGCCGCCCGATTGGCCAGCGGTCAAGATTGCTAAGTTATTGAAAGGAATGGTGCACCCGGAGCGATTCGAACGCCCGACCCTCAGATTCGTAGTCTGATGCTCTATCCAGCTGAGCTACGGGTGCGTGGAGAGGCGCCTTTAAGGGGCGTCGCGCGGGCGCGCAACCCCCTATTTCAGCTTTGTGACCGTGGCGCAGGACGATTGGCGGCGTACCGCGTCGAGCCCGCCGATTTCCGCGGGGTCCTTCAGCAAAAGACGGATCAGCGCGATGCCCCGATCATGGTTTGTGCGGACGACCTCGGCGCCGGCAGGCACCGCCTGCCCGTCCCGCGCGACGATGATTCGAAAGGGCTTGCCCCCTGCCTCGACATCGTTGCGCACGAAAATCACGTCGGTGGCGGCATCGAAGATGCTAAGCGACGTGTAACGCCCCGGCACCGGCGTCACGGCGATCGCGACCGGTCCTGCGGCGAGATCATAGGGGCAGCTCGAATAGGCGAGATCCGGGCTGGGCCGCACAACGGGCTGGCGATCGGGATCGGCCAGATCGCCGTAAGACATCCTGTTGACGCCGCCCTGCCCCAGCCGGTCCATCGCGACATGCATCAGCCCATAAGGAATGGCGGCGAGTGCGGCATAAGCGGCCGCCGCCGCGACGATCAGTCCAAAGGCGAGCGGGCCGAGCCAGTTGCGCATCTCAGCAGCCCTCCTTCACGATTTGCGGCAGCGTCGCCTTTCGGGGATCGGCGCGGAACGCCTCGCCGGGATTATACATGCGCAATGTCAGGTGAAAGGGCTGCCCCTTGGTTCCCGGCAGCCATGCGCCCGCGGCGGGCCGCGTCGGCGCGATAGTGACGCGCCATTCGCCCTTGCGGTCGAGCGCGACATTGGCGCCGTTCACCGACCAGATATTCGCCGGATTGGCTACGAGATAACCCTTGGCGTCGTAGATGGTGACGCTCCACCAGCGCGCGTCGAGCGGCGTCCCCGACAAGCCATAGCGGCAATTGCCCTCGAGCGGCGCGCCCGTGGCGTCGGTCTTGGCCGACCAATAGACGGTTTCCTTTGCAGGAAGCGCAAGCAGTCCCGCGCGCGCCACTGCCGCGCGGGTTACCGGATCGGTCGCCTTGGTTCCAAAGCCGAGCGAGGTTGTCCACGGGCCATTGACGATCGCGCCGCCACTGAGCCCGCCGCCGGTTATGGCCCATGCCGCACCGAGCCCCACCGCTAGTCCGCCCACCAATGTGATCGTATAGCGGTGCCAGCCCCTCATGCGCGTTCCCCCGGGTTATTTGCCCTTTTTCAACGCAGCCTGAGCGGCTGCGAGACGGGCTATGGGCACACGGTAAGGCGAGGCGCTGACATAGTCGAGGCCGGTCTTTTCGCAGAAATGGATGCTCGGCGCGTCGCCGCCATGCTCGCCGCAGATGCCGAGCTTGACGTCGGGGCGCGTCTTGCGCCCGCGGTCGGCGGCGATCTCGATCAACTGCCCGACCCCCTCGACATCGAGGCTGACGAACGGGTCGGTCAGGAAGATGCCCTTGTCGACATATTGCGTCAGGAAGCGGCCCGCGTCGTCGCGGCTGATCCCGATCGTCGTCTGCGTCAAATCGTTGGTGCCGAAGCTGAAAAATTCGGCGGTCTCGGCGATCTCGCCCGCCATCAGCGCGGCGCGCGGCAATTCGATCATCGTGCCGACGAGGTACGCGATCTCGCGCCCCTTTTCGGCGAACACCGCCTTCGCTTGCGCGTCGACGACGGCCTTCATCAGGTCGAATTCGCGGCGCGTCGCGACGAGCGGGATCATCACTTCGGGAATCGGCGCGGCGCCGGTCTCGGCGGCGACATCGCACGCCGCCTCGAAGATCGCGCGCGCCTGCATTTCATAGATTTCGGGGTAGGTGACGCCGAGGCGGCAGCCGCGATGGCCGAGCATCGGGTTGAACTCGTGCAATTCGTTCGCACGCGCCTTCAGCGCCTCGATCCCGACACCCGCCGCCTCGGCGACATCGGCGAAATCCTCCTCGCGCGTCGGCAGAAATTCGTGGAGCGGCGGGTCGAGCAGGCGGATCGTCACCGGCAGGCCAGCCATCACGCCGAAGATCGCGGCAAAGTCGCCACGCTGTTCGGGCAGCAGCTTGGCAAGCGCGACGCGGCGCCCGGCCTCATTCTCGGCGAGGATCATCTCGCGCACCGCGGTAATCCGCGCGGCGTCGAAGAACATATGCTCGGTGCGGCATAGTCCGATACCTTCTGCACCGAAATCGCGTGCGACTTGAGCGTCTTGGGGGGTTTCGGCGTTGGCGCGCACCTTCATGCGGCGCACCTTGTCGGCCCACACCATCAGGACACCGAAATCGCCGACCAGTTCGGGAAGCAGGGTCGGAACCTCGCCCGCCATCACTTCGCCGGTCGACCCGTCGAGGGTGATGATGTCGCCCTCGCGCAGTTCGCGCCCCGCAACGCGCAGCACGCGCGCATTGCCGTCGATCGACAGCCCACCGGCGCCCGAGACGCACGGACGCCCCATACCGCGCGCGACAACCGCTGCGTGGCTGGTCATCCCGCCGCGCGCGGTCAGGATGCCCTTCGCCGCGTGCATCCCGTGGATGTCTTCGGGCGAGGTTTCGGTGCGGACGAGGATCACTGCCTCGCCCATCGCCGCGGCTTTCTCGGCGCTGTCGGCGGTGAACATGATCATGCCCGATGCGGCGCCGGGACTCGCCGGAAGCCCCTTGGTCAGCACATCGCGCGGCGCCTTCGGATCGAGCGTCGGGTGGAGCAATTGGTCGAGCGCGCCCGGATCGACGCGGCCGACGGCTTCCTCTTCCGAAATCAGCCCCTCGGCCGCCATATCGACCGCAATCTTTAGCGCGGCCTTGGCGGTGCGCTTGCCCGAGCGCGTCTGCAGCATCCACAGCGTCCCGCGTTCGACGGTGAACTCGATGTCCTGCATGTCGCGGTAATGCGTTTCGAGCGTGTCGAAGACGCGGCCCAGCTCCTCGAAGGTCTCGGGCATCGCCTCTTCCATCGACGCCGGCTTGGCGCCCGCCTTTTCGCGCGCGATCTTCGTCAGATATTGCGGCGTGCGGATGCCCGCGACGACGTCCTCGCCCTGCGCATTGATCAGCCATTCGCCGTACCAGGCGCGCTCACCGGTCGCGGGGTCGCGGGTGAACGCCACACCCGTCGCCGAGGTGTCGCCCATATTGCCGAACACCATCGCCTGAACGCTGACCGCGGTGCCCCATTCGGCGGGGATCGAATTAATACGGCGATAGACTTTGGCGCGGTCGCTTCCCCAGCTGGCGAAGACAGCACCGACGGCACCCCAAAGCTGTTCGTTCGGATCCTGCGGGAACGGCGCGCCGGTTTCGCGCTCGACGATCGCCTGATAGTCCTTGACCAGCGCCTGCCAGTCTTCAGCCGACAACTCTGTGTCGAGGAAGAAGCCTCTGTCTTCCTTTGCGATTTCCAGCGCTTCTTCGAACTCGGCATGGTCGAGGCCCATGACGACGTCGGCGTACATCTGGACGAAGCGGCGATAGCTGTCCCACGCGAAACGCGGGTCGCCCGACGCTTCGGACAGGCCGACGACGGTCGTGTCGTTGAGCCCGAGGTTGAGCACGGTGTCCATCATTCCCGGCATCGACACCCGCGCGCCCGACCGGACCGAGACGAGCAGCGGGTTTGCCGGATCGCCGAACTTCCGGCCGGTGATGCCCTCGATATGCGTGATGCCCGACGTCACTTCGCCGATCAGACCTGCCGGGAACTGCTCGCCATTGGCATAATAAGCGGTGCAGACGTCGGTGGTGATCGTAAAGCCCGGGGGCACCGGCAGGCCGATCGAGGCCATTTCGGCGAGGTTCGACCCCTTGCCGCCCAGCAATTCCTTCGAACGCTCGGCCGTCGTCGCCGCGCCGCCGAACAAATGCACCATCTTCGTCATATGTAGCTCCTGCTGCCCCGGGGAGGAGGTTGCGGCTGGATAGGGTGGAGATTGGCCGTGGTCGATTCAGTTTTACTTCGTTTGATCCAAGCTCTCGGGCGTTTCAGCCCTCGATCTTCGAGAAATCGGCCACGCCATGCACCGCGCCGGTAAAGCGTGCGAGCAGGCCAAGGCGATAGGCGCGGACTGCTTCATCGGGATCGTTGACCATCACGCCGTCGAAAAAGGCGTCGATCGGGGCGCGGAGCGAGGCGAGCGCCGCCATGGCGTCGGTGAAGCGTTCGTCGGTGACGGCGGCGGAGGCCGCGGGTTCGGCAGCATCTAGGGCGGCGAGGAGGGCGGCATCATGCTCCGTCATGCTCCCCGGCGAAGGCCGGGGTCCAGAGCCAGATTGCACTGACGCTGGCTC
>NZ_JBOHHT010000123.1:0-27021 GCF_050725655.1 Sphingopyxis sp. | reverse complement strand
CCCCAACCCCTCCCCTGAAGGGGAGGGGCTTTTGGAGAGGCGCAACGTCCCCTCATGCTCGACCGTCGCGCTCCATCCCGGCTCGACCACCGTCGTTGAGAGCGCGTCGATGATGATCGCTGGGCCGACGATTGCGCGGCCGGATGCGAGGGCGCTGCGCTGGTGGAGCGGGACTTGATGCTCTGCGCCAACGAGCCATGCGGCGACCGTTTCGGGAGCCGCCTTGGCAGACGGCGCGGGCGACGGGATCGTAGCAGGTGCATCGCCCCCTTCGGTCAGCTCGACGCGGATGCGGTCGACGACGAGGTTGGCGTGCGGGGCGTAGCCGAAGCGCTGGCGGAAGGCGGCGGCGAAAGCCGATGCGACGTCGGCGGGCGGCGCGAGCGGGAGTTCGATTGCGTTGTCGCTGTCGGCGAGGCGGACGAAGAGCAGCGTTTCGCGGGTCGTCTCGGCGGCGGGGGCGAGGTCGGCGCGCGCCTGTCCTGACAGTTCGGCCTCGACCGCGGCGAGCGCGAGCGGGCAATGTTCGTCGAGCGTGAGGCCGAGCGTGCGTTCGCGGATCGCCGACGGACGTGCGAGGCCCATACCATAGGCCGACAGCACGCCAGCGAGCGGGTGGAGCAGAATTTCGTCGACACCGAGCGCGTCGGCGACGAGGCAAACATGCTGGCCCGCGGCGCCGCCGAAGCCGACAAGGCTGTAACCCTGCGTGACGTCGTGGCCGCGCGCGATAGTGATGCGTTTGATCGCGTTCGCCATCTGCTGGACCGCAATCGCTAGCAGGCCCTCGGCGAGGGCTTCGGGGGTGATGCCCCCGACCTCGGCGGCCATGGCGGCGAATTTTTGTTCGACGACAGCGCGGCCGAGCGGCTGGTCGCCGTTCGGTCCGAAGAGCTTGGGAAAGTGATCCGGCTGGATCTTGCCGAGCAGGACATTGCAGTCGGTCACCGTGAGCGGCCCGCCACGGCCATAGGCGGCGGGGCCGGGGTTGGCGCCCGCGCTCTCGGGACCGACGAGGAGGCGCGCGCCGTCCCAGCGGCAGATCGAGCCGCCGCCGGCTGCCACGGTGTGGATGCGGAGCATCGGGGCGCGGATGCGGGTGCCCGCGACGATGGTTTCATTGTCGCGCTCGAGGCGGCCGGCGTAGTGGCTGACGTCGGTCGAGGTGCCGCCCATGTCGAAGCCGATCAGCCGCTCCTTGCCGAGCGGCGCGGCGCTGCCGACCATGCCGACGATGCCGCCCGCGGGGCCCGAAAGGATCGCGTCGCGGCCGTGGAAGGCAGTTGCGGATGCGAGGCCGCCCGAGCTTTTCATGAACTGCGGGTCCACGCCCTCCCCAAGCTGGGCGCAGAACTGGTCGACATAGTGACGCAGGACGGGCGAGAGATAGGCGTCGGCGAGGGTGGTGTCGCCGCGGCCGATCAGCTTGATCAGCGCGCTGACATCGTGGCTGGTCGAGATTTGGGTGAAGCCGGTTTCGTGGGCGATTTCGGCGAGGCGCTGCTCGTGCGCGGGATAGCGGTAACCGTGCATCAGCACGATCGCGATGCTGGTGAGGCCGCTGCTGCGTGCGGCTTGCAACGACGTGCGGGCGGCATCTTCGTCGAGCGGTTGCAGGACATCGCCGTCGGGGCCGACGCGTTCGGCAATCTCGGCGACCGCGGCGTGCGGCGGCGCGATGCGGTCGAGGCGGCGCGCGAAGAGGTCGGGTCGGTCCTGATAGCCGATGGTGAGGGCGTCGCCGAAGCCGCGGGTGATCGCGAGCAGGGTCGGTTCGCCCTTGCGTTCGAGGAGCGCGTTGGTCGCGACCGTGCTGCCCATGCGGATCGCCAGCGGCGGGAGCGCGCCTGTGCCCGCGCGGGTCAGGTCGCGGATCGCATTGACCGCGGCGTCGCCGGGGCGCGCGGGGTCCTCGCTGAGATATTTGGTGGTGACGACGGCGCCATCGGGGCTGCGCGCGACGACATCGGTGAAGGTGCCACCACGGTCGATCCAGATGTGCCAGCGGTGGTCAGTCGGGGGTGCCATTGTCGGGCCAGCGAATGACGATGGCGAGGCGGTTGTCAACTGCGGTGCGCTGCCAGCTGCCCTTGAGCTGCCGCTCGATCAGCGTGCGGATGAACTGCGTGCCGAAGCTTTCGGTGTCGATGTGCGGCGTTTCGGCAAGGTCGCTTTCGACCCAGTCGAGCTGGATGTCGCCACCGTCGTGGTGCCAGCCGACGGCGAGGTTACCCTCGCCCGCGAGCGCGCCATATTTGATGCTGTTGGTGACGAATTCGTGGACCGCGAGCGACAGCGCCTGCGCGCCCTCGTCATCGAGGCGGACCTCGGGGCCGGTGATGCCCGCGAGCTGTTCCGCCGAAACGCCCGCGAGCTCAAGCTCGCGGTGGACGATCCGTCCCAGATCGACGCTGTCGACCGCGCCGGTGACGAGCATCTGCTTGGCGTCGGACAATGCCCGCATGCGCCCGTCGAACTTGGCCTCGAACTCGTCGAGGCTGGTCGATTCGCGGAGCGTGATCCGCGCGAGTGCGCCGATGCGCGCGAAGGCGTTTTTCATGCGGTGCGCCATCTCGCCGATCATCAATTCGCGGTCTTCGGCGTGGCGCGCCTTTTGCGCGGCGAGTGCCTGAAACGCGTTGATGCGGCGGCGCTGGACGCGGTGGAGCTGGGTCGCGAGCAGCGCAAGCGCGACCCCGAAGATGAAGATACCGAGCGGGCGGCCCAGCCGCTCGAGGAAGCGGCCGTAGGAGATTCGCATCGTCCATTGCCGATCGGCGATGCGCAGCACCTGCTCCTGCGCGTCCCAGCCCATCTTGCCGTGGCGGAAAATGACGGCGGCGGAGGGGCCGGCGCCGGCGCGGATTTCGAGCCCGTCGATCTTGTCGAGCTGCGACCCGAGCACCGCCTTCATCATGTCGTTGATGCGGAAGGGGGCGTAGACGAACGCCTCGACCGGCCGGGTGCCGGGCGTTTTCGCCGCATCGTCCATCACCCCCGGCTGCGACCCACGGGTATAGACGGGGAGATAGATAAGAAAGCCCTGCTGCTTGACCTTCGCCATCCGCTCCTGCGCGAGCTGCACGATGCCGCTCGCCGCCGGGCGGCCGGTCTGCCAAGCGCGGCGCATCGCCGCACGCCGTACCGGCTCGCTGTACATGTCGAAGCCGAGCGCGACATGGCGGCGCGGCGTATAGGGCTCGACGAGGATGATGGGAAAGCCGACGGGCTGGTCGGTCGCCGGCCACACCTTGATATTCTCGCCGTAATTTTCGTGCAGCCGCGTTTCGATCGCCGCCGGCGTGCCCGCGCGCATCGCAGCGGCGATGCCGATGCCCTCCATCCCCGGGGCATGGACCTGCGGCTGGAGCGCGCCGAGATAGGCGCGGATGCCAGGGCCGCTCGCGGCGGCGTCGGACTGATAGAGCGCGCGCACGCCTTCGAGGATCGCGACATGGTCGCGTAGCCGCATGTTGAACTGCGCCGCGACGCGTTCGGCTTGATCGGCTTCTTCGGCCTGATTGTAGAGGAAGCTGGCACTGGCGGCGACGATGGTCGCGAGCAGGATGACCAGCCCGACAAACCGGACCAGCAGCGCAAGCAGCCGATCTGCCCAGGTTGAAGGGCGCATTATCTTGTCCTGCCTGATGGCTGCCGCAGCAGCGCCCCCCTCCGCCACCGATGTTTCACGCGAAAGGACTGATAGCAAGTTAATTTCATGCCGGTTCGACCATATCGCTGGCCGGTTGCAAGCGAAAACCTGTTGCCTATGATGCAGCATAAGAATGGGAGAAGCGGGATGATCATTTATGGGTCGGTGGTGTCGCCGTTCGTGCGCAAATTGCTGGCATATCTCGGCGAAAAGAGGATCGATTTCGAACTGAAGGGCGTCGGGATCGGCGATCCGGATCCGGGGTTCCGCGCCGCCTCGCCGCTCGGCAAGATGCCCGCGATGGACGATGACGGCTTCCTGCTCGCCGATTCGAGCGCGATCATCCAATATGTCGAGGCGAAATATCCCGAACCCGCGCTGATCCCCGCCGATCCGCAGCAGCGCGGCCGGGTGATCTGGTGGGAGGAGTTCGGCGATACGGTGTTCGCCGCATGCAGCGGCAAGATGTTCTTCAACCGCATCGTCGCGCCGAAATTCCTTGGGCGCGAAGGCGATCTGGCCGCGGCGGCGCAGGCGGAGGACGAGGAGTTGCCCAAGCTGCTCGCATACCTCGAAAGCGCGATCCCGGCGTCGGGATTTCTCGTCGGCGAGCGGCTGACGTTGGCCGACCTCGCGGTGGCATCGCCGCTGATGAACTTCCGCCACTGCGGGGCGTGCATCGATTCGGCGACGCATCCGAAGATCGCGGCGTGGAGCGAGGCGATCCTGTCGCGGCCGAGCATGGCGACATGGATTGCGAAGGAAGAAAGGCTGATGGCGCGAGTGCTGGCAGCCTAGATTTTTTTTCCCGCTAGAATTCGACGATGATCCGGACCCTGTCGGCACTGATACCGGCGGCGAGCGCGATCTGTTCGCGGCTGCGGTCGATCAGATCCACCAACGTCCCGGTTGCCTCGGGTTCCCCGGGCGCCTCGTCGTCGAGCAGGCTTGAAGTCGGGACGCCGAGAATGGCGGCGAGCTTCGCCATGCGGTCATCCTTGGGGCGAGCCCGGCCATTTTCCCAGCTCGAGACCGACGGCGCGCTGACGCCCATGCGTTCGGCGACCTCGGCCTGATTGAGCCCGGCCTCGGTGCGGAGCCGCTGCAGGCGGACACCGAAGGCTTCGTCGATCACCAGTGCCGCATCTGCGTCGACGCTGGGCGCCGGGTCGATCGCGTTCGTCAGTTCGGGCGCCTGGGCGACGGCGCTCTTGAGTTCTACGGCGCTTAGCGTTGCCGGCGATACCGGACCTTCGAACTGGCATCCGAAAAGCCGTCCGCTCGCCCAGATGACGACCGCGGTTATGTCGCCGGCGTGCGGAAGCTCGATTTCGATCCGGTCGCCGGCCGCCAGTTTGATGTCGCTTTCGAGCAGCAGGCCCGTTCCGGAGATATTGTGGATCTGGACTTCGAGGCCGGTGCCGTCATGCCGCAAGCCTGACGCGAGAAGGCTGAGTTTTCGGCGCGTGTCGAACCGTTTTTCGGCGCCAGGCGCCGATGGAAGAAAATGTCCGAAAATAGGCATATGCGGTTGTTGGAGTCCGCTGGTTAAAAGAAGGTTAGCGAGCGCGCCGAAAGATGGCGCGCCGGCACAAAAATGCACGGAGGTTGGCCGCTTGGCCTTCGCTGCTCAGGATATGGTCAATTCGACCGTCCGCGTGATCCCGATCGCGCCCAGAAACACCGTGTCGTGACTGACGACGAGCAGCGCGCCGTCATAGGCGGCGAGGCCGGTTTCGACGGCGGTCAGCGACTCGATGTCGAGATGGTTGCCGGGCTCGTCGAGGATCAGCAGTTGCGGCGGCTGCGGCGCGCCGAGGACGCAGGCGAGGCCGGCGCGGAGCATCTGGCCGCCGCTCAAGGTTCCGACGACACGGTCGGCGGCGCCGGCGCGGAAGCGGAATCGTGCGAGCGCGGCGCGGCACTGGTTGTTCGTCGTCCCCGGATTGAGGCGGAGGAAATTGTTGGCGATCGAGAGCGCGGGATCGAGCAGGCTGACGCGCTGGTCGAAGAGCGCAAAGGGGACACCGACCCGCACCTGCCCCGACCAGGGTGCGAGCGCGCCGACGACGAGGGCGAGGAGCGTAGACTTGCCCGAACCATTGGGGCCGGTGATTGCGACGCGGTCGGGGCCGGTGATGGTGAGCGAGAGGTTTTCGATGACCGGCCGCTCCCCCGCATAGCCCGCCGTAACATGGTCGAGGGCGAGCACGGTCCGCGACGCGGGAAGACCGGTCGAAGGCAGGTCGACCCACAGAGGATCGACGATCTCGACCTTGGCGCGCGCGGCGGATAGCTGCTCTTCGGCCTCACCGCGCTGGCGTTCGGCAAGGCGGCTTCCGGCGGCGCGGGTTTCTTCGGCCCGGCGCTTGAGCCCGCCGATAAGGATTTTCGGCATGTCGCCGCGTGCGCCCTTGGCGCGTCCGCGCGAATCGCGGCGGTCCTGCTTTTCGGTCGCCGCCTGCGCCTGCCGCTGCGCCGCGTCGGCGCGCTTTTCGGCGCCCGCAAGTTCGGCCTCGATGGCTGCCTGCTCGACGTCCTTGCGCGCGCGATAGGCGCTCCAGCCGCCGCCATAACGCGCGCCGCCAAGGCTGGTCAGCTCGATGATCGCGTCCATTTCTTCGAGCAATTCGCGGTCGTGGCTGACGACGATCGCGCCGCCGCGCCAATGGCGGAGCAAGGCGCGGACGGCTTCGCGCCCTTCGCGGTCGAGATTGTTGGTGGGCTCGTCGAGGAGAAGGAAATCGGGTGCGGCGAACATTGCCCCGGCGAGTGCGGCGCGCGTGCGCTCGCCCCCCGATAGCTGCGCGAGCGGGGTGTCCGCGGGAAGCGGCAGCCCGACGCCCGCGAGCGCCTCATCGATCCGCATTTCGAGCGTCCAGTCGGCGTCGCCGATCTCCTCGACGCTCGCTTCGCCCGCTTCGGCCTTGCGCAGCAGGGCGAGGCCGTCGCGCACGCCGAACAGATCGGCGATCGTCTCGTGTGCCGCGACCTGCACGGTCTGGCGGAGCATCGCAATGCTGCCGTCGATCGCGATGCTGCCCGACGCCGGCGTGAGTTCGCCGGTCAGCAGGCGCAGCAGCGTCGATTTGCCGACGCCGTTGCGTCCGACGATGCCGGCGCGTTCAGGCTGGAAATTGAGGTTGAGGTCCGAAAGGACGGCGCGGCCGTCAGGCGTGGACCAGCTGAGATTGGAGATCGTAATCGAAGGCATGAACATGAACTTTCCGGGCGGCAAGGCGGGGCTGCGTTGCGGTCAGGTTGCGGTCCATGGTGAAAATCTCCGGTTGATTGAGCGGGCGATGTAGGGGTTGCGATTCCGGCATGCAACCTTGGTGGGCCGGGGGCTCGGTCTGACGGTGGCTTGAAAAGGACCGGAAGGGGACGTTGCCAACCCAACCGACGGAAAGCAACGGCCGCTTCCCACCCCTAAGCGGCCCTTATCGGACACCTCGTGTGTTATCCGAATAAAACCCCTTGCCACGCATGCGCTACAAATGTAGCACGCTACAAATGTAGCGCATGAGGTGAGTCGTATGTTGTCCAGCCTGCCCCCGCGAGAACGCGAGATCGTCGATATTCTTTATGAGCGCGGCGCGTCGACCGTGACCGAAATCGGCGCGGCGCTGGCCGACGAATTGTCGGGCTCGGCGATCCGGGCGATGCTGAAGCGGCTGGAGACGAAAGGCTTTGTTGCCCGCGAACAGTCCGACCGCGGCTTCGTCTATGCGCCGAGCGTGTCGGACAAGACTGCGCGCAAGTCGGCGCTGTCGCAGGTCGTGCGCGTCTTCTTCAATGGATCTGCCACGAGCGCCGCTGCCGCCCTGCTCGGCATGCAGGACGAGATGAGCAATTCCGAACTCGACGAACTCGAACAAATGATCGCCAAAGCGCGCGAAGGGAGAGCGTGATGTTGACCACCGCCATGTTGCTGGGCCTTGCCTGGAAATCCGTCATTGTCGCGGTGCTGACGCTGGGGCTGCTGCGGTTGGCGCGGTCGCGCTCGGCCGGCGAGCGGTCGATGATCGCGCACGCCGGGCTGATGGCGCTGCTCGCGCTGCCCGCGGCGATCCTGCTGCTGCCGCAATGGGCTCCGCTGCCCGCAGCATGGTCCTTCGAACCCGCCGCGCCGATCGGGCAACCGGCAACAACGGGGGGATCGGCGATCGATCCGGCACCCGCCGCGACGTCAGTCCCTGTCGTGGTGGACGTTCCTTTCAAAGGGGATGGGGCCGGATCGACGCCGATCGTCTTTTCGTGGAGCGACCTTGCCCCCTTTCTCTATCTTGTCCCGCTCCTGCTATTATCTGGAGTGATGGCGCTCGCGGTGGTGCGGCTGTTCGCGATGCGCGGGCGCGCCGAAATCCTCGTCGAGCGGTCGTGGTTGTCGGCGCTCGCCGAGGCGCAGCGGCGCATGGGGTTCAAGCATGGCACCGCACTGCTGGTCAGCAACGAGTTGCGCTCGCCGATAAGCTGGGGCGTGCTGCGCTCGACGATTGTGCTGAGCCCAAAAGCCGTTGCGGCGTCGGGTGAGGCCGAGGCGATCATCGCGCACGAACTGGCGCATGTCGCGCGGCTCGACTGGGCGAAACTGCTCGGCGCGCGCGCCGCCTGCGCGGTCTTCTGGTTCAATCCGCTGGTGTGGATGCTGGCGCGCGAAAGCCATCAGTTGCGCGAGGAAGCCGCCGACGATGCGGTGTTGATGGCCGATATCAACGGGCCCGATTATGCGACGCTGCTGGTCGGCGCCGCGCGGCACGACAATCAAGGGGCGCTGCTCGCGGCGCATGGGGTCGCGCCGGGCAAGGACAGTTTGAAGCGCCGCATCACCCGCGTTCTCGACGGCAGCCTGAAACGCGGCCCGGCGAGTGCGAGCTGGATGCTGATGAGCCTTGTCGTGCTGGCGGGGATCACCGTGCCGCTCGCCGCCTTTTCGGCAACCGCGAGGCCCGCGGCGACGGCGGACGTCCACTCCGTCGTCGCCTCGACGGCCAAGGAGACGACCACCGTGTCATCGGCGTCGGCTGCGGCCGCGAAGGGCGCAGCCGTCGAGAGCGCAGCCACGGCGACGTCGAAGCCGCTCTCCGCCGAGCAGCTGGTCGGGATGCGCGCGGTCGGCGTGACCCCCGAATATGTCGAAAAGATGCGCGAGAGCGGCGGGTCGATGGATGCCGACGACATCATCTCGGCCAAGGCGAGCGGGATCGATCCCGCCTATATCCGGCAGATGCGCGACGTCATTCCCGGCGCCGATTTCGACGAGCTGGTTGGCGCGCGGCATGTCGGCGTCAACGCCGCCTTTGCCCGCGACATGAAATCGCATTTCCCCGACATCGGGGTCGACGATTTGATCGCGCTGAAGGCGATGGGGGTCGACTGCGACTTCGTCACCGACATGCAGAAGTCGGGCGTGAGGATGCGCGATGCCGACGACGCGATCGAACTGCGCGCGACGAGCGGGTTCCGGCCCGTCGTGAAGCATCGCCCCGCGGCGACACCGCGCCCGGTCACGAGGGCAGTGCGCGGCGACAATGTTGCGGTCGTCGATATGGAGCGCGGCGTGATCGAGGCGCGGCGTGCCGACGGCCGGACCGCGCGGGTCGAATTCCCCGCATCGCCGGAACCCCCCGAGCCGCCCGTCCGCGACTGACGCCCGGACATTCGTCCGTAGCGACCGACGATTAATCGAAACCTGATTCAAAATTGCCGCTGCGGCGGCGAGCGATGACGCTCGCCCGGCGCACGGAGGGAGGAGTGCACCAAATGAAAGCCCTGTATTTTGCCGGCGCCGCCGCGTTGCTGTCGATCCTCGCCTGCTCGGCGCCGACCGCCACCGCCGACCCGCTCGTCCTGAGCGATGTCAGCTGGGTCGCCGAGCCCGCGAGCGGAAAGAAGGGCGCGCCGCGCGTCCGCATCCAGCACAAACAGTCGAGCAGTGATCGGAGTTTCGACGGCTCGCGCCCCTATTTCGCCGCTGCCGAAGCGGCGCTCGGGCGGAAAACGCCGGGACCGGTCAGCTTTACCGTGACGCATGATGCGGGGACGCTGGCGTGCACCGGCACGCTGACCCGTGCGTTCGAAGGGAAGGGCGAATGCCGCTTCACCTCCGATCCCGCTTTCGAGCGCGCGCTCGGCGAACGCGGACTGGCGCCGGGCCGGCGTTCGACCTTGCTCGCGATGCTGCTGGTCGATGCGACGATCGAGCTTGCCGACGGGCTGACCCGCGAAGGGGTGCGGCCGAAGGATGCCGACGATCTGATCGCGGCCGCGGCGCTCGAGGTGCGGCCCGAATATATCCGCGATCTGAAGTCCGAGGCGCTGGTGCTGACCGACGTCGAGGATGCGATCGCGTGCAAGGCGCTCGGCGTCGATGGCGCCTATGTGCGCGGGCTTGCTGCGGCGGGATACAGGAAACTCAGCGCCGACGAGGTCGTCGGCATGAAGGCGATGGGTGTGACGGGCGAATATGCGCGCGCTATGAACCGCGCCGCGGGGGGAAGTCCCAAGTGATGCGATGGACCAGCCTGATTGCGGTTGCGGCCGCGATTTCCAACTCCGCGCTGGCGCAGGAGACGGCGCCACCGACCGGCGACACCCCGCCGCCCGCGTCGACCGAAGTGCCCGCGGGCCGGAGCAACGCGGCTCGGCAGGTCTATACGCCCGCCGACTTCGCGCGCTACGCACCCAAGAACGCGTATGACATGCTGATCCAGGTTCCCAGTTTCCAGATTCGCGACAACGAGAATCTGCGCGGGCTTGGGCAGGCGACGGGCAATGTGCTGTTCAACGGCGAGCGGCCGTCGAACAAGGCCGACGATATGTATACGCAGCTGTCGCGCATCCCCGCGGGCAACGTCGAGCGGATCGAGGTCGTCGACGGCGCGACGCTCGATATTCCTGGCCTGTCGGGACAGGTCGCCAATATCGTCTATCGCGCCGCTGCCTTTTCGGGACAGTTTTCGTGGAAGCCCGAGTTCCGCGCACATTACACCGATCCGCTGTTCACCCGCGCCGACGTGTCGGTGCGCGGTCGCACCGGCGCGATCGAATATGAGGTCGCGCTGAACAACGACGATGCCCGGCGCAGCGGTGCCGGCGGTCCGACCCTGATCTATGACGGTGCGCGCAACATCACCGAGCGGCGCAAGGACATCTGGAACACGCATTACGACACGCCGAAGCTGTCGGGCCGGATTACCTGGGACCCGGCGGGCGACACCGTCGCCAACCTTGGCGGCCATTATCAGCGCAAATATGATCGCTATTATGAAGATGGCGTGCGCACCGGCCCCGGCCTGCCCGACCGCGTCCGCACGGTGTATGAAAATGAGGACAGCTGGAATTACGAGGTCGGCGGCGATTACCAGTTCGGCGTTGGGCCCGGAAAGCTGAAGCTGATCGGGCTGCGGCGGTTCAGCCACGAACCCTACCGCCAGGAAATCGTCACGACGCCCGCGGGCGGGGTCGCGACCGGCGACCGCTTCATGCAGACCGGCGATATAGGCGAGACGATCGGGCGCGGCGAATATCAGTGGAAGATGTTCGGCGGCGATTGGCAGCTGTCGGGCGAGGCGGCGTTCAACAAACTCGACAATGTCGCATCGATCGCGGTGCTCGACCCCGCGGGCACCTGGGTCGGCCAGCCCTTCGACGGCGGCACCGGCGGGGTCAGCGAGGATCGCTATGAAGGGTTGCTGAGCTTCGGGCGCAAGCTGACCGACAAGCTGAATTTCCAGATTATCGCCGGCGCCGAACATTCGACGATCACCCAGACCGGCATGAACGGGCTGACGCGCAGCTTCTTCCGGCCCAAGGGCTCGATCTCGCTCGCCTGGACACCGTCGCCCGATTTCGATGTGTCGGTGAAGCTGCGGCGGCGCGTGCTCCAGCTCAGCTTCTATGACTTTCTTGCCCGTGCTTTCCTGAACGACGGCAACCAGAATGAGAGCAACAACGACCTCAGGCCCCAGCAGGATTGGACCTATGAGGCCGAGATCAACAAGAAGTTCGGCGCTTGGGGTTCGACCAAGATCATCCTGATCTATCGCGATGTCGAGGACCGTGTCGACGTGATCCCGATCGGTGCCAATGGCGAGGCGGTCGGCAATATCGCGAAGGCCAAGGCGGGCGCGATCGACTGGACCGCGACGATCAATCTCGACCCCGCGGGGATCAAGGGAATGAAGCTTGAACCCCGGATGCTGCTTCAGAAAAGCTCGCTTCGTGATCCCTTTACCGGTGAGAAAAGGCAGTGGAACGGCTTCACCGACACGGTGATCAGCCTCGGCCTGCGTCATGATATTCCGGGCAGCGACTGGGCGTGGGGCGGCGACGCAGAATATGCGCATTATCAACCCAATTACCGCCGAAACCAGACCGACAAGGTTTGGGAGGGGCCGGTCTGGGCGACGGTCTTTGTCGAGCATAAGAATGTGCTGGGCCTGACCGTCCAGGCGTCGATCCGCAACATCGCCAATGCGCGGTCGAAGCGCGACCGGACGGCCTATACCGGGGTTCGCGGCGAAAGCGCGGTCAGCTTTATCGAGGAACGCGACCGGCTGATCGGTCCGATCTTTTCCTTTTCCGTGCGCGGCAAATTCTGACCGGGTAAGGGAGTCCGATGGTGGCGCGCCGGATCAAAATCTATTTCGACGGCGGTTGCCGGCCCAATCCGGGGCGGATGGAAACCGCCGTCGTCACGGGGGGCGCCGCCGTGGTCGTGCGCGACGCGGGGATCGGCAGCAGCATGGATGCCGAGTGGCTGGCGCTGATCGCGGCACTGCGGCTGGCGCAGGATCTGGGGCTGCCGCATTTTGTCCTGCTCGGCGATGCGGCGGCGGTGGTGGAACAGGCAAATGGCGTGGTGCGGGCGCGGGGAGAGGCGGCGGATCATCTCGCCACTTTCCATACGCTCGTCGGTGACGGGCCGGCGCCGACCATACGCCATATCAAGCGGACGCAGAATCTGGCGGGGATCGCGCTGGCACGCGGGCGATAGCAAGCCGAAAGGCTGTCCATCGACATCACTAGTTGTTAAGCGCCGTGCGCCTATCCTTGGCAGACTCGATGGAAGACCGGCGCCTTGAAGCAGACCTATCCCTTGCCCGTGCACCACAGCTGGCCGCTTTATGAGCGCGACCGCTTTTTCGAGCTTGGGCAGTTGCACGGGAATGACACGCTCGATCCGGTTCCCGATCTGGACGATGTGGTGGCGCCGGTGCGGACGGCCCGGCTGGGCCAGTGGGAGTGCGACCTCACTGACAACGACCGGCTGAGCTGGTCGGACGAGGTCTATGACATTTTCGGCATTCCGCGCGGCGCCGTGGTGGCGCGCCACGAGGCCGTTGCGCTTTACGCCGAGGGGTCGCGCACCGCGATGGAAAAGCTCCGTGCCTATGCGATCCGGCATCGCCGCGGCTTCACGCTCGACGTCGAGATCAAGCCCGCGCAGGCACCGCGGCGCTGGATGCGGTTGATCGCGGCGCCGGTCTGCGTGGACGATCATGTCGTCAAGCTGCAAGGTCTGAAGTTTCTCGTCCCCGATGCGGGTGGTCGCGAATTTTGAACCGATCGATCGGCCGGACCTGAGAAACCACCGTTCTGGCACTATTGGCGGTGGCTTTCGTTGACGCGCTCGTGCCTTCGCCGCAGTCGATTATGACAGGCGTTGGGGGCACTGAAGGGCCAGCCACGCCTGATTCTTCCATTCATTCCCGAAGGCATTTGCCCCGTATATGAAGTTTTTTAATCGGTTTGCGTCGACCGCGCACGACATGGCTATCGACCTGGGTACCGTCAATACCGTGGTCTATTTGCGCGACAAGGGCATCGTACTCAACGAGCCGTCGGTCGTGGCGCTGGAGACGCGCGACGGCGTGCGGCGCGTGAAGGTCGTCGGCAACGAGGCCAAGCCGATGATGGGCAAGACCCCCGACAATATCCAGGCGATCCGCCCCCTTCGCGACGGCGTGATCGCCGACATCGACGTCGCCGAACAGATGCTGAAGCATTTCATGGACAAGGCGCAGGGCGGGGCGAGCCGTTTTGCCCGGCGCAGCAATGTCGTGATCTGTGTTCCGGCGGGCTCGACGATGGTCGAACGCCGCGCGATCCGCGATGCCGCCACGAACGCCGGCGCGGTGTCGGTGCAGTTGATCGAGGAATCGCTCGCCGCGGCGATCGGCGCGGGGCTGCATGTCACCGAGCCGCGCGGCGCGATGGTGGTGGACATCGGTGGCGGCACCACCGAGGTCGCGGTGCTGTCGCTGAGCGGCATCGCGTACAGCAATTCGGTGCGCGTCGGCGGCGACAAGATGGACGAGATGATCTCGTCGTCGATCCGCCGCCGGCACAATCTGATGATCGGCGAAATGACCGCCGAGCGCGTCAAGCTGACGATCGGCTGCGCGACCCCGCCCGTCGGCGACGGCATGATCATGGGCGTGAAAGGCCGCGATCTGGTAACGGGCCGTCCCGCCGAAGTGCAGGTGACCGAGGCCGAGATCGCCGAGGCGCTGACCGAGCCGGTCGGGCAGATCGTCGGCGCGGTGCGCGCTGCGCTCGAGCAGACGCCGCCCGAACTGTCGGCCGACATCATTGATGAGGGCATCACGCTGACCGGTGGCGGTGCGCTGCTGCGCCGGATGGATCAGGCGATCGCGCGCGCGACGGGACTGCCGGTGGTGGTCGCCGACGATGCGCTGATCTGCGTCGCGATGGGCGCCGGCCGCGCGTTCGAGGATCCCGCCTATCATGGCGTGCTGATCGCGGCCTAAGGTCGATCAGGCGTAGGCGTCGATTGCGGCGAGGTGTTTGGCCTTGTCGGCGTCGCCGAGGAACGATCCGGTGAAGCTGTTGCGCGCGAGGGTCAGAAGCTCGTCTTTCGACAGGTCGAGCGCGTCGGCGACCGCTTGATAATTGGCGTTCACATAGCCGCCGAAATAGCTGGGATCGTCGCTGTTCACCGTCGCGCGGAGCCCGGCACCGAGCATCGTCTTGAGCGGATGGTCGGCGATGTCGCCGACGACGCAGAGCTTCAGATTCGAGAGCGGGCAGACGGTGAGCGTCATTCCCTCGGCGGCGAGGCGCGCGACGAGCGCGGGGTCTTCGAGGCTGCGGTTGCCATGGTCGATGCGGTCGACTTTCAGGAGGTCGAGCGCCTCGTGGACATAGGCGGGCGGGCCTTCCTCGCCGGCGTGCGCGACGATCTTGAGGCCGAGGCCGCGCGCGCGGGCAAAGACGCGTTCGAACTTGGCGGGCGGGTGGCCGACCTCGGAGGAATCGAGGCCGACGC
Organism: Sphingopyxis sp.; assembly: GCF_050725655.1. Taxonomy (GTDB): domain Bacteria; phylum Pseudomonadota; class Alphaproteobacteria; order Sphingomonadales; family Sphingomonadaceae; genus Sphingopyxis. The sequence continues at coordinate 12,076 of NZ_JBOHHT010000123.1, read as the reverse complement.
CGTCGATGCGATCGAGGAACGGCAACGCTTCGTCGAGCGTCTTTTCGGCCTCGGCTTCGCTCAAATGGCGGAGGAAGCACATGATGAGCTTCGACGTCATGCCATAGCTTGCCTGCGCGTCGCCCAGCGCGCGGGTGATGCCCGCGATCACGGTTTCGAAGGCGACACCGCGCTCGGTGTGTCCCTGCGGGTCGAAGAAGATTTCGACGTGGCGAACCGTATCGGCGTGGGCGCGCACCAGATAGGCGGCGGTCAGGTCGTAGAAGTCCTGCTCGCTGTGGAGGACGCCCATCCCCTGATAATAGATGTCGAGAAAATCCTGGAGGTTCGAGAAGGCGTAGGCGGCGCGCACTTCCTCGACGCTGGCGAAGGGGATGGCGACGGCGTTGCGCTGTGCGAGTTCGAACATCAACTCGGGTTCGAGCGAGCCTTCGATATGGAGGTGAAGCTCGGCCTTGGGCAGAGCAGCGATGAAGGCGGCACGCTCTTCGGCTGATGCAAAACCATCAGGCATCGGGCTTGTCCTCCTCGCGCAGGATGATCGCCGCCTCGGGCTTGTGTTGGCGGATTTCCTTGACCGTCAGCCCGTCGACCTCGTGCGGGAAGATAAGCCATTGGTCGGTTTCGTGGACGAAGAAATCGGGTTTGAGGTCGGTCACGTTGCGCCCGGGTTTGTACCACACGGTCGCGATGCGAATGTCGCGCGGCATATTGTGGCGGCAGCGTGCCTTGAGTTCGGCGATGAAGGCGCGGATGCTGCGCCCGCTGTCGAAGACATCGTCGATGATCAGCAGCCGGTCCTCGGGGTTCAGCGTGTCGATGAGATAGCCGAGGGCGAAGACTTTGACGTGCGCATCCTGCCGGTCGATGCCGTGGTAGGAGGAGGTGCGGATCGCGATATGGTCGCAATGCTGGCCGTGATAGTCGAGCAGTTCCTGCACCGCGATGCCGACCGGCGCGCCGCCGCGCCAGATGCCGACGAGGTGCGTCGGCTTGAAACCGCTATCCAGCACCTGCATGCCGAGACGGAAGGAGTCGGCGAGCAGCTCGTTCGCGCTGATGAAGATCTTTTCGCCACTCATGTGCCGGGTCCGCCGATCCTATTTCTTCTTCGCCGCAATATAGCGCGTCACTTGCTCTTCGAGAATATCGAGCGGCAGCGCGCCTTCGCTCAGCACCGCTTCGTGGAAGTCGCGGATGTCGAAGCGTGGTCCGAGCTCGCGTTCGGCGCGTTTGCGCAGCTCGGCGATCTTGAGCTGGCCGACCATGTAGCTCGTCGCCTGACCGGGCCAGTTGAAATAGCGGTCGACTTCGCGCGCGATGTCGGTGTCCGACACCGAACTGTTCGCCTTGAAGTAAGCGATCGACTGCTCGCGCGTCCAGCGCTTCGAATGGATGCCGGTGTCGAGCACCAGCCGGATCGCGCGCCACACCTGGAGCGACAGCATGCCGAAGCGGTCATAGGGGGTCTTGTATACTCCCATCTCGTTCGCGAGCCGCTCCGAATAGAGCCCCCAGCCCTCCATATAGGCGCCATAGCCGCCGAACTTGCGGAATTTGGGGATTCCGGTGAGTTCCTGCTGGCGCGCGATCTGGAAATGGTGGCCCGGCGCGCCTTCGTGCGCGGCGATCCCGGCGACCTGCACCTTTTGCGTCTGGTTCATGTCGACGAGATTGACATAATAGATGCCGGGGCGCGTCCCGTCGGCCGAGGGCGGGTTGTAGAAGGCGGTCGATGCCGTGCCCTCGCGCCATTTCTCCACCGCGCGCACTTCGAGCGCCGCCTTGGGCAGGACGCGGAAATAGCGCGGGGCGGCGTCCATCACCGACGCAATGACCGCGCGCGCGTCGGCGAGATAGGTCTCGCGGCCAGCCTCGGTGTTCGGATATTTGAACTGCGGATCGGTGCGGATGTGGTCGAAGAATTGTTCGAGCGTGCCGGTAAAGCCGACCTCGCGCTTGATCGCCTCCATCTCCTCGCGGATCGCCGCGACCTGTTGGAGCCCGAGGTCGTGGATCTGGTCGGCGGTCAGGCTGGTGGTGGTCGAGCTTTTCAGCCGGTCGGCGTAATAGGCGGGGCCGTCGGGGAGGTTCCATGCGCCGAAATTGCCCTTCGATTTGGGCTCGATTTCGTCGATCGCGGCGATCAGTATGTTGTAGCCCTGCCTGAACGGTCCGGTCAGCGCGGCGCTCGCGTCGGCGATCAGCTTTGCCTGCGCTGCCGCCGGGGCATCGAGCGCCTCAACCTTCTTGCGGAAGTCGGCCATCAGCGTCGAATCGGCACCGCCGTCGAAGGGCGCGCCCGCGATGACCTTGAGCGCGTCGGCGCGCGCGGGGGCGAAATTGACCTTGTTGGGGACGATCCCCGCCGCGGCTTGTTCACGCATCGTCGCTGCGACCTCGCGCATCACGCGATCGGTGTCGCGCAGGCGGGCGATATAGGCTTCTGCATCGGCGACGCTGTCGATCTTGTGATTGTTGATCAGCAGCACGGGGATCGCGCCGGCGGGGCTGCCGTTGGTCGACACGGGGAAGCGCAGGTTGCGGAAGCGGAGCGATTCGCGGCCGCGTTCGACTTCATATTCGAACAATCGGTAGCTGACGCGCGCGCTCTCGCCGAGCTGATCAGGCTTGAAGCGCGCGCGCATGTCCTTGAGCTGGCGCTCGGCGAGTTCCTGATCGCGTACCATCGCAGCGTCGGTATAATCGTCGAGCTTGCCGTAATTGGTCTTGAGGCCGAGTTGGGTCTGCGATTCGGGGCTGAGCCCCAGCCGCTCTTCGAACGCCTGATCGAGGAACTGGAGCAGAGCCTGGTCTTGCGCCCCGGCTTGCTGCGGCGCGGCCTGTGCGGAGGCGGGGGTAGCGACCGGAACGAGCGGCAGGACGGGGAGCAGCATCAGGGCAACGGCAAGGCGCATCGGGATCTCCTATCGAATGGCAGGCTTGTTGCGCAGCGCCGGGCCGGACGCAATAATATTTCAGCGGTTTGGGCGCTGCCTATCTGTTTTCGCGAAGGCCGTTGTCTGTCGTTGTGAGATGTGGAGGGCCGGTTTGGGTTGGGGAGCGGATGATCGATTACCCCATCCCCTCTCCTTCAGGGGAGGGGCAGCGAGACTTGGGAGCTTGCTCCCTAGTCGCAGCGGGGTGGGAGCTTGCAACCTTGCGCAAGGCCGATGGCCCCCACCCCAACCCCTCCCCTGAAGGGGAGGGGCTTAATGGCGCTACGGCAACTACTGGTCGTCAACAGTCGCCGTGGCCCGCTTATTTCCGCGACGCGGCGCTCTTGTCGCGGATCGCCTTGAATTCGCTGCCATCCTTCCAGCCCGGCCATTTGGCCGAGCGGGCGAGTTCGTCGCCGATCGTGTAGAAGACCGAAATATCCTGCACCGCGCCGTCGAGATTCCAGCTTTCATCCCACGCGTCGCACGCCTGATGATAGCATTTGCCGGTATAGGCATCGACCCACGCCTGCCCGGCAGGTTTGCCGCCCTCGATGAGATCGGAGGCGCCCGCGATGCCCATCATCAGGAGGACGGGGACGCCGCGCTTGGCGAGGCTGAAATGGTCGGCGCGGTAGAAGAGGCCGCGTTCGGGGAGACTTTCCACCGAGACAGTGCGGCTCTGCGTGGCGGCGACGCGCGTGAGATCGTCTTCGAGACTGCCCTGTCCCTTGCCGACGAGGATGACGTCTTTTGCCTTCCCGGCGGTTTGCAGGATGTCGAGGCCGAGGTTCACCACCGTTTTTTCGACGGGGAAGATCGGGTTCGCGGCATAGGCTTCGGAGCCGAGCAGTCCGCGTTCCTCGGCGGTCCAGAAAGCGAAGGCGATGGTGCGATCGGGGACGGGGGCCGCCTTGAACAACCGTGCAATCTCGAACAGCCCTGCGACGCCGAGCGCGTCGTCGTTGGCGCCGGCGCGGTAGATGCGGCCCTTTTCGTCGGGCGGTCCTTCGCCATAGCCATCCCAGTGCGCGCCGTACATGACGACCTCGTCGGGGCGCTTGACACCGGGGATTTTGGCGAGGACATTCTGGCTCTGCACGACCGCCTGCGTCACCGGGATTGCGGCGTTGAAGCTGGTGCCGAGGTCGACGGGTTTGAAGTCCTTGCGGCGCGCGGCGGTGCGCAGTTTCGAAAGATCCTGTCCGGCGTTCGCGAACAGGGTTGTCGCGGTTTCGCCCGAAATCCAGCCCTGCAGCGCGAGGCTCGTCACCTTTTCGGACGAGACGACGAGGCCGTAATTTTCGCCGCCGCCGCTTTTGACGACGTTCCAGCCATAGCCGACGCCGTCGGTATCGTGGACGATCAGCGCGGCGATCGCGCCGCGGCGTGAGGCTTCCTCGAACTTGTAGGTCCAGCGGCCGTAATAGGTCATCGTGCGGCCGCCGAACTTGCCGAAGCTATCCTCGCCCTTCGTGGCGACGAAATCGGGGTCGTTGATCAGGAAGACCGCGACCTTGCCTTTCAGATCCTGTCCCTTGAAATCGTCCCAGCCGCGTTCGGGGGCGGTGACGCCGTAGCCGACGAAGACGAGCGGCGCGCTCGCGATCACCGCCTGATCCTTCGGCTGGAGCGTCGAGACATAGATGTCGGTGCCGAAGGTCAGCGGCGTCGCCGCGCCCTTGCGGTCGAAGGCGAGCGTCGTCGGCGTGCCGAGGCGGGTGTGAAGCAAGGGCACGGGCTGGGTCCAGCCGCCGTCGGTGCCCGCGGGTTCGAGACCGAGCGCCTGCAGCCGGCCGATCAGATAGCCGATCGTGCGCTCCTCGCCCACGGTGCCGGGCGCGCGGCCCTGGAACTGGTCCGACGCGAGCGTGCGGACGGTTTCGGTGAGGTTAGCGGCGTCGATGCCCGATTGCGCCGATGCCGGGACGGCGAGGGCGGCGGAGAGCAGGAGGGCGGCGGCGATAGGACGGGGCATAGGAGGCTTTCTGTTCGTCAGCGGTCGAGGCAGCGTTTGAGATAGGCGCGGGCGCCGTCAAAGTCGCGCATTTCCATCGTCATCGGCGCGGCGCCGCCGACGGTCAGGGTGAGCGTGAAGACGGCGGGGAATTTGTCGAGATTCTCGACGTGGCCCAGCGGGACATCGTGCCACGTGCGGCCTTCGTCGATGGGGTAGCTCGTCACCTCGACCTCGCCGTCGCCGATGCCGGTGATCGCGAGCTTCGCCTTACGCGGCTTGAGTTCGCGCGTTTCGTCCTTGGCGAGCGGCTTGAGGTCGCCCGCACGGGCCCGGTCCGAAATGGCGAGCTTCATATTGCTCGTGTCGCTGGCGACCGAGAGCATCCATGCGCGCTGGGCATCGGCGGGATCGGCCCATGTCACGCTGCACTGCATCTGGCCGCTCCAAGGCGGATCGGTAGGTGTCTCGGCGGGCGGGGCGGCGAGGGTCAGGATCGGCGCCAGCGCCGCGATGGGGAAAGGGCATGGTTCGGCTTCCCGTTTTGGGTTTGGAAACCGGGTCTTAGCACGAAGAAGCAGGTTGTGGACCGCTCCGGCGGTGGGTTGCAATGCGGGATGAGCCGGGGCCGCGGGTGCCCCGACTCATCGCTTCGCGCCGGGATCAACCTTCGACAAGAACCGGGGCGGCCTGGTCGACAATATTGCCCGACTGGCGGTCGAACAGCCGGCGATACTGACCCCCCGCGTTGGCGAGCAGCGTTTCATGGTCGCCGTCCTCGATGATCCGGCCCTGATCGAACACCAGAATCCGGTCGAGCGTGCGCACCGTCGACAGCCGGTGCGCGATGACGATTGCGGTGCGGCCCTTCATCAGCCGGTCCATCGCCTCCTGGATCAGCGCTTCGCTTTCCGAATCGAGGCTCGACGTCGCCTCGTCGAGGATGAGGATTGGCGCATCGGCGAGGAAAGCGCGGGCGAGCGCCACGCGCTGACGCTCGCCGCCCGACAGCTTGACCCCGCGTTCGCCGACGAGCGTCGCATAGCCGCGCGGCAACCGGGCGATGAAGTCGTGCGCATTGGCAAGCCGTGCCGCCGCCTCGATTTCGGCGCGGGTCGCGTCGGGGCGGGCGTAGGCGATATTGTCGGCGAGGCTGCGGTGGAACAGGATCGGTTCCTGCTGGACGATCGCGATCTGTGCGCGGAGCGATTGCTGCGTCGCGTGCGACACATCCTGTCCGTCGATTGTCACGCGGCCTCCGCTGACATCGTAGAGACGCTGGATGAGTTTGACGAAGCTGGTCTTGCCCGACCCCGAATGGCCGACGAGGCCGATCCGCTCGCCGCCGCGGATCAGGACGTCGAGATGTTCGTACAGGGGCGTTTCGTGCCCGCCATAGCGGAAGGTGACGTCGTCGAAGCGCACCTCGCCGGCGCCGATCCGGATCGGGGCGGCGTCCGCCCTGTCCTCGATCCCCAGCGGCTGGTCGTGAAGGTCGACCAGTTCTTCCATCTCGTTCACCGAGCGTTGCAGATGATGGATGTGGAAGCCGATGTCGACGAGATAACCGTGGACGACGAAATAGCTGGTGAGCACAAAGGCGACATCGCCCGGCGTCGCGGCGCCGCGCCACCACAGCCACAGAGCCGTTCCGGTGATCGCGCTCCGCACGATCCAGAGAAGCAGGATCTGCGCGCTGCCCGACCAGGTGTAACGCATCCACGTGCGCCGCGTGCGCTTCGCCCATTTGGCGAGCAGTCCCCCGGCGCGCGCCTCTTCGCGGTCCTCGGCGCCGAACGCCTTGACGACGGCGTTCGAGCCGATCGCGTCCGAGAGGAGACCGCCCAGCTTTGTGTCCCAAGCGTTCGACAAGGTCGCGGCGGGCGAGGCCCAGCGCGCGGCGAGCAGGACGGTCATCGCGACATAGAGGGCCGCGCCGACGCCCATCACGAGCCCGAGCACCGGCCAGTGCCAGCCGAGAAGCAGCATCGTGCCGAGAAGCACGACGACCGAGGGCAGCAATTGCAGCAGCAGCACGTCGTTGAGCGTGTCGAACGCCCACATGCCGCGCGTGATCTTGCGCACCGTCGAACCGGCAAAGGCATTGGCGTGCCAATCGGTCGAGAAGCGCTGGACGCGGTGGAAGCTGTCCTGCGTCACGCCCCGCATCATGCGCAGGGTGAAAGGGACGATGCCCGCCCAGGCGACGTGGCGGAGCAGCACCATCGCGAGGCCGAGCGCTGCCATCGCCGCGAACAGCGCGAACACGCTATCGCGCCGGCCGACCGCCAGCGCGTCGATCAGGCGCCCCGCAAACAGCGGCACGAAAATCTCCGTGAGCGTCGCGGCGGTGATGAACAAGGCAATGAAGGCGGCGCGTCCGCGCTGCCCGGCCCAGTGGCGAAAAGTAAAATCGAGGACGCGGCGGATCGAATCCGCGCGGCCCTTTTGAAGCGTCGATGTCATATCATGAACCGGCGCGCGAGCGCCGTCTCCAAAGCATTAAGTCAGGGAGCGATCGGGTCGGGGACCCGGATCACGGAGGCTTCAGGACCTAGTGGTGGAAGCGCTCAGGGGTTTGAAACCTGCCGAGAGGGCGTGCTGCGATCGGAAATTTCATTTACGCCCTCCTTTCTTCGCGTTGGAATGGACGGGAGACCTAACAATCTCCCGTCCGTCTGGCAAGCCTCGGGATTTCCGATGTGCGGGCGGCGGTGATTTGACAGCAAGAAACGGGGCGTGCGCGCGCGTGCGTGGTGGCATGGCCGCTCGATGACCCAAACGATCGAACGAGATATCGCGGCGCGCCTCTGCGCGGTGGACTGGAAGAATGTCGCGGCGACGCTCGACGGCGAGGGGTGGGCCATCCTGCCGCGAATTCTGAGCGATGCCGAATGCGACGAGACCGCGGCGCTCTATAGCCGGGAGGCGGGGTTTCGCAGCCATGTGTTTATGGCACGGCACGGTTTCGGGCGCGGGGAATATCGCTACTTCGCTTATCCCTTGCCGCCGCTCGTCAGGGCGTTGCGTGGCGGGCTGTACCCGCACCTCGCGCCGATCGCGAACCGCTGGCACGAGCGGATGGGAATGGCGGTGCGCTTTCCCGCCGAGCACGCCGCGTTCCTCGCACGCTGCCACGATGCGGGGCAGCGGCGGCCGACGCCGTTGCTGCTGCAATATGGTGCGGGCGATTATAATTGCCTGCACCAGGACCTGTATGGCGAGCATGTCTTTCCGTTGCAGGTCGCGGTGTTGCTTTCGGCGCCGGATGCGGATTTTACCGGCGGCGAGTTCGTGCTGACCGAGCAAAGGCCGCGAATGCAGTCGCGCGCCGCGGTCGTGCCGCTGAACAAGGGCGATGCGGTGGTGTTTGCGGTGAATGTGCGGCCGGTTCGGGGGGGGCGCGGCGATTATCGCGTCGCGATGCGCCACGGGGTCAGCGAAATCCGGTCGGGGCGGCGGCACACGCTGGGCGTCATTTTTCACGACGCGGCCTAGGCGTCTCAGTCGCCCAGCGAGCGCATCAGATTGTCGCGCAGCTTGGCGACCGATTTCTGGACGTCGAAAAAACTGTCACCGAGGCCGGTCGCGTCGAACAATTCATTGCCGATCTCATGACTACGCAGCTCGCTGCCCTTGGCGGTCAGGCGGATGCGGACCTGGCGTTCGTCGGCAGGGTCGCGGCGGCGTTCGATGAAGCCCGATTGTTCGAGTTTCTTGAGGATCGGGGTGAGCGTGTTCGATTCGAGGAACATCTTGTCGCCGATCTCGCCGACGGTCTGGTCGTCCTTTTCCCATAGCGCAACGAGCACGATATATTGGGTGTAGGTGAGGCCGAGCTTGTCGAGGATCGGGCGGTAGGCGCGTCCGAAGGCGAGGTTCGCCGAATAGACCGCGAAGCAGAGGAATTCGCCGAGTTTGGGCCGTTCGGGGGCGGGCGACTGCGTCATTGGGGTTCCTTGGCGAATGTCCGAGAATTCAAGCGTGTACGATGAAATCGGAATTCGCGGGTGTCAACCGGGCGGTGCCTGCCGGGGGAAAGAGCGGCACCGCCCGGGGAGACATCAGACGAGGTTGAGTTCGATATCGATATTGCCTTCGACTGCCTTCGAATAGGGGCAGATCTTGTGGGCGGTGTCGACCAGTTCGCGCGCAATGTCGCGGTCGATGCCGGGGACGGTGATGTCGAGGCGGGCGCGGAGGACGAAACCGTCGGTGCGGTTCAGAAGCTCGATCGTCGTGTCGGCTTCGGGCGAAGCGGGCAGCTTGATCTTGCGCTGTCCGGCGGCGAGTTCGAGCGCGCCGATGAAGCAGGCCGACCAAGCGGCGGCGAAGAGGTTTTCGGCGGCAGGGTGCGGCTGGGGCAGCGCGAGGTCGAGAACGTCGTTTGTGCTGCGGGCGTAGCCGTCGGGGCCGCCTTTGACGTGGGTGGTGCCGGTGAAGATGATTTTGTCAGCCATTTCGGGTTCCTTTCGGGGCATGTTTGATCGTATCCGTTTATATCGGATGCGATGTAATTAGATGAGTCGCGGCGCAAAGTAAAGCGTAGCCGACTAGATCGGATACGATATAATTATAAGCTATTGAAATCGGATTTATATAATTTCACGGCGGCCCGTGTTTTCTGCCTTTGGTGGCCGTTGACCGGCGATTTCGACGGGAAGGTGACCTCCCGAATCTCATCACTTCGTCATTCCCGCGAAAGCGGGAATGACGAAGGTTAGGGGTGGCGACCCTCCACCCTGAAACCGCACAGGGGCGATCGGCTATTTCGCCGCCGCGTCGGCTGCGGGCCGCGTCCAGCCCTTCTTATACTTCTCGAACCAGGCAAGGATTGCCGATGCCTTGGCGGCCGATTGCGAGGGGCGCGCGGCGATGGTGCCGTGGCCGGCGCCGGGAACCTTAATCAGCGCGCTCGGCACGCCGCGGAGGCGGAGCGCGGTGTAATATTGTTCGGATTCGCTGACCGGGGTGCGGTAATCCTCGGCGCCGACGATGACGAGCGTCGGGGTTTCGACATTGCCGACGAGCGAGAGCGGTGAGCGCGACCAGAAGAGTTCGGGCTTTTCCCACGGCTCGGCGCCGAGCCAATAGGGGCCGAAGAAGCCGGGGCCGTCGGCGGTGAGCGCCTGCGTCGTCCAGTTGATCACCGGCTTTTGCGTGACCGCGGCCTTGAAGCGGTTGGTCTTGCCGACGATCCAGCTGGTGAGCACGCCGCCGCCCGAGCCGCCGGTGACGAAGAGCGCGTCCGGATCGGCCACGCCGAGCTCGATCGCGCGGTCGACGATGCTGATGAGGTCGTAATAATCATTGCCCGGATACTGCTTGTCGATCTCGTTCGCGAAGGCCGCGCCATAGCTGGTCGAACCGCGCGGGTTGGCCGAGAGGACGGCATAGCCGCCCGCGGCGTAAAGCTGGTTGTCGGTCGAGAAGTGGCCGCCATAGGCCGCGAAGGGCCCGCCGTGGATTTCGAGGATCAGCGGCACGCGCTGGCCCTCGCGGTAGCCGGGCGGGAGGGTCAGCCAGCCCTCGATCGTCTTGCCGTCGTGGCTTGAGGCGACGGTAATCTTGCGGACTTCGCCGAGCGACTTCACTTCGCGCAAGCTCCGGTTGAGGTCGGTGAGGATGCGCGCGGTGCCGCCGCGATTCAGTTGAACCTCGGCGGGGCGGGTCGCGGTGCCGCCGGTGAAGGCGATCGCGCCTCCGTCCGACACGGTGAAGCTGCCGCCGGTATAGGGGCGGTCGAGCCCGCCACCCGAAAGGCCGGTCGCGGCGGTACGGACCGCGCCATCGAGGCCGATGCGTGCGACTTTGGTTTCGCCATGATCGTCGTACTGCGCATAGACGGACTTGCCGTCGGCCGCCCACTGGATCGCATCGACGCCATGGTCCCAATTGCCGGTCAGGCTGCGCTTGCCCGATCCGTCGCGGTTCATGACGTAGAGCTGCGTATTCTCATAGGCGCGCAATTTGTCATCGAAGCCGAGATAGGCGATCTTGCCGCCGTCGGGTGAGACGAGCGGATTGGCGTCGGGGCCGTTGCGGTCGGTCAATGCGGTGACGCCGCCGCTCGTCACGTCGAGCGCATGGATTTCGCTCTCGACCGGATCCTTCTCCCAATCGGGTTTGCGGTTCGCGCTGAAATAGAGGGTGCGGCCATCGCGCGACCAGCTCAAGGGACCGCCGTCGTGATAGGGGCCGAAGGTGAGCTGGCGCGGCGAGCCGCCCGTTGCGGGGACGACGAAAATCTTCTCGAAGCCGGGTTCGAGATAGCCTTCGCCATCAGCGCGATAGGCGAGAAGATCATGAACTTCGAGCGGGTCGGCCCATTTCGCGCCTTCGGGCTTGCTCTTGGGTGCTGCGCCGAAGCTCGGGCCATCGTCCTTGACGAGCATCGTGTAGGCAATCGAGCGGCCGTCGGGCGACCAGGTGAGGCTCGACGGGCTGGTCGGCAGGCCGGTGAGGCGCACCGCTTCGCCGCCGTTCATCCAGCGCACCCAGAGCTGCGCGCTGCCGCCCTCGGTCGAGGCGAAGGCGAGGCGCTTGCCGTCGGGCGACCAGCGTGGCGAAAAGGCGCCGCCGCTGCGGCCCGCGACCGGGGTTTCCTCGCCGGTCTGGGTATCGATCAGCCAGATCGAGCTGACCGCGCGGTCGGACATGATGTCGTTCGAACGGCGGACATAGGCGATGTGGCGGCCATCGGGGCTGATTTGCGGATCCGAAGCGATCGAGAGGTCGAAGAGGTCGGCGCCGGTCAGGCTGCGCTCGGGGCTATTGCGCGCGCTGCCGACGGCGGAGGCGGACATGGGGGCTGCGGGCGCGGCGGTTTCGGCGACGGGTGCAGGGGCTTCCTGCGCGAGAATTGCCTGCGAGGAGAGGGCGAGAAGGCTCGCGCCGAGAATGGCCAGTTTGCGCATGAAGATTCGACCCCTTTTTGGTGAGGGGGTGAGGTCTGTACGTTTCGCCGGGAGCGGTCAACCGGCCACGATTGAGCCAGCCGGTTTGTCATCCGGGGAAGGACGGAATCTCGACGGGGCGCTGTCGATCAGCGTTGTGATCCGGGGATGACGAATGTCTGGAGACGACCAGAAGTGGACGTTGCGAACCCAACCCACGTCACCCCGGGCTTGACCCGGGGCCTGCCTGTCTTGAACAAAAAGGCGGGTCCCGGGTCAAGCCC
>NZ_JBOHHT010000122.1:0-47389 GCF_050725655.1 Sphingopyxis sp. | reverse complement strand
CTGGGTTCCCGCTTTCGCGGGACTGACGAAGGGGGAATTGTGAGCGCCGAATCCTATCGCTTTCCCATCCTGGCGGCCGCCCTCATCGCCGCCGTCATCCTCCTCGGCCTGGCGGTCGGCGCGGGTTGGACGCAGGTCGCCGACTGGCAAATCTCGTATTCGCTGGCGATCCGCGTCGACGAAAGAGACCCGGCCTTCATCGCCTTCATGCAAGGCGCGAGCTGGATCGGCGGTGGTACGCCGCGCTGGATCATCGTCATCCTGCTCTGCGGGCTCGTATGGCACTGGTGCGGCCCGCGCTGCGCCGTCGCGCTCGGCGGGGCGTCGCTGCTGTCGAATCTCGCTTCCAGCCTCATGAAACTCGGCTTCGGTCGCGCGCGGCCCGACCTGATCGATCACCTCGACCATCAGACGAGCTTTTCTTATCCCAGCGGCCACGCAACCAGCGCCGCGACCGTCTATCTGCTCCTTGCCTGGCTCGCGCCGCCCCGCTGGCGCCCGGCCGCATGGACGCTCGCGGCCGCGATGATCATCCTCAACGCCTTCTCGCGCATCATGCTCGGCGTCCATTGGGCTAGCGACGTCGTCGGCGGCACGATGCTCGGCGCCGCCTTCGCGCTGCTCGGCGTCTGGTGGGTCGCAAGGAACCGGGCGACCGCCTGACGCATTTTCCGCTGTCCTATTTTGCGGCGGTTTGCCATCTAGTTTGCGGGCACCAACAACAGGCGGGTAAAACATGCAATCGCGAATGAAGTTCGGCAGTTTTCTGCGGGGAATCGCTTTGGGCTCAACGGCGCTTTTCGTCGCCTCAATCGCCCCCGCGCAGGCACAGGACGCGGCCGGGCAGACGGTGATCACCGCCGCACGCTACATCGACGTCCTCACCGGAAAGACGGTCGAATTTCCGGCCATCTTCGTCGGCGCCGACGGTCGCATCACGAACATCGCCGATGCACGCACGGTGCGCTGGGGATCGAACGTCAAACATATCGACCTCGGCGACAGGACGTTGCTCCCGGGCCTGATCGACATGCATGTCCATCTCGACGGCCCCGCCGATATCGGCGGCTATCGCGGCCTCGAATTTACCGACAGTTTCTGGGGCATGACCGCGGTCAAGAATGCCAACGACATGCTCGGCGCGGGCTTCACCACCGTACGCAATGTCGGGTCGGACAATCGCAACGATATCGGGCTCAAGCAGGCGATCGACGCGGGCTATGCCACGGGCCCGCGCATCGTCCCCGCAGGCTATGCGCTCGGTGCGACCGGCGGGCATTGCGACAGCACCTTCCTGCCGCCCAGCCTCGAAAAGAAGGACGGCAAGGAAGAGGGCATCGGCGACACGCCCGAGGAACTCCGCTTTCAGGTCCGCCGCCAGCGCAAATATGGCGCCGAGGTCATCAAGGTCTGCGCGACCGGCGGGGTCTTTTCGCGCAACACCGAACCCGGCCAGCTCCAGGTCTCCGAAAAAGAGCTCGCCGCGATCGCCGACGAGGCGCACCAATGGGGCCTGCGCGTGGCTGCGCATGCACATGGCGCGACAGGCATCCGCGCCGCGATCGCCGCCGGCATCGATACGATCGAACATGCCAGCCTGGTCGATGACGAGGGCATCCGCATGGCGCTCGCGCGCAAGCAGCCGGTGTGGTTCTCGATGGATATCTACAACACCGAATATACGCAGGCCGAAGGCGCGAAGAACGGCGTGCTCGAGGATAATCTTCGCAAGGACCGCGAGGTCGCCCAGATCCAGCGCGACAATTTCCGCAAGGCGGTGAAGGCGGGCGTGCGCATGGTGTTTGGGTCCGACGCCGGCGTCATGCCGCACGGGCAGGTCGGCGGCCAGTTCCGCGTCATGGTCGAATATGGGATGACCCCGCTCCAGGCGATCCAGGCCGCGACCAAAAACGCCGCCGAGGCGCTCGGCCGCGAGAAGGATGTCGGGGCGATTTCTGTGGGCCGTTACGCCGATATTGTCGCGGTCGACGGCAATCCGCTGGCCGACGTGCGCCAGCTCGAAAGCGTCGACGCAGTGGTGAAGGGCGGGGTGATCGTCAGGGGCAAATAGGCTCCTATAGCACCAGCCGGTCGACCAATGCTTCGCGCATGTCGGGGGAGAAATTCAGCACCGCCTCGGCATAGGTCGGAATATCGCCATGATCGCGCCGCACCGTGGCGAGCGCGGCGTCGAGATAGGCGGGGTTGACCGACATCAGCGCGCGGATCGCATCGTCGTGGATTTCGGCGCCATAGCGCGAGCGGATATGCGCCGCGCCCTGCGCGATGCGTTCCTCGATCTTGCCCGCGGTGTTGGTGAGCAGATAGTCCTGCATCAGATCATCTTCATGGACCCCGAGCAGCCGGTGGACGATCGCGACCGCAAAGCCGGTGCGGTCCTTGCCTGCGACACAATGGACAAGGCTGGGCGCGTCATATTCGGCGAGCGCCGCCAGATAGAGTCGCAGCGTCGCGACGAGCGCGGGGCGATAGGGCATGCCGGCATAGGTATCGATCATCCGCTCGCGCGCCGTCTCGACATCGATCGTCCCGCCCGCCGCCTGCAGATGCGGTGCAAGCCCGGCGGTGATGCCGCCCGCAAACAGCACGCGCGCCGAGAAAGCCTCGGAACGGCGGCACGGATGCAACTCGCGCTCGTCGTCGCCGCGCAGGTCGATCACCGTCTCGAGCCCCAGCGCGTCGAGTGCGTCCAGATCATTGTCGGTCGCCGCCTCGTGGTGCGCCGAGCGCCACAGCGTCCCGTCACGCAGCCGCCCGCCACCCTCAACCGCGTAACCGCCATAGTCGCGGAAATTGTGGACGCCGGCCAGTGGCAGGACTCGCTCGGCAATCATCATCATTCTCCTGTAAACACCGGGGGACGCTTTTCGACGAAGGCGTTGATCGCCTCGCGGTTATCCGCGGTTTCATGGACGATCGCCTGATAGGCTGCACTGAGTTCCAAAATATCGCTCATCCGGCTGTGCTGCGCCTCGCGGAGCAGGCGTTTCGTCAGGCGCAGCGCGCGCGGCGGATTGCAGACGATCCGCTCGGCAATGGCGATTGCACGGTCGAGCAGTTCCGCATCGGGCACGACGTCCGTGACCAGACCATATTCCTTTGCCTGCGCGGCGTCAAAGCGATCGCCAGTCAGGAACAGCTCGGCGGCGCGCGGATAGCCCAGCACCTTCTGCAACAGCCAGGCGCCGCCGTCGCCGGGGACGATCCCGACCTTGATAAAGCTGCACGCGAACTTCGCGCTCTCGGCCGCGATGCGGATGTCGCAGGTGCAGGCAAGGTCACAGCCGAGCCCGATCGCATGGCCGTTGACCGCCGCAATCATCGGCACCTCGCAATCCATCAGTGCGCGGATCACCGCCTGCACGCCCTTGCGGTAATTGGCACGAGTGGAATCGGGCTGGTCGAGCACGCCGATGCCGGTGCGATCCTGCATGCCTTTCAGGTTCCCGCCGGCGCTGAACGCCTTGCCGCTGCCGGTCAGGATGATCGCGCTGACGCTACGGTCGTCGCCGAGGGTGCGAAGCGTGTCGATAATGTCCTGGCAGTCTTCGTGCGTGCCGATCGCGTTCATGCTCTCGGGCTTGATCATCGTCAGGATCGCGATCTTGCCCCGCCGCTCGACACTCAGAAATTCGCCCATCTTCAATTATCCTTTGCTGCCTAACCAAAGCTATTGCATGGCTGGTGCGACATGCAAGGCTTTGCGCTCTATCCGTTCGATCCACCCGGCGACATTGCCGCACTGCGCGCCGGTTTGCGGGCATGGCTTGCGGTGAACCAGCCGCAGGATGACGTGGTGGCGCGGGCGAATTGCTGGGCAAGCTTCGATGCCGGCTTCAGCCGCGCGCTCGGCGCGGCGGGGTACATCGGCATGACGTTGCCGGCACGCTACGGCGGCGGCGACCGCCATCCGCTCGAACGCTATGTCGTGATCGAAGAACTGCTGGCGGCCGGAGCGCCCGTCGGCGCGCACTGGATCGCCGACCGCCAGACCGGCCCGCTGATCCTGCGCTACGGCAGCGAGGAGCAGCGCGAGCGCTATTTGCCCGGCATCGCAAAGGGGGAGCTTTACGCCTGCATCGGCCTGTCCGAACCGGGCGCGGGCTCCGACCTCGCGGCCGTGCGAACAACGGCGCGCGAAACCGCCGAAGGCTGGCGTATCAACGGCCAGAAAATCTGGACCACGGGCGCGCATTTCTCGCACATCATGCTCGCACTCGTCCGCACCGAAGAGGGCAGCGAGCGTAACGCGGGATTGAGCCAGCTGCTGATCGACCTCGACACGCCGGGCATCACGATCCGCCCGATCATCGACATGGCGGGCCATCACGACTTCAACGAGGTGTTCTTCGACGATGTGCTCGTGCCCCACGGCGCGCTGGTCGGCGAGCGCGGGCAAGGGTGGAAGCAGGTCACCGCCGAACTCGGTCTCGAACGATCGGGACCGGAACGCTATCTGTCGAGCCACGCGCTGTTCGCGGCGCTGATCGACGCCGGAGGCCCCGAACCCGATCCGGCGATCGCGACGCTGATCGGCGAACTCACCGCCGAAATGTGGACGCTGCGCCAACTCTCGATGTCGACCGCGGCCAAGCTCGCAGCGGGCGAAGATCCGATGGTCGAGGCGTCGGTGGTCAAGGAACTGGGCAATGCCTTCGAACAGGACATGCCTCGCCGCGTGCAGGCGATCGTCGACTGCGGCTGGGACGATGAAGGTGATCTCGCGAAACTGCTCCGCGTGTTGCTTATCGCATCGCCCAGTTTCTCGCTCCGCGGCGGAACTCGCGAAGTGATCCGCGGGATCATCGCACGCGGCTTGGGCCTTAGATGAGCGCGGCCCGCGATATGCTCTGCGATACCGCGCGCGCGGTGTTCGCCGAAGCCGCCACGGCAGGGATCGCTCCCGTCGAAGAAGCCGGTTTCGCATTGCTGCTTGTCCCTGAAGTGGAGGGCGGTTTCGGCGGCGACTGGGGCGACGCAAACGCAGTGCTGCAAATCGCCGGTGCGGCCGTGCCGGATCTCCCGGTTGCCGAGTTGATCGCCGGCGGCGCGTATCAGCCCGCGGCGACGGTGAGCCTGATGGCGGGCGCGATGGGGCAGGCGCTTTCGCTCTCGATCGACCATGTGAACACCCGCCAGCAGTTCGGCCGCCCGCTCGGCAAGTTTCAGGCGGTACAGCAAACGCTGGCCGTGATGGCATGCGAAGTCCGCGCGGTCGAGGCGGCGGCGGCGGCGCTGGCGGCGCGGCTCGATGCGGTGGACCTCGACACGTCTGCCGCCGATTTTGAAATCGCAGCGGCGAAACTACGCGCCAATCGCGCCGTCGGCATCGTCACCGCCGTTGCCCATCAGGTGCATGGCGCGATCGGATTTACCGAGGAGTATGATCTCCACCGGGTGACCGTCCCGCTGATGCGCTGGCGCGGCGCCCACGGCAACGACGCCTTTTGGGCGCAGCGCCTTGGACGACAGGTCGCCAGCCTCGGCGGGCGCGGCCTCTGGGAAGCGATGACCGAGCGCGGCGCCTGAGTCGTCAGCGCAGCGCGCCGCCTTCGCGCAGCGCGGCAATCTTGTCTGCATCATAGCCGAGAGCCGCCAGCACGGCTTCGCCATCGGCCCCGACCGCGGGAGCCGGGCGCGGCGTATCATTGACGCTTACCGAATAACGCGGGGCAGGGGCAGGCTGCACCGCGCCGCCGACGGTCAGGAAGGTTTCGCGCTCGACATTGTGCGGATGCTGCGGCGCTTCGCTCAGCGACAGGATCGGCGCGAAGCAGACGTCGGTCATTTCCATGATCGCACACCATTCGTCGCGCGTCTTCGTCTTGAACAGCGCGGTCAGCTTTTCCTTCAACGGTCCCCATTGCGCAGAATTCATCTGGGCATCGAAATCGGGATCGTCGGCAAGACCAGTCTTTTCGCGCAGGAGCGCATAGAATTGCGGTTCGATCGACCCTATCGAGATGAACTTGCCGTCGGCGCAGACATAGCTGTCGTAGAAGTGCGCCGCGCCGTCGAGCATGTTGACGCCGGCTTCATCCTTGAGCCGCCCCGCCGCATGGAACCCCCACGTCATGCCCGCGAGCAGCGCCGATCCGTCGGTCATCGCGCAGTCGATCACCTGGCCTTCGCCGGTACGCGCCGCATGCACGAGGGCGCTCGACATACCGAAGGCGAGCATCATCCCGCCGCCGCCGAAATCGCCGACATAATTGACCGGCGGGACAGGCTTTTCGCCCGCGCGGCCAATGCCGTGGAGCACACCCGACAGCGAGATATAGTTGATGTCGTGTCCCGCCGCCTGGGAATAGGGGCCGAACTGGCCCCAGCCGGTCATGCGGCCATAGACAATTTTGGGATTATCGGCGAGCAGCACCTCGGGACCAAGCCTGAGCCGCTCCATCACCCCCGGCCGATAGCCTTCGATGATCCCGTCGGCGCTTTTGCAAAGATCGCGCGCGATTTGCACCGCGTCGGGATTCTTCATGTCGAGCGCGATCGAGGTGCGGTTGCGGCTCAGCGGATCGCGCGGATCCATGAAGCCGCCCGGCCGGTCGATCCGGATCACCTCGGCGCCATGGTCGGCGAGCATCATGCCGCAGAAGGGGCCGGGACCAATGCCCGCAAATTCAATGATCCTGATACCCTTCAGCGGCCCGGTCATTTGACTCTCCTGTTCCTCAGATACGTTCGATGATGATCGCGGGCGCCATGCCGCCCGCAGCGCACATCGTGACGAGGCCATAGCGGCCGCCCGAGCGCTCGAGTTCGTCGAGCGCGGTGCCGATCAGGATCGAACCGGTCGCGCCGATCGGGTGGCCGAGCGCCATCGCGCCGCCGTTGATATTCACCTTCTCGCGGTCGAGATCGAGATCGCGGATGAACTTTTCGGCGACGACCGAAAAAGCTTCGTTGATTTCCCAGACATCGATGTCGTCCTTCGTGAGGCCGGCCTTTTCGAGCACCTTCTTCGCCGCGGGAACGGGCGCATTAAGCATCAACGTCGGATCATCGCCGATATTGGCATAGGCGACAACGCGCGCGCGCGGTTTCAGGCCATGCTTGTCGGCATAGTCCTTCGACGTCAGAAGTAGCGCTGCCGCGCCATCGACGACGCCCGACGAATTGCCAGCATGATGGAAATGCTGGATTTCG
The DNA here is from genome assembly GCF_050725655.1 of Sphingopyxis sp. GTDB lineage: Bacteria > Pseudomonadota > Alphaproteobacteria > Sphingomonadales > Sphingomonadaceae > Sphingopyxis. The sequence continues at coordinate 40,213 of NZ_JBOHHT010000122.1, read as the reverse complement.
ACGTCGGGATAGCGGCGATTGACCTGCTTGCGGAAGGTGAAGCCGCCGCCAAGGTCGAAATCGGCAAGGCCGGTGAAGGCCGGCTTGAGCGAGGCGAGACCCTCGGCTGTCGTTTCCGGCCGCGGGAATTCCTCATGGTCGAGCGCGACGCTGCCGTCGGGATTGAGAACCGGCACCACCGACTTGTTGAAACGGCCTTCCTTGATGGCACGATCGGCGCGCTGCTGGCTGACGAGCGCGAGCGCGTCGAGCGCTTCGCGGCTGATCCCTTCGATCGTCGCAATCGCATCGCCGCACACGCCTTGATGCGATTGCGGGTGCAATTCGTCGAGCGCTTCGTGACCCGATCCCATCAGGCGTGGCGGCAGCCCGGCGTTCGCCTGTTCAGCGGCAAAAGCGGTCGTGTAGCTCATCATCTCGGTGCCACCCGCGATAACGCAATCTTCCATGCCGCTCATCACGCTGGCCGCCGCGAAATTCACCGAACTGATCCCGCCGCCACAAAAACGGTCGAGCGTCGTTCCGCTCGCCTTCGTATCATAGCCCGCCGACAGCGCCGCCATGCGGCCGAGGTCGCCGCCCTGCTTACCGTTCTGGCTCGACGTCGACCATACGATGTCGTCGACGGTCGCGGTGTCGAGATTGTTGCGATCACGGATGGCGGCAAGCACCGTTGCCGCGAGATGCTGCGGGTGAAGGTGCGACAGCGCGCCCTTGCCGGGCTTGCCGACCCCGCGCGGGGTGCGGACGGCGTCGATGATATAGGCTTCGGCCACGAGAGAATTCCTTTCGATCGGGGAGATTAGCGAGGAGCCATGCGAATAGCGCCATCGAGGCGCACCGCTTGGCCGTTGAAATAGGTGTTGCGAACCATCTCCATCGCGAGGCTTGCATATTCCTCGGCCTTGCCGAGCCGCTTGGGGAAGGGGACCGAGGCTTCAAGGCTTTCCTTCACCTTGGGGTTCATATTGCCGAGCAGCGGGGTGCCGAACACGCCCGGCATGATCGAATTGACCCGGATGCCCAGGTCCATCAGATCGCGCGCCATCGGCAGCACGAGGCCGTTCACGCCGGCCTTGGCCGAACCATAGATAACCTGCCCGATCTGCGCGTCCTGCGCCGCGACCGACGCGGTGAAGATGATTGCGCCGCGCTCGCCGTCTTCCAGCTCGGGCAATGTTGCCATGCCTTCAGCAGCGATCGACCCGATACGATAGCTGGCGGTCAATATGCCCGCGACGCCATAGGCATAATCTTCGGTCGACGTCCGCCGGAACGTGCCGGTGTCCTTGTCATAGGCGAGCGTCTTGCCGCGGCGCGAGGTCATCGCGCAATGGACGCAGACGCGCTCCTGCCCATGCGCCGCCCGCGCCTTGGCATAACCATCGAGCACCGATTGCTCGTCGGTGATGTCGACATGGACGAACAGCCCGCCGATTGATGCCGCGACTTCCTCACCGAGCGCGTCGTTGATGTCGAAAATGGCGACCTTCACGCCCGATGCCGCGAGAGCCTCTGCGGTCGCACGGCCGAGGCCCGATGCGCCGCCGGTGACAACGGCCGATATACTGGGATCGATTTTCATGGACGCGCCTCCTCAGGCCGGAATCTGATTGAACGGAACACCCTTGTCGGGGCGATGATCCTGCGGCAGGCCGAGGACTTTTTCGGCGATCGTATTGAGCAGCGTCTCGTCCGACCCGCCCGCGATGCGGCCGGTGGGAGCGTTGATCCAGCTCGACGCCCAATCTTCCTTCTGCGAGGCATGTTCGTCGAAGAGGAAGCCGCCGTGGCCCTGAAGGTCGAGCGCAAGCTCCGACAGCTTCTGACGCGAACGCACCGCAACCAGCTTGTTGAGCGAGCCTTCGGGCCCCGGCATCATTCCCGCCTGCATCATCAGCCGCGCGCGCACGTTGATCGAATCGAGCCCCGAACGCATCGCATAGTTGCGCGCAATCTGTTGCCGGATGCGGCCGTCGTCGATTGCGGGGCGGCCATTGAGCTGCACCTCTTTCGCCAGATCGACGAACAGGTCGAGGTGCGGACCGAAACCCGCGCTGTCAGTCGCGACATAGCGTTCGATCATCAGCGTCGCGATCGCGACCGCAAAGCCGCCGCCGACCGGCGACATGCGATGATCGTCGGTAATCTTCACATCGTCGAAGAAGACCTCGTTGACGTGACTATCACCGCCCGCGAGCTTGATCGGGCGCACTGTCACACCGGGCGCCTTCATATCGACCCAAAAGTAAGTCAGCCCCTTATGCTTCGGAACAGTCGGGTCGGTGCGGACGACAATGACGCCATAGTCGCTATAATGCGCCCAGCTCGTCCACACCTTTTGCCCGTTGATCTTCCACCCGTTGCCGTCGGGCTCCGCCTTGGTACGGAGACCCGCAAGATCCGACCCGCCCGAGGGTTCCGAAAAGAGCTGACACCAGATTTCCTCGCCTTGCAGCGCCTTCAGCACGCGCTCCTTGACGAACTCCTTGTCGCTACCAAACTGCATCAGCACGGGCACCGGCATACCGAGCGAGATGCCGAAATAGAAACTCGGGAAGCCGTGCTTCATTTCCTCGGCGTCGAAGGTGACCTTTTGGAGGTGGCCGAGCCCCTGACCGCCATATTCGGCCGACCAGTTGATCCCGGCATAGCCCGCGTCGAACTTTGCCTTCTGATAGCGGCGACCAAGCGCCAGATCGTCAGCTGCGGACAACCCCTTGCGCGCGTCGCGCCCAAAGGTCGGCGCCATCGATACGAGCCACGCCGAGGCATTGGCGCGATAGGCTTCGAGATCGCTCACGCCGCCTCTCCCGCAAGTCGTTCGACAAGAACATCCTCCCAAAACAGGCTGCTGCCCTGTTCAATCGCCAAACTGCGTGCCCGGCGCATGTGGAGGTGCAGGCCGATCTCCCACGTCACGCCGATGCCGCCGTGGATCTGGATGCAATCGCGCGCCGCGGTGTCATAGGCTTCGGTTGCCGACAGGCGCGCCGCAGCCGCGGCTGTGATGAAATCGGGCGAACCCTCACGTGCCGCGGCATGAATGCAATTTGCGCGCGCCAGTTCGACGAGGCCGTAAAGCTCGGCGATCCGATGCTTCACCGACTGGAACGCGCCGATCGGCTGACCGAAGGCGCGGCGGGTGAGGGCATAGTCGCGCGCGATTTCCATCAGCGCCTCGGCGCCGCCGGTCTGTTCGTGCGCCGTGACCACCGACTGGAGCGCAAGGATGTGAAGCGCCGCATCGCGTGCCATATTGCCAACCGCGAACGGTTCCGCCGGCACGCCCGAAAAGTCGAGGTCGGCAATCAGACGGCTGTTGTCGAAGCTCGGGACGGCGGAGCGCTGTGCTCCGGCGAGATCGACAAGCGCGAGCACCGGCATATCCGGTCCGTTCGCAAAGACGATTGCGACATCCGCCGCGAGCCCCGCAGAAACGCCGCGCATATGGCCGTCGAGCCGATCCTCGGTAAAGGTCACGTCGGGGCGGGCAGGAAGGATGTCGGGTCCAGCCGCAAAAGCGATCGCACCAATGGCTTCGCCGCTCGCCAATCCCGGTAGCCAGCGCGCCTTTTGCGCGTCGGAACCGAAAAGCTCGATCGCTTTCGCCGCGCCGAAGTTCGACGTCAGGAACGGCGCGCCGCTGATGCTACGCCCCGCCTGATGCGCGATCAGCCCCAGCTCGATCAACCCAAGACCAAGTCCGCCATCGGCTTCGGGAAGCGCGAGCGCGGTCCAGCCCTGCTCCTTCGCGGTATCCCAGAAGGGGCGATGATATTCGCCGACGGTTTCGAGAAGCGGCAGCAGCGCGTCCTTGCCGACCCGCGCCTCCAATACGCGCCGCGATTCGGTCGCGATCGCCTGCTGGCCTTCGTCATAGAGGATGGTCATGCGTGCACCCGTCCTTCTCCCATTATCTCGTTGCGGCCAATGAACCGGACGTTGACGTAAACGTCAAGCACTTTGACGGTACGCTTTTCAGGCCGCAACTGACGACCGCGTCAGGCGAGCCCGGCTTTCCAGTCGCGGCGGATTTTCTTGGCAAGGCTCCATTTGTGGACCTCGGTCGGGCCGTCATAGATGCGAAAGGCGCGAACTTCGCGAAAAACCTGTTCGACGATCGTTTTGTCGGTGACCCCGGTGCCGCCCATCACCTGGACGCAGCGGTCGGCGATGCGCATCAGCGCTTCCGACACTGCGACCTTCGTCATCGAGCTTTCGACGGTGCCGAGCGATCCGGTATCGAGCACGCCCGCGCACCAGTCGATCATCAGTTCGGCCTGCTTCAGGTCGATCATATTTTCGGCGAGCATGAAGCCGACGCCCTCATGGTCGATCAGCGGCTTGCCGAACGCTTCGCGGCGGTTCGCATAGTCGGTCGCAATCTCGTGCGCACGAATGCACGCGCCGAGCCAGCGCATGCAATGCGACAAGCGAGCAGGGGAGAGGCGCACCTGCGCGTAACGAAAGCCTTCTCCGGCCTCGCCCAGCATCTGGTCGGCCGGCACGCGCAGATTGTCGATCGTCAGCGTCGCGTGGCCGCCGGGCATAGAGCTGTCGATCGTGTTCGGCACGTCGTCGATGCGGATCGCGGGATCGGGCAGGTCGACGAGGAACATGCACGCGCCCTGTTCGGACTTTGCCATCACGATGCCGACGCGCGCGCCGAGCGCGCCGGTGATGAAGGTCTTGCGGCCATTGACGACCCAATGATTGCCGTCGAGGTGGCAGGTTGTTTTCATCATCGACGGATCGGACCCGGCGCCGCCCTCTTCAGCCGGCTCGGTCATGAAAAAGGCCGAACGGACGCGCCCTTCGACCATCGGCTTCAGGAAGCGCTCCTTGAGTTCGGGGCTGCCTTCCTTGCCGAGCAGATACATATTGCCCTCGTCGGGCGCCATTGTGTTGCAGGCGAGCGGACCGAGCGGCGACAGTCCGCTCTTGATCAGCACGACTGCCGTCTCGCGCTGGTTCAAATGATCACCGTCGCTCAGAATATGCGGGGTCAGGACGCCGGCGGCGCGAGCATGTTCGCGCATTTCCATCACAAGCTCGTCGGTCGGCGCGCCATGATGGTCGCGGCGCGGGTCGGTCTCGAAAGGAACGACAGTTTCGCGGACGAAGGTTTCGACCTTTCCGGCAATCGCCAACGCCTGATCCGATATGCCTTCGCGCGCCGCCATCTTGATTCCCTTCGCTATCTAACTATCCCCCCAGTCAACCCGACGTTGACGTAAGCGTCAAGTTATTTCATGGATCAGAGCGAAGATGCCGTAAGGGCAGAACCGCACAGGAGAGACTCGAATGGCTTTCAAGACACGCATCACCGAAATGCTGGGTATCGAGCATCCGATCGTTCAGGGCGGGATGCAGAGCGTCGGCTATGTCGAACTCGCGGCTGCGGTATCGAAGGCCGGGGGGCTTGGCATCCTGACCGCGCTGACCCAGCCGACCCCCGCGGCGCTCAGCGCCGAGATCGAGCGTTGCCGCGCGATGACCGACAAGCCGTTCGGCGTGAACATGACCGTTTTTCCGACAATCAACGCCCCCGATTACAAAGCCTATGCGCAGGCGATCATCGATGGCGGGGTCAAGATCGTCGAAACCGCGGGCACGCAGGCGGTTCGCGAAATCTGGGAGATGCTGAAGCCCCATGGCGTCACGATCCTTCATAAATGTACCGCGGTGCGCCATGCGCTGTCGGCCGAGCGAGCGGGCTGCGACATTATCTCGATCGACGGCTTCGAATGCGCGGGCCACCCGGGCGAGGACGATATCCCAGGGTTGATCCTGATTCCCGCGGCGGCCGACAAGGTAAAAATCCCGATGCTCGCCTCGGGCGGCTTCGGCGACGGTCGCGGTCTCGTCGCGGCGCTGTCGTTGGGCGCCGAAGGCATCAACATGGGTACGCGTTTCTGCGCCACCGTGGAGGCTCCAATCCACGGCAACGTGAAGCAAGCCTATATCGACAACGACGAACGCGGCAGTTTTCTGATCTTCCGCAGCCTCAAGAACACTGCGCGCGTCGGGAAAAGCGAAGTGAGCGAAGAGGTGGTACGCCGTCTCGCTGTGCCCGATGCGACCTTCGCCGACGTTGCGGAATTGGTGAATGGCAAGGCGGGCCGCGAATTGCTGGAGACCGGCGACCTCGGCAAAGGCGTGTTCTGGGCCGGTATGGTCCAGGGGCTAATTCACGATCTCCCGACCTGCAAAGAACTTATCGACCGGATCATCGCCGAGGCCGACGCGATCGTCGGCCAGCGGCTCGCGTCGATGCGCGCGTAAACAGGCCGGGCGCGCTGGCGCGGCGCGGCGGCTTTCGATATGATCCGATTCTTCGTAACTTGATCACATCGAAAGCCGCCGGCCTCCGCGCCCGCCGGCGCGGCAAGGGGGATTTTTGAGCCTCATCGAATATAAGGGTTTCGGCGGCATTCCTCTGTCGGCCGACATGCTGGGCGACGAAAACGATCCCGCGGTGCTGCTGATCCCCGAGGTTGGCCAGGGCCGCGCCGCGTGGCGCGAGGTCGCCGACGCGCTGGTGCTTTCGGGGCGCCGCGTCGTCAATCTCGATCTGCGCGAAGCGGGCGACGAGCACGGACTTGCGCCGCATATCGAGGATCTGCGCGCGGTGCTCGCACAAATGGGTTCGCGCCCGGTTGTTGTGACCGCAGGGCGCGGCGGATGGATAGCGATACGCGCGCTGGCACTCGAAGGCGCCCTGCTGGCCGCCGGATTGGTGCTGGTCGACATGCCGATCGACGAAGACGCCATCGCGAATGGCGTCGCGGCGCGGTTGGCCATCCCGGCGCTCGTCGTACGCGGCGGCTTTTCACCCGCGCAATGCAGCGCGGTGAGCGATGCGTTCAACGCCGCACTGCCGCTCGGCGAAAACGCCGACATCAACGAATGCGATCTGGAACTTGCGTCCGACCGCAAGGAAGCCCTGGTCGGCCAGCTACTCGAATTTCTCGAACGGCGGCAGCCGCGCGAGGCGATGGAGTTCAAGGCCGGATCGGACCCGCGGACGCTCCGCGACGCGATGGGCTGTTTCGCGACCGGCATCACGATCGTCACTGCGCTCGACGACGCGGGAACGCCCGTCGGCCTGACCGCGAACAGCTTCACCTCGGTCTCGCTCGATCCGCCGCTGCTGCTGGTGTGCATTGCCAACACCGCGGGAACCGCGCCGGCGCTACGCAAAGCCGCGCATTTCGGCGTGAACGTGCTGCAGATCGGCCAGCAACCGACGTCGAACCGCTTCGCGGCAAAGGGCGAGGACCGCTTCGCCAGCCAGCCGTGGGCGCCCGGCCAGACAGGCGTGCCACTGCTCGGCAGTTCGCTAGTCTCGTTCGAGTGCCAGCACGAATCGCTGCACGAAGCGGGTGACCATTTCATCCTGGTTGGCCGGGTCGTGCGCGCGCAGTTCGAACCGCACCGCGATCCGCTGCTCTATTTCCGCGGGAAATACCGGCGGCTGCATTTCGCCTGATTGGCGGACAGGGTGGGATTCGAACCCACGGTGAGCTTGCACCCACGGCGGTTTTCAAGTTTAGCGTAACCGGCGTTTGCGTATGTTTGCAGAGGTTGTCATAAGCAAGAGACCGCTCGGGAAATATAGGTTTTAGGCCGCTGGACGTTTTACGTAGGTTGCCGTAAGTTAGCGCAAGCTGCTTATGACTTGCTTATGAGGTTTCCCGCATGGCTATCAAACTTACGAAAACGGTCGTTGACCGCATCAAGCCCGGTCCAAAGGACGAGTTTCATTGGGACGCGGAGGTGAAGGGCTTCGGGGTCCGCGTCACGCCAAGAGGAAAGATCACCTTCGTTGTGCAGGGGCGGGTCGATGGCAGTGGCAAAGAAGCCCGCATCACCATTGGGCCGTATGGCGTGTTTACCGTCGATGGCGCCCGCGACGAGGCAAAGGAGCATCTGCGCTCCATGCGGTTGGGCAGCGACCCCCGTGACGTTAAGAAGCAAAGCGAGGCGATGAAGGTCACCTTGCAAGCCGTCTGTGATGCTTATGTGTCCCGTCCCGGTAAGCTGAAAGCGACCAGCAAGCACGCCATTGAGCGCCATGTGACCACGACGTTTGCGGCGTGGAAGGACAAGCCGGTCGTCAGCATCACCGAGGATATGTGCAAAACCCGGTATCGCGAGATGCTCACGAAGGGTCTGCGTGGTAATCGTGAGGGTGGCTCACCGGGGCAGGCGAACCAAGCGTTCTCCGTTCTCGGGGCGCTGCTCAACTATGCAGCGCGTCAGCATAAGCGGGCGGACGGTTCGCCGCTGATCCCGCACAACCCCGTTGCCATCCTGCGCGACGACAAGGTGCGGTTGAAGCCCCGCACGGCGCGCATTCTCGACAATAAGGTCGGTGCGGCATGGCACGCGCTGACCGAGTGGCGGGCGGTCGCTCATAACCGCGACACCATGTCGAGCATCGACCTTGTGCGGTTCCTCATGCTCACCGGCCTTCGGATCAGCGAGGCGGCTTCGCTCAAGTGGAGCCAGGTGCATCTGGAAGATCAGTATTTCCATCTACCTAACCCGAAGAATTCCAACCCCGTCTCAATGCCGCTCTCCACGCAGGCCGTGAAGCTGCTGAAAGCCCGTCCGAGGGTCGAGGACAACGAATACGTCTTCCCGAGCTGGGGCGTGCTTGGCCATATCAAAGATCCGCGCGATCTGATGAAGAAGCTGAGCGGCGTTGCCGGTAGCGCCATCACCCCACACGCGCTTCGCCGGACCTATACGAACGTCGCTCTGCGCCAGTGCCGCATCGAAAAGTTCAGGACCGACCTGCTTACGAACCACATCACCCGCGACGTGACCGCCGAACACTACTTCGACACGACAAACCTTCAGTGGCTCCAGCCCGAGGCCCAGAAGATTGCCGATCATCTGGACACGGAAGCGGCGAAAGTAGCGGGTGCCAACGTGGTGCAGATGGCGCTGCCGCAGCGCGCGTGATGCACGGTGCGGGCCGCGCAGGCTCGCGCACAGCGGTGAGGCCGGGGTCGCTGCCGGGTTAGGGGCGGCCCGGTGCCGATCGCGCCCCACGCCGCCTTACAGCCGAGGCCGGGTAGCCGGTCGTTCAGATCGCATTTTCGGGCAAGTCGCCGCGAGCCGTCCCTCCACAAATCGCCCCCTGATCGGTTTACGGATTAAAATCCTACCGGCCGATTTTTGCCGATCCCGGTTCGGGACTGCCAACACCGCATTTTGTCCGAGCGTGGCCGCTTAGCCTGTGCTAACAATGCGTTGCAGTGCCGGGGACGGGGCACTCAAACCTACTGTCCCCGCAGCCGTTGGAGTAAGGCGCAAGCCCCAGGACACGGACACTTTGCTAGAGGGGGTTCCTCTGGCGCTGGTGACCACAGCTCATCGACGCTCTGCTTGACGGTCAAGGACCGTGCAGGGCGATGCTGGAGTCACCGCCATGACCGCATCGGTCAACGTCCTCAATCATTATGAAGCCGCCGCGCTTATCGGGATAACACCCGCCACGCTCCGATTTTGGAGATGTAAGGGCAAGGGGCCGCGTTTCATCAAGCTGGGCCAGTCCAAGCAAGCCGGGGTCTGTTACGACCCGGCCGACATTGAGGCGTGGAAGGCGGCGCGCAAGTTCGCGTCCACCAGCGCCGCGACGGTCCAATATCCCGCCACAGCATGATCGTCACGAATAGGGGCCGGACGCCCAGCAGCATCCGGCCCCCGAAAGGTATCAACGTGAACAACACAAATATACCCGGCTTCGCCGTCGGTCCGCAATGCCCCGAACATTTTGCGAAATATCTTGCGCCGCGTAAAAATTCGCCGGGAGCGATGAGCTTGGCGCACAGATTGACTACTACCCCGACCGGCTCGGAGGTGGCTCGTCATGGCTGAACCTCAGATCACACTTGGTCCTGACTTCTTCGCAAAGGCAGATAAGGAACGCGCGGAGGTGCAGGCAGCGATACAGGCAGACCTGAAAGCGCAGCTTGCCCAGTCCGTTGCGGCACCGGGAGGGGGCGCATATGCCGCTGACGGTCCCGCGCTACCCATGCAAGGTGCGCTGCCCATGCCCCCGGGCTTCGTCGGGGCGGTGGCGCAGTTCCTTTATCAGAGCGCACTGCTCCCGGTGCCCGAGATCGCCATCACGGCGGCGCTGGGGTTTATGGCGGGTATCTGTGGCAAGGTATGGGTTATCCCCAAGAGCGGACTGAACCTGTATATCGTTCTCGTGGCTCGCTCCGGTATCGGCAAGGAAGCGTTGCACAGCGGCATATCGGACCTGATTAACGCCGTTCTGCCGCTCAGCCCTGTGGCAGGCAACTTCGTGGACTTCACAGAGTATGCGTCTGGACCAGCACTTATCAAAGCGCTCTCCCAGAACCAATGCTTCGTAAATGTAAGTGGAGAAATCGGGCGCAGGTTCCTTGCCATGTCGTCCACTAAAGATTCGAGTATGCAGACACTCAGAACACAGTTGACGAACCTATATATGAAGTCCGCTCCGAACAGCATTGCAGGTGGCATTTCCTATAGCAGCCAAGAGAACAACGTCGAATCAATTAGGGGTGTGGCTTTCAGCCAAATCGGCGAGACGACGCCGGGTACGTTTTATGAATCTCTCACACCGACAATGATGGAAGACGGGTTTATGTCGCGCTTCCTCGTCATTGAATATACCGGCGACCGTCCAGAGAAGAACGCAGCTCAAATCGAACGACCACCGCAGAATCTGATCATCTATCTTGCTGGTCTAATGAACCATGCAGACAAGGCTCTCGCGGCGGGCGACAATCAGATGGTGGCATTCAGCGCGGACGCGAAGGAGTTGCTGGAGAGGTTCGACAAGCGATGCGCTGATGGCGTCCGCGCATCCGACGACGAAGCGAAGCGCCAAGTTTGGAACCGCGCCTATCTAAAGGCGCTCCGTGTCGCCGCGCTGCTGGCGGTTGGCGACAACTATTGCAATCCTGTCGTGACCGAGGAGCAAGCGCAGTGGGCCATAAGTCTTGTTGAGTATGGAAACGGCACCTTCCTCCGGCGCATCGACTCCGGCGAGGTGGGAGAGGGCACCGATGGCGGGCGCGAGCAGAAGGTGCTGGACCTGTGCCGCGAGTTCCTCACCATGCCTGTCGATAAGCTGCCCATCTACCTCAAGCACGGCAAGGCGATGCAGGATGCCAACATCGTCCCGCGCAAATACCTTCAGCAGCGGACGCAGCGGCTGACGATGTTCGAGAGGCATAAGCTGGGCCACACCGCCGCGCTGGATATGACAATCAAAACGTCCATTGCAAACGGCAATTTGATGGAGGTCAAACACGACAAGCTGGTCGAGAACTTCAGCTTCCATGGAAGGGCGTTTCGGGTGCTCGGCCTGAAATGATTGACCACGATGGCAGGGCTACCGCGAGCGTCTGCGTTAGCGCAATTAGCCCTGCCACCGGCCAGATCGAGGGCTAACAGTAGCCGAAGTTAGCGGGCCGAGGCTAACGCCGCAAACCCGCGAAAACCCTAGGGATTCTATATGTAATATATAGTAAGTTAGTGCGTTAGCCTACACTGGCCTCTCCGGCATCATTTCAGCCGTTTTGGGGGTATATAGGGGGTGCCCCGGGGCTAACGCACTAACGCACTAACCGCCGCTCATGCTTCGGCCGCTGGTGCTGGTCTTGCCGCTTCCAGCATTTCGTCATTTGCTTCGAGCCACTTTTCCAAATTCTCGAAAGTCTCGCACCAGATCTTGTTATATTCGTGATGGAAAATCTCGATGCAGAGCATGATGCCATCAGGCAGTCTTGCGCCGTGCTTTTCCATCCAGCGATTGTAGAACTGAACGGTGTCGGCCTCGTGATCGATCTTGGTATATCCGGCGCTCATACCTTGGTAGTTCGGGTGGGCGCTTTCAGACAGGTCGTTATATAGGCCCATCATGCCGGGATACTGTTTGTCGCAGTGTCCCAGCACGGTCAGGATGTTCACAGCTTGTTCGGGATCGCCCTCGACCTTCGATCCGAGGACCAGCCTTTGCGTGGTTATGCTGAAATCGTTGAACTCCATCGTGCCAGCTAGAACAGCGGCCATCCGCTGGTTCAGATAGATCAAGATCGCCAGCGTCTCGAACGCGCTACGTAATAAGATGCGGGCACCGAGGCCGTGCCCGTTCTTGTGCAGTAGGAGGGACTGGTCCAGCAGATCGAGTAGCCGCCAATAAACGACCTCCCGCAGCTGGAGGCTTCGGTATGGAGCCTTCCACTTGTGTGCGGTCGGGCTTCGGGAATGCAGGCCGCCCATGTCCAGTTCATTGAACAAGGTTGTCTTCATGCTCGCGATAGCGGCGTCGGCAGCTTCGATTGGTTCCATGCCGGAACAATAACAGCCCAACGGGTGCGCCGCCACCGCCCGCTCGTGGTCACTACATACAGCGAACAGCGCCGGGCACAGGGGCACGAAAGCTGCACCGTCGCCAGCAGGGGTGCGGCCATACGCTGCCACCGCTGTAGCGCCAGCACAGCGGCCCAATCTTCCGCCTAAATTCAACCTGATAGCCACGACCAGCAAATACCATATTTTATGTTCGCACCCGTCTGAACTGGCGTAAGTGATTGTAACAACATACTTTTCGCTTGTGTCGATGCACGGCGGTTAGTTACGCATAAGCCTACCGTAACTTATCAGCCGAAAGTGTAGTTCGATATGGCCGATGAAATAGACGTCCGCGTCAGTCTCGATCTTGACCCAGAAGCGGCGATGGCGACTATCGTTGATTACGACGACGACACCGCATCTTACCTCAGCACTGCCAAGTCGGCGTTCAGCGAGGCATTTACTGCGCTCGGTGCTATCCACGACGCCAAAGCGGCGGTGGCGGACGATCCTACTCTCAATGATGCCGGACGGCTTCTCAAAGTGGCGGACTACGCCGACAAGCGCATGATCGCGAAGGTGTATCCGCTATGGGACACCGCGTCAGCCAGCCTCAACGAGAAGGTGCAGGTCTGGGAGAAGGAGATGACCAAGGCGGTCGAATCCAAGGCTTCCCAGATGGTCAGCAGCGAAATCCGCGCGCACTTCAAGGCATTGCCACTGAGCGAGCGCATGGTCGCCATCTCGCAAGCGATCCGCGACGGAGACGATGTTGTCGCATCGGCGGTGTTGGGCGCTCCGGGGATGCTCAGCGGGATCGACGACGAGATGAAGCCGATTCTGCTTCGCGAGTATCACGAGCGGTTCAACCCCGGCCTCGCCAAGCGCCTTCGGGCAGTGACCGCCGCGCGCGATCTGATCGACGGGCGGATGGGAGTGCTGAAGAAGCAGGTGGCGAAGGCGGTCGGAACCATCAAGATCAAGGGCAACACGTTCGATCTGCACGGCCAGTATTCCGGCGAGGTCACCCCGGCGCAATTGCGTGCAAAACGGGACAAATCCAACAAGCCGTTCGCGCTCTGACGCTTGCTCTAATCAAATTGAGGTAGTTCGATGACCGCTGCAATTCAGCCCCCGTGGGGCAGCGACTGGAAGCCTGCGCCTCCGCCCCCTGCATCTGAACCTCGCGGCCCCGGCAACCCGTCATGGGTAGCGGGCGGTCCTTCGCCAAACCCTTCGGGCAGACCTGCGGGCATTCCAGATCGGCGTCTCCTGGCCACACAACAGATGCTCGATGAGATGCGGAACATCGTGGCGGTGCTGATCGGCAAGGCGCTTGAGGGCGATAGCAATTCCGCCGCGATTTTGATGGCGAAGTGCCTGCCGAGCATCAAGGCGCAGGCGGAGAAGGTGAACTTCGACTTTGATCCGTCTGCGTCGATCAGCGAGCAGGTGGCCGCCGTATTGGATGGCGTGGCGCGTGGTCAGTTGGCCCCTGATGTGGGGCGGCTCATCATCGACGGCATCAAGTCGCTCTCGGACGTTCGGGCATCCGAAGAATTGGCCGCTCGGATTGAAGCCTTGGAGGCGGCGAGCGATGCCCGAAAGTAATTTCCGCAAAATACGCGCCGTTTGCAAGAAAGCCGAGAGCGACCGGCTTCCGTCCAGATTGACACATAGGGGCACCGGCTCATGACGATCATCAAGACTGAACGAAACCGCGTCCATGCCCATGCGCGTGGCGATGACGATGTGTTCGTGCGCATCTCGCTGCTCGGATACGACGACGCGGGTGCGCGGGTAGTGCGCCACCTGCGCTACCAGCCCATCACGGAATATCAGGCGGCGGTGGATTGGGCTGTCAGCATGGCGGACCAGATGGCCCATCCCATCCATGTCGTTCCCTTCAACGGCGACGACATGCGTGAGCCAAGCCGCTTCCAGCCGTTCTGCGATGCGGTCGCCAGCATGACCGATCAAGAGCGTGGCGAGATGCGACAGGTCGTAGTGACCACATGCTGCGAGGTCATGCGCGACTGCGACGACTGGCAGGTCCGCGCCGATGCCTATGACGTTCTACATCAACTGAAGGTGATCCGCCATGAAAGCTGACGAACCCGCGCCCATTGTGAAGTACGGCATGGCGACCGACGAGACGCAACGCATCGTGGAATGCCATCACGCCCTTATGGCGGAGCAGCAGCAGCTTGCCGCCGGTGTGCTGGATCACAACCTTCGGATGGCATGTATCGCGAAGGCGCTGTTCGACGCGCGTGACGGTAAGCCATCCGTGCCCGCACCTGTGGCAGCGCCGGAAGCGGACGTGGAACCCGTGCCCGAGGTAGCGCCGCCCACAGTGGTCATCACCGAGCGCGCCCGACCTGACAATCTGCGTGAGCGGCTCGGACTGCGATAACCACATGAGTCTCCGCGCCCTCCAACGCCGCGTGAAGCGGATGGAGCAAGCGGGGAAGCCGAGACCATCCCCTATCGCGCTTTGGTATGGTTCGTTTGACGCATGGGTTGAGCAGGCGGTGCTGCCGGGGATTGAAAGCGGGGCGCTCGAACCGGACGACATGATCGATTTGGTATCCGCGCTCAAGGCATGGGAGGCGGACGGCGCATGGGGGACAGCACATGCTCGCTGATGGTGAGCCAGCGTGGTTACTCGCGTGGCGGCACCAGCAGGGTCAGCCGCAACCCGCGCCGCCGAAAGCTCCACCGCCCCCGCCACCGCCCGGTCCCAAGGTGCCGCTCCGTATGCGCGGGCAAGCTGCCGCCATTGGTATCATTGAACCGGACCCGTGGCCTTTCGACGGGTGTAAACGCCGGGAGCCGGTGACGGACGTGGATTACCCGCCGCGCGTGGTCAGGCGCGTGGGCTGGCACCGCTGCATGAAGTGCCGTCGCCCATTTTTCTCAGAGGACGTTGTTCGCCTGCGGCTGTGCAAGGGCGGAGACGGCAATACGGGATGCAGGGGAGACGAAGACCGATTCTTATAACGAGGTTGCGTGGCATGAACGTCGCCACGCCGGGGCATAGCGGTGCGTTCCCCGTCAATCCAACGACCGCACCAGCGGGGCGAGGTTTCCTCCTCCTGCCTGACGCTGTGCAGCGCCTCGCGCCTTCGGGTGCGGGGCGTTGCTGTGAGGGGTTGGAGGAAGCGGTGGGATTCGAACCCACGATACCCTTGCAGGTATGCCAGTTTTCAAGACTGGAGCCATCAACCACTCGGCCACGCTTCCACACCGTTTCGGGGCTGGCAGCTTACGACAGGCTTATGGGTGATTGCACCCAGCGAACCTGACCTACGCTAACCCCTTGTAACCACACTCATATTCCCGCACACAGGTCACAAGCTCCGGTAGCTTTCAAGACCGCTGCCTTAAACCACTCGGCCACCTGTCCGCACGGCGTCGCCATAGCGCGCGAACGCCTTGCGGCAAGCAAAACCTCGCCCGCTCGGCCCATCGCGCCAAGGACTCGCCCTGTCCCCCCTTAACCTAACCAAGCCGCTCGCATCTGTGCGAGACACGTCTTATGGTGGGGACATGATGCACGCTATACGTTTCAGAATCGGACGCCTTTTCAAGTTTGCAACGGCTTTCCTGTCGGCATGGATGCTCACGGCCTCGGCGCCGCTTCATGCGCAGACCGGCGATTCCAGCTTCGACACCTATGTCCAATCGCTGTGGCCAAAGGCGCAGGCGCGCGGCGTATCGCGCACGACCTTCGACCGGGTCACCGCAGGACTGACCTATAACCCCCGCGTTATCGCGCTCGATCGCGACAATCTGGGCAGCCCGCCGAGCCCCAACACACCGATCCCGTCGTTCGCGCCGTACAAGGCCAAGCATGTCGACGCCGCGCGCATCGGCGGCGGCCGCCGCGTCCACGACCGGCTGCTCCCGCTGCTCTCGCGGATCGAGGCGCGCACCGGCGTTCCGACCAGCATCATGATCGCGATTTACGGCCACGAAACCGCCTATGGCCAGGTCACCGGCAATTTCGACCTTCCTGAAGCGCTGGCAACACTCGCCT
The DNA here is from genome assembly GCF_050725655.1 of Sphingopyxis sp. Classification (GTDB taxonomy): domain Bacteria; phylum Pseudomonadota; class Alphaproteobacteria; order Sphingomonadales; family Sphingomonadaceae; genus Sphingopyxis. Next base: position 23,805 of record NZ_JBOHHT010000122.1, on the reverse strand, counting down.
ATGAAGGGCGCCGGCGGAGCCTGTTCGAACCCGAACTGATCGCGACGATGGTGATGGTCGAACGCGGCGTACCGCGCAGCGCGCTGAAGGGCAGCTGGGCCGGCGCCTTCGGCTATCCGCAATTCCTGCCGTCGGTCTATCTGCAGGTTGCAGAAGACGGCGACGGCGACGGTGTCGCGCGCATCTGGTCGAGCGAAGCCGACGCGATCGAATCTATCGGCTCTTACCTTCGCCGCGCCGGCTGGCGCGCCGGCCAGCCTTGGGGTGTCGCGGTAACCGTTCCCGCAGGCTTCGACCGCAACCGCGTCGCGAACCGCCTCACACCCACCCGCTGTCCGCGCGTTTTCGACCGTCACAGCCGCTGGCGCTCGGTGGCCGAATGGCGCGCCGACGGCATTGCGCCGCTCGGCGGACGCTGGCCCGACGGCAATATCCAGGCGACGCTTCTCGAGCCCGATGGCCCCGGTCGCACGGCTTATTTGCTGACCGGTAACTATCGTGCGATATTGGACTATAATTGTTCCAACTTTTACGCACTGTCTGTGGGGTTGCTGGCGGATGAAATCGATCGTTAGGGGCGGGGGCCTGATGGCGGGGGCAATGTTGTTGCTCTCCGGTTGTGGCAGTATGGACGGCAAGCGCGAAGGCGGGCCGACGGCGAGCCCGACCCCTTCGTCCGCCGTTGCGGGCGTGGCCGATGTGCCGGTCAAGGTCGGCGATCCCTATTCGGTCGGCGGCGTCACCTATACGCCCGCCGATATCCCCGACTATGACGATGTCGGCTATGCAAGCTGGTATGGCGAGGAACTCGCCGGGCGGCCTACCGCGAATGGCGAGATTTTCGATCCCGCGGGCATATCGGCGGCACACAAGACATTGCCGCTGCCCAGCTATGTCGAGGTCACCGCGCTCGATACCGGACGGACGATCCTGGTGCGCGTCAACGACCGCGGCCCGATGGTTGGCGATCGGCTGATCGACCTGTCGCGCGGTGCCGCCGAACAATTGGGCTTGACTGACGGTGTTTCCGCCGTCCGCGTCCGCCGCACCAACCCGCCGGTGGCCGAACGCGCCCAGCTTCGCGCCGCGAAGCCGGTTCCCGAACGGATCGCTACACCCGAATCGCTGCTGGCGATCCTGCGCAGCAAGGCAAAGGCTTTGCCGGTGCCCAAGGCTGCGGTCGTCGCCGCAACGCCCGTCGCCGCGCAGTCGGCGGCGCCAATCGCATCGGGTACGGCCAAGCCCGGCGACGACCGCCTCGTCGTTGAAGCCCCCGGAACAGCCAAGCCCACCCCGGCAGCGAAGATCGCGCCGACGGCAAAACCGGCAGTGACGGCGGCCAAGCCGGCTGCCGCAGGCGCGGGAAAATATGTCGTCCAGGTCGGCGCGTTCAGTGCGGAAAGCCGCGCCAATGCGGCCGCCAAGTCGGTCGGCGGGCAGGTCACCAAGGCCGGTACTCTGTGGCGCGTACGCGTTGGCCCCTTTGCAAGCGACGCTGAAGCGCGCGGCGCCCTCGGTCAGGTCAAAGCCAAGGGCTTCCGCGACGCGGTGGTCCAGCGCGACCGCTAACGGTCGGGCGCGTGGGGAAGCCGGCCATCATTGCCAAAGGCGGCGCCGCGGCGCTGACGATCCTCGCCCTGACGTTCGCTTTTCCAGCAGCATCGGCGGGCGACGCCCGCCCGAAAGGCGCACCCGTCAGCCGCCCGCTCTATGTCACCCAAGCGCCGATCGTCCTGCTCAAGGATCTCGATTCGGGCGCGATCCTCTTTTCGCGCGGCGCCGACAAGCGTTTTGCCCCGGCATCGATGGCGAAGGTGATGACAGCCTATGTCGTGCTCGACCTGATGAAAAAGGGCGGACTCGCGCGCGACAAGCAGTTCACCGTCAGCGAGGCGACGTGGAAGAAATGGAACGGCAGCACCGGTGGATCGACGATGTTCCTGCGCCCGAACGAAAAAGTCTCGGTCGATGAATTGCTCAAGGGACTGATCACCGTTTCGGGCAATGATGCGGCAGCGGTTCTCGCGGTCGGAATCGACGGAAGCGAGGAAGCGTTCGTTAAAAGAATGAATGTTGTAGCCGCTAAAATTGGGATGGCATCGAGCCGTTTTGGAACCCCCAATGGATGGCCCGATGGCGGCATCACCAAGGTCAGCGCCGCTGACCTCGTCACGCTCGCAGACCGGCTGATCCGCGACCATCCGGACGGCTATAATCGTTATTTTTCGCTGCCGAAGCTTCAGCATGGCAAGTCGCCCGACGGCAAGCCGATCGTCCAACCCAATCGCAACCCGATCCTCGGCCGCTTCGAAGGCGTCGACGGCCTGAAAACCGGTCATACAGCCGAAGCGGGCTATTGCTTTCTGGGCTCGGCTAAACGGAAAGGGCGCCGCCTCATCATGGTCGTCGCCGGCATGAGCAGCGAAAAAGCGCGCCGCGACGAAGCCGAGCGGCTGATGAAATGGGGTTTCGAGGAATGGGAGGGGCGCGAAATCGTCCCCGCCGGTGCCAGCCTCGGCCACGTCGGCGTCCGAAAAGGTGCCATTCCCGCGGTCGCCACCCGGACCGGGATCGCTGTGCGGATGACGGTTCCCAAGGGCTATGAGGGCGGCTATCGCGCGGTGATGCGCACCCAAGCCCCCATCGCTGCGCCCGTCACGCGCGGGACGCCGGTCGCCGACTTGGTCGTCACCCCCGACGGCTTGCCGCCGCAAACGACCCCGCTTATCGCCGCCGCCGATGTCGCCGAGGGCGGCTGGTGGGCGCGCGCGCGAACGGGATTTTACCGGCTGACCGGACTGTGACCGGGCGGTTCATCACGCTGGAAGGCGGGGAGGGCGTCGGTAAATCGACACAAATCCGCGCGCTCGCATCCGCGCTGGAGGCGCGCGGTATTGAAGCCGTAGCGACGCGCGAACCCGGCGGCAGCGCGGGCGCGGAAGCGATCCGCACGCTGCTGATGGAAGGAAGCGACGACCGCTGGGATGCGCGCAGCGAGGCGTTGCTCTTCGCCGCGGCACGCGCCGATCATGTCGCGCGAGCCATTCGCCCGGCGCTCGCACGCGGCGCATGGGTGCTCTGCGATCGGTTCGTCGATTCCAGCCGCGCCTATCAGGGCGGCGGCGGCGGCATCACCGATGCCGATATACTGACGCTGCACGGCTTTGGTTCGCTGGGTTTGCTGCCCGACCGCACCTTCCTGCTCATCGTCAGCGCGGACGAAGCCGCGCGGCGGCTGACCGAACGTGGTGGCAGCGACCGAATGGGCAACAAGCCCGCCGACTACCAGGAGCGGCTCACCGCGCGATTTGTCGAGATGGCGCAAGGCGAGCCCGCGCGATGGCGGATCGTCGATGCCGACGCAGCCGCGACCGACGTCACCGCCGCGATTCTCGATGAACTTGTGGAATGGCTGTGATGATCGGCCATCAGGACGCCGAAAAGGCGTTTCTCGAAGCGTGGCAGGGCGGCCGCCTTCATCACGCTTGGCTCCTCGCCGGACCGCAGGGCATGGGGAAGGGCGCTTTCGCCGAGCGCGTCGCGCGATTTCTCGTCACCCATGGACGCGGCGGCGACGGACAGGCGATCGGTCTCGATGACGCGGGCGACGACGCGGCGGGTCGCCTCGTCGACGCCGGAAATCATCCCGAAATTCTCCGTCTCGCGCGCCAGCCGAAGGACAAGGCCAAGGAACTCGCCCGCAATATCACGATCGAGCAGGTGCGGCAGATGATCCGCCGCCTGCACCTGTCGCTGTCGCTCGGCGAGTGGCGCGTGATCATCGTTGATGCGGTCGACGATCTGGAAACTGACGGTGCCAACGCGCTGCTCAAGACGCTCGAGGAACCGCCGGCAAAGACGCTCTTCCTGCTCGTCAGCCATTCGCCCGGTCGTTTGCTCCCAACCATTCGGTCACGGTGTAGAACGATGCGTTTTCAGCCTGTTGAACGTGACGTCTTGACCGCATGGCTACACGAATTACGCCCGATGCTCGAAATGGCCGAGGTACGCGCGATAGTCGCCGCATCGGGCGGCGTGCCGGGCAAGGCGCTCGCGCTGATCGACAGCGACGTCGCGGCGATGGAAAAGAAGCTGCTCGCCATTGCGACGAGCGGCGATCCCGAGAACCGGCTGCGCGAGGCGCTCGCGCGCGAAGTCGGCGGGACCAGCAATCGCGCCCGACTCGAGCTGGTGATCGACATTGTTCCCGGGCTGCTCGCTCGCCTCGCGCGCGAACGGCCGGTGGCCGACATCGCACCGATCCTCGCACAATGGGACCGCGTTCAACGCACCGTCCGCGATGCGATCCGCGGGTCGTACGACGGCGCGATGGTCGGTTTCGAAATCGGCAATTGCCTCGCCGAATTGGCGCCGAGGACGGGTCAGACGGCACGCTGACGCTTTCCCTAGCGCGCGCCAGCGGCTAAGGCGCGCGCATGTCCGAAAACACCGAACCTTTCTACATCACCACGGCGATCAGCTACCCCAACGGCCGTCCGCATATCGGCCATGCCTATGAAGCGATCGCGACCGACGTGATGGCCCGTTTCCAGCGCGCCCGCGGCCGCGACGTCCGGCTGATCACCGGCACCGACGAGCATGGGCTTAAGATGTTCCAGACCGCGCGCGACCAGGGCCGCGCGACGATTGACCTTGCCGACGAAATGTCGGGATATTTCCGTGAGATGTATGCCAGGCTGAATATCAGCTATGACAATTTCATGCGCACGTCGGATGCGGCGCACCATGCAGCGTCGCAGGCGATCTGGAAGGCGATGGAGGCGAATGGCGACCTTTATCTTGACCGCTACGAGGGTTGGTATTCGGTCCGCGACGAAGCTTTTTATGACGAGAGCGAACTGACCGACGGGGAAGGGGGCGCCCGCCTCTCACCCCAGGCCACGCCGGTCGAATGGACCGTCGAAGAGAGCTGGTTCTTCCGCCTGTCGAACTACCAGGACAAGCTGCTCGCGCTCTACAACGACAATCCCGACTTCATCCGCCCCGAAAGCCGTCGCAACGAGGTTCTGCGCTTCGTCGAGGGCGGCCTCAAGGACCTCAGCGTTTCGCGCACCAGCTTCGATTGGGGCGTGCCGGTGCCGGGTTCGCCGGGCCATGTAATGTATGTGTGGGTCGATGCCCTCACTACCTATCTGTCGGGGCTGGGTTATCCCGATCCCGCCAGCGACTTCGGCAAATTCTGGCCGGCAAATATCCATATGATCGGCAAGGATATCGTGCGTTTTCATACGGTTTACTGGCCGGCCTTCCTGATGAGCGCAAACCTGCCGCTGCCCAAGCAGGTGTTCGGTCACGGTTTCCTTTTGAACCGCGGCGAGAAGATGTCGAAATCGCTCGGCAATGTCGTAGACCCGATGGCGCTTGCCGATCAGTTCGGGGTCGACGCGCTGCGCTATTATCTGCTCCGCGAGGTCAGCTTCGGGCAGGACGGCACCTATTCGGCCGAGGCGATCGTGCGCACCGCCAATGCCGACCTCGCGAACAGCTTCGGCAATCTCGCTCAACGTAGCTTGTCGATGATTTTCAAGAATTTGGACGGCAAGATTTCGGCGAACTATGCGCCTGCGCAGGACGATATCGACCTGCTCGCCGACCTCGCCGACATGGCGGCCGTCCGCCTGCCGCGCGAATTCGAGCGGCTCGGTTTCTCGATCGGCATCGAGGACTGGATCCGCACAGTCTTCGCGTGCAACCAATATGTCGATACACAGGCCCCTTGGGCGCTGCGTAAGACCGATCCCGAACGCATGCGCGCGGTGCTGATGACGTTGTTCCAGGCCGTGCGCACACTGGCGATCGCGATCCGGCCCGTCGTGCCGGCAGCGGCCGACAAGCTGCTCGATCAGATGGGCATTGCCGAAGATGCGCGTGATTCCGCGGCGCTTGCCGATGGCGACTGGTTTTCGAAACTCTCAGCCAGCGGCTTCTCGGTCGGCCAGCCCGTTCCGATCTTCCCCCGCCTCGAACTGCCTGAAGGGGAAGGGGGGGCCTGATGCTCGTCGATTCGCACTGCCACCTCAACTATAAGGGCCTCGCCGAGCAGCAGGGCGAGGTGCTGGAACGTGCCCGCGCGCGCGGCGTCACCGCGATGCTCAACATAGCGACGCGCGAAAGCGAGTGGGACGACGTGCTCGCCGCCGCCGAAGCAAATCACGATGTGTGGGCCAGCGTCGGCATCCACCCGCACGACGCCGACCATCACTCCGACGTCGACACCGCCAAACTGATAGAACGTGCCGCACATCCCCGCGTGATCGGGATCGGCGAAACCGGACTCGATTATTATTACGACAAAAGCGATCGCACGCGGCAGCAGGACAGCTTCCGCCGTCACATCCACGCGTCGCAGCAGACCGGTCTGCCGATCATCGTTCACACGCGCGATGCCGAAGCCGATACGTTGGCGCTGCTTGGCGAAGAGATGGGCAGGGCGGTGTTCCCCGGCGTGATCCACTGCTTCACCGCGAGCGACGATTTCGCTCGCAAGGCGCTCGACCTTGGGCTCTTCATATCGATCTCGGGCATAGTCACGTTCAAGAACGCCGCCGATCTCCAAGCCACAGCCAAGTGGTTGCCGCAGGATCGGCTGCTGATCGAGACCGATTCCCCCTTCCTCGCCCCCGTCCCGCATCGCGGCAAAACCGGCGAGCCCGCCTTTGTGGCCGATACGCTCGCTTTCCTTGCCAAGTTGCGTAGTGAGGACGAAAAAGTGCTCGCTGCGACGACCAGCGCCAATTTTTACGCGCTTTTCAACAAGGCGCGGCCATGACGTTGCCCGCATCATGAAGTTGAGGATCCTCGGTTGCGGTACGTCGTCGGGCGTCCCGCGGATCGGCAACGACTGGGGTCAGTGCGACCCCGACAATCCCCGCAATCTGCGCAGCCGGGCGTCGATCATGGTGTCGCTCGGTGGCTTTCGTATCCTCGTCGACACCAGCCCCGATATGCGGTTGCAATTGCTCGATGCGGGCGTGGGCGAAATCGATGCCGTCATCTGGACCCACGAACATGCCGACCATACGCATGGCCTCGACGATCTGCGCCAGGTCATGCACCTGCGCCGGTCAGCCGTTCCCGTCTATGCGCGTGACCATGTGCTCGATATCCTCAAATGGCGCTTCACCTATGCCTTCGCGGGCAATGCCGGCTATCCGGCGTCGGTCGATCCGATTGATCTTCAGGATCATCAGTCGATCGGCCCCATTGAAGTGTCGGCGATCGAAATGCCGCACGGACCAATCAAGGCTACCGGTCTGATCTTCAGTGATGGTGCGCATAGAATCGCCTATGCGACTGATTTTTCGAAGTTTACTGATGAAATGGTCAGCTTCTTTCAGGGCGTCGACCTATTCGTTATCGATGCGCTGCGCCGCTATCCGCATCCGACGCATCCGCATCTCGCAATGACGCTCGATGGTCTTTCCAAGGTTGGCAGTCCGCGCGCGATCATCACGCATATGGACAACACGATGGATTATGACGACCTTGCGACTGAATTGCCGCCGGGTGTCGAACCCGGATATGACGGGCTGGAGGTGCAGCTATGAGCGGCGACACGACTGTTCAAATCCTTTGGTTCGCTGGCGCGTTCACATTGGTCCTGAGTTCGTTGCTGGCACGACGCTTGCCGATGGCCGACTGGCTCAAGATGGCGCTGGCGTGGGTGGCAATCTTTGGTCTCGTATTCCTCGTCATCCGCACGTGGCAAGCGGCGACATAGCGAGGGGGCCTTGCCCTCTCCTGGATCTCAAATAATTTAACATAATATATATTATCGGATAATGATATGGCCGATACGGCAGCCCAATCCCCCATCGACCGCCTGCTCGCTATCATGCGCCAACTGCGTAATCCCGATGGCGGCTGCGAATGGGATCTGGCGCAGGATTTCTCGACGATCGCGCCTTATACGATCGAGGAAGCTTATGAGGTCGCCGACGCCATTGCCGGCGGCGAGCCCGCCGCCATTTGTGACGAGCTTGGCGACTTGTTGCTCCAGGTGGTCTTTCACAGCCAGATCGCGGCCGATGACGGCCTGTTTGGTTTCGACGATGTCGCCAATGCGATCAGCGACAAGATGGAACGCCGACATCCGCATATTTTCGGCGACGTCACGACGTCCGACGTGCGGTTGCAGTGGGAGCAGATCAAGGCGGCCGAGCGTGCCGCCGATGGCCCGGCAGGCGCGTTGGCCGGTGTGGCATCGTCGTTGCCCGCCTTGCTTCGCGCGCAAAAGCTGCAAGGCCGAGCCGCACGCGTTGGCTTCGACTGGCCCGACGTCGATGGGCCGCGCGACAAGATCGCCGAGGAACTCGCCGAAGTGGCCGGGGCAAACAGCGACCTTGAACGCCATGAGGAAATCGGCGATCTGCTGTTTTCGGTCGTCAATTATGCGCGCAAGCTGGGTGTCGATGCCGAAAGCGCACTGCGTGACGCCAATCTGAAATTCGCACGGCGCTTTGCCGCCATGGAAGCGAACGCGGGCGGGACGCTGGCGGGCTTGGGTCTCGATGCGCAGGAAAAGCACTGGCTGGCGGTGAAGAAGAACGAAAATGCCTAGCTTCTGCGCGGATCAAGCACCGCAAATGGCAGATTAACCACCTGCGGTAATTCATCGCCCTGCACGGTCTATTGCATGATGCGTGTCCTCTCGCCGTTACTGTTCGTCCTGATGCTTGTCGGCGCATTTTCGCTGGGAGCAGCAGAGCCTCGATATGTTTCGACGAAGCTGACCGACGACGAGCGCGCCGCCTGTTTTGCCGACGGCGGAACAATCAAGATTATGGGACTGTCCGGCAACGAAGGTTGCGCCCGCCCGATGCCCGATGCCGGAAAATCCTGTACCGACGCATCACAATGCAAAGCCGGTTGCTTCCTCGATACGACAAAGCCGGGGTTTAAGTTTCCAGAACCACGGCAGAGAGTGTACGGGGCCTGCGCCGCAACGGACTATGGTTTTGGATGCCGTACAAATGTTACAAAAGGTCGCGTCAATCATAGCCTTTGCGTAGACTGAAGCCCGTCTAATCTAGCGATGTTGGCCATAATCGCTCGAATCGCGCGCTGTCCGCGGGATCGAGCCGCACCGTCAGTACATGCCCCTCTTCCTGCGGCTCGTCGCCCAGTACTTCGCCGCGCGCGTGTAGCCACGCCGCCGCCTCGCCCTCGCTATAGGCCAGATAGACGCGCCGAACCTGGTGCTGTGCGGTCAGATGCGCCGCCATAAGGATGCGAGCGGCCTCAACGCCCTCGCCCGTCACCGCCGACATGATCGCGACGTCGGAACGCCGCGCCGCCATCTCTTCTATGGCCCCACGCATATCGGCGTCGGCGGTGTCGATCTTGTTCCATATCTCGATCTGCGGGATCGCAGGCGGTGTATCGCCCTCCCCGCCATCCTGTGCGCCGCTGACTCCGAGCGATTCCAGGATGGCGCGAACGTCGGCATATTGCGCCTCGCTGTCGGGATGCGCGATGTCGCGGACGTGGACAATCAGGTCGGCGGTCGTGACCTCCTCCAGCGTCGCGCGAAAAGCCGCGACGAGTTCGGTTGGCAGGTCGGACACGAAACCCACGGTGTCCGACAGGATCGCCTTGTCGATACCGGGTAGCCGAATCTCGCGCATCGTCGGGTCGAGCGTGGCGAAGAGCATGTCTTCCGCCATGACGTCACTTCCCGTCAAACGGTTGAAAAACGTCGATTTCCCGGCGTTGGTATAACCGACGAGCGCGACAACCGGCCACGGCGCGCGCTGGCGCTTCGACCGCTGAAGCTGACGCGTGCGGCGCGCATCCTCAAGGCTGCGACGAATGCGCGCCATGCGATTCCGGATCATCCGCCGATCGGCCTCGATCTGCGTTTCGCCGGGGCCGCCAAGAAAGCCGAAACCACCGCGCTGACGTTCGAGGTGGGTCCAGCTACGCACCAGCCGACCCGCTTGATAATCGAGATGCGCGAGCTCGACCTGCAGCCGCCCTTCGGCGGTTGCAGCGCGTTCGCCAAAGATCTCAAGTATCAGGCCGGTGCGGTCGATCACCTTCGTGCCGAATGCCGTTTCAAGATTGCGCTGCTGGATCGGGCTGAGCGCCGCATCGACGACGACCAACTGCACGCCCTTCGCTGCAATATCGGGCGTAATCGCTTCAATCTGTCCGACGCCGAGCAAGGTCGCGGCACGCGTCTGACGCAACCGGAGCGTGTGTACCGCGACGACGTCGAGCCCGATCGCCAGCGCAAGCCCCCTCGCCTCCTCGGCGCGCGCGTCGAGGTCACGCGCAAGCCGCTGGCTATGCCATTCGGGCACGACGATAAGCGCGGGGGCACCGCGCGTTACCTCGTCTTCACTGTCGATTATCGGGTCGATCAGGCGTTGTCCGCTTCTGCGTCCGGCTCGCTGTCGGTCAGGTTGATCGGGCCGTTCGGCTGAACGGTCGAAATCGCGTGCTTATAGACGAGTTGCACCTGACGCTCGCGCTCGAGCAACATGCAGAACAGGTCGAATGCAACGATATCGCCTTGCAACATCACGCCGTTCACGAGGAACATCGTCACCGACTCGTCCGACTTGCGGACGGCGTTAAGGAAGACATCTTGCAACGCCTTGCCCTTGCTCGCAGGTGCATCGCGCAGATTGCCGCCCAGTAACGACAGATCGAAATCGTGCGACGGCATCACGGTCGAGATCGCATGCTTGTAGACAAGTTGCGACTGGCCGTCGCGGCGAAGCAACAGCGAGAAATTGTCGAACCATGTGATGATGCCCTGCAGCTTGACACCCTTGACCAGAAACATGGTCACCGGCGTCTTGCTCTTACGGAGGGCGTTGAGGAAAATATCCTGGAGATTCTGGTTTTTATCGGACACATTTGCCTCCTGTTTTTGGCGGTTAAACCGCGGGTATGGCGCCGGTTTTCCGGCTTTTAAGACCTTCTTTGCAAGCACAATATGCGGCAAAGGACGCGCAAGGTCTAGCGCAAAGCCGCTATCCCTCGCCGTCCGAACTCTCGGTAAGCCCCAAAAGTTTCAGTTTGCGGTGCAGCGCCGAGCGCTCCATGCCGATAAAGGTCGCGGTGCGCGATATATTGCCCGAAAAGCGGTTGATCTGGATGCGCAAATATTCGCGCTCGAAATTCTCGCGCGCTTCCTTCAGCGGGATTGCGGTGATCGATTCCGAATTGGGCAATATGTCGGTTCCGCCGCGCACCAGTTCGGACGGCAGCATGTCGGCGTCGATCCGCGCCAAGCGGTCGCTGGGGGCAAGGATCATCACGCGCTCGATGACGTTGCGCAGTTCGCGGACATTGCCCGGCCATTCATGCGCCTGGAGCGCCGCCATCGCTTCCGAACTGATCTCGGGCGGCGCGACGCGGCGGTCGGCGGCGTAGCGGCGGATATAATGGTCGCAGAGGCTCGCGATATCGTCGCGCCGCTCGCGCAGTGGCGGGATGTGGACGGGCACGACGTTGAGCCGGTAATAGAGGTCCTCGCGAAACCGGCTTTCGGCGATTTCGGTCATCAGATCGCGCGCCGACCCCGAAATGATGCGCACGTCGACGCGAATCATCGTGCGCCCGCCCACGCGCGTGAAGCTCTGGTCGGTCAGCACGCGAAGAATCTTGCCCTGCGTCGTCAGCGGCATGTCGGCGACCTCGTCAAGGAACAAGGTGCCGCCATGCGCCTGTTCGAGCAGCCCGACACGGATCGATCCGTCCTCGGCTTCGGACCCGAATAATTCGGTCTCGACCGTTTCGGGATCCATTCGCGCCGACGAAATGACGCGGAACGGCGCGGTCTGCCTGCCGCTCCATCCGTGCAGCACACGCGCGGCGACCTCCTTGCCGACGCCGGGCGCGCCCGTGATGAGCACACGGCTTCCCGTCCCCGCCACGCGCTTCAATGTCGCGCGGACATTGTTAATCGCGGCGCTGGTGCCGGTCAGTTCGTCCGACGGGCCGGCCTTTTCGCGCAGCTGCTCATATTCGAACTTCAGCCGCTCATTCTCGGTCGCGCGCGCGACAAGGTGGAGCAGACGCGACGCCTCGAATGGCTTTTCGATGAAGTCGAACGCGCCACGGCGGATCGCCGCGACCGCCGTGTCGAGCCCCCCATGGCCCGAGATGACGATAATAGGCAGGGTCGGGTCGAACGCCTTGATCGCCTCAACCAGCCCCAGCCCGTCGAGCCGCGACCCCTGCAACCATACGTCGATCAGCGCGAGCGACGGCCGCCGCTGACGGATCGCCTCGAGCGCAGAGTCGGAGTCGGACGCGGTGCGCGCCTCATAACCTTCATCTTCCATGACGCCGGCGACGAGGTCGCAGATGTCGCGTTCGTCATCGACGATCAAAATATCAAGCGCCATGATCTTCTCTGTCCTGCCGGTTCCGGATGCGTCCGGGAACCGATTCACTATGCCCCATGCCTTGTTCCCCGCCCTTGCCGGCCAACGGCCTCAGTCGGTCGGGATGGAGCGTCAGGGTAACGCATGTCCCCTGCCCCGCCGGATTATCTGAAAACTCCATTTCGCCATAATGTTGCTCGACGATCTTCTTGACGATCGCGAGCCCGAGGCCAGTCCCGCCTTGGCGCGTGGTCATATAAGGCTCGGCGATCGCGTCACGCGCTTCCGGTAAGCCGATGCCGTCGTCGGTAACGCGAATGACGATCTCTCCGTCCGCGCCGACGTCAAGTTCGGCCGCGATGTGACCCATCGCCGCAGTTTCTGAGTTTTTAAATTTTTCTTCAATCGCTTCGACCGCATTCTTCACGATATTCGTCATCGCCTGCGACAGCAGCCGGCGGTCGCAAACAAGGGGCTCGATCTCGGTCGGCGTTTTGACTGCAAAGGCGATGTCGGGTTTCGCCACCTCGAACAGGAATACGGCCTGACGCAGGATATCGCGGACATCCTCGACCCCAAAGGTTGGCTTGGGCATCCGGGCGAAGCTGGAAAATTCGTCGACCATGCGCCGCATGTCGTGCACCTGCCGGATCACCGTGTCGGTCAGCTTGCGGAAGGTCGCCGCATCGCCTTCGACCTTGTCGCCAAATCGACGCTGAAGGCGTTCGGCCGCGAGCTGGATCGGTGTGAGCGGGTTCTTGATCTCGTGCGCGATACGCCGCGCCACGTCGGACCAGGCCGCCCGGCGCTGATCGAGCAATTGCTGCGTGATGTCCTCGAAACTCAGGACAAAGCCGTCGCCCTGCGCCACCGCTTTCGCCGCGAGCGTCGCGGGTTCGGCATCCTTGCGCGAGAGCTGAACGATCGCTTCGCGCTCGTCGCTGATCAGCAAGCGCGCCAGTTCGGGCGCGACATCGTCGAGGGGTTGCCCTGTCAAGCATTCGGCTGACTGGCAAATCAAACGTTCGGCGGCGGCATTGGCGAGCAGGATGCGGCGATCGGCATCGACCGAGACCACCGCCGACGACACCCCGCTGAGCACCGCCTCGATAAAGCTTCGCCGGGCTTCGAGTTGCTCGTTGACGCTAACGAGCGCGCCGGTTTGGCCCTGCAACTGCTCGGTCATCCGATTGAAAGCCCGCGTCAGCACGGCGATTTCGTCGTCGCGTACCGGCGGGGTAACCCGGACCGACAGATCGCCGCCCGCAGCCGTTCGCGTCGCACCGATCAGCGTGCCGAGCGGGCGGACGATACGATCCGCAACCACGATCGCCGCGATGACGGCAAGCGCAAGAAGCAGCAACGAGCCAAGATAGAGCGCGCCGTTGAATTGCAGCTGGAGCTGCTGTGAGCGGTCGAAGAGGTTGTTATAGTCGGCCAGAACCGCGCTCGCGCGCGCTGACTGCTGAAAACCCGGCACATTGATGTCGCGTGAGGCGTAGACATAAGCGCGATCGGTCCCGGGCAGCCGCGCCGCCGCTTCGATCCGATTGGCCTGGCGAATGACGACGATGTCTTCGCCCGCGTCGAGGCGGCCGACCATCTCTGAATTCAGCCGATTCTCGGCAACCCGATCGTCCGGATTAATCGCCGCCGCTGTGCGTGCGACGCCATCCCGACCGATCTCGATAATCGCCGATTCGTTGAGGCTACGGACCACGACCTGCTGAAAATAATAATTGCTGAAGGCGGGGCTATCGATCGGAAACTGGGTCAATTGTTTGCCGAGATCGGTTGCCATGGCAAAGGTGTTCGCCCCGACTTGGCGCTGGTTTTCCTGATAATAGCCCTCGGCAAGGTTGGCGGCATTTTCGAACATGCCGCGCGAGCGATCCGAAAACCAGAAATCGACACCGAACTGAAACAACAGTGAAGCGAAAATCACGACGAGCAGGGTCGGCGCCGCCGCAATCAGCGAAAAGAGCGCAACGAGGCGGACGTGGAGACGGCCGTTGCCGCCGGCCATCGACCGCACTGCCCGTGCGCGCGCAACGCGGCTGCCGATGAGCACGATCAGTGCCATCGCCGGCACGAGATTGACGACCATGATCGCCGCGACAAGCGCAGGCGTCAGCAACCGCTCGCTCTGCGCATCACCCGTTACGAAGATATAGGTCGCAATGGCGACGCTGACGATGATGGCGAGCGTATAATATTCGGGAGCTGCAAAGCGCCAGAATCCCGAGCGCACTTCCTGGCCGTCCGAATCCATATCGAGAGCCAGAGTTGGGGATTGCGCCATTGTTGCCACGCTACGACAATCCTGTTGCATAGAAAACACACAATCTACGCGAGTGTCGCCCAATTGCCCCGATTCCGGGTTTATCCTCGCCAATCAAGGCTGCGCTGGATCGATATCAAGCTGCCCGAGCCGTTTGCGCAACGTGTTGCGATTGATACCAAGGCGCCGCGCCGCCTCCAATTGGTTGCCACGAACATCGCGCAATACGCGGCGAAAAAGCGCCGCTTCGACGATCGCCTCAAGCCGTTCGTGAATATCGCTGTTGCACGCCGTATCCGCCATCTGCTCGCGGGCCCAATCGTCAACCGCGCGCGCGATCAGCGTAGCGGGCTCGACCGCGCCACCGCCCTCGCCGCTTTCGTGCAGCACCGTCTCGACATCGCGGTCGGTCACGACGACGTCACGCGACAAGACAGCGAGTCGCTGAACGACATTGCCGAGCTCGCGAACATTGCCCGGCCAGTCGTAGCGTTCGAGCCATTGCATCGCGGCGGGCGCGAACTGGCGATCGGGCAACCCCGCGCTGCGCCCGGCCTCGACAAAATGACGAACGAGCGCTGCAATGTCGCTACGCCGGTCGCGCAACGGTGGCAGCGTGACGGGAATGACGTTGAGTCGGTAGAAGAGATCCTCGCGAAACCGGCCATCGGCGACAAGAGTGCGCATGTCGCGATGCGTCGCGGCAACGACGCGGACATCGGCGCGCAACGCCTGGCTGCCGCCGACCGTCGAATATTCGTTGCTTTGCAGGACCCGGAGCAGGCGCGTCTGCGCCTCGAGCGGCATGTCGCCGATTTCGTCGAGGAAGAGCGTGCCGCCCGCAGCCTGTTCGAAGCGCCCGGCATTGCGGCTGTGCGCGCCGGTAAAGGCACCCTTTTCGTGGCCGAACAATTCGGCTTCGATCAGTTCGCGCGGGATCGCTGCCATGTTGATCGCCACGAAAGGTCCGGCGCGACGCAGGCCGGTCGCGTGGATCGCGCGCGCCACGACCTCCTTGCCCGTTCCTGATTCGCCGAGGATCAACACCGCCAGATCGTTCGAGGCGAGCCGTGCTATCGTGCGATAGACCGCTTGCATCGCCGGAGCGCGGCCGACGAGACCATGGCTGTCGGCCGCCCCCGCGGTGTCCCTTGCCGCAGGCTCAGCCTTTCGCTGCAACGCGGCGCGGACGCTCGCGGTCAGTTCGTCGAGATCGAACGGCTTGGGCAGATAATCGTAACTGCCGATCCCCGTCGCGCGCACCGCGGTATCGAGCGTATTCTGCGCCGACAATACTATTACCGGCGTAAGGGCGTCGATCCGCAGCGAATCGATACCGTCGCCATCGGGCAGGACGACATCGGTGATGACAAGGTCGGGCCGGTTGTCGGCAAGCCAGGCATTGCGTTCGGCGATGCTGGCGACCGATGCGAAGCGGCTGCATTCACCGACGAGCGTTTCGCGAATGATCATCGCGATCGCCGGGTCGTCCTCGACCAGCAGGATCGTCTTCGCCTTGCTCATGCGGGCCGTCCCTTTTGCGCGACGGGAAGATGAACACGGAAGCGGGTCCATTCGCCGTCGCGGATATGCTGGACCGTGCCGCCCATGTCACGCGCGAGCTTCGCGACGAGCGCGAGGCCGAGCCCCCGCCCCTCGCGTTTCGTCGTCACGAATGGATCGAACAGGTCGCCGCGAATATCGGCGGGAACGCCGGGACCATTGTCGCTGACGCTGACCTCGATCGGCAGCGCAATGCGGCCGCGTCCGTCGCCATTGTCGATCGACAGGCCATGCCGATACGCGGTCGTCAGCCGGACAACGCCATCGTCCCGCCCACCCAATGCTTCGCAGCCGTTGGTGAGCAGGTTGAGCAGTATCTGCACCATGGCGTCATGGTTTCCATGCACGAGCGGTAGCGAGGGGTCGAAATCCTCGGCAAAACGCAAGCCCGGAAACTGTCGCGCACGCGCGGTTTCCATCGCCTGATGAATCGGCTGGTACAGGTTGATCGGGCCGCAGGTGATCGGTTGCCCGCGCGAGAAATGCTCCATCTGGTCGATCAGTGTCGCGATGCGATCGACCTCGGCGCAGATCAGCGTCGTGAAGCGCTCGCCTCCCGCATCGGTCTTGCGCGCGAGCAGCTGCGCAGCGCCCTTGATGCCCGCAAGCGGATTCTTGATCTCGTGCGCCAGCATCGACGCGGCCGCGCCCGCCGCGCGGCCCGATCGGCCGATTGCGCCGCCCATCAGCTCGGAATCGCTTTGCGACGGTATGAGCGCGAGGATACGGTGGCCGCTTTGGCCATAGGGCACCATCTGCATGTCCACGAAAAAGGACCGGCGACCACCCGCTGAAATCTCTGTACGATGCGCGAAGAGCGCCGACGTCGCGGCGTCGCTCATCCGCTGGCGATAGCTGCGGTCCATCTCGATCACGTCATAGACGACGCGGCCGACCATCGCCGAACGGCTGACGTTGCAGAGCTGTTCGGCGGCGGCGTTGACGAACAGCACCACCCCGCCGCCGTCGATGAGCAGCGTCGGAACGGGGTGCGACTGGATCAGTTCGTCGTGATCGAAACTCGGAATGCTCGACGTGAGCGCGGTCACGCCGCCGCCTTGCTCAGGAACGGCGTGTAGAATTGTTCGAGCGCGTCGAGTACGTCGCGGCTGCTGGGGATCTGGTTGACCTTATTGCGAAATTCGGCCGATCCATGCACACCCTTGACGTACCAGCCGAGATGCTTGCGCGCCATATTGACCCCGGTGATTTCACCATAATGGTCGACCATCGCGCGATAATGCGATGTAATGACGTCATATTGTTCGTCTATGCCGGGGTCGGGGCGCGGGCTTTCGCCGCGGAGCGCTGCCATCACCTGCCCGAGCAGCCACGGGCGGCCATAAGCGCCGCGACCGATCATGACGCCATCGGCGCCGCTCTGCACCAGCGCGGTGCGCGCATCCTCGACCGAGCAGATGTCGCCATTGGCGATCACCGGGATCGACACCGCATCCTTGACCTTGCGGATGAAGCTCCAGTCGGCCTCGCCGCGGTACATCTGGTTGCGCGTGCGGCCATGGACCGTCACCAGCTTGGCGCCCAGATCCTCGGCGATATGTGCGAGTTCGGGGGCGTTGAGGCTGTCGTGGCACCAGCCCATGCGCATCTTGACCGTTACCGGCACCGACACCGCCTTGACGCAGGAGTCGATCAACGCGGCGGCAAGCTTCAGGTCGCGCATCAGCGCCGAGCCCGCGTCGCCGTTGGTAACCTTGCGCACCGGGCAGCCCATGTTGATGTCGATGATCGCCGCGCCGCGATCTTCGTTGAGCTTCGCGGCTTCGCCCATTTCATACGGGGTGCAACCGACGAGTTGCATCGAGACCGGCTCTTCAACGGGGTCCCACGCCGCTTTCTGGATCGACTGGCGCGTTTCGCGGATTGCCGCCTGGCTCGCGATCATCTCGGTGACATTGAGCCCCGAACCATAATGGCGGACGAGCTTGCGGAACGGCAGGTCGGAGACGCCCGTCATCGGCGCGAGGATCACGGGATCCGCGATGGTGATATTGCCAATCTGGATGGGCCGCAGCGGCGCCATGGCGGGGAGCTTTCGTCAAATTGCCTAAAATTTGAGCAGCCCGTACACGCTAAGCCGCTTTCCCGCAAGGCGCGGCTGCGCTAACCGGCGCGCACGATGACCGAGTCCGACCCTTCCGTTCTGCCGCGCGTCGCGGTCATATTGCTCGCGGGCGGTCGGGGAACGCGCGCCGGGCTGGAAATGCCAAAGCAGCTCGCAATACTGGGTAGCAAGCCGGTGCTGCGTTGGAGCCTCGATGCTTTTTCCTCGCATCCAGCGATCGGTGGCGGCGTGTTGGTGGCAAATGGTGACGTCATGGCCGCGCTCGGAGACCTTCCGGATGGTTGGATTTCTGCCGATCCCGGGGCCGAACGGCAGCAATCTGTCGCGAACGCGCTTACAGCGCTCGCCGATTGGGAAGACGGCGCATTCGTCCTCGTTCATGACGCCGCACGGCCCGGTGTGGCCGCAGCGATGATCGATCGCCTGCTTGAGGCGCTGCACGATGCCGAGGCGGCAATCCCGACTTTGCCCGTTCCCGACACCCTCGTAGAACAAACCGCGCACCTCGCTGGTGAGGTTGTCGACCGCAGCGCACTGGCACGCGTTCAGACGCCGCAAGCGTTCCACCTTGGCACATTGCGCCGCGCCCATACCGAGGCTGTCGAGGCTGCCGCAACCGACGATGCACAGTTGGTGCGCCGGCTGGGTGTGTCGGTTGTGACGGTCCCGGGCGATGCGCGGCTCCATAAACTGACATATGCCGAGGATATGACGATCCTCGCTGGGCTTCTGGGGATCGATACGATGACGCGAACTGCGGTCGGCATGGGATATGACGTCCACCGTCTTGTGGCGGGCAAACCGCTTTGGATCGGCGGCATAGAAATCGCGTATAGTCATGGGCTTGAGGGGCATAGCGATGCCGACGTCGGGCTTCATGCGCTGACCGACGCAATCCTCGGCGCGCTCGCCGACGGCGATATTGGCGACCATTTCCCGCCGAACGATCCGCAATGGCGCGGCGCCGCGTCGCACCGCTTCTTGTCCTTTGCCGCCGAACGCGTGACCGCACGCGGCGGGCGCATCGCCCATGTCGACCTGACGATCATCGCCGAAGCGCCGAAAATTGGCCCGCACCGCGCCGCGATGCGGGCGCGGATTGCCGAAATCCTTGCGATTCCGCTCGAACGGGTTAGTGTCAAAGCGACAACGACAGAGCGGCTGGGCTTCACCGGTCGCCGCGAGGGGATCGCTGCCCAGGCCGTCGCGACCCTGCAACTTCCGGAGAATTGAACCCGTGCTGTCCGATGCTGAAACGCGCCTTGCCGCGCGCGACGACCTTGCCACCGCCGTCCTTGCAAGCAACCGCACCGCGGGGCGGAAAGTCGCCGTCGCCGAAAGCTGCACGGGCGGCATGGTGTCGGTCGCGCTGACCGATATTGCCGGGAGCTCGGACGTGTTCAGCGCCGGCTTCGTCACCTATTCGGGCCATGCCAAGCAGAGCCAGCTCGACGTCAGCAGCGAAATCCTCGAAACCTTTGGCGAAGTTTCACTCGCGACCGCCTGGGCGATGGCGGCGGGTGCGCTGGCGAACAGCGACGCCGACGTCGCGGTGGCAATCACGGGAATTGCGGGACCGGGCGGCGGTTCGGAGAAGAAGCCCGTCGGCCAGGTTGTATTCGCACGCGCGCTGCGCGGCCAGGACCCCGACGATTATTTTACCCAGCGGGTGCAGTTCGAATCGACCGATCGCGCCGCGATCCGCCACCATGCGACGCTGTTCGCGCTCGACCTGCTTCAGCCGGGCAAGGACGAACTGCGGCCGTCGGAGGACATCGCCCTCCCCGCTCCGTAAAGATCGTCGGCGCGCGTTTCGAACGCGGCGATCATCTTGCGCAGCGCCTTGTCGAACATCTGTCCGGCGAGCGCCTCGAACATCCGGCTGCGGAACGAGAAATCGACGAGGAAATCGACGCGGCATCCACCACCCTCGGCGGGCTGGAAATGCCATTCATTGCTGAGATGCTTCATCGGTCCGTCGATGTAACTCACGCAAACCTCGCGCGGCCGCTGCTTGTGGACGCGGCACGAAAAGCTTTCGCGCAGCCCCTTGAAACCGACGATCACGTCGGCGACAGCCTCATGCTCGCTGTCGCTGCGGATACGCAGCGCGATCACCCACGGCAGGAATTCGGGATAACGCGCAATATCGGTGACGAGCGCGAACATCTGCTCGTCGCTGTACGGCAGGACGCGGGTTTCGTGGTGCCTTGGCAAAGGCCGATCAGCCAGCCTTGACGCGCGCCAGCTGCGCTTCGCGGGCGGCGCGCATGCGTTCGAAATCGTCGCCGGCGTGATAGCTGGACCGGGTCAAGGGCGACGAAGCGACCTGCAGGAAGCCCTTGGCGCGTGCGATCTGCGCATAGGCATCGAACGCCTGCGGCGTCACGAAGTCGATCACCTTGGCGTGCTTCGGCGTCGGCTGAAGATACTGGCCCATCGTCATGAAATCGATGTCGGCGCTGCGCATGTCGTCCATCACCTGATGCACCTCCATCCGTTCTTCGCCGAGGCCGAGCATCGCGCCCGACTTGGTGAAGATCGACGGATCGCGGCGCTTGACGCTTTCGAGCAGGCGGAGCGAGGCATAATAGCGCGCGCCGGGGCGGATCGTCGGATAGAGCCGCGGGACGGTTTCGAGATTATGGTTGTAGACGTCGGGCCGCGCATCGACGATCGCCGCGACCGCGCTTTCGGGCTTGTTACGGAAATCGGGCGTCAGGATTTCGATCGTCGTCTGCGGGGTTTCGCGGCGCAGCGCGTTGATGACTTTCACGAACTGGCTCGCGCCGCCATCGGGCAGATCATCGCGGTCGACCGACGTGATGACGATATGGCTCAGCCCCATCTTTGCTGCGGCGATCGCGGTATGTTCGGGTTCGAGCAGGTCGACGGCGCGCGGCATACCGGTCTTGACGTTGCAAAAGGCGCAGGCGCGGGTGCAGGTGTCGCCGAGGATCATCACCGTCGCATGCTTTTTCGTCCAGCATTCGCCGATGTTCGGGCACGCCGCTTCCTCGCACACCGTATGCAGGTTGAGCTCGCGCATCAGCTTGCGCGTTTCGGCGTAACCGGGGCTGGTCGGGGCTTTGACGCGAATCCAGTCGGGTTTGCGCTGACGCTGGCTGGGAGTGGTGGCGGGCGATGCGGGAGCGTTCATGCCGCCCACATAGTCGTGCACGCGCCTCTTCTCAACCTCTCTACCTATGCTAAGGCGCCTCCATGACTCACTTTGCAGATATGATCGATGGTTACCGGCGTTTCCGTAACGGCGGCTGGCAGCAACAGCGCGAGCGCTGGGAACATCTCGCCGAGGGGCAATCGCCCAAGGTGATGATCATCGCCTGTTCGGACAGCCGGTCCGAACCGTCGCAGATTTTCGACACCAATCCGGGCGAAATCTTCGTCGTCCGCAACGTCGCGGCGCTGGTGCCGCCGTTCGAGACGACCCCCGGACGTCACGGCGTCTCGGCCGCGCTCGAATTTGCAGTGCAGTTCCTGAAGGTCGAGGAAATCGTCGTGATGGGCCACGGCCTGTGCGGCGGCTGCCACGCCGCGCTGCACCGGACGATGGCGGGGGCCGAGCCGGGCCGCGGCGGATTTATCGCCGACTGGATCGCGATGCTCGACGATGCCAGCGAGCAGGTTCGCAGCGAGCACCGCGATATCGACAACCGCGACGCAGGCCGTGCGATGGAATTGGCTGCAGTGCGCGTAAGCCTTGACAATCTGGGAACTTTTCCGTGCATTCAGGAAAAGGTACGGCGCGGGACGTTGAAACTGCGCGGCGCCTTTTTCGCGATCAGCGACGGGGTGCTGCACGTTATGGACGAGACGACGAGCGAATTTTCTCCCGTCTGAACAGGAGGCGATATGAGCAAGAATGCGATGTGGCTGACCCTCATTTTCGTGGCGGCCATCATTGGCGCGATGATGGGGCCAACGTTGGCCCAGACGATGTCCCCCGGGACCTTGCTCATTCTGACCGCCATCCTGTTTGGTGGGATTATCGCCTTTTGCATCTGGGCGCTGTCGAGCAACAAGGGCGGCGCCAAGGCCGACACGGCTGCCACCGCTGACGCGCGGACGATGCAGGCGCCCGACGGAAAGGCGCGCATCTATGTCACCCGCCGCGGTTTCGTCGCCGCGTTGCAGGGCATGAACGTGACGCTCGACGGCAATGCGAAGGGGCAGATCAAGTCGGGCCAGATGCTGATGGCCGATGTCGCGCCGGGGACGCACCATATCCATGTCGCGACGGCCAAGGCGAAACTCGCGCGGCCTGCCGAACTGGAAATCGACGTCGGCGCAGGCGGGGTCGTCGTGATCGACGCGATGATCGAAATGGGCGCGCTGAAAGGCGGGGTGAAGCTGACCCGCCTCGACTCCGCGAAAGCACGCGAAAATGTCCACGCGACCAAGCTGATCCTGTGGGAAATGCCGCCAGCCTGACCCGGTCCTGCGACGAAATGACGCGCGGCTGCGAGCAGCCGTGAAACGTCTTCGCAACAATGGCGTTGATTGCACGTTCTCCCAAAAAGGAGAATTGGATGGCCCTTCGCCAAACCCTGTCGGCTGCGCCGGCACTTGCTTCCCGCCGCCGAGCGTTCCCCGGCGAAGATGAATACTATACCAAGGCCCGTAAATCGCTGCTCGCCGAGGAAATCGACCTGCGGCGCAGGATGACTCGCGTCGCCGAACAGCGGCGCCAGCTGCCCCCGGGGCCGCTGATGAAGGATTATCGGTTCAAGGATGCGAACGGCTCCGAACCGGCGCTTGCCGACCTGTTCGGCGATCATGACACGCTGGTCAGCTATTTCTGGATGTACGGCCCCGAGCGCGAACGCCCCTGCCCGATGTGCACCAACTGGCTGGGTTCGGTCAACGGCAATGCCAACGACATCAAGCAGCGCGTTGCGTTCAAGGTCTTCGGGCGCAGCCCGGTCGAGCGTCAAAAGGCTTTCGCGCAGGAACGCGGCTGGCAGGCACTCGATTTCGTGCAAACGGTCGGCGACGATTATGCGCAGGACTTTCAATTGCTCAACGCCGATGGAAGCGAGAACCCGGCATTGGCGGTCTTCAAGCGCAACGGCAGCGGCATCCGCCTGTTCTGGAAAAGCGAGATGACCCGCGAAATGGCCGATCCGGGACAGGACCCGCGCGACGCGCCCGATATCGCAAGCCTTTGGTCAATCCTCGACCTGACGCCGGGCGGGCGCGGGACCGACTGGTATCCGTCGCTCGAATATTGAGGGTTAGGGCCACAAAAGCCCTTCATGCTCGCATCGGAATTGTGACCTTTGTGGCCTTAAGGCGACAAAGGATACGCATGTGCGCGTGTAAAATGTCTCCTTTGTCGCTTTAGGCGGGTGAGTGAGGTTTCGACGAGATCAAAGAGCCGGAGAAACGGTGACACCGCGAGATAATGTAGGAAAGCGGTATTTCGATTGTCCGTTTTGGGGTGGGAAGCGGACGTAATATCCTCCCTGTCGCGCAGCGATGGGGAGGGGGAC
>NZ_JBOHHT010000121.1:0-59664 GCF_050725655.1 Sphingopyxis sp. | reverse complement strand
CGCCTGCACTTCGAGGCGAAGACGACGAAGTTCAGCGACCTTGCCGACGACAGCATGGCGTTCGAGGATTATGAGTGAGGGGTCATGTCTTTCACAATCGAGGTAGGACGACTACCGACTGCTTAGGTGATTTAGAGAACTAAACTGGACTGTCTCGCGTTATCGATGTCGCGCAAAGAACCGGCTAGCTTTACTTTGCGATTTATCTCGCTGAGCGCATCTGGTTCACATTTTTCGATAAGTCGCTGTACGTCGTCGCCGTTAGAGATGGTATAAAACTGCTTCTCCGGCCCGAAATATACCACCACTTTCTTATCGATTTTCAGCATCTCAAGAACGTTGCTGATCGAGCCAGGGCTTTTCCCATCCCATAACACAAGCCCGAAATCTGCATCTCGAGCCATCTCCTTATCTTTCAAAGTATAGAATTCTCTCCCTGTCGCGTGTGAAGGCGCTGGTACGCGTACGGTAGTCCATTCTCCAACGTTGTTTCGATAGTTAGTGCCGACGAAATAGACTGTAACGCTTGGGTATTGCCTGTCCGCGAGATAGGATTGCATCGCTTTGTCGGCGCCGTTCGCGTCGCCGACTATAATGTCAAAATTCTTTTCGAGTATATTATCGATGCGCTGCCGAATAGCATCATTTATGCGATTTATCTTACGCGAGCCAGAAAGGAAGACCTTGGTCATCGGTTGCTCCGTGTTTTTGTCATTGTGAGCACCGAAACTTTTTCGGCCTTGCCTTTGTCGTATAGAAGGTCGGTGACGACGCGCAGGGTCGTGCCTGATCGATACAGATCATCCACGAGAAGTATCTTTTTTCTCGAAACATCAGTGCCATTGGCCAGCTTGATAGCCTTTTGTAGACGTTCGACGCGTTCCACAGGATCGCTAATCCCTTTTAGTTCCTCATCGCCGTCGTTTGTAAAAAGGTGGGGCACAACCTTGACGCCCCGGCGTTCGCCCAAGGCATGCGCTATGAGTTCTACAGGCTGGAAAGGGCGTTTCTTGTTTGTAGGTGGGATCGGCGCGATATAGTCAAACTTCTCAATGCCCTTGATCTTGTCGAGCAAAGATACGATCTTCGACAGGCTCGCTTTGTCGTATCTGTATTTTAGCTGATAGACCAGCTCACCCATTTCGCTGCGCGTATTTTCGAAACGGTCATGACCAAATTCATCGACCCCTAGATGCGTGCTCGAAATGGTGTGCAGATCGAATGCCAAGCCCGAGTGCCACTTGCCTTCCAAAGAAATAGCCATCTTTTGCTCACAAAATTTCAATTGGAGGCAGCTTACCAGATTCGCTTGCGGAATCACGGAAATTTCTATGTTGCGTTGCTCGGGCAATTGCGCCGCGCCGCGCCGCGCTCAGAACGCCGGGTCGTTTGCGGGATCGTCGTCTATCGGCGTCACTTCGGTGTGGATGCCGCATTCGGTCTTGTCCCAGCCGCGCCAGCGGCCCGAGCGCGGGTCTTCGCCTTGCTGGACCTTCGATGTGCACGGCGAGCAGCCGATCGACGGATAGCCTTCGGCCTCGAGCGGGTGGCGCGGTAGGTCGTGCGCCTCGAAATAGGCATCGAGTTCGTCGCGCGTCCAGTTGGCGAGCGGGTTGAACTTCAGCCGGCCGGTCGAACCGTCGAGTTCGAAGCGCGCAAGGCCCTGCCGCGTCGACGACTGGAAACCCTTGCGGCCGGTGATCGAGGTGTCGAAATCGGCGAGCCCCTTTTCGAGCGGTTTGACCTTGCGGATTTCGCAGCAGCCGTCGGGGTCGTACGACCAGCGGAGTTCGGTTGCGTCCTTTGCGGCGAGGTCTTCGGCGTCGGGCGTCAGGTTGACGATGTTGAGCCCCAGCTTCGCGGCCAGTTCGTCGCGATAAGCGAGCGTTTCGGGAAAATGCTTGCCGGTATCGAGAAACAGCACCGGCATGTCGGGCGCGGCGCGCGTCACCAGATGGAGCAGCACCGCGCTTTCGGCGCCGAAGCTCGAGACGATTCCGGTCTCGCCCAGCAGGCCCGCGCCGATCACGCTTGTCACCACTTCGGCGGCGTCCTGGCCGCGGAAGAGGTTGTTGAGGCGAATGACGTCGGCCTGCGTGAAGCGCGGTGCTACGTCGATCCGGTCGCGGGTGCGGTCGTCGGAGCGTTTGGGGGGTGCGGTCTTGCTAGCCATGCCGCAATTTCCAGATCGGCACCGCGCCGTCGGCGGCGCCCTGATAATGTTCGGGCCAACGCGCGAGCGCCGCTTCGACATCGGCCGAATTGAGTTCCTTTTCGGGCGCGAAAGTATCGAAGCCGCAGCGCTTCATATAGGCGATCTGGTCGACGAGGACGTCGCCCTGCGCGCGCAGTTCGCCGGCATAGCCCGCCTCGCGCAGGATGCGCGCCGACGAATAGCCGCGGCCATCGCGGAACTTCGGAAACGCGACTTCGATCAGCGCAAGCCGGTCGAGATGCGGGATCAGCGCGCGCGCGTCCTCATCGGGTTCGAGCCGCACCGCGGTCGCGTTCGACTGCGACAGGAAGGCGTCGAGGGTGACCGCGGGTTCTTCGCCGTCGGAATGGATATGCTCAACCATAGATCGCCTCCTTGAAGGGGGCCATGCCGACGCGGCGGAAGGTGTCGACGAAGCGTTCGCCTTCGGTGCGCGTCGCAAGATATTTGTCGGTGACGCGCTCGATCGCATCGACGACGCCGTCCTCGTCGAAGCCAGGGCCGGTGATCGTGCCGAGGCTGACGTCCTCCGCGCCCGAGCCGCCGAGCGACAGCTGATAGTTTTCGGTGCCTTTGCGGTCGACGCCGAGGATGCCGATGTGGCCGGCGTGGTGATGCCCGCAGGCGTTGATGCAGCCCGAAATCTTGAGCTTGAGTTCGCCCAGTTCCTTCTGGCGGCCGAGGTCCGAAAAGCGCGTCGCGATCTTCTGCGCGACCGGGATCGAACGCGCATTGGCGAGGCTGCAATAATCGAGGCCGGGGCAGGCGATGATGTCGCTGATCAGGTCGAGGTTCGGCGTCGCGAGCCCCGCAGCATCGAGCGCCTGCCAGACCGCATAGAGATCGGCCTTGCGGACGTGCGGCAGTACGATGTTCTGCGCGTGGGTGACGCGCAGCTCGTCATGGCTGTATGTCTGGGCGAGGTCGGCCATCAGGTCGATCTGTGCCGAGCTGGCGTCGCCGGGGATGCCGCCGACGGGCTTCAGGCTGATGTTGACGATCGCATGGCCGGGCACTTTGTGCGCCGCGACATTCTGATCGACCCAGACCGCGAAGTCGGGATCGTTGCGGTCGATCGCGTCGGGGGCCGAGGCGTCGAACGGCGGCGGTGCGAACTGCGCGGCGATGCGGTCGAATTCGGCCTTCGGCGGGTCGATGCCGAGCGCCTTCACATGGACGAATTCTTCCTCGACCTGGCGGCGATATTCGTCGGCGCCGAGTTCGTGGATGAGGATCTTGATCCGCGCCTTGTAGATATTGTCGCGGCGGCCGTAGCGGTTGTAGACGCGCAGGCACGCCTCGGCATAGCTCAGCATGTCGTCCAGCGGCACGAAATCCTTGATCAGAGGCGCAATCATCGGAGTGCGGCCCATGCCGCCGCCGACGTAGAAGGCGGCACCGTGCTGCCCGTCCTTCTCGACGATCTGGATGCCGATGTCGTGGAGGCGCATCGCCGCGCGATCCTCGTCCGCCGCTATCACCGCGATCTTGAACTTGCGCGGCAAATAGCTGAATTCGGGGTGGAAGCTCGACCATTGGCGAAGCAGCTCGGCCCACGGGCGCGGGTCGGTGATTTCGTCCGCGGCGGCGCCGGCCCACTGGTCCGAGCTGATGTTGCGGATGCAATTGCCGCTCGTCTGGATCGCGTGCATCCCTACCGACGCCAGATCTTCGAGGATCGCGGGCGCATCCTCCAGCTTGATCCAGTTATACTGGATATTCTGGCGGGTGGTGAAATGGCCGTAATCGCGGTCGTACTTGCGCGCGATATGCGCAAGCATGCGCATCTGGCGGCTGTCGAGCGTCCCGTACGGCACCGCGACGCGCAGCATATAGGCGTGAAGCTGAAGATAGAGGCCGTTCATCAGCCGCAGCGGCTTGAACTGATCCTCGGTGATTTCGCCCGCCAGGCGGCGGCGGACCTGGTCGCTGAATTCGGCGACACGCGCGTCGACCATCGCATGGTCATATTCGTCATATTTATACATGTCAGATCACCCAGTCGCCGGCCGCGGGATCGGCGGGTTTTAACGTCAGGTCGGGGCGCACGGTCGGGCCGAGCGCGCGGATGCGGTCCTTGATATGCGCGGGGCGCGGGCCGTCGGCGGCTTGTTCGCCGTTGATGATATAGGGGGCGTTGACGCGGCGCGCGCCTTCCTCGGCGGCAAGGATCGCCTCGCCATGCTCGCCGACATCGGCGGCGTCCTCGATGTGCAGCGACCAGTCGCTACCCGTCCACCAGGTGACAAATCCTGTTTTCAGGTCATTGCCCGTGAGCAGCTTCATGTGAAATCCCTTATTTGTTCGGCAACGCCTGGTGCGCCGAGGCAGTCGAGCGCATCGGCGCGCGCCGCGACCTTGCCGACGATGATCAGTGCGGGGCTTTTAACTTTCTCGCGTGCAACAAGGTCGCCGAGATCGGTAAGCAGCGTGCGCAGGACGCGCGCCTCGGCGGTTGTGCCGCGCTCGATCACCGCGACGGGCAGATCGGGCGAAACGCCGTCGGCGATCAGCTTGTCGGCGATCGCGCTGGCGGTCGCGAGGCCCATGTAGATGACCAGCGTGCGGCAATGGCCCGCGAGCCCCGACCAGTCCTGATCGGTCAAATCCTTGCATTGGCCGGCGACGAAGCTGACCGCGCTGGCGTCCTCACGGTGGGTGAGGGGGAGGCCCGCCTGCGCGGCGCAGCCCGCAGCGGCGGTGATGCCGGGGACGACTTCGCAGGTGACGCCGGCTTCGCGCGCGGCGTCGAGCTCTTCGCCGCCGCGGCCGAAGATGAAGGGATCGCCGCCCTTCAGGCGCACGACCTGTTTGCCGGCGAGCGCTTCGCGGACGAGCAGTTCGTTGATCAGTTCCTGCTTCATCGTGTGGCGGCTGCGCTGCTTGGCGACGCTGATCCGTTCCACATGCGGCGGGATCAGCGCGAGGACACCCTCGCCGACGAGCCCGTCGTGGACCACCAGGTCGGCGCTTTCGAGCAGCCGCGCGGCGCGCAGCGTGAGCAGGTCAGGGTCGCCGGGACCGGCGCCGACGAGCCACAGCTTGCCAACAGGAGGGAGCGTCTTTTCCATGCACCGTAAATGGTCCGCGCCTGCCCGCATGGCAAAGCAGGCTTTTTTGACACCGGTGAAGGTAAAATTGGGGTGGCCTAATTGTAGTTCTTGAGCACCAGTTGCGAGCCTTCGGGATCGCGCAGGCCGACGCCGATCGAGGCGCGCATCGTATCGCTTTCCGCCGACGCCACCGGATAGGCGCAATAGTCGGCGGCATAGAAGGCGCTGGGCCGGTGGTTGCCCGACAGGCCGATCCCGCCAAAGGGCGCGGCGGAGGAGGCGCCATTGGTCGGGCGGTTCCAGTTGATCACGCCCGCGCGCGCATTGGCCCAGAACTGGTCGTAAAGCTGCGGCGTGCCGCCGATCAGCGACGCCGAGAGGCCGAAGGCGGTGTTGTTTGCCTCGGCGATCGCGGCTTCGAAACTATCGACGCGGATGACTTGCAGCAATGGACCGAACAGCTCGATATCGGGGCGCTCGGGCATGCCAGTGACGTCGATGATGCCGGGGGTCAGGAAGGGGCGGCCCGCGACAGGGCGGGTCATGTGGCGGATCACCTGACCGCCGTTCGACATCAGGACCAGAAAGCTTTCGGTCAGGCCGTCGGCGGCTTCGTTATCGATCACCGGGCCCATATAGGGGGCGGGGTCGGCGTGCGGATGGTCGACGATCAGCCGGCCCGCAAGATCGCGCACCTCCTCGATCAGCTTGTCGGCAAGGCTGTCGCGCACGATCAGCCGCCGCGCGTTGCTGCACCGTTGCCCGGCGCTGAGGAACGCCGACTGCACGACGATGATCGCGGCGGTGCGGAGGTCGGCGGTGTCCCACACGACGATCGGGTTGTTCCCGCCCATTTCGAGCGCGAGCATCTTGCCCGGCTGGCCCGCGAACTGGCGGTTGAGCGCGAGGCCGGTGCGCGCCGAGCCGGTGAAGAGCAGTCCGTCGATGCCCTCGTGTCCCGCGAGTGCCTTGCCCGTTTCGGGGCCGCCGACAATGAGGCGGAGCACGTCCTGCGGCACCCCCGCGCTGTGGAACAGCTCGACGAGCTTGGCCCCGACAGCGGGAGTTTTTTCGGACGGTTTGAACAGCACCGAATTGCCGGCGATCAGCGCCGGGACGATATGGCCGTTCGGCAAATGCGCCGGGAAATTATACGGGCCGAGCACCGCGACCGCTCCATGCGGCTTGTGACGCACCGCGTTGCGCAGCCCCATCGCGCCCTCGATGCGGCGATTGGGCGTGCGTTCGGCATAGGCTTTGACCGAAATATCGACCTTGTTCGTCACCGATTCGACTTCGGTGCGCGCTTCCCACAGTGGTTTTCCGGTCTCGCGCGCGATCAGGTCGGCGAACGCCTCGCCCTCGGCCTTCACGCGGTCGACGAAGCGGCGCAGCGTTTCGGTGCGGAAGGAGACGGGTTTTGCGGCCCATTCGGGCCATGCGCGGCGCGCGATAGCGACCTCGTCGTCGATATTGCTGACCGGACCGCGCCAAAGCTCTTCGCCGGTTGCGGGTTCGAAGGAAAGCAGGGTCTCGCTCATGCCGCTCGGCTCTTATCGGCGAAAGCCGGTGGCGGCAACCTGTCGCGGGCCTATGCGACGGATTGCTTGCGCCGCGCGGCGTGGTTGGCGATAGACGCGGGATGAGTCCCGCTTGCCGGGGCAGACGAAAAGCCAAGCAAGGGGACGTGCCATATTGGCCCAGCAGGATGCAAAGCAGGATGGGCGCCGCGACTGGTCGGACCAATATTGGTGGTCGTCCGATGGCGTCCGGCTGCACGCGCGCATCTATGCCGGACCGGAGGGCAGCGAAAGCGCGCCGCCGCTACTGTGCATGCCGGGCCTCGCGCGCAATGCCCGCGATTTCGAGGACCTCGCACCGCATGTTGCGCAATATCGCAAGATCATCGTGATCGAGTTTCGCGGGCGCGGCGAAAGCGCTTTTGCCAAGGATCCGATGACTTACGTGCCGCTGACCTATATGCAGGACGTCGTCGCGATGCTGGGCGAGCTGGGGATCGAGCGTTTTGCGACGATCGGCACCTCGCTTGGCGGGCTGGTCGCGATGTTGTTGGCGGCGGCGCTGCCGGGGCGGCTCGTCGGCGCGGTGCTGAACGACGTCGGCCCCGAACTCCAGACCGCCGGGCTGGAGCGAATCCGCGATTATATTGGTGCGGGCGGCAGCCAGCCGACGTGGATGCACGCGGCGCGCGCCTTCGCCGAACTCAACGGCGCGGTCTATCCGGGGTATGAAATCCACGACTGGCTGCGGCTGACGAAGCGCACGCACCGGCTGACCGCCGAAGGCCGCATCGTCACCGATTATGACAAGCAGATCGCGGCGCCGCTGCGCGTCCCCGGCGGCGGCGATGCGGCGATGGACCTGTGGCCGGTATACCGTGCGCTGGGCAATATCCCGCTGCTGATCCTGCGCGGTCAGCTGTCGGACATCCTTGCGCGATCGGCGGGCGAGAAGATGGTCGCCGAACTTCCGCGCGCGCGGCTGGTCGAGGTGCCGGGGGTCGGGCATGCGCCGACGATGGACGAGCCCGAGGCGCGGGCCGCGATCGATGCCTGGGCGGCGGAATTGCCCGCCGCGTGACCGGCAATCGTCCCGCTCGCCTGCTCCATCTCCATTCGAGCTTCTCGCTGGGCGGGAAGGAGGCGCGCGCCGTCCGGTTGATGAATTTGATGGGGCTGCGCGCGCGCCACACCATCCTGTCGGCGGTGCCAGAGGCTTTGGGCGCGCGCGATGCGATCGATCGGGAGATCGACGTTGCGTTTCCGGCCGACGCGCCCGCGCTGCATGGCAAGCCCGGACCCACGCGCTACCGCGATCTTGCGCGCTATATGCGCCAGTTCGACCTGGTCCTCAGCTATAATTGGGGATCGATGGACGGGGTGATGGCACACCGCATTTTTGCGTCTTTTCGCGGGCTTCCCCCGCTGATCCATCACGAGGATGGCTTCAACGAAGACGAGAGCATCAGGCGCAACTGGAAGCGGAACGGCTTTCGCAGGCTGGCGTTGCCGACCGCCGAGGCGCTGGTCGTGCCTTCGACTTTGCTGGAGCGCATCGCGGCGGACGAGTGGGGGGCAAAGCGGCGCACGCGATTGATCCGCAACGGGATCGACGTCGCCGCTTATGCAGATGCGCCTTCGGTGGCGATTCCCGGTTTCGAACGGCGCGAGGGCGAGGTGGTGATCGGCACCGTCGCGGGGCTGCGCAAGGTCAAGGACTTGCCGCGGCTCGTCCGCGCGGTCGCGGCGTTGCCCGCGCATGTCCGGCTGGTCATCGTCGGCGAAGGGCCCGAGCGCGTGGCGATCATAGCCGAAGCGGCTGCTTGCGGGATGGGCGAGCGGCTGGTGATGCCGGGCTTCATGGCGGAACCCGCGTGCTGGATCGGACATTTCGACCTGCTCGCGCTGTCGTCGCGCAGCGAACAGGCGCCGATTGCGGTGATCGAGGCGATGGCGGCGGGCTTGCCCGTGGTCAGCCCCCAGGTCGGCGACGTTGCGGCAATGGTGTCGGACGAAAACCGCCGTTTCATCGCTGCCGATGAGGCTGCGTTCCGCGGCGCCCTGACCGAACTCGCCGGCAATGCCGATCTGCGTGCGGATGTCGGCGCGGCCAATCGGCGCGTTGCCGCCGAACGCTTCGACGAATCTACCATGGTCGCCGGGTATGAAAATCTCTATGGTCGGGCGCTTGCAGGACGCCGCCTTTTCTCCGGGGATTAGGCGGCGCCCCCATTGACTTTCACGGCCGTGTTCCGCTTACGGAAACGGCCAAGGGGGCCGGTACGCGGGACGCGACCGGTGGAGAGAAAGAGATTTAGAATGTTCAAAGGTTTGAAGCCCATCCTTTATGGCGGACGCGAGGTCTGGCCGCTGGTCGAGGGTGGCAAGGGCGTGTCGGCGACCAACCATATGTCGAGCGGTGCATGGGCGGCCGCCGGCGGGATCGGCACCGTGTCGGCGGTCAATGCCGACAGCTATGACGCCGAAGGCAAGATCATTCCCCAGATCTATCACACGCTGACGCGCAAGGAACGCCACGAAGAGCTGATCAAATATGGCATCGACGGCGCGGTCGCGCAGGTCGAGCGCGCCTATGAGGTGTCGGGCGGCAAGGGCGCGATCAACATCAATGTGCTGTGGGAAATGGGCGGCGCGCAGCAGATTCTCGAAGGCGTGCTCGCGCGCACCAAGGGAATGGTCGCGGGGGTCACCTGCGGTGCGGGCATGCCGTACAAGCTCAGCGAAATCGCCGAGCGCCACAATGTGATGTACCTGCCGATCATCAGCTCGGCGCGCGCCTTTCGCGCGCTGTGGAAACGCGCCTATCACAAGGTGCCGCATCTGCTCGGAGCGGTGGTTTACGAGGATCCCTGGCTCGCCGGCGGCCATAACGGCCTGTCGAACGCCGAAGACCCGCTGGTGCCGCAAGACCCCTATCCGCGCGTCGCCGCGGTGCGCGAGACAATGCGCGCCGAGGGGATTGCCGACAGCGTGCCGATCGTGATGGCCGGCGGCGTCTGGTATCTGCGCGACTGGGAGAATTGGATCGACAATCCCGAACTCGGTCAGATCGTTTTCCAGTACGGCACGCGGCCGCTGCTGACCGAGGAAAGCCCGATCCCGCAGGCGTGGAAAGACCGCCTCCGCACGCTCGACGACGGCGATGTGCTGCTTCACCGTTTTTCGCCCACCGGCTTTTACTCGAGCGCGGTGCGCACGCCCTTTTTGCGCGATCTCGAAGCGCGCTCGGAACGCCAGATCCCCTATTCGAAGCAGGAAGCGGGCGATCATATCGTCCAGCTCGATGTCGGGGTGAAGGGCAAGAATTTCTGGGTCACTCCGCATGATCGGGCAAGGGCACGCGACTGGGCGGCCGAAGGCTATACCGAAGCGCTGAAGACCCCCGACAACACCGTCGTTTTCGTCACCGACGACGACAAGGCGGTGATCCGCAAGGACCAGACCGATTGCATGGGCTGCCTGTCGCATTGCGGCTTTTCGTCGTGGAAGGACCATGACGATTACACCACCGGCTACCTCGCCGACCCGCGCAGCTTCTGTATCCAGAAGACGCTGCAGGACATCGCGCACGGCGGCGACCCCGAGCAAAATCTGATGTTTGCGGGCCACGCCGCATTCAATTTCAAGACCGACCCCTTTTATTCGAACAACTTCACCCCGACGGTGAAGCAGCTCGTCGACCGGATTTTGACGGGGGATTAAATTCCTTCGTCATTGCGAGCGAAGCGAAGCAATCCAGAGTGGCCATGCGCGAACGTCTGCCAGCGGTTTATATCATGGCGAACCGGCGCAACGGCACGGTCTTACCGGTGTGACGTCGAACCTAGTCCAGCGTGTTTGGTAGCATCGCGAAGGGCTGGGGGCTTTTCGACGCGCTACGATTGCAAGATGCTCGTTTGGTTCGAGATGCATGCGATGATGGAAACCGCCATCGGGCGGGAGAAGCAGATTAAGGCGGGAAGCCGCGCTAAGAAGATTGCGCTGATTGAGACGGAGAATCCGCTTTGGCGCGACTTGTGGCTGGATATTCTCGACGGCAGCGAATGAACGCTCTGGATTGCTTCGCTACGCTCGCAATGACGGTGCATTAGGAAGCCTCGTCATTGCGAGGAGCGCAGCGACGAAGCAATCCAGAGCGTCATTGAACCGGCGTTGAGCGGCGAACCTAGGCCCACCCCTCCAGCACCTGATCGGGCGGGCGGTGGCCGTCGCACCAGGCGCGGATGTTGGCGATGACCTTTTCGCCCGAGGCTTCGCGGCCCTCGATCGTCGCCGATCCGAGGTGCGGGAGCAGCACGACATTCTGAAGCGCGAGCAGCGCGGGATCGACGGCGGGCTCGTGCGTATAGACGTCGAGCCCGGCGCCTGCGATGCGGCCGGTCTGGAGCGCGGCGACCAACGCCTTTTCGTCGACGATTTCGCCGCGCGCGGTGTTGATCAGATAAGCGGTCGGCTTCATCGCGCCGATCCGCGCCGCGTTGACCATCTCGTGCGTTTCGGCGGTGTGCGGACAGTGGATCGTCACGACGTCGCTGATCCGCAGCAGCGTATCGACGCTGGCGTGATAGCTCGCGCCCAATTCCTCCTCGATCGCTTCGGGCAGACGGCGGCGGTTGTGATAATGGATCGACAGCCCGAAGGCGCGGGCGCGGCGCGCCACCGCGAGGCCGATACGCCCCATGCCGATGATGCCGAGCAATTTTCCGCCGACGCGGTGGCCGAGCATCGCGCTCGGCGCCCAACCCGCCCATAGCCCCGAGCGCATCAGTTTCTCGCCCTCGGCCAGCCGGCGCGGGACGCTGAGGATCAGCGCCATCGTCATGTCGGCGGTGTCCTCGGTGAACACGCCCGGGGTGTTCGACACCATGATGCCCTTGGCGCGCGCGGCGGCGAGGTCGATATGGTCGACCCCGGCGCCGAAATTGGCGATCAGTTTCAGCCGGTCGCCCGCGGCGCCGATGATGTCCGCGTCGATCTCGTCGGTAACGGTCGGCACGAAGACATCGCAGTCGGCAACCGCGGCCTTCAATTCATCGCGGGTAAAAGCCGCGTCGCGCGCCGACAGCGACACGTCGAACAATTCGGCCATGCGGCCCTCGACATGCGGCATCAACTGGCGGGTAACGATGACGCGCGGGCGTTTCGGACGGGATGAATCGGGCATGGCCGCCGATAGAGCGCGCCGATGCGAAGGGGTCAAGGGGAAGTCGCGCGGATAACAGTGGACGGCGGACCGTTTGCGACGTGCGACCGGTTGATAATGCCCGCCGATTTTGACAAGGGTTGGTTATGACCAGCCGAAAATTTGCAATGATCTTGCTCAGCCTTGCCGTGGTGGGACCGGCATCGGCGCAATCCGACCCGCAATTGCCCTATTGGGCGTCGATCAGCGTCGACGAGGCGCGGATGCGCAAGGGGCCGTCGCCCCACGTCCCGGTGATCTGGGAGTATCGGCGCAAGGACCTGCCGGTCAAAGTCGTCGCGCGGTTTGAAACCTGGCGCAAGATCGAGGATCCCGATGGAACGCAGGGCTGGATGGCGGCGCGTTTGCTCAGCCGAACCAGGACTGCGATCGTCACCGCCGAAATCCGCCCGCTTCGCGAAGACGCCAGCGTTTCGGCGGGGGTTGCGTATCGCGCCGAGCCCGGCGTCGTCGGCCGGATCACCGACTGCAAGGACGGCTGGTGCCTGTTCGACGTCAAGGGCCGCAAGGGCTGGATCCAGACCGACCATATCTGGGGCGACTGACCGCGCTCCGAATATCGGCCGGTGGTCCCGGATTCGACTGCTAGGGTCAGCTCTTCTTGGGCGTGACGATCACCGCTGTTCCTTCGGGGTTTGTTGCGGTGAAGCTGCCATCCGCGGCAATGGGCGACAGGCTCCAGCATTCCTCGGCTTCGTCGCCGTCGGGATCGAAGCAATCCTTGCCGTCCTTGTGCACGAACTTGCCCTTTTTGACGGTCTTTCCTGTCGCATCGATGTCGGCATAGGTTCCGTCGGCGTTGATGACCGTCGAGGCCGTCGTGCCGTCGGCCATCTTGACGTCATAGCTGCCCGGCGCCGTCCCCGGGTTGGCCGCCGGCGCAGGCGCTGCCGTTTCGGCGGGCGCGGGGGCGGTATCCTTCGACTCTTCGGCTTTTTGCGAACAGGCCGACAGCGCGGTCAGCGCGGCCAGCAGGAGCAGCTTTTTCATGTCGACATCTCCCCACAAGAATTCGAGCAGGTTATGCCCTTCGTAAGCGTGCCGCAACGACAATCGCCGGGCGAAAAAGAGGGCCGATGGTTGCCCATCGACCCTCTTTGAAACGAAAGAATATCGATCGTTTAGCGGCGCCAGTTGAAGTGGTTGCGATAAACCTTCACGACCCGGCCATTGCGTTCATTGACGAGCAGCAGGTCGTTATAGTGGCGCACATAGGTCAGGTTGCGACCGGCGCGCGGCACGCCCCAGCGGCTGTCCCAGCTCGGACGATAGCTGGGCGCGTAATAGTTCGAACGCAGGGTCGAACCGATGCGGAACTGCTGATATTTGAACGGCGCGCGATAGTTTGAATAGCGACGATCCTGGCGCCAGTCGCGACGGTCTTCGCGCAGTTCCTGGCGCGCGTCGCGATATTCGCGGCGTTCTTCGCGCACATCGTCGCGGTCGCCATAGCGTTGGGCGTTGCGCAATTCGCGCTGCTCTTCGCGGACGTCGCGGCGATCTTCGCGGATCTCGCGGGTCTGGGCCTGCGCCATGGCGGGGACCATCATCGCGGCGATCAGGCCGGCGGTGAGAAATTTGCTCTTCATTGTGCCATTCCTTTTCAGTCGGTCAGGGGGAGGGGATCTGCCCGATGACAAGGATGGAATAGGCCGGCCCGTTTGAACGGAGCCGGAATGCGCCGTTTATTTTCAGGACATTAGTGTCGCAAAATGTCGCGGCATTGCGGTGGAGCGTTTCGCTTGCGAGTTGTTTGGTCGGAACCATTCCTCTTCGTCATTGCGAGCGAAGCGAAGCAATCCAGCGCGGTTACCGCACACTCTGGATTGCCGCGTCGCTTCGCTCCTCGCAATGACGAGAGAGTGATGGGTTCAGACGAGTTCGATCGCAACCGCGGTCGCTTCGCCGCCGCCGATGCAGAGGCTGGCGATGCCGCGCGTCTTGCCGTGGCGCTGGAGCGCCGCGATCAGCGTCGTGATGATGCGCGTGCCGCTGGCGCCGATCGGATGACCCAGCGCGGTCGCGCCGCCGTGGACGTTGATCTTCTCGTGCGGGATGCCAAGGTCGTGCATCGCGAACATCGCGACGCAGGCAAAGGCTTCGTTGACTTCGAACAGGTCGACATCGCCGATCGACCAGCCGGTCTTCGCGAGCAGCTTGTTGATCGCCCCGACGGGGGCGACGGTGAAATCCTTCGGCTCCTGCGCGTGCGCAGCGTGCGCGACGAGGCGGGCGACGGGCTTTGCGCCCTTGGCATCGGCGACCGACTGGCGCGTCAGCACGACGGCGGCGGCACCGTCCGAAATCGACGAGCTGGTCGCGGCGGTGATCGTGCCGTCCTTGGCGAAGGCGGGCTTCAGCGTCGGAATCTTGTCGGGCATCGCCTTGCCCGGCGCTTCGTCGGTGTCGACGATCACGTCGCCCTTGCGGCCCGCGATAGTGACCGGCGCGATTTCAGCGGCAAACGCGCCGTCGCTGATCGCGGCCTTGGCGCGGCTCAGCGATTCGAGCGTATAATCGTCCTGCGCCTGACGGCTGAGCTGATAGGCGTCGGCGGTGTCCTGCGCGAAAGTGCCCATCGCGCGGCCGGCTTCATAGGCGTCTTCCAGACCGTCGAGGAACATATGGTCATAGGCGGTGTCATGGCCGATGCGCGCGCCCGAACGATGCTTCTTGAGCAGATACGGCGCGTTGGTCATCGATTCCATGCCGCCCGCGACGATCAGGTCGACGCTGCCCGCGGCGAGCGCTTCGGCGCCCATGATCACGGTCTGCATGCCCGAACCGCACACCTTGTTGACGGTCGTTGCCTGAACCGACTTGGGCAGGCCCGCCTTGATCGCCGCCTGACGCGCCGGCGCCTGGCCGAGACCTGCGGGAAGCACACAGCCCATATAGATACGCTCGATATCGTCGCCCGACACGCCCGCGCGCTCGACCGCCGCCTTGACCGCCGTGGCGCCGAGATCGGTCGCGCTCGCGTCCGACAGGCTGCCCTGCATGCTGCCCATCGGGGTGCGGGCGTAGGAGAGGAAAACGACGGGATCGGTGGCGGTCATATCGAGAGACTCCGGTGGGGAAAGATACGTCGGCGGGTCGCTTAGCGTTTTTGCTGCACTTGCGAAAGGGGCAGGGAAGAGATGGGTGGCCCGTTTCATCTTGCAACCCGCCGCACGGCATGATCAAACACGCCCGCACAGGGTTAGGGGAGACGGGTCATGGCTAGCGCGATCAAGCAGGACATTGCCGGCGAAACGGCGCGCATGCACAAGGTGCTGGCGGCGCAGAAAGCGAGCTTTACCGCGGCGATGCCCGAAAGCCTGAGCGTCCGCACCGACCGCATCGACCGTGCGATCGCGCTGCTCGTCGATAATAAAGAGGATTTCGCGAAGGCGGTGAGCGAGGACTTCGGCCATCGCAGCCGCGAGCAGACGCTGATGACCGACATCATGCCCTCGGTCAGCGCATTGAAGCATGCGAAGAAGCATATGGCCGCCTGGTCGAAGGGCGAAAAACGCAAGCCGACCTTCCCGCTCGGGCTGCTCGGCGCCAAGGCCGAGGTCGTCTTTCAGCCGAAGGGCGTCGTCGGGATCGTCGCGCCGTGGAATTTCCCCGTCGGCATGGTCTTCGTGCCGATGGCGGGCGTGCTCGCCGCGGGCAATCGCGCGATGATCAAGCCGAGCGAATTCACCGAGAATGTCTCGGCGCTGATGGCGCGGCTCGTTCACGACTATTTCGACGAGAACGAAATGGCGGTTTTTACGGGCGATGCCGATGTCGGCGTGGCCTTCTCGAAACTCGCCTTCGACCATATGATCTTCACCGGCGCGACCAGCGTCGGGCGCCATATCATGCGCGCCGCGGCGGATAATCTGGTGCCCGTGACGCTCGAACTCGGCGGCAAGTCGCCGACCTTCATCGGGCGTAGCGCAAACAAGGATCTTGTCGGTCAGCGTGTCGCGCTCGGCAAGATGATGAACGCGGGGCAGATCTGCCTCGCGCCCGACTATCTGCTCGTCGCCGAGGATCAGGAAGGCGACGTGATCGACAGCGTCACCAAGGGCGCGGCCGCGCTTTATCCGACCTTGCTCGCCAATGACGATTACACCTCGGTCGTCAACACGCGCAATTACGACCGGCTGCAATCCTATCTCGCCGACGCACGCGAAAAGGGCGCCGAGGTGATCGAGGTCAATCCAGGCGCGGAGGATTTTGCGAGCTCGAACGGCCACAAGATGCCGCTCCACATCGTTCGCAATCCGACCGACGACATGAAGGTGATGCAGGAGGAAATCTTCGGCCCGATCCTGCCGGTGAAGACCTACAAGAATATCGACGACGCGATCGATTATGTGAATGCCAACGACCGCCCGCTCGGCCTTTATTATTTCGGGCAGGACAAGAGCGAGGAGGACCGCGTGCTGACGCGGACGATCTCGGGCGGCGTCACGGTCAACGACGTATTGTTTCACAACGCGATGGAGGATCTGCCCTTCGGCGGGGTCGGGCCGTCGGGGATGGGCAATTATCACGGGGTCGACGGTTTCCGCACCTTCAGCCATGCGCGCGCGGTCTATCGCCAGCCCAAGCTCGATGTCGCGGGGCTTGCGGGCTTCAAGCCGCCCTATGGCAAGGCGACCGCGAAGACGCTGGCGAAAGAGCTCAAGAAATAGCTTGGCAAAAGAGGGCGTCCCGGCTTATCGGGGCGGCCTTCCTGATCGTGGCTGGCCACGATCCCGGGAAGTCTTCGCATCTGGCTTTGTCAGGCGCGGAGCCCCTGTGGTGAAATTGGTAGACGCGCCGCACTCAAAATGCGGTTCCGCAAGGAGTGCTGGTTCGAGTCCGGCCAGGGGCACCAAAATCGGTCAAAACTGGGCACCACCCCGCCGGGGTGGCGGTCACCCCGAACGAGGGCATGCTCGAGCGCAAGTTTCGAGCCGCAGATTGCGATCTGGTCGTTGCCGAGACCGAGGTTCGGGCCTGTCCGACGTCGAACTCGGCCTGCGGATGCGATACGAGATCGTCCGCATACCGCGCGTTTCGCCCGCGCGGGCGGCGAGGATGCCGGCAGCGTCAGTCTGGTCGTCGGGGTGAAGGCGTGGTTCTAGCCCCGCCGGACGCGGGCCAATTGGGCTAGAGAATTAGAAATAGAAGAGAAATGGTTTCGATCCGGGGCGATTTGATATTGTCTCGCCCGGAAATTATGCCCATTCAATACATTATGGCCTCGCCGGTTTCACATGTGAAAAAGCCAAGGCTTCAACAGTTTTGAGGGGGCGAATACGAAAAGCTGGAATGCGGTGGCTGCTCGTTACGGCCCTTGCCGGCGGGCTTGCTGCCTGCGCCCCGACCACCATGCAGACCGCTCCGCGGCCCGCCATTGCCTTGCCAGACCATTGGTCGGCCGGCGCGCAGGCACTTCCGGCGGATGCCGCAAGCTATTGGACCCGGCTGAACGACCCGCTGGTCGATCGCCATGTCGAGCGCGCGCTGGCGAACAACCGCGACATCGTGCAGGCGGCCGCGCGCGTGGCGCAGGCGCGTGCGGGCGTGCGCGCAGCGCGTGCCAGCTTCCTGCCGCAGATCGACGCCTCGGGCGGCGTCCGGCGCAACGTCGGCGACCTCGCTGATGACCGGCTGCAATTCTCGCTCGGCGCCGACGCGCAATGGGAAATCGACCTCTTCGGCCGGATCAGCAACAGTGTCGCGGCGTCGCGCGCCGACCTCGCGGCGGCGGGCTATGGCCTTGCCGACTTGCGGCGGCTGATCGCCGGGCAAGTGGCGCAGGTAACGGTTTCGGCGCGCGCGCTTGCCGTGCAGCGCGCGATCGCGCGCGAAACGCTGACGATCCAGGACGAAAATCTGCAAATCGCGCGCTGGCGCCTGCAGGCGGGTCTCGTGTCCAGCCTCGACGTCGAGCAGGCCGCCGCGCAGCGCGCGCAGACCGCGGCGAGCATCCCCGCCCTTGAACGCGATTTCGCGCAGACGGCGAACACCATTTCGACGCTGATCGGCGAACCGCCCGGCGCGGTGCGCGCCGCGCTGGAAGCCGATGCCCGTCCGATCCCCGTTCCGCCCGAGGCGGCGGGGCTCGAAACGCCCGCGGCGATCCTGCGCAACCGGCCCGACGTGCGCCAGGCCGAAGCCGCGCTGCTTGCCGATACCGCGCGCATCGGCGTCGCGCGCGCGCAATTGCTGCCGCTCGTCCGGCTGACGGGCAATATCGGAACCTCTTCGTTCGGGATCGACAATCTGTTCGACGTCGTCACCGGCGGCCTATTCGCCGGGGTCGGCCAGCTTGTATTCGACGGCGGGCGCGCCCGTGCGCAGGTTGCCGGCGCCGAGGCTTCGGCGAAGGCGTCGCTCGCGGCGTGGGAGCAGGCGATCCTTGCTGCGCTCGAGGATGTGGAAAGCGCCGCGGTCGCGTCGACGGCGGCCCGCGAGCGTGTCCTTCTTTTCGGCACCGCGCTCGAGGCCGCGAACAACGCCGCCTTGCTCGCGCGCAGCCAGTATCAGTCGGGGCTGATCGATTTCCAGACGCTGCTCACTGCCGAGAGCCAATTGCTCGGCGCGCGCAACGCGCTCGCCGCCAGCGAGGCCGAGCGCGCCAATGCCT
Source organism: Sphingopyxis sp. (assembly GCF_050725655.1). Lineage (GTDB taxonomy): Bacteria > Pseudomonadota > Alphaproteobacteria > Sphingomonadales > Sphingomonadaceae > Sphingopyxis. Next base: position 41,036 of record NZ_JBOHHT010000121.1, on the reverse strand, counting down.
TCATCGCGCTGAACCAGGCGCTCGGCGGCGGGGTGAGCGACACGAATTTGGGTCCGGATAGCCTTGGTCCGGCCAACCTTGGTCCGGATGGGGGATTGCCACAATGACCGACACCGCAACCGAGCCGCAGGAACTCGACGAATTCCTCGGTGCCAAACCCCGCCCGCGCTGGCGGCGCTGGATGAAATATTGGCTGCCGGCGTTGCTGGTGCTCCTCGTGCTGCTCGGCGTCGCGACCTTTTCGCGCGGGGGCGGCGAACCGAAATATATCACCGAGGCGGTCGCCCAGCGTTCGCTGGTGCTCAGCGTGACCGCGACGGGCAATCTGCGCCCGACCAATCAGGTCGAGGTCGGGTCCGAAGTGTCGGGCAAGATCGACCATATCTATGTCGATGTGAACGACCGCGTGACGCAGGGGCAGGTGCTGGCGCAGATCAACACCGACGTGATCGAGGATCAGATCACGCAGGCGCAGGCCAATCTGAACGCGGCGCGCGCGCAGGTGGCGCAGGCGCAGGCGACGCTCGACGTCGACCGCGCGCAGCTCGCGCGGCTGGAGAATGTCTTTCGCATTTCGGGCGGCAAGGTGCCGTCGCAAGTCGAGTTCGATCAGGCCAAGGGCGCGGTCAAGCGCGACGTCGCAGGCGTCGCGGCGGCGAACGCGAACGTCCGCGCGGTCGAGGCGCAGCTGTCGTCGGCGATCACCAACCGCAACCGCGCGGTGATCCGCTCGCCGGTCTCGGGCGTCGTACTCGCGCGGCAGGTCGAGCCGGGGCAGACCGTCGCGGCGAGCTTCAACACCCCGACCCTGTTCATCCTCGCCGAGGATCTGTCCGCGATGCAGCTTCGCGTCGAAATCGACGAGGCCGATGTCGGGCAGGTGCGCGAGGGGCAGGGGGCGAGCTTCACCGTCGACGCCTATCCGGGCCGTCGCTTCCCCGCGCGCGTCGAACGCGTCGATCAGGCATCGAGCAACACCGCGTCGCAGGCGAGCCAGCAGGCGTCCGCGGCGACCGCGGGCAGCAACGCCGTCGTCAGTTACGAGGCACGGCTCGCCGTCGCCAATGCCGAGGGCGTTTTGCGACCGGGGATGACCGCCACCGCAACGATCGCCACCGGAAGCACGGGCAAGCAGCTTCTGGTCCCCAACGGCGCCTTGCGCTTCCAGCCCGACGCAAAGGAGAAGGGCGAGGCGAGCGTGCTCAATCCCGAAATCGGGCTCGAGCAGAATGAGCAGCGCGCGACGATCGGCGCGGGCAGCCGGCAGCGGGTCTGGGTTTTGCAGGCCGATGGCAAGCTGAAGCCGATCGACGTCGTTACGGGCGAGAGCGACGGACGCCTGACCGCGGTGACGTCGAAGCAATTGCAGGCGGGCATGAAGGTCGTGACGGGCAAGGCGGCCGCGCCCCAGTGAGCGCCGATCCGTCCTCGAAGCCACCGCTGATCGAACTGGAAGGCATTACCAAGACCTTCGGCAAGGGCGAGGCGGCTTTTCAGGCGCTGAAGGGCGTCGACATGCGCGTCGAGCGGGCCGATTTCGTCGCGGTGATGGGGCCTTCGGGTTCGGGCAAGTCGACGACGATGAACGTCCTCGGCTGCCTCGACGTGCCGACGAGCGGCATCTTCCGCTTTCGCGGGGTCGAGGTGCAGGCGCTCGATCGCGACCAGCGCAGCCTGCTGCGCCGCCGCTATCTCGGCTTCGTGTTCCAGGGTTTCAACCTGCTCGCGCGGACGACGGCGGTCGAAAATGTCGAACTGCCCTTGCTCTATCGCGGCGAGAAGAAGGCGGTGCGCCACGCCGCCGCGATGCGCGCGCTCGATCAGGTCGGGCTGGCGCCGTGGGCCGATCATACGCCCGCCGAACTGTCGGGCGGCCAGCAACAGCGCGTCGCCATCGCGCGCGCGCTCGTCACTGAACCCGCGGTGCTGCTCGCCGACGAGCCGACGGGCAACCTCGATACCGAACGCTCGATCGAGATCATGCAATTGCTCACCCGGCTCAACGGCGAGGGCATCACCATATTGATGGTGACGCACGAAGAGGAAATGGCCGCATTCGCGCGGACCGTGTTCCGGTTTCGCGACGGACTGGTCGAGAGCGTCGAGCATCGCACGCGAACTGCCGCCGGGGAGGCTGGCTGATGCTCGGCATGTTCGGCGCGACTTTGCTCCTCGCCTTCCGCGAAATCCGGCGGCACCTGCTGCGGTCCTTCCTGACGACGCTCGGGATCATCATCGGCGTCGCTGCGGTCATCACGATGGTGACGCTGGGCAACGGCGTAACCGCGTCGGTCAAGAGCCAGATCTCCTCGCTGGGATCGAATGTGCTGATCGTCTTTCCGGTCCGCGGCGATCGCGGCGCGCCGCGGCCGTTCAAGCAGGACGACATCGACGCCGCGCGAAACCAGATCGCCGGGGTCGAGGATGTGTCGGGCAGCGTATCCGCGAGCGCGACCGCCTTCCACAATGGGCAGAGCTGGCAGACGAGCGTGCAGGGCGTCGAAAATGCCTTCCTTCGCGCACGGTCGGTCGAGGTCGAGGAGGGGCGTAGCTTCTCGGCCGAGGAAGAGAGCGCGGGCAAGAGCGTCTGTCTGGTCGGCCCCAAGGTGCGGCAGGCGATCTTTGTTGCGGGTGCGAGCCCGCTCGGCGCGAAAATCCGGCTCGACAATGTCTCCTGCACCGTGGTCGGCATGCTGAAGGAACGCGGCGAGGGCGGCGGGCCCGATCAGGACAGCGACAATGTCGTGATGATGCCGCTCAAGACCGTGCAGAGGCGCTTTAGCGGCAACGACGACCTGCAATATTTCGTGATCAAATATGACAGCGCTTATTCGAGCGCGACGATCCAGGCTTCGCTCGTCGGGCTGCTGCGCGAACGGCGATTGTTACAGGGAACCGCCGCCAACGACTTCAACGTCGTCGACACCGCGCAGGTCAACCAGGCACTGGGCGCCGCGACCGGGGCGCTGACCGCGATGGTCGCGGTGATCGCGGGGATCAGCCTGCTCGTCGGCGGGATCGGTATTATGAACATCATGCTCGTCTCGGTCACCGAACGAACGCGCGAGATCGGCATTCGCCTTGCGATCGGCGCGCTCGCGCGCGAGGTCCAGCTGCAATTCCTGACCGAAGCCGTGGTCCTCTGCTGCTTCGGCGGGGTCGTCGGCATCGCGCTCGCCTTCCTGCTTTCGTGGAGCATGGCCGGGGTGATCGACGTGCCTTTCCTGTTCGATCCGCTGGTCAACGCGCTGAGCTTCCTGTTCTCGGCATTGATGGGGATCACCTTCGGCTTTTATCCCGCGCGGCGGGCTTCAAAGCTCGATCCGATCGACGCGCTCCGGCACGAATAGCTGCGCGGCATCACCTGAATTTCAGGCCCGCGTCGTTAGCCATCGGCTCGCTGCCAGCGCCAGAAAGCCGACGACAAGCCCGCAGAAGGCCGATCCGAGCCCGAACAGCGTCAGTCCCGATCCGGTGGCGGTGACCGCCGAACCCGTCTGGTCGGCCGAGGCGCCGAGGTTGCGCATCGCCTGGACGACGAGCGCGATCGTTCCGCCAAAACCGACGAGCGCGGCGATCAGCGCCGAGGACCAGGCCGGGACGGGGGGCAGGCTACGCAACATCGTTTCGATTCTCTGGCTTGTCGGGGTGCTTCAGGCCGATGCCGGAGCGGGATCGTCGCGGTCGGGGGCGAGCTGGCGGCTGTAGAGCCAGCCGATGCCGATCAGGCTGAAACCGAGCGCGACGAACGAGCCGATCCGCGCAAGCCCTTCAAGCCCCGAGGCGTCGAAGAGGAAGACCTTGCCCGCCGCGCCGATCATCAGCACCAGCGACGCGATGCGCCAGTCGTGGCGCTTGGCCCGGATGCCCCAGAGGAGGAAGCCGAGCGCGAGCGCGAGGAGGAGGATCGACCGCAGGATATTTTCCGCCTCGGTGACGCCCGGCTGGGCGAGCAGCGCGCCGTGGAACAGCTGGCGAAGCGTCGCCCACGCAAAGCCCACGACGAGCAGCATCGTTATAATCTGGATCGCGCGGTCGAGCTCTGCCGGTGTCCTGGCGAACAGCGCCGGCATCCGCGTCAGCCCCAGCCACGGCAGCATGAAGAGCGGGACGAGCAGGTTGACGAGCGGCCAGCCGCCGACCGCTTGCGCCGACCACAAGGGATTGTGCAGGATGAGGCCGTAGAAGAGCGCGTGGGCGGTGCTCGCGACAAGCAGCGGACGGGCGATGCCGGTCATCCCGCGCACCATCGCGAACCAGCCCGCGCCGATCAACAACGCTTCCCACAATAGCCGCTGAAGCATGCCCGTCGCGACAAAGTCCTCGCCCGCTATCGCAGCGAAGCCGATGCGATAGAGCGAATGGACGGCGACGCCCCCGACTATGGCGGCGAGGCTGAGGGCGGCGATCCACAGCCAACGCGGGAGTGCGCCGCGGATCAGCCAGACCGGTATCGCGAACAGCAATGCGGGAAGCAGCAGCCGCAGCAGCAACGGCTCGACCGTTAGCAGCGCGACGTCGAATTGCATCGGGACACCGACGAGCGATAGCGATGCTTTCGTCGACCAGAGGATCATCGGGAGCGCCGCCCACGCAAGGCTGAGCGCGGCAAGGCTGGCCGCCGCGCCGTCGACGCGGCGCAAGGCGACGCGCCGTGTGGCAAGAAGCACGGCCGCCCCGCCCAGCGCCGGAACGAGCATCAACGCGTTCGCGGGGACGAGCTGCGCGAACGCGCCGTAAGCGAATAATGCCGCGGCAATCTGACCCAGCCGGCGCAAGATGGCGCCTTCGCCGCGAACCGCGAACAGCAGCGCGGCGAAGGCAAGGCCGACCCAGCGGATTATCGCCATGCCGTCGGCGTTATCCGCACCCTCGAACAGCCGCGGCAGTTCGGCCAAGGCGCGCGATGTCGTGACCAGCGCGACCAGTGCGGCGCCGACGAAGCCCGCCGCGACGCGTTCGATGCGCGGGTCGAGCGCGGCCTTTGCGAAGAAGAGCAGCGCGGCTGCCACTGCTGCGATGCCAAGCGGCGCGAGCCACGCGGGAATGATGAGGAGAATGGCGAGCGCGAGCAGCGCGCCCACCGTCGCCGCCAGCCACGCCATACGGCCGTCGCTTGTTCGCCCTTCGACCTTCCAGCCGCGACCGATGGCGGTTGCGGTCAGCAGCGCGCCGCCGAGCGCCACCAAGGCGAGCGACCCGTCGGCGACACCCCAGAAATGCCATTTCGTCAGCGGCGCCGCAGCGATCGCGATCGCGCAAAGTTCAAGCGTCGGACGCAGCTTTCCGGGGATCGCCCACATCCGCACAAGGAGCGGCAGCGCGTGGATGATCAGCAGCGACAGTCCGATCAGGCCGAACCAGAAGGGCGTGGGATCGGGCCAGGCGACCAGCAGGGCCAGCGAGAGCAGCAGGCTGATCGCCGGAACGATCGCGAAGCCGCGCTCGCGCCAGGCAAGCCATTGCCCCGCGGCGGCGATGAGCACGAACAGGCCCCAGTGAAGCGGCACGAAGCCGCCATAGCCAACGAGCAGCGCCAGCTGGAGCGCGCCGACGACCGCGGAGGCGGCGCGCAGCAGCGTCGAACGCGGCCCCTCGAACGCCATCATCGGCAACGCGATCGCGAGAAGAAGGACAAAGCCGCCGATCGAGAGCGCCGCGGCGACATCGAGCGCCGCGCTCGCGAGGACCATCCATAGCCCCCAGCCGATTCCGCCGATCAGCGCGGCGAGCGCGAGCCACGGCCAGCGCCGCGCGCGCGCAACCCCGGCAAGCCCGGCAATCGTCAACGCGAGATAGACCGCGAGCAGCGGCACATTGGGTTCGACCGCTCCGACCATCGCAGGCGCCGCCAGTCCGCCCGCAAGGCCGAGCAGCGCGCTCGGCGGGCCGAACCGGAGCGACAGGCCGAGCGCTGCGGCGGTGACGAGCGCGAGCGCGAGAAAGGCGAGCAGCGGCCCGACCAGCTGATAGACGTTCGCCGCGACCATGATCGCGGCATAGAGCGTCGCGATGCCGGCGCCCGCAAGCGCCTGCGGCACGCGAACGTCGCGCAATTTTTCTTCGTTACGCCATGCATATTCGGCGCCGCCGATCAGTGCGAAGCCGAACAGCAGGCCCGCGACGATCTGCACGCCGGGCGTGAAGATGCGCGCAAAGAAGCCGACATCGATCGCATAGCGAACGATCAGGACGCCGGCGATTGCGAGGGTAAGTCCGCCGGCCCAGATCGGCAGCGTCTTTCCGAACAGATTCTCGAACCGCGATGCGAGATTGACGGTCCGTCCCGCCGCAGCGGGTGCCTTTGGCGGTTTCGGCGAAGGCGCCGCGGCAACGGCGGGTGCGGGCGGCGAGCTGATGGTGTCGGCCGTCTCGACGGGGGCGGCCGATCGCGCGGCGGGCGATACTGCATCGGCGGCGACGGCGGGCTGGCGCTGGACCGGAGCAGGAGCGTCGTGGATGGCTTCCACGATCTCCGCAGCATCCGCATCCCCGCGCTGCAGCGCGCCGATCCGCCTGGCCGCCTCCAGCAGCGTCGCCTCGGCGCGCTTCAACCGGCCGCGGGTTTCCATCAACAGGATGAACAGGACAATGATGGCCAGAAACACAAGGAAGTCGAACACGTTGATCCCTTCAGCCGGCAGTCCTAGCAGGCAGCGTGAGCAATTTCGATCTGTTTGGCAGGACTAATAGTTGGCGCATTTCAGGGCAGATCGATGTATCGGCCCGACAGCGCTTCATAACATTAGGTGCCAGCAGCACATCGGGTATATGACGCTGGTAGAGGAAAATCCCTGGGGAGGGCGAATGAAGCGGTTGATTGCTCCAGCCCTGTTCGTGGCACTGTCGCCGGCCGACGCCGCGGCCTTTCAGGCGCGCGAAAGCCTTGCCGGCGGCAATTCCTATTACAGCCAATGCGTCGCGGGTCCGAAGGATTATAGCGCTTGCATCGGGTATTTCATGGGCATCGCCGATGCGCCCGTCATGAACACGGGGAAATCGCCCGAAGAGGCTGTGTATTGCCCGCAGGCAGGCGCGACGTATGAGCAGTATCGCGACGTGTTTCACAAGTTCCTTCGCGACAATCCGCAGACCCGGCAATTGTCCACGCACCATCTGTTTCTGATGGCGATGAACGTCGCCTTCCCATGCACGAGCTCGCCCCATCTCTCGGTCGATCCGAACACCGGTGGTGTTTACATCTCGGTGCCCAAACCGCGATAGGATGGTGCGTCAACCAGGGCCGGACAGCCCCGCCAGAGCGCGGCGGCGCGGTCAGGCGCCGCAGGATTCGCGGACGATCAGGTGCGTCGGCAGATAGTCGAGAAACTGTTCGGAATGCGCGTCCATGACCTGCGACACGAGCCGGCGGCCCGCCTCCAGCGTATCCTGCTGGATCGTCGTCAGCGCGGGGGTGCTCAGCCGCGCGAGCAGCATGTCGTCATAACCGACGACCGAGACGTCCTTGGGGACTGACAAATTGGCCTTGCGCAGCGCGCGGATGGCGCCGAGCGCGATGAGGTCGCTCGACGCGACGAGGCCGTCGAACTTCCGACCGCGCGCGAGCAGTTGGCTGAGCGCGCGTTCGGCTGATTCGAAGCCGAAGTCGACGCGGATGTCGAGCGCGGGGTCCGCATCCAGCCCATTCGATTCAAGCGCTTCCAGATAGCCCTGGCGCCGCTGCATCGCCTCGGGATCGCTCGACCCCACGAAGGCGATCGCCTTGCGATCGAGGCGCGCGAGATGGAGCGTTGCGCGGCGGCCGCCGAGCACATTATCCGACCCGACCGAGCGATATTTCTGCCCGGGCAGGTGTGCGCCCCACACGACGAAATTGCTGTTCGCCTCGGCGAGCTGGTTGAAGCCGTCGTGGAGCATGCTTTGCCCAAGGAAGATCACGCCATTGGCGCGGCTGCTGTTCATCACGGCGATCAGGTCGTCGACATCGCGCGGCGCGGTATGGCTGACGGTAAAATCGCAGTCGCGCGCACGCGCTGCCTCGCCGATGCTCGCGAGCAGTTCGAGGAAGAAGGGATGCGACAGCGGCAGCGGGCGGCCGTGCATGTGCGGGGTGACGACGACGATCGACCCTTCGGCGCCCACCGGCGCGGCCGCCATATTGTTGCGGAAGGGATAATTATGCTCGCGCGCGAGAGCCCAGACTTTCTTCTTGGTATTCAGGCTGATCAGCGGATGGTCGTTGAGCGCACGCGACACGGTCGAGATCGACACCCCGGCCAGCCTTGCCAAGTCTTCCAATCTCGTATTGTTGGTGCCCATAATGATGCCATCCGTGTTTGACGTGGGGATGCGATAGCACAGGAAGGGGGAGGTAATGCAAGATTTGCATGCCGACAACCCGCTAAAGAGCGGGGCGGGGGCGGCATCGCGCGGCTTTGCCGCGACGAATTTGCATGTCTGGAACATGTGTTTTGCATTGTTCGGCATCCAGATTGTCTGGGCGCTGCAGAATGCGAACACGACGCGCATCTTCCAGACGCTGGGCGCCGATGTCGCGGCGCTGCCCGTGCTGTGGATCGCGGGGCCGCTCACCGGGCTCATCGTCCAGCCGATCGTCGGGCATCTCAGCGATCATTCGCGCTCGCGCTTTGGTCGGCGGCGTCCTTTCCTGATCACGGGCGGGCTTCTCACCGCGATCGCGCTCTTCGTCATGCCCAATGCGACGACCTTGTGGGCGGCGATCGCGGCGCTGTGGCTGCTCACTGCGTCGATCAACATCGCGATGGACCCGTCGCGCGCGCTGGTCGCCGACAATCTGCCGCACACCCAGCGCGCCAAGGGCTATGCGGTGCAGGTTTTCTTCATCGGCACGGGGGCGGTCTTTGCCTCGTCGCTGCCGTGGATGCTGGTGAACTGGTTCGGGGTCGCAGGCACCGGGAGCGGCGGTGCGCTGCCGCCGTCGGTGCGCTACGCCTATTATATCGGCAGCGCCTGTCTGTTGTTGTCGGTGTTCTGGACAGCGCTGTCGACGCGCGAGCAGCCCGCGACGGGCGCCGTCGCGGCGGAGGATCGGCCTGCGGGTACGGGCGTGGCGGGGCCGATCGCGCGGCTCAGTCTCGGCGGCTGGACGCCGGCGGTGGCCGGCGCGGCGCTGCTGCTGCTCGCGCTGCTGCAGCGCTGGCAATGGGAGGTGATCGTGCTTGCGTCGACGGCGATGCTGGGGGGCGCTGCCCAGCTCGCGGCCGGGCGGCGGCGCGCGCGCGGCGACCGCTCGCTCGGCCTGCTGCAGATCGGCGAGGATTTCCAGCGCATGCCGGCCGCGCTGCGCCGGCTGGCGGCGGTGCAATTCTTCACCTGGTTCGGGTTGTTCGCGATGTGGATTTATGCGGCGCCCGCGGTTGCGGCGCGTCATTTCGGCACCACCGATCCGGTGTCTGCACCCTATGCTGCTGCGGCCGATTGGGTCGGCATATTGTTCGCGACCTATAATGGCGTCGCCGCGATCGGCGCACTTGCGCTGCCTGCGGTGTCAGCGCGCATCGGCGAGCGGGCGACCTATGCGCTGTGCCTGCTGTGCGGTGCGGCGGGCATGGCGGGTTTCGTGCTTGCGCCGAGCCCGCAATGGTTGTGGATCGCGGCCGCCGGGATCGGCGTCGCGTGGGGGGCGATATTGTCGCTGCCCTATGCGATCATCGTCAACGCCGTGCCGCCCGGGAAGGTCGGTGTCTATCTGGGCATCCACAATATCTTCCTCGTGATTCCCCAGCTCGTCGCGGCGATCTGTCTCGGCCCCATCGTGCGCCACCTGTTTGCTGGCGAGCCGGCGTTGGCCCTCGCGCTGGCGGCCCTGTTCCTTGCGTCGGCCGCGCTTGCCGCGCTGCGTATTCCGCGCTCGCAATCCTGACGCTGCCCGGAACCTGCAGCAAAAAAGCGCATCTCCTCTGACTTGTAATGCAAATATTTGCATTAATGCTTATCGATGCAAACGTATGCGTGCAGCGGATACGCGGCGGGCGGGCAAGGCAGAAATTCCAATTAAACTGCATATTTAGTTGGGTTTTATTACGATTTTAGCGCGCTCCGAAAGGGGCTTGCCATTTGTGCAACAATACGCAAAACTATGCAAATGGGCGAGCGGGGATTCCTGCATCGCACCGATAAAGAGAAAGCCCCGCAAATGGGGCGCCATGGGAAGGGGAGAGCGATGAGGCTCAAGGGATTCGCGAAATGTCGTGGGCGCATGCTGTCGGGCGGCGCCTCGCTGTCGGTACTGGCCGTCGGACTGTTGATGACGTCGCCGGCGATCGCGCAGGACGCGCCCGAGGGCGGTTCGGGCAATGACGAGATTGTGGTCACCGGCGTGCGCGCCGCGCTGGAGGATGCCGCAGGCCGCAAGCGCGACGCGCTGACCGTGGTCGATTCGGTGACCGCGACCGATATCGGGGCCTTTCCCGACAAGTCGGCCGCCGAGGCGCTGCAGCGTATTCCGGGCATTACGGTCAACCGCCTGCAATCGGCCGATGACTCGACGCACCCGTCGGGCGAGCCGACCGACGTGCTCATCCGCGGCCTGACCAATGTCCGCACCGAGATCAACGGCCGCGACAGCTTCTCCGCCGACGCCGCGCGCGGACTCCAGTTCAACGATATCGCGCCCGAACTGCTCGCCGGCATCGACGTCTACAAGAACCAGACGGCGGACATGATCGAGGGCGGCCTCGCCGGCACGGTCGATCTGCGGACACGCGTGCCGTTCGACCAGAAAGGGCTCGTCGTCACGGGGACCGTCCGGATAAATTACGGCGATCGCTCGGGCCGCTGGACGCCCGAATTCTCGGGGTTGATCAGCAACACCTGGGATACCGCGATCGGTCGCTTCGGCATCCTCGCGAGTTATGCGCAAAGCCATGTCGTCACGCGAACCGAGAGCGTGATCATGGACAAGATCGATACCTATTGTTCGGCGGGTTTCGGCACGGTGGCCCCCGACGGAGTCGTGCGCGCCACGGTGAACGCCGATGGCAGCGTGCCTTGCAGCGCCAATCCGTTCGGGGGCACGGGCTGGGCCTATGCGCCCGATGGCATTCGCTATTCGCAGGTCGACTATGACCGCAAGCGGCGCGGCATTGCGGGCGCGCTGCAATATGAAAATAATTCGGGCAGCTTGCGCGCGACGATCCAGTATATCGACTCGCATTACACCAATGCCTGGCTCGAGCGCGCCAGCCACGCCGTCCTGGACGGCAATTATTTCGGCACGCGCGCTTATAACCCGCGCACCGGATCGATCCTCGCCGGAAGCAGCGGCCTGACCTTCGGTGCAGACGGCATGCTGACCGGGGGACTGCTGACCCAGCCGCACGGCAGCTTCAGTGGCACGACCGAGAGCGTGCAGGCGGCGATCAACGCGGGTTCGGCGGTGCCGGGCCAGCCGTTCGTCAACTATTGCGGAGCGGGTCCGGGCGGGAATTGCGCGACGCAGCGCGACGGGCTTTATTTTCAGAACGAAGCGCGCAATTTCGACCATCGCGAAGGAACCCGCGATTTCTCAGCCAATATCAGCTGGGACGCGAGCGACCGGCTGCATTTCGACCTCGATGCGCAGTATATCGATGCGTCGACCTATAATAACGACATATTGGTCGCGACCGGATCGATGGCCAATTACGATTATAGCGTGAACGGCGATGGCACGCCGCAGGTGACGTTGCTCCCCGGATCGAACGTCAATTATGCGACGGGCGGTCTCGCCAATCCGCACAATTACTGGATCCCGTTCATCCAGGGGCATGTCGAGGACAATGACGCCAACGAACTCGCGCTGCGCGGCGACGCCGAATATGATTTCCCCGAAAGCGACTGGCTCGATTCGCTGAAGGTCGGGGTGCGCTACGCCGACCGCAAGCAGACGGTGCGCTATTCGACCTTCAACTGGACGCCGATCGCTGCCAGCTGGAACTGCAATGGCCCGGGCTTCAACGCCGATAACACCACCGGCGGCGCCTATCCGACGGGCACGGGAAATTGCGGCGGCAACGCCGGCCATGCGCCCTTTCAGGGCTATGGCGAGGGGATATGGGAATCACAGAGCCTCGGCGATTTCTATAACGGCAGCGCCTATCCCAACGGGCCGCTCGTATTCCTCAACCGCGATACGCTTCGCGACTTTCCGCGCCTGATCCAGTCGCTGAGCGGCGCGACCACGGGGTCGCCGCTCGGCACGGGCTATACCGCAATCTGCGATCGCCCCGATGCGACCGTCGACGAATGCTTCACACCCGGCGAAAAGTTTCGCGTTCGCGAACAGACGCAAGCGGCCTATGCGATGGTCAAATTCGGCGGGGGCGACAAGCTGATGCTCGGCGGCGTCGCCTTGCAGGGCAATGTCGGGCTGCGCGTCGTGCGGACGAAGATCGCGAGTACCGGCAGCGTTGCCTTTCCCGCCGCGAACATCTTCGACAATCTGGTGCCGTGCAACACGCCTTTGACGGGCAATAATGTCGTCAATCCGCGTTGCTATCTGACGCCGGAAATTATCGCGTTCGCCAACGGCGCCGCGGCGGAAGACAAGTACAAGACGACGCGCACCGACTGGCTTCCCAGCCTCAACCTGCGTTTCGGATTCGACGACAAGACTTTCGTCCGCTTCGCCTATTCGCGGGCGATCTCGCGGCCGCAGATGGGTTTCCTGCGCAACACGCTCGCGATCAACGCGCCGATCATCAACACGACCGCGGATTCACCCTATGTCGTGTATAATTCGCCGACCGCCGCGCACACGCCGGAGAATGTCACCGGCTATAATTTCGTGTTCCTGGCCAATTCGGGCAATGCGGCGCTGAAGCCGCTGCGCGCGGACCAGTTCGACCTGACGTTCGAACGCTATATGGGGTCGAACAGCTCGGTAACGGCCGGTCTGTTCTACAAGAAGCTGACCAACGCGATCTCCTTTGGCCAGTTCGGTCGCGACGTTCCCAATGGGACGTCGACCCAGACGGTGCAGATCAACGGGCCGAGCAACGTCCGGAAGGGCGGCGAAATCTGGGGCGGCGAAGTCGCCTACCAGACCTTCTTCGACTTCCTGCCCGGCCTGCTCAGCGGGCTCGGCATGCAGGCGAACTATACCTATGTGCATCAATCGGGGATCAACAACTCGAACCTGTTCACCGCGTCGTCGAGCGGCGACGTGGGGGCGTTCGGCGCGGGCCAGCAGTCGCTGGGCGGCACCGGCTTCGTCCTCGACTCGCACAAGCTCGCCGGGATCTCGAAGCACACGTTCAACCTCGTCGGACTGTACGAAAAGGGACCGGTCGGGCTGCGCGTCGCCTATAATTGGCGGTCGCGCTATCTGACGCAGAATCTCGACTGCTGCATCGGCTTGCCGGTGTTCCAGAAGGCGGCGGGCTTCCTCGACGCGTCGCTGCGCTTCTCGCCGACGAAGTGGCTGGAGCTTTCGATCGACGGAACCAACTTGCTCAACACGACGACGGTCTATGAACAGCAGGTCTTCGGCGATTCTCCGCAGACCCCGGGCGCGGCGGCAAAATATTTCGACTCGGCGTGGAGCCGCGTCGACCGTCGCTTCCAGTTCGGCGCGCGCGTGAAGTTCTGATCCTCCACTGGGACGCGGCCGTTCCCTTGCGGCGGTCGCGTCTTCGTTTTCAAAGGGAGTAAGGAACCGGTCATGACCGCGCACGGACCCTATCGCATCGTCATTTTGGGCGGCGGCACCGCGGGCTGGATGTGTGCATCGGGGCTGTCGGGGCTGCTCGCGGCGGCCGACTACGACATCACGCTGATCGAGAGCGACGAGATCGCGACGGTCGGCGTCGGCGAAGCCACTCTGCCGCACATCAAGACCTTCAACGACATGATCGGCATCGACGAAGCCGAATTCATGCGCGAGACCGCCGGCACCATCAAGCTGGGGATCGAATTCGTCGACTGGCTGCGCCCCGGGGTGCGTTATATTCACCCGTTCGGCACCTTCGGCGATCGCTGGACCAACGCCGACTTCCAGCATCACTGGGCACGCGCGCGGCTGGCCGGGACCGACAGCCGCTCGCTGCAGGACTACAGCTTTGCGGTCGCGGCGTGCCACGCCAATGGCTTCGAGCATCCGAACGGCGATCCGAAATCGATCCGCTCGACCTACAGCTATGCCTATCATTTCGATGCGGGGCTTTATGCCGCCTATCTTCGCAAATGGGCGACCGCGCGCGGGATCCGCCGGATGGAAGGCAAGGTCGTCGATGTCGTCCGTGACGCCGAAAGCGGGGATGTCGCAAGCCTGACACTGGCTTCGGGAGCGGAGGTCTCGGGCGATCTCTTCATCGACTGCTCCGGCTTCCGCTCGCTGCTGCTGGGGCAGACGATGGGGGTGCCGTGGATCGACTGGAGCGACTGGTTACCCTGCGACCGGGCGATGGCGGTGCCATGTACGAGCGTCGAGCCGCTGACCCCCTATACGCGCGCGACCGCGCAACGGGCGGGGTGGACCTGGCGCATCCCGCTGCAGCACCGGACGGGCAACGGCTATGTCTTTTCGAGCCGCTTTTGCAGCGAGGAGGAAGCGCGGCAGACCGTGCTCGGCGTGATCGACGGCGAAGCGCTCGACGAACCACGCCTGCTCCGCTTTCAGGCGGGGCGCCGGCAAGTCGGCTGGGCGGGCAACTGTATCGCGGTCGGCCTCGCGAGCGGGTTCCTCGAACCGCTGGAATCGACGAGCATCTTTCTGATCCAGGCCGCGACGATCGACCTTGCCGGCCTGATCCCGCGGCGCGGTGAAAAGGTCGATCCGCGCATGGTGCGCGAATTTAACCGGCTGTTCGCGGTCCATTATGACCGCACGCGCGATTTCCTTGTGCTCCACTACACCGCCAACGAACGCGTCGGCGAGCCGATGTGGGACCATGTGCGCAACATGACGCTGCCCGACAGCCTCGCGCACAAGATGGCGCTGTTTCGCGAAAGCGCCGCCGCGCCCGAATACAGGCTTGGCCTTTTCTCGCGCGACAGCTGGCTGTCGGTGCTCGAGGGGCAGGGCGTTCTGCCGTCGGCGGCAAATCCGCTAACCCGTCGCCTGTCGGCGGCAGATTTGCAGGCGCGGCTCGACGATCTGGCGGAGCGGATCGCGGTCAATGCGGCGGACATGACGCCGCACGCGGAATTCCTTGCGAGCTATTGCGCGTCGGAGGCCAAGGCGCGACCCGGCGTTCCGGCGAACGCGGCATGAGCGGCGTTCGTGACATCACCTTGCTCGGCCGCGATGCGCCGCTGTGGCTGGCGGCGGCGGCGTTGCGGCGCGCGCTCGGACCCGCCGGCGTCGTCGTTCGTGCGGTCGCGCTGCCGGATGAAAACGGCCCGGCCGATCTCTACGCGACGCTGCCGGCAATCGAGGCGCTCCACAACCAGATCGGCATCGACGAGGCGGCGCTGCTGCGCGGGGTGCGCGGCGCGTTCACGCTCGGCCAGAATTTCGTCGATGCGAGCGGGGCGGGGCGCGGCGCCTTCTTGCACAGCTATGGCGCCTATGGCACCGGCATCAACGGCGGCGATTTCTTCCCGCACTGGGTCAAGGCGCGCCGGCATGGGCTGGGCGTCGGGCTCGACGATTTTTCGCTGACCGCAACCGCCGCGCATAATGGCCGCCTGTTCCTGCCCGACGAGGACAGTGAGGTCTACGGCCGCAGCGATTATGGCTATCATCTGCCCGCTGTCGCCCATGCGAAGAGCCTGAAAGCGATCGCGCGGCATCTGGGGGTCGAGATTTTCGAGGCGACAAGCGTCGCGGTCGAGCGCGGCGGCGACGGCATCGCCGCGCTGCTGCTCGATGACGGGCGACGGGTCGAAAGCGCGCTGTTCGCCGATGTCACGCGCGAGGGCCTGCTGCGCGAGGCACTCGGCGGCGCGTTCGAAGGCTGGGCAATGCCCGGCGACCGGATGCTGACCGCGCTGGCCCCGCGCTTTGCCGCGCTGCCCGTCTATGCCGAGATACGCGCGGGCGCGAACGGTTGGACCGGGCTGTTCCCCGGCCTGACCCACACGCATGTCGTGCATGTCTTTTCGAGTGCCGCGACGACCGACGACGCGGCGCTGCGAGCCGCAGAGACGGCGAGCGGCCTGACTTTGGACGCGGCGACAATCCGCGCGCTCGCGCCCGGCGTGGCGAGCGAGCCATGGGCGGGCAATGTCATAGGGCTTGGCGAGGCGGCCTGTTCGTTCGACCCCAGCCACGGCCTGGGTTTGCACGGCCTCCAGCTTGGCATCGTGCATCTGCTTGGCGTCTATCCGGCTGATGGCGACAGCTATGCGGCACGGCGCGCCGAATGTAACCGGATCACGCGCTCTCATTTCGCGCGCGTCGCCGATTTCCAGGCGGCGCACCATGCACTGCAGAATTATGCCGGCCCCTTTTGGGACGCGGCGCGCGCGCTGCCGGTTTCGGACGAGCTCGCGCACATGATCGATTTCTTTCGGGCGCGCGGCGAGCTTGCGCCGCAGGAAGACGAAAGCCTGCCGCCCGACAGCTGGCGCGCGCTGTTCACCGGACACGGCATCGTCCCCGAAAGCTGGCGCCCAGCGGTCGACCGGGTGCCGCCCGACGAGGTGAAAGTCCATTTCCGCAAGATGCTGGGTTTCGTGCGCGAACAGGTGCTGCGCCAGCCCCCGCACGACGCCTATCTGACGGGCATCGTACAGCGCACGCATGGTTGAGCCCGCGCGTCTCGGGGCCGCCGCAGGGCAGCCGTCGCCGCTCGACACGCTGCCGCGTATCGCCGCGCGTGGCGCGCCGGCGCCAGCTGATTTTGCCGCGCTCGTTGCAGCCGAAACGCCCGTCGTCATCAAGGGATTGTTCGACGACTGGGTCGCGCTGGCGGCCGGGCGGCATTCGCCCGGCCGCCTAAACGCCTATCTCGCGGGAATGGACCGCGGCGCGGCGGTGCCGGTGATGGAAGCACCCGCGCGCGCCGGGGGACGCTTTACCTATCGCGCCGACATGCGCGAATTCACCTTCACCAAACGGAGCGCGCCGCTGCGCGAAACGCTGGCGCGGATCGAGGGGCTGATCGGGCAGGAGAATGCGCCGACGGTGGCAATCCAGATGCTGTCGCTCGCCGACGCCTTGCCCGAATTCATACGGCAGAATCCGATGCTGCTGCTGCCCGCCGCGGTTGGCCCGAAACTGTGGCTCGGCGGGGCGGTAAAGACGCAGACGCACAACGACCGCGACCATAATCTGGCGTGCGTCATCGCGGGGCGGCGGCGCTTCATCCTGTTTCCGCCCGACCAAGCCGCGAACCTCTATATCGGCCCGCTAGACAATCCGCCGCCGCTATCGCTCGTCGACCCCGAAAATCCCGATTTCGACCGCTTCCCGCGTTTCCGCGAGGCGCTTGCTGCGGCGCGGGTTGCGTTGCTCGAACCCGGCGACGCGATCTTCATCCCCAAATATTGGTGGCACCATGTCGCCTCGCTCGACCCATACAATGCGATGGTAAATTATTGGTGGGGCGACACCGCCAAGGGGATCGAAAGGCCGAACGATATTTTTCTCGCAGCGTTGCTCGCGCTCAAGGACCTGCCGCCCGGCGAGCGCGCTTATTGGCGGGCGATGTTCGACGCCCATGTGTTCGGCGATCCCGGTATCGCATCGGGGCATATCCCCGCGGCGCTGCGCGGGGCACTCGGCCCGATGCGTCCCGATGAGCGCGCGATGCTGCGCCAGCAACTGCTTTCGGCTTTCCAGAAATAATCCACGCTTCCCCAGCAAAAAGAAGAATGAAATGATCTCCAAAACGTCCCTTTTGTTCGGCCTTTCGATGCTTGCGATTGCATCGCCCGCGGCGGCGCGCGAATGTGCGCAGTCGCCGGACAAGCGGCTCGAATTGTGCGTTTCGGTCGAAGGCGGCGAGGCGCTTTACGAGGTCAAGCGCGGCAATGTGACGGTGATCGCGCCGTCGCGGCTGGGATTGCGCTTCGCGGGCGAGGCCGATCCGCGCTTTACGGCGATCGGCCATGCGAAGCGGTCGTCGGTCGATACGAGCTGGGAACAGCCATGGGGCGAACAAAGGCTGATCCGCGACCATCACAACGACCTGTCGGTGACGCTCGCGGGCGACACCGCGCTGAACAAGGCGGTGGGCGTGACCTTCCGCCTGTTCGACGACGGGTTCGGTTTCCGGTACGATTATGCCGCTATTCCGGCAGGACAAACGGTTTCGGTCACCACCGATCAGACGCAATTCCGCACCGTCGGCGCCTATCAGGCGTGGTGGTATCAGGGTCTCGGCCAGGAGCGCGACGAATATCTCTATACCCAGACCGACGCGCGGCGGATCACGCTCGCCGAAACGCCGCTGACGTTGAAGGGCGATAACGGTCTCTATCTGTCTTTCCACGAAGCGGCGCTGGTCGATTTCCCCTCGATGTTGCTCGAAGGCAATGGCGCGGGCACCTACAGCGCATGGTTGATGCCGTGGCCCGACGGGACGCTGGCGAAGAAAGCGGGGCCGTTCACGACGCCGTGGCGCACCGTGCTGGTCGGCGAAACTCCCGGCGCGCTCGCCGACAGCCGGATCGCGCTCAACCTGAACGAGCCGAACAAGCTTCCCGACATCGGCAAATGGTTCAAACCCGGCAAATATGTCGGCATCTGGTGGGAAATGCACCTCGAGAAATCGACCTGGGGCAGCGGGCCGACGCACGGCGCGAACACCGCCAACGTCAAACGCTATATCGATTTCGCGGCGAAATATGGCTTCGACGGCGTGCTCGTCGAGGGGTGGAACAAGGGCTGGGACGGCGACTGGATCGCCAATGGCGACAAGTTCAGTTTTGCCGAGGCTTATCCCGATTTCGACCTTCCCGAGATCACCCGCTATGGCAAGACCAGGGGCGTTAAACTGATCGGCCATCATGAGACCGGCGGCGGCATCGAAAATTACGCGCGTCAGCTTGATGCGGCGCTCGAGCTCTACGCCGACAACGGCGTGTCGTTGATCAAGACCGGCTATGTCCGCCACAGCGGCACGATCGTCGATGGCGACGGCGGACGGCAATGGTTCGCGGGCCAATATGCGGTGCACCACCATCTCGACGTCGTGAAACGCGCGGCGAAGCTGCATATCGCGATCAACACGCACGAACCAGTGAAGGACACGGGCCTGCGCCGCACCTGGCCGAACTGGGTGAGCCGCGAGGGCGCGCGCGGGCAGGAATTCAATGCGTGGGGCAATCCCACGAACCCGCCCGAGCATATGACGATATTGCCCTTCACGCGCATGCTCGCCGGGCCGATGGATTATACGCCGGGAATCTTCGACATCGCGCGGAGCGGCAAGGAGCTGACGCGGCGGGTGCAGTCGACGCTCGCGACGCAGCTCGCCGAATATATCGTGATCTATTCGCCGATCCAGATGGCGGCGGACCTCCCCGAAAATTACGAGGCACGGCTCGATGCCTTTCAATTCATCCGCGACGTCCCCGCCGATTGGGAGGTGTCGCACACGCTGCAGAGCGCCATCGGCGATTATGTCGTCATCGCGCGCCAGCCGCGCGGGCAGGGCGACTGGTATCTCGGCGGCATCACCGACGAGGAGGCGCGGAAATTGACACAGCGGCTCGATTTCCTCGCGCCCGGCAAGCGCTATGAAGCGCAAATCTATGCCGATGGACCGGGCGCGGACTATCGCACCAACCCGGCGGCGTTGACGATCAGCAAGCGCCTGGTGACGAGCGCCGACAGCCTGGATCTGGCAATGGCGCCGGGTGGCGGGGTTGCGATCCGCTTCAAGCTTCTGGACACCCGTCCGTGAAACCGGGGCCCACTATAATTTCAGCGGCTTGACAGGCGGCAAAATCGGAGTTGACCGACCTGCATCCCATTCCGGCCGGAGGCGCCAGATGAAGCCATCATATGTCAAGAAAATGGTGGACGCACTAGGGCTCGAACCTAGGACCCGCTGATTAAGAGTTATTACGTACAAGTTGATTTTCAAAGGTTTATACGAGACTTTATAGGATGACTTTATAGTTTTTTTCTCTAAAAACATGGCATGGCTAAACCCTCACCGAACGCCCTGTCCGAGCCAATCCAAATCCTTCGCCCGGGGCTCGCAATCTATAGGGTCAACGCTAGCCCATATTGGATGGCGAGAATTTGGATTCCGAGCGAGAAGCGCAACAAGGTTCGATCCACCAAGGAGACGTCGAAAGTTAAGGCTCGTCAGGCTGCCGAGGACCTTGCTCAGGATTTGCTCAGCGGAATCAAGACGGTCAAACGGGAATTTTCGTTCGAGTATTATGCGGATCGGCTCATTCGAGCTGGGCAAACACGGATCGACAGGGGGGAGCGCAACGCCAATTATGTCCGTACGATCAAGCTGTGCATTGTGAATCCCGAGTGGGGATTGATGCCCGCTTTTCGGGGGAAAGACGTGCGAGAGATTAAGACTCGCCAGTATCAAGAGTATATCGAAGATGTCAGGAGGCGGCGGCCGGATTTGAAGTCGTCGACGTTGAATTCAATCTCAGCCACATTAAGAAATGTCTTGAAGCTCGCCCGAGATGACGGTGCTATCGATAGCATTCCATCCACTCCAAGGACGCCGCAGAAGGATAGTCCGAGATCTCGGTTTGACTTCTATCCGTTGGTTTCGAAACAGGACGACAAATATCAAAAGCTGCTGAGAGCTGCGAAGGCTTTAGCGGACGATGAAAAGAAGGTGAGGGGAGTTCGCATCACCGCTGAGATGCGGGACCTCATTATCTTCGTTGTCCATTCCTTCGTCCGCCCCACGACGAGCGAGCTATTCGCTTTGAAGCACCGAGATGTTTCTGTCGCCGGCGACGAACCAAGAAGACTCCTGATCAACGTCAGAACCGGGAAAACCGGCCGGCGCATAAGCAACACGATGGAAGCGGCGGTGTCGGTGTTTGAAAGAATTAAGCTTCGCAACCCGGATTCTCAGCCATCCGACTTTCTCTTCTTTCCGGAGTACGAAAATCGAACAACGGCAGGTCGAATTGCTGCTCGTCAGTTCAAGGAAGTGATGGACAAGGCAGGAATTGAAAACGACCCAAGCACCGGAGAAAAATACTCGCTTTATTCGCTGCGCCACACCGCCATTTGCATGCGATTGATAAACTCGAAAGGAAAGGTCAACATCTACAGCTTGGCAAAAAATGCTGGGACGTCGGTAGATCAGATTGAGCGATTTTATGCGAAGCAGTTGCCGCTGACAGGCGATTTGGTAAAGAATCTTCACTCTTTCGGCGATTAGCTCGGAGTTTGGAGGTTCACTCTTGCTAGGGTTTCCGCTTAATGAAATTTCTTGATCACCTCACGACCCTTCAAGGCCGATTAACGACGGGCTGCGCTCTCATTATTGCCATCGTAATTGGCCTTTGGCCCGACCACGCTCGCCCAATCGACCCTGCAAAAACGGCGGCAATTTTTACGACAGCGATCGCTTGGCTTTTCGCCGAGATTTCTGGGAGGAAGGCCGCAAGCGCTCATGATTTGAAACTTTTTGACCTGATCGTTGAAACCATCCCGCAAGAGATTATTGATTTTCTAAAAGACCAAGATTTCGGCGTGGGGTCATACATTGATCCGGGGACGGCGGGGCTTTTCAAGGTGTCCCACTGGCAGGGTTCAAGATACGATTTCGTAGATGCAGCTCTGAACGAGCGTTGGGGTTGCACCCATCAAGCCATTCGAAAGTTCTCAAAAACTCTCGCAAATAAGACCTGGCCTGTTCACGGTTCTAACGATTTGCGCACAGTACACCCCACGCACGACGATCCTGAGGATCCGAAACCGTTTGTCCAAGAGCGGATCGACATCCTCAACGAGGAGGCAACTGCGCTTGCCAAGGAAATCGACGCATTTGAAGGCTTCGCACGACGCCGGCTGGGGCTGTGATCAGGAATTGTCTTGCGACGGCCAACGCATCCGGGTGACTGAGCGAGGGGATAGATATGAACGAAAAATTGCTCTCTTTGCCGTTGCATATCCAAGTTGGCCTGGGCGCAGGATACCTTGCATATGTCATAGCTTATTCCGGCATTCGAGATCATCACAAAGGGATTGATATCCCATTCCGAGCTGCGGCATTCGGAATCGTGACGATTGCTCTGCTTTCGATAACAAAAGGCTGGAAGGTCGAGTGGTCAATTGCTGCATCGACTGCAGGAACCGTCCTATTCGGTGTTTCATGGCGTCTGTGGGGACGCAGAATCTACAGATATTTTCTTCGGCAATCGGGGATTTCGTGGACTGATGATACACCGTCGGCATGGAGCGCCGTAGTCGCAGAAAACAGCCGTTTTCCGGCCACTCAAATCTCTGTGCAATTGGAAGATCGGACCTGGTTGCACTGCTCGCAAACTTATCAAATGAGAGCGCTACCCTTTGGCCCATTCGTGGCGGGGAACAACGGCGACATTGCCATGTATGTCGATCGTGTTGTCCCGCCCGAGGGTGACGAACAAGATTACAGGGAAACGGTGTCGATCGACGGTTGGGGAGCGAACCTTACCTTCATACCGGCATCACGGATTCGTCAGGTCGAGATGCGCCTAATCAGCATTCCGAGCCGAGCGGGTTGGATGAAGCGAATTGTCGATTGTTTCCGACGTCCTACATCTTCGGCTTCTGAGGCGGGGGAGGCGAGCTAGGCGGCGGCGGCGGTGGTGGTCGAGCGTGGTCTGGAATGTAAGGGGTAGGTTTGCTGCCTGTCATGCGCTCAGCCCTTCTTTTGTGGAGGAGGGGTCTCACTGGCCGGAGGGGGAGGGGGAGGCGGATTAGCGCTACGCTCTTCACGGTTCTGGCCACTGTCCCTTTGATTTTCAGTCATTTCCTGTATCTCTCCGTTTAATGCGAAGACGCTAGTTCGGGATTTCCGCAAAGTCTAGATCGACCATCTTTGCCTTGATGTTGGTTCCCGGTATGGATGCAGAATGGGGGCTGTCTCAAAACTACCTAAGTGGATCGGATTTCCTGCCTCGGCGGGTGTCGGCCTCATAGGTGTATTTGCGCCTGATGCTTTCCCAGAATGGGCTTCAATCTATTCCTTTTGGCTAGGAGTGGTGCTTCTCGCATTCGGGATAGCAGGCTCCGCTTGGCACTTCTATTCGATCGGATGGTTCGAACGGAACGTGTGGTGGCGATTCAAATTATCTGCTCCCAGACCGTCCAGCGAAATGAACGGAGAACTTTCGAAGCCCGAGTCCCGCTGGATGCCGATGCATGAGGTTTTTCGTCATTTGGCCGTTGATAGCCGGTGGTCAGAATGTGCCTCCCTGAAGGACGGTGAGAAACCGGAAGATGCTCTTCGAAAGGAGTTTCTGGATGCTTGCGCTCGGGGCGATATCGCTTCGGTTGGGCGCGTGCAGGTTTCAAAATCGCCGATTTCATTCTCCGCCGCCTCTGGGGTGATTCCAAAAGAATTCTGGACCTACGCTTATATTCAACCTTTCTACGAAATTCTCGAACGGAACGATGCTCGGTGTGTCGCTGTCACGGAGGGCAAGTTTTCTCATGTTTCGGCCGCATACTATTGTGAGATTTGTTTTCTGAGAACGGACGTTTTCAGCCATTGGCCGAAAGCTTCTCAACCAGCGAGTTCTCGGAAAGCCACTCCATTCCGAATTGCGCTCAATAAATTTTGGTCTGAAGCGACGGGGAGCCCAAACCAATATTTTGATACCGAAGTGGATTCTCTGACTACAGGTTTCATACCCTCATGATGCACGCAGCCGTCCTAAATGCAGGGGGGCGCAGCAGCACTGAATCGTAAGCACCCAAAACGAGGAAATGATCAGTGCTATATTTTCAAGATACGTTTTCCGCCGAGGGCGCTTGGTGGCTTCCTGAGACACCTGATCATCGTGTATCTGGAACACTTTCATTTGATCCCGATGTCGGAGTGAGCTTAGCCCTTTCGGGAATGCTGCGCCAACTTGCAGACGCCTTCGCCGACGCCGCCGAAGAAGATGTGACGATTCATGGCATAACGAACAAGGGGCAGTTGATCTCGCTGTTTGAATGCTTGAATCAATCCAGAACCCTTAATTTCCCTGGTTTTGGAACTGAAACGTATCATGCAAACGTTGCTGCGGCCGGACTCCATTTTTCGAATAGCGACGAGCCTCTCTTTTTGAAATCTTATTTTCGGTTTGACGGAATCGAAAAATGGCTCGGAGAAAAGCCGTTCGATTCCGGCTTCGATTTCGACACTCGGATTATGTCGATCACCTCACGTACCTCGAATGAGGAACTTCTCGTCACAGCAGTCGATCAAGAATTGTCGATTTCGACGACTATGCGAACGCAGCCGAAGAGCGATATCGAGATTGCGCTGATATCGGAGATTACTCTCGTTGCGACACCGCACGAACCTAAGTCGCTTAATTGGCATATGGATAATGCATGGAAAATTCAGCGGTTGGCTTCGCTTTGCATGGGATGTCATCTGCCTTCCCAGACGTTGCGCTTGAAAGGTCCGGTCGAGCGTGTGGGACAGAATCGAGAGCGGGCAGTCACAGTCGATGTGCTCACCAGCATGATGTTCCCATCAGGAAATCGTCGCTCTGGAGATTTGCCGGTCATCTCAGCACGGGAACTGATCAGTGCTTGTTCTGATGCACTCACGAATTGGCTAGATCAGTTCGATACGCTCGGAGCTGTCCTGAACTTGCTAACCACGGTAGTCGCCGACAAGTCTATGTTCGTGAACGTCCGGTTTTTGTTAGCCATACAGGCGTTAGAGGCTTTTCATCGTACGATACAGCCAAGTCCATTGATGGACGAAGCGGATCACAACGCTCTTCAGGCGGCGCTTGTTTCTGCGATACCGGCGTCCACGTCGAAGGAGATGACGGAAAAGTTGCGGACGACTTTGCGTTTCACTAACGAGCCAAGTCTTAGGCAGCGCCTCCGAACTCTCTTCAAAGACATGCAAGAAAGATTTGGCGATTCTGCTCCAAAATTTAATGTCAAGAATTTCATAGGATCGGTTGTCGATACCAGAAACTACTACACTCACTATGTCGCAGAACTCGAGGAAAATTCTCTTGATCCCAGCGGGCTTCAATATGAAAGTGAGCGTATATCAATGATATTGACGGTACTTTTCCTTGAAAGACTTGGCGTCCCGGCGGAGAAAATTGCCGAAAATTTGGGAAGACATCGAACTTTTGAAAGGCTTTGGTCGGAGGACGTTGCGCATTATTAGTGCACCGTCGCTCGCTATATTGCCAAGTTCAGGTAATCTTCTGATTATGATCGAGCCGTTGACATGATGATCTGATCTAAGATCGCCTTCGCCAATTCCTGCGCTGCGTCTTAAGGAGATGGACAACGGTGAAGTTCCTACCGATGCCGAGATCGAAGCACTGGCCACCGATGGTACGTTGCTCCTGACGGCCGGCGATAATCGATTGAATAAGATAAAAAGTGTCTATCTAGATTATATTAAATTGTTGCCTCTCTTCGATCGGCAAGCTGCGCACATTAATCATTAACATTGCAATATAATTTCTTATTGATGATTTAATATTATAAATTCTATTTAGGCATTATTATAGCTAAGCCGCAAAGCTATGCCTTGCAGCGAGAGAGAGGGCGTCGGAACGGGTTGTCAATAGGGAGCCTATAGTGAGGCCCAGCCAATTCTAGAAGCTAGTTGATGGCGGCTTCGGGTTCGTCATGGGTACAGTTTAGTGCTAGCAGGCACTGCTATTAGGTGTCGCCGATGATGCCCCAGAAAGTGGCCAGCTCATCGAGTTCGCTAACAGGGTTTGAGGCCCTTCCTTCAACGAGTATGCGACACAATCTCCGCTCGAGATTCCAACGACGATATTCGGCAGCGCCCAATCCATCCCTGTCCAAGTGCGAACCACCTCGATCTTGAACTGTTCGAAGGGAATCCATCCTGGACGCTGGAAGCACATGTTGATGTGAAACCGGATGCCTTCTTTTGCAGAATGCGGGTCGATACCGTGGCGGCGACCTTTGGAGTATGATGAGATCGTGCCCCCTTCGAGCGATGCGCAGTTTGGCAGAAGCTCACGAT
Organism: Sphingopyxis sp.; assembly: GCF_050725655.1. Taxonomy (GTDB): domain Bacteria; phylum Pseudomonadota; class Alphaproteobacteria; order Sphingomonadales; family Sphingomonadaceae; genus Sphingopyxis. Next base: position 14,994 of record NZ_JBOHHT010000121.1, on the reverse strand, counting down.
ACCGCCTCCAGTGCTTTCGGCCATAGGTGGCGATGCTTAGTCTTCGGATGAACTGCGAATACATCTGATCGTATCGATCGTAGTTCCCGACCATCTGATAGGCGATAGCGCCGTCGTGACATTGGCGACGCTGCTTGAGCGTACCGACTGCATATACGTTTGGGCGCAAGTTGGGATTGATCCAGTCTCGGTAGTCATTGATTGATGCAATTAGGGTCATTTGCCTTTCTGTGTCCGTAAAAAATCGTTTCGTTATAGAATGTTAGTTTCATAATGAGCGTGAGTAATTAGTTGTAATCTTTCGCATTTCTCGTGCCATAGGAAATATGATGTCGTGATGTTATTATATAAATACAACATTCAACGACAATCACATGAGGTATTTATGCTCGGGAAGCAGGCGAAAGTGCTCGGTCAGCAACAAATAAATTCGGTGCTGGATTACTTATGTCGAACGAGGCACCCAATCCGGAATAAGACGATATTTTTTTTGTCGTTCAAGGCCGGGCTGCGGGCGAAGGAAATCGCCTGCATCACGTGGTCGATGGTCCTTACCCCGGATGGCAATGTCTCCGATGAGATCAGGCTGGAAAACGCAGCGAGCAAGGGGCGAAGCGGTGGCGTTATCCCTATGTCCAAGCACATCAAATCGTCGCTTGAGGAGCTTCTCGCTAGCTCTCAGCCCGTTTCGTTTGGGGGAAGGGTCATCCAGACCAGCCGATCCGGGGCAGCGGAGCCTCAGGTCATCGTGAATATGTTTCAGGCTTGGTATAAAGCGGTCGGATTGGTTGGCTGTTCAAGCCATTCCGGCCGACGCACATTTATAACCCAAGCCGCTCGCAACATTGGAAGGTTCGGAGGCAGTTTGAGAGACGTTCAGGCTCTGGCTCGTCATCGATCACTGGCAATGACGCAGCGATACATCGACGTCGACGCTGAAGCTATGAGGAAGGTCGTGAACCTCTAGCGCCTATTCCATCTGATCGATGATCTGTCGAAGCAGGTCTATCGGATCGGCGCCGAGCGCTTTCGCAATCTGAATGAATTCGACGACATCAACTCGCCGTTGCGAACCTTCGACGAGGCTGACCCAGCTTTGGTCCTTGCCAATCTTCTTGGCGAGTTCTGCCTGCTTAATTCCAGCCCGCAAACGCTCGTCCTTGAGTGCCCCAATTACGATCAGATTCGCGTCAGTGAAGATCGTTTTGGGCATCGAGCATTGTCGTAAATGCCATTATCCCATATGCCGTTTTTCCATATCTAGGGGAGGGTGTTTTGGTAGCGGCAGCAGCAGCAAGTTTTCGAGCCTGTGTTTTAGCGTTAGGATTGGTCGCCTGTTCGGAGGTGCCGCAAAAAAATGAGGATCAAAATGATCCAACTCCGTCGTTGGTCGAACAGGTCCAAGCCGTTGCGGGCTCTTGGCGAATAACTTCGGAAACGGATGCTCTCACCGATCGGGAAATTGCCAGCGCTGCACAGTACATAATCGCCGACGATTTCGACTTCTTGGTCCGTGTGACATGCTCTGACAGCGGAGCTTTGCGCTACAGTTTTACGTCGTTCGACAAAGGAGGCGCTCCGGCTGAGATGCAGTCAAAGTTCTACCCGAGTTCCACCTACGTGCGGGGAGGCGTGTTCGTACCATATTTTCTGCGGTTGGATTCTGCCTCGTCCCAAAGAATTCTGGGAACCGCTCCTCGCTATAACAACGAGGTCGAGTTCAGCTCGAACCCGGAGGGAGTGCTTCCCAGCAAGATCGATGCCTATCAGGTGGCGTCCGCAGATAGGATCGTTGCTCGGTTCCAGCTGACGGAGGGAGAGGAAACGATACAGCTCTCTCAGAGCGATGCAGGCTTTCAGGGGGTGGTCCAACCTTGCCGTGATGCCCGCAACCAAATTCTAGCCGACAAGCAGCAACAGGCGGAAGAAGAGGCGGTAGCAATTTCTGAGCGCAACGAAGAGATTCGTCGAGGAAACGAGTTGAGAACTCAAGGTTATGGAGGAAGGCAGTCTGCCGATAACCCTAACTCGGCCATCGTCACCGAATCTGCGACGGAAGAGAATTCTGAACCCATTGAAGAATGAGGGCTGAATTCGGGGCCTTGCCGACACTTTTGCCCGGCTGGTGACTTTATAGGTCTTTATAAGATTTCAGCGATCGCAAATGGCCGTTTTTAAGTCCAGTAACTCGCTGATTTACTGGGAGAAAATGGTGGACGCACTAGGGCTCGAACCTAGGACCCGCTGATTAAGAGTCAGCTGCTCTACCAACTGAGCTATGCGTCCACTGCCGTTTTCCGGCGTGCCTTGCTGCGAAGAGTTGCCCTCTTTGCTGCGAAGCGAGCGGCCCGCTATCATGGCGCTGTGGGGATGGCAATGCCCCCGATGATTTTTTGTCGAAGTTTTTTCTCAATGAAAGCGGCGCGTGCCCGTTTTGCTGTCGTTTTCGATCGCGAGCAGGATACCGACGCAGGTCATGATCGTCAGCATCGACGAGCCGCCATAGGAAAAGAGCGGCAACGGAATGCCGACGACGGGAGCGAGGCCCATCACCATCATCAGATTGATCGCGATATAGAAAAAGATCGTCATGGTGAGGCCCGCGGCGGCGAGCTGTCCGAAACGCGTCCGCGCCTTGAGCGCGACGCGCGTCGACCAGCGCAGCAGCAGGAAGAAGCCGAAGAGCAGCGCGAGCCCGCCGATCAGCCCCCATTCCTCGGCCATCGTGGCGAAGATGAAGTCGGTGTGGCCTTCGGGCAGATAGTCGAGGTGGCTTTGCGACCCGTTGAGGAAGCCCTTGCCGCCGATGCCACCCGAACCGATCGCGATCTTCGACTGGCTGATATGATAGCCGGCGCCCAAGGGATCGCTTTCGGGGTCGAGAAAGATCAGCACGCGCTTTTGCTGATAGTCATGCAGCATCGAGAAGAGCACCGGCAGCGCCGCCGCGCCTGCAGCCGCCGCGCTGCCGAACCACCAGAAGGGCAGGCCAGAAACGAACATGACCACGACGCCGCCGATACAGATCGAAAGCGCCGTGCCCAGATCAGGCTGTAACATGACGAGCGCGGCGGGCAGGCCGATCATGACGAGTGCGGGCCACAACGCGGTAAAGGTCCGCGTATTTCCGGGAGGTAGCTGCGCATAGAAGCGCGCGAGCGCGACGACGATCGTAACCTTCATCAGCTCGGATGGCTGCAGGTTCATGAAACCGAGGTTCAGCCAGCGCTGGCTGCCGCCACCGACAAAGCCCAAAAGCTCGACCGCGATCAGGAGCACGAGGACGCCGATATAGGCGAGATAGGCAAAGTTTTCGAAAATACGGAGCGGGAAACGGCCGATCACCAGTGCCGCGGTCAGAAAGACGAGGAAGCGCAATCCCTGCTGCAGCGCCCAGGGCGCCCAGTTGCCGCCCGCCGCCGAATAGAGGACGAGCAGGCCAAAGCCGGTGATGCCCGCGAGGATCGCGATCAGTTTCCACGGGATGCGCTGGATGGCGGGCGGAACGGGAATCATTGCGGAACCCCCGGTTTGGGGTCGCTCGATGCGCCCGATTTCCATGCGGCATAGTCGCGGTCCATGCGTTCCTTGATCGTGCCGCCCCAGCCGGCCTCGAAGGTTTCGAGCGCCTCCATCGCCTTTTCGCGGTCGAAGAGGAAGGTCATGAAATCCTTGGCCACAGGTGCCGCAGCGCGCGCGCCCCCCAGGCCATGTTCGATGACGACGGCCGTCGCATAGCGTGGATTGACGACGGGCGCGAAGCCGATGAACAGGCCGTGATCGCGAAATTTCCACGTCCCGCTTTTGCCGTTTCCGGTGCCGAGCCCGCGCACCTGCGCGGTGCCCGTCTTGCCCGCCATCGTGATGCCGTCGAGCGGCAGGCGGCTGCGCACCGCGGTGCCGGCTCCGTTGACGACAAGGTCCATGCCGTGGCGCGCAACGGCGAGCGCTTCGGGCGAAAAGGGCAGGGGCTCATTCTTGAACTCGCGATTGATCAGGCGCGGGTAAAGCCGGCGCCCCGATGCGATCCGCGCGGCCATCACGGCGAGCTGGAGCGGGTTTACGCTGACATAGCCTTGTCCGATGACGGCGTTGAGCGAGTCCGAGGCCGACCATATCTGGTCATATTTTTTCATTTTCCACGCGCTGTCGGGGATGGTGCCAAAGCGCTGGTTGCTGCCCGCAAGCTGGAATTCCTCGCCGAGCCCGAGCAGCCGGGCGGTAGGGGCCATCGCGTCATAGCCGAGCCGGTGCGCGAGCCAGTAGAAATAGCTGTTGCAGCTCTTCATGATCGCCGACGGCATATCGAGGCTGCCGTGCGTGCCGAGGCAGCGGAAGAAGCGGCTTCCGAGGCGGTAGCCCCCTACGCAGGTGTGGCGTTCGCTCGGGTCGACACCATGTTCGACCGCGGCGATCGCGGCCATCGGCTTCAGCGTCGATCCGGGCGGATAGAGGCCGCGCGTCGCCTTGTTGATCAGTGGCTGGTGATCGTCGGCGCGCAGCCAGGCATATTCGCTGCTGCTGATCCCGTCCGAAAAGCTGTTCGGATCGAAGCTCGGCATCGAGACGAAGGAGAGGATGTCGCCATTCTGGCAGTCGATGACGACCGCCGCGCCCGACTCCCGCCCCATCCGCCGCGCGACAAATTCCTGCAGGTCGGCGTCGATCGTCAGATGGGCCGTCTTGCCCTGCACGTCGGCCTGGGTCGAGAGATCGCGGACGACCTTGCCGCGCGCGGTCACCTCGACGCGCCGCGCCCCCGGCTTGCCCTTCAGCATGTCCTGGAAATATTTCTCCAGTCCGTCCTTGCCGATCTTGTACCCCGGCGTGATGTACAGCGGATCCTTGGCCTTCTGATATTCCTCGGCATTCGGGGCGCCGACATAGCCGATCAGATGGCCAACCGCCGCGCCGGTCGGATAGTTGCGGGCAAAGCCGCGCTGCGGCGCGATGCCGGGCAGTTCGGGCAGGCGGACGAGGATCGAGCTATACTCGGCCTCGGTCATATCTTCCTTGATCGCGACGGGCTGGAATCCCGATGCCGCCTTCAGGTCGCGGTTGATGCGCTCCATCGTGTCGCCGTCGAGGCGCAGCAGGGTCTGCAACTGCCCCAGCACCAGTTCCTTGTTGTGCAGGCGATCGGGAATGATGTCGATGCGGAGGCTGACGCGGTTGTTCGCAAGCGCCTTGCCGCTGCGGTCGACGATCCAGCCGCGCCGCGGCGGAACGAGCGTCAGGTTGACGCGGTTGCTTTCCGATTCAAGAACATAGCGGTCGTTGTCGACAACCGAGATATACGCCATGCGCGTCGCGAGCGCGACGCCGACCGCCGCCTGCGCGCCGCCGACGACCAGTGCGCGGCGGGTGAAGGTAATGCCCCTCCAGGCTTCGGTAATCGGCGGACTCTTCTTCTTCGGCATTAGGGGGTTGGAACCAGTCTATCGGCGTTTCAGGCGGAAATTGTCAAACTTGCCGGTCAGGCGCATGAACAGGGGGACGAGCAGGGCCGAGATGATGATCTGCGGCACCACGAGGCCGAGCACGCGGCCCGTCGCGGCATGCGGGTGGGTGATCAGCGCGCCAAGCGACTGGATGATCGCGACCGACGCAGCGGCAATCGCCCAGTCGTGGAAAAAGCCGCGCCAATAGATGCGCTGCGACGAATAGGCGATTGCGATGCTGGCGATCGTCCACAGCCCCATCGCGGTGCCGATCGGCGCGCCGCTGAACAGATCGTCCCACAGGCCGAGCGGCAGCCCGATCCACACCGGCCACATTTCGGCGCGCAGCAGTTGCCAACACAGGAAAAACAGCAGGCCGAGCGGCGGCAGCACCGGCGAGCTGGCGATCAACGGCAGCATCAGCGGCAGCGCCGAGGCGAACATCACGCTCGCAACCGGAACAAAGCGCATCCGCCACAGCGATGCCGGTTCGCCGAGGCGCGGACCCTTCTGGTTCATGGCGCGCCGGCGGGGGCGGGGGGCGGCGTCGCGGGGCCGGGCAGGCCCTGTGCCTCGATATTGTCGGGGGTGTAGGGGCGCAGCACAGAGACCGCGTCGACCTTGCCCGGGTCGGCGAGCGGGCGTGCGAGGGCACCGTCGTCCTGGCGCCGGACGACGATCGCGACCGGGATGTTGGGCGGATAGAGCCCGCCGGTGCCCGAGGTGACGAGGATGTCGCCCGGCTTGAACGGGTTGTTTGCGATGTTGAGCGTGCGGATGTCGAGGTCGCCGTTGCCGCGGCCGCTGGCGAGCGCGGGCAGCCCGTCGCGCGCGCGGCGCACGGGGACGATATTGTCGACGTCGGTGAGCAGCAGCACCTGCGACACCGAGGGGCCGGCGCCGAGCACGCGGCCGATCAGGCCGTCGGCGCCGCGCACGGGCTGGCCCGCTGCGACACCGAGGTTGCGCCCGATGCTGAGCAGCGCGATGCGCTTGCTGCTCGTCGAGGTCGAGGTGAGCAGATAGCCGTTGGCGAGCGCGGTCTTGTCGGTTTCCTGCAGCTTCAGAAGCGCCTTCAACTGGCGGTTTTCTTCCTGCAGCGAGCTGGTCGCGACGAGCTCGCGCCGCGTGTCGGCGAGTTCCTTGCGCAGCCGGCGGTTCTGCGTGCCCGCGCTGACATAGGCGCCAACCGTATCGTCGATGCCCGAAATCGACCCGATCACCGACCGCGAGGCGCGTGCGACGGGTGCGGCGATTTCCTGGCTCGCCACACGCAATTGGGCAAAGCCGATGGGATCAACGACCGACAGGATCGCCAGCAACAGGCCCGCCACTGCCCCTGTCACCGCGATGACATAGGCAACGAACAGGCTGTACTGAGCCTTTCGGGATTGTCCCGGACGTCGATGTGCCGGGCGGACCATTAGGCCGAGAACCCCTGACTGACGCGATCGAGGCGCCGAAATGGCGAAGATATTGCGGTCGCGTGGCCGCTGCGGATAGTGGTTCTATCTGCAAGGCCGCGCGGCGGCGAGATCGAAGCCATTTCGACGTCCCTTCGGGATTTGACCGATTTTGCCCATGGCCGCGTCGGCAAGCCTTGGAATATTCTCATATGCCTGCGCCTCGCCTCCTAGCCCTGAACAAAATCGCTTCAAACCTCGAGCGCGTCAGTCAGGGGTTCTCGGCCTTAAGACCTACGCGATCAGGCTTGCTGGAGAACGCCGCGGAAAGCGGGGTCTTCCATCGCGCGGCCGGTGCCGATCGCGACGCAGGTCAGTGGGTCGTCGGCCACCGTGACTGGGAGGCCGGTCGCATCCTTGAGCAGCTCGTCGAGCTCGGCGATCAGCGCGCCGCCGCCGGTGAGCACGATGCCCTGGTCGACGATGTCGGCGGCGAGTTCGGGGGCGGTGTTTTCCAGCGCGATGCGCACGCCCTCGACGATCGTGCCGATCGGTTCGGACAGCGCTTCGGCGATCTGCGCCTGGTTGATCGAGATTTCCTTGGGCACGCCGTTCACAAGGTCGCGGCCCTTGATGTGGATCGTCAGCCCGACGCCGTCGGCGGGGATGCGCGCGATGCCGAAATCCTTCTTGATCCGTTCGGCAGTCGCTTCGCCGATCAGCAGGTTATGATGGCGGCGGACGTAGGAAACGATGGCTTCGTCCATCTTGTCGCCGCCCGCGCGGACCGACGTGGTGTAGGCAAGGCCGCGGAGCGACAGCACCGCGACTTCGGTCGTGCCGCCGCCGATGTCGACGACCATCGAACCGATCGGTTCGGTGACAGGCATGTCGGCACCGATCGCGGCCGCCATCGGTTCCTCGATCAGCCACACTTCGCTGGCACCGGCGTTCGACGCGGCGTCGCGGATCGCGCGGCGTTCGACGCTGGTCGAGCCCGAGGGGACGCAGATCACGATTTCGGGGCTGCGGAATGCGTTGGGCTTGCCGCCATGCACCTTGGTGATGAAGTGCTTGATCATCTGTTCGGCGACATCGATGTCGGCGATGACGCCATCGCGCAGCGGACGGATCGCTTCGATGCTGTCGGGGGTCTTGCCCATCATCAGCTTGGCGTCGTCGCCGACCGCCTTCACCCGCTTGATCCCGTTGATCGTTTCGACTGCGACCACCGAAGGCTCGTTCAGGACGATGCCCTTGCCGCGCACATAGACCACCGTGTTCGCAGTGCCGAGGTCGATAGCCATGTCTTGGGAATTGAATTTGAACCAGCGGGAAAAGAAGGACATCGATACTGCTTCCTGTCATCGAAGCCGTGCCCCTGATGGACACGCCCCTGTCGTGATTTATCCGTGCGCCCGGCCGGCGACAGCTACAATCAGGGGGAGATTCCGGCTCTTCCTTTTGGGGTGGCTGGACAAAATGATCAGGGCTGTGCGGATGGGTCGCGATTTGCGTTCGACTGCGCTAGGAGAGCGGCCATGTCAATACGTCGCCTGCCGGAAAAGCTAGTAAATCGGATCGCAGCCGGTGAAGTGGTTGAAAGACCTGCCGCGGCGCTCAAGGAACTGGTTGAAAACGCTATCGACGCCGGTGCGACTCGCATTTCGGTGCGAATCGCCGAGGGCGGGATTTCACGGCTGGAAGTCGAGGATGACGGCTGCGGAATGACCGCCGCCGATATGGCGCTCGCGCTCGAACGCCATGCGACCTCGAAGCTGCCCGATGACGCGATCGAGGACGTCACGACGCTCGGCTTCCGCGGCGAAGCCTTGCCCTCGATCGCGAGCGTCGCGCGGCTGACGCTCGAAAGCCGCGTGGCGGGCGGCGACGGCTGGAAGCGCGTCGTCGACAATGGCGCGGTGGTGGCCGAAGGGCCGGCGGCGCTGGCCAAGGGCACACGCGTGATGGTCGAGGATTTGTTCGCGCGCGTTCCCGCGCGGCGCAAATTCCTGCGTAGCGGTCGCAGCGAATATGCCGCGTGCCTCGATGTCGTACGGCGGCTCGCGATGGCGCGGCCCGACGTGGGCTTCACCGTCGAGCACGACGGGCGCCGGGTGCTCGATGTCCAGGGCGGGCAGGACCAGCTGACGCGCGTCGCCGCGCTGACCCAGCGCGATCTGGCCGCAAACAGCATCGGCGTCGATTTGGACCGCGGCGACGTGCATCTGGGCGGCGTGATCAGCCTGCCGACCTACAATCGCGGTATTGCCGACCATCAATATCTGTTCGTCAACGGGCGCCCGGTGAAGGACCGGCTGCTCGTCGGCGCGCTGCGCGGCGCCTATGCCGATTTGCTCGCGCGCGATCGCCATCCGGTCGTTGCGCTGTTCCTCGATGTGCCCACGGGCGAGGTCGATGTGAACGTCCATCCGGCGAAGACCGAGGTGCGCTTCCGCGACCCGCAGCTCATCCGCGGGATGATCGTTGGCGGCCTCCGCCGTGCGCTCGACGAACATGGCTTCCGCAGCGTCCAGCGTCCCGCCGAAGCGGCGCTTGCGGCTTGGCAGCAGGAGCCGGTGGCGCCGCAGCCCGCGCCGACCTTGTTCGCCGCGCATCCGTCGTATTCGCAAATCCCATCTACCCATTTGGGAGATGGTGCGACAACGGCGTTGCTGCACGATCGCATCGTCGACTTTTCGCCGCCGCGCGATGCGCTGCCGATGGGCCGCGCCGAACCCGCGACCGCGCCCGTGCCGCAGGCCGAGTCGCACCCGCTCGGCATCGCGCGCGGCCAGATCGCGAAAACCTATATCGTCGCCGAGGCCGAAGACGGGCTCGTGATCGTCGATCAGCACGCCGCGCATGAACGGCTCGTGCTTGAGCAACTGCGCCGCGGAATGAGCGGGCAGGCGGTGCCGTCGCAGGGACTGCTGCTGCCCGAGGTCGTCGAACTCGACGAGCCCGCATGCGACCGGCTCGAGGCTGCGGCGCCGCAACTCGCGGCGCTCGGGGTTGAGCTTGAACGCTTCGGCCCCGCGGCGGTGATGGTGCGCGCGACCCCGGCGATGCTCGGCGCGATCAACTGCCAGAAGCTCGTCACCGACATCGCCGACGATCTTGCCGGTTACGACGCCGCGCTTGGCCTCAGCGAAAAACTCGAACTGGTCGCCGCGACGATGGCGTGCCACGGTTCGGTCCGCGCCGGCCGCACGCTCAGCGTCGCCGAAATGAACGCGCTGCTCCGCACGATGGAGGTTACGCCGCATTCGGGCCAGTGCAATCACGGGCGCCCAACCTGGGTGAAGCTCGCGATGGACGATGTCGAGAAATTGTTCGGGAGGAAATAGGATGAAGGTTCGGATCATCGCCATTTTGCTGGCCGCGGTATCGCCCGCGGCGGTGTTTGCAGCGCCCGCAGCGCCTTCTTGTTCCGCAGCGCTCGTGCTGCCGCCCGAACTCGCCGACTGGGCGCGCAACACGTCGAGCAAGACCATCTACGCCTATGGCGACGATCTTGGTGCCGACTGGTCGCCGCTCGGCGCTGCGCGGACCGAACTGCCGCTGCATCGTTTCGAAAGCCTGCGCTACGGGATCGCACCCGAACGCAAGCCCGACGTCTATAAATTCGGCGGCATGATCCCGATCGAGGCGAAGAAGTCGGGACGGCTCATCGTCGCGCTCGACGCGGGCGCTTGGATCGACCTGGTGCGCGACGGCGTGGTGGTTAAATCGGTCACGCACGGTCATGGCCCCGCCTGTTCGGGCATCCGCAAGATGGTCGAATTCGACGTGACGCCGGGGCGCTACCAGCTCCAGATCGTCAACGCGCCGACCGCGTCGATCCACGCGATGGCGGTGCTGCGCGACTGATCAGGGCAGGCGGTTGGTCAGCACCCCGTTGGCGTCGCTTGGCAGCGGCGTAACGCCGATCAGCCGCATCAGCAGCGGATAGACCTCGATATTGTCGATCGTCCCGACATCGCCTTTCAGACCCGTGCCGCTCGCGACGAACAGCGCGAGCATCTCGGGATCCTGATTGTCATAGCCGTGCGCGCCGCCCTTTACGGGCCAGGTCGGCGTGCCCGCGATGATCGACCAGCCGGGTTCGGCGATGCAGATGATCGCGGCAACGCGCGGGTTCTGGCCATAGTGCAGCCGCTTGGGCAGCTCTTCGCGGCGGTTGCAGGTCATATGATTGTGCGGTTTCAGCAGCGCCTTGTACACGCGGTCGTCGGTCCCGGCGGCAGGCTCGATCGCGGCATAGGGGCCGGTTTCGACCGCGACGATGCTGGGAAGGTCGATCAGGTCGGCGAGCTGGATCACGCGGCTTTCGTCGATCGCGCGCATCCCGTGGTCGGCGACGACGATCATCTGCGCGGGTTGCCCCATCGCGGCCAGACCCGAGACAAGGTCTCCGATACGCGCATCGACATCGGTGATGGCCGCGTTCACTTCCGCGCTGTCGGGACCGAATTTGTGCCCGGCGTCGTCGACCGCCTCGAAATAGAGGGTGACGAAGGCAGGGCGGATGTCGGCGGGACGCCGCATCCAGTCGAGCACCGTATTGATCCGCTGCGCATAGCTTACATCGGCGTCGTAGCGCAGCCAGTCGGGTGGCCGGCTCCCGTGGATCGCGACCTCGCTGCCCGGCCAGAACATCGTCGCGCTGCGAACGCCCGCCTTGCCGGCCGTCACCCATGCGGGTTCGGCCTCGTCCCACCAGAAGGGGTCGAGCGACTGTTTCGGATCGCCAAGGCTGAACCGTACATCGGGGCGCCGCGGGTCGATCATATTGTTGCCGACGATCCCGTTCGTGTCGGGCCGCTTGCCGGTCACGATCGCATAATGGTTGGGGAAGGTCTTGGTCGGAAAGGACGGCCGCAGCTTGCCGCGTGCGCCTTCGGCCGCGAGCCGCGACAGGTTCGGCGTGATGCCGCGATCGAGGTAATCGGCGCGAAAGCCGTCGATCGAGATCAGGATCGGGACGGGCTTGCGCTCGTCGCTCTCCTGCGCGTGCGCGGCGATGGGAAGCAGGAGGGCGAGCAGCAGCGGGAGGAGGCGGTTCATGCGCGCTCCGCTATGGCGCTTGTGTGACCGTCCGGCGACACGTCACGCCATCTTGATTCCGGCGACATCGCGCTCGACCACCCCCGTCGCGCGTTTCGACAGCATATTCACCGGCGTCGTGACCTTGTCGACAACCATGAAATGCGTCTGCCAGGCGTCGCGATTGACGTCGCACACGATATAGCCGCGCTGGTCGTTCGCGAATTTGAGCTCGGGGTTCTGGCTGAGGAACACATCGGTGCCGCCCCGCTGATCGCTGCCGTCGCCACCCGACGAAATCGATGTCGCGACGAATTCGGCGCCGACCACCTTGTCCTTCGACACCAGGTCGCCGCAGAAATTCTGGTGCTCGTCGCCGGTCAGCACGATATTGTTCTTGAGCCCCGCCATGCGCGACACGATGCGCTCGCGCGGCGCTTCATAACCCGCCCAGCTGTCGAGATTGACAATCTTCTTGGGCTCGTCGGCCTTCCGCCGGCGGTCGAGCGACATCATCGTGATCTGCTGCGCAAAGGCGTTCCAGGTCGTGCCGCCCTTCGCCAGATTGCGGCCGAGCCATTCCTCCTGCGCCTTGCCGAGCACCTGCCTATCCCGGGCGAACACATCGGGGCAAGCGGGCTTGAAGCCGTCGTCGCACGGCTGGTCGTCCCGATATTGGCGCGTGTCGAGCAATTGCATCGCCATCAGGTCGCCCCAGCGGAACTCGCGGTTGAGCGCGACCATTCCGCCGCGCGGGAGCAAAGCCTTGCGCACCGGCATATGCTCGTACCACGCCTGCATCGCCGCCTGTTTCTTTAGCATGAAGACTTCGGGCGAGGCCGCTTCGGGATCGTTGCCGTCGAGGCCCAGTTTCCAATTGTCGACGTCCGACACCCAGTCGTTGCGGATCTCGTGATCGTCGAAGCTCGACAGGAAGGCATGGACCGATCGCGCTGCCTGCAGGTCGATGTCGCCAAGCTGCTGCGCATAAGCGGTGCGGAAATCGCCGATGTCGACCAACGCGCGAAACGCATGTTTGCGCACCGGGCGCGTCGGCAGCCCGGTGTTGAACAGATATTCCTCGCTATATTCATAGATGAAGTCGCCATAATGATAGACGAAGGCGAGGTCTTCGCGTGCGAGGTGGCGATAGGCGCCAAAGAACCCCGCCTCGAAATGCTGGCACCCGGCGACGCCGAATTTCAGCGCATCGGCCCTGGCGCCGGGCGCAGGCAGGGTGCGCGCGCGGCCGCGCAGGCTGCGCTCGCCGCCGGCGGTAAAGCGGTAATAATAGGGACGGTCGGGCTGCAGCCCCGCGACCTCGACATGGACGCTGTGCGCGAGTTCGGGCCGCGCGAGTTCGGTCCCCTTGGCGACGACGTCACGAAAGCCGCTGTCGCTCGCGACCTCCCAGTCGACCGGAAAATTCGCCAGCGGCATCCCGCCATGGCGCTCCATCGGTTCGGGGGCGAGGCGCGTCCAGATGACGAAGCCGTCGCTCGCCGGATCGCCCGCCGCGACGCCGAGGCTGAACGGAAACTCACGGAAAATCCCGCCTTCGGCGCGCAGGATCGCCGGAGCGGCAAGGCCGGCGAGGGCGGCACCGGCAAGAAAGTGACGGCGGTTATACATGGCTGGGCTCCGTGGGGGCGAATCGAAGCCCCTGATAGCCCAGCCATATGTTTCATCAATGACCGATGCCGGTGAAGATCAGAACCACATCCGCGCCATCCACAGCGCCATCGCGACCATCATCACATTCTCGGTCAGCGAGACGAAGCCCAAGGGCACCTTGCTGCTGCCGCCGACGCACGCGCATTTGATGTCGCGCTTGTCGATATAGACCGCCTTGAACACCGACACCGCGCCAATGCCGCCGATGAAAAGCGCGAGCGGGATCGACAGCCAGGGCAGCGCATGCGCGGTCATCAGCACGCCCGCGAGCCCCTCGGCAAAGGGGTAGACGGTGCCGTAGGGCACCCAGCGTTTGGCAAGCAGGTCATAATTCAGGAACATCGTCGCGAATTTGTCGACGTCCTGCAGCTTGAGCAATGCGAGGACGATCATGCTGAACGAAATGAACCATTCGGCGGCGCGCAGCGTGAAGGCGTCGTCATAGACCGAGAAGCTGGTCGCGAGCGCCATCAGCGCGGTCATCGCGAACAGCGCGATCACCGGCGTGTAGCTCGTCGCGTCGGGATCGGCGACCTTCAGCCCGAAATGACGGCGCAGATCGTCATGGCCGCCGATCCGCACGCCGTCGATAAAGGTCTGCGGCGTCGTCTTGACGCCATGCTCGGCCTTGAACGCGTCGGTTTCCTCGCGCGTCGTCAGCCAGCGATCGTCGACCGTGAAGCCGCGGCTTTCGAGCAGATGTTTCGATTTGAGGCCATAGGGGCAGGTGTGCCCCGGCATGACCATGCGATGGAGAACGGCCGTCTTGCGGCCTGCGGGAAGGGTTGCTTGCTTTGTCATGCGCCCCATATAACGTCCGTACCATGGTACGGAGTCAAGCGATGCAATTGACGATTGGCAAATTGGCGGCCGCCGGCGACGTCGGGGTCGAAACGGTACGCTACTACCAGCGCCGCGGGCTGCTGGGCACACCCGCACGCAGCGGCGGCGACGGCTGGGGGGGCGGGATCCGCCGCTATGGCGAGGATGATTTGCGGCGCCTCAAATTCATCCGTTCGGCCCAGGCGTCGGGCTTCACGCTCGACGAGATTTCCGAACTGCTCGCGCTCGAGGCGAGCGACGACCGCGTGCGCGTGCGTACCCTCGCGCGGCAGCGGATCGAGGTGCTCGACGAAAAGATCGCGCAGATGACCGCAACACGTGCCGCCCTCGCGCGCCTCGCCGACCAATGCGCGGCGAGCGATAAGGGACCTTGCCCGATATTGGCGGCGTTCGAGCCGTAAGACTTTGTTAAACCGGTTCCGGAAACGGCGGCTAACGGCCGAATGCGGCCATAAGATCCTCCCCGCTTGCGGGGAGGGGGACCGCCGAAGGTGGTGGAGGGGGTTGGCGGCCTGAAGCGACGTTGCGGGCGGGCGCCAGCCCCCTCCGTCAGCGCTTCGCGCTGTCACCTCCCCACAAGTGGG
>NZ_JBOHHT010000120.1:0-23987 GCF_050725655.1 Sphingopyxis sp. | reverse complement strand
GGCCGGGGTCCAGAGCGCAAATCGCAAACGCTTGTTCTCTAACGCTCTGGGCCCCGGCCTTCGCCGGGGAACAGGGGTGGCAGACAACGCCCGCTTCCCACCCCAAAGCCGCCACGCGCTTCAGGACTATTCAGCCATATAACCATCGAAGGCGGCGGTGCTACGCCGGCGCGAGCGCTTTCTTCGCCGGTCGCTTTACCTGCTTCGGCCGGCGGAACCAGAAGGTCCAGACCGTCAGGCTGCCGAGCAGCGTCAACGAAAGTCCCGAGATCGTCAGCACGGTGCGCCAGGTCCAGCCGCCGACCTTCGACGCATGGATCGGGAAGGCCATGTTGAACGCCTGCGCGCCGGGTGCGAGCTTCAGCGCATCGCGTGCGCCGAGTACCTCGCCGGTCGCGGCATCGAACGCCAGCGTGGTGCGGCCGTTGGGCAGCCATTCGGCGGGCTGCTTCATGCGCAGGCTGATCGGGTCGCCGGGCCCCCGCGGCAGGCTCAGGATACGGAACTCGGCATCGGGAAAGCGCCGCCGCGCTTCGGTGAGCATCGTGGTGTAATCGGGTTTTTCGGCGAGCGGGCCGCCCTTGTACTTCGGCGGATCGAGCGCCTTGGCGGTTTCGGCGACGGGGCCGAACGGCGCGACGACCCCCAAGGCGAAGGGGCGAAAGATCATCATCGTGCCGGTGACGATCGAGATCAGCAGCAGCGGCGCGACGAGTATGCCGAGGTCGCGGTGTTGCCACACGATCGACGGACGCGACATGCGTTTCGGCCAGAGGCGGAACTGGAAAGTCCTTCGCGTCCGCCACCACAGGATCGCGCCACTGATCACGAAGAACAGCCCGCACAGCCCCGCGATGCCGATCACCCATTCGCCGCTGTCGCCCGCGAAGAGATGGTGGTGGAAATCGAAGATCCACAGCTCGGGCCGCTCCCACTGGCTCGCCCAGCGCGTGACGATGTCGCCCGATTGGCTGGCATAGGCGCCGGCCTCCTTGCCGAGACGGAGCTGATGCAGCCCGAAGCGTTCGTCGGCATAGATGATGCCCTGCGCCCCGGGCGTTGCCATCAGCCGCTCGGTGGTCGCGGCAACCGTCGTCAGGTCGCCGCGCAGCGGGTCGCTCGTTCCCGGAAACCCGATCCACAGATGCTCGTAGAGCAGGATCGTGCCCGACAGGCCGAGCAGCGCGAGCACGAGGCCGATCAGGCCCCCCGTCCAGCGGTGCAGCGTATCGAGCAGCTTCATCATCAGTGCTTCGCCCAAACACCATCGTCATTGCGAGCGAAGCGAAGCAATCCAGAGCTGCGCAAGGCCGCTCTGGATTGCTTCGCTTCGCTCGCAATGACGTCGTGAAAAAGGCAGAGCATATTTTAGAACCGATAGTCCCAGCCGAGCGTGAAGGTCCGCCCGCGCCCCGCGAAATAGGATAGCTGGTCGGACGGCAAGCGCGTATCGCTCGAATAGTCGATATATTGCTTGTTGAAGAGATTCTGGACCGACAGGCTGATCCCCCCAACGCCCGTCTGGTAACGGACATAGGCGTCGGTCAGCGTGTAGCCGCCGAAGTCGTTGTCGGCGAGCTTCAGCGGATGGTTCGGATTGGCGTCGTCGGCGGCGCGTGCCTTGCCGTCGAAGCGGCGCTTCAGATAGACCTGCGTCTGGATGCGCGCGGACAAAGGCCCGCTGTTATAGCTCGCCGCGAGGTTGAGCCGGTCGGGCGAGATGTTGACGCCGTCGAGGTCGCTGTCGACCTTGCCGTCGGGCACTGCATCGCTGTCGAAGCGGCCGATCAGATGCGCATAGCCGACATTGAGCTTGAGCCCGTCGATCGGCGTCTGGACGCCGAGGTTGACCTCGAGCCCCTGGATTTCGACGCGCAGGCGCTGGACGTCGAAAATGCGGTCGGGGCGCGTGATGAGCAGCTGGCCCTTGTCGCTCGACGACCAGAAATAGGCGGCGCTGGCATCGACCGGCCCGCGCTTCGCCTCGAACCCGATCTCGCGGTTGTTCGACACGACGGGCGAAATATCGAGGAAATTGTCGATGTCGACCCCGGTGCGGTTCACGCCGCGCGTGATGCGGCCGATGTCGGGGACGGTGAAACCCTCGGCATAGCTCGCATAGGCGCGGATGCCCGCCCACGGCTCGACGATCACGCCGCCGTTGATCAGCAGATCCTTGAACTTCGGCTTGCCGCCGGCAACGTCGACGCCGCCGTAAGTCAAGGGGCCGCAGTTCGTCGTGACGGTTGCCGAGCAAGCGACGAAGGTCGTCGAAGCCAGCGTGTGGAAATCGTCGATCTTGATCTTCACATTTTCCCAGCGGAGCCCGCCGGCGAGGCGGACGACGCCGTCGAACAGCTTGAGGTTCGCCTGGCCGAACGGCGCAAGGCTCTGGAAATCGCTCGGCGGCACCCAGACGCGGTTCGTGGCGATCAGCGCCTGCTCGGTCTTGTCGACGAGCGCGTCGAACCCGATCGTCAGCGTCAGATCCTCGAAGCCGGGAACCGCGCGCTCATAGCTGAACTTGGCGCCCAGTTTGCGGCTCCGGTTCTGCGATTGGTCGAACACGTCGCCGATCGGGCCGAGCACCGGGTCCTGGAAGGTCGCGATATAGCGGCCCTGCGCGTCGCGCGACTCGCCGCCGAAGGTATCGCGACTGCGGTTGAAGAAGATCTGGCTGACGAAATTGCCGCCGCCAAGGTCGGTGTCGGTCAGCGACAGCGCGACGCTTTCGGTGCGGTTCGCGGCGGGCACGCCCGGCGGGGTGCCGCGGACGGCGCTCGTCGGCAGGCCGAGCGCCCGGTTGCCGGCGATTGCGACATAATCGCCATCACCCTTCAGCTCGAAGCGGCTGGCGATCAGGTCGAGCCGTGCGCTCGGCGACAGTTCATAGCCAATCCGCGCGAAGAAGTTCGTCGCCTTGCTGTCCTGCGTTTCGCCCTGCGTCAGGTTGAGCCCGATCGGGCGACCCTTGGCATCGGAAAAGACGCCGCGGATTTCATAGGTCGCGCCGACCGACGCGTCGAACCGGCCTGCCTTATACTGGACAAGGCCGCCGGCCTTGCCGCCCATTCCGGCCTTCGAAAAATCATTGTCGGCGGTGCCCTGCAGCAGGAAGCGGCCCGAAAGACCCTCTTCCGTCGGTGCGCCGACGGTGACCTGGTTGACGATGCCGCCGGTGCCGCCGATCCCCTGCAAGGCGTTCGATCCAAAGATCAGCTCGACGCGGTCGACGAAAAAACCGTCGATCGTGAATCCGTCGCGGCTGCCGTCGCGCATCGGGGTCGATTGCGGGATGCCGTTGATCGCATAGAGCGGCGAGCGCCCGCGCAGCGTCTCGCCCGATCCCGAAAGCTTCTGCCGCGTTGGCGAGAAGCTGGGGGTGAGGTTCGCGACCGCGTCGGTGACCGATCCCGAAATCGCCAGCTGCTGGTCGAGCGCGTCCTTGCCGATGATGTCGATCGTCAGCGGCAGCGCGTTCGGCGGCAGGATCGTGCGCGCCGCGGTGACGACGATCGTCTCGCCCGCCGCCGTATCCTCGTCGACGGGTGCGCCGTCCTGCGCGAAGGCGGGCGACGAAAGCGCGGTGCCGAGCAGTGCAGCGGCGGCAATTTTGCGAATCATTATCAACTCCTGTTCGCAGGGGCCGCTAATGAGAGCGATTCGCATAGGCAAGGAAAAATCCGCCAGATCGACGCGGATCGCGACTTTCGCATGGCCTGTGGAAAATTCGCCACAGTGCCGAAAAGCGCGCTATCAGGTTGCCGATGCGGGAAAAGGAACTGCGCTTCGCCCTGATTTGCTACGGCGGCATCAGCCTCGCCGTCTATATGCACGGCATCACGAAAGAGGTCTGGCGGCTCGCCGCGGCATCGCGCGCCTTCCACGACGGCGCGCCGCTGAACGGCGCGGGCGTCGTCTATGGCGAGCTGCTGGCGGCGATTGCGGCGCGCAGCAATGTGCGGCTGCGCGTGCTCGCCGACATCGTCGCGGGCGCCAGCGCGGGCGGTATCAACGGCATCTTCCTCGCGCGCGCACTGGCGACGGGGCAGTCGCTCGATCCGCTGACCGACCTCTGGCTCGACGGCGCCGACGTCGACCGGCTGATCGATCCCGACGCACGGCCGCTGTCGGCGGCGACCAAATTCTGGGCGGTGCCGATCGCCGGCTGGATGATGAAGAAGCGCGGCAATGCCATCGACCGCACCGTCGGCGAAGGCGCGCAGGGCGAGGTGCGCGCCAAGCTGTCGCGCTTCGTCCGCGCGCGCTGGTTCGACCCCCCATTCGGCGGCGAAACCTTCACGAACCTGCTGCTCGATGCGTTCGACGCGATGGATAAGGGGCCGCGCGGGCCGGTGCTGGTGCCGGGCGGGCAGCCGGTCGACCTGTTTGTCTCGGTCACCGATTTTGCGGGGCACAGCGTGCCGCTGGCGCTCAACAGTCCGCCGCGCGTGACCGAGGACGAGCATCGGTTGATGCTGCATTTTCGCGCGGACAGCCGACTCGGCAAGCAGCTCGACGATGTCCCGGGACTGACCGTAGCGGCGCGCGCGACCGCCAGTTTTCCGGGTGCCTTTCCGCCCTTCACCTTGCGCGAACTCGACCGGGTGCTCGAAAAGCGCAAGATCGCGTGGCCGGGCCGCGAGGCTTTCATCCAGGCGCAGCTTCCGGTGGGCGGCGAAGGCGATCCCGCCGACCGCGTGCTGATCGACGGTTCGGTGCTGGCGAATGCGCCCTTCCGGCCTGCCATCGCGGCGCTGAAACAGCGTCCGGCGCGCCGCGAGATCGATCGCCGTTTCGTCTATATCGACCCCAAGCCCGATTATCGCTCGATCAGTTTCGGCAAGCCGGGCGAACAGGTGGCGGGCGAGGGAGCGCGGCTTCCCGGCTTTCTGGCCACCATATTGGGGGCGCTGTCCGAAATTCCGCGCGAACAGCCGATCCGCGAGAATGTCGAGGCGATCGAAGGGATGTCGCGCCGCATACGCCGGATGCAGCATATCGTCGACGCGATGAAGGTCGAGGTCGAGGAGCAGGTCGCGGCGCTGTTCGGCAGCACCTTCTTTCTCGACACGCCGACGGTGGCGCGGCTCGAAAAATGGCGCGCCAAGGCGCAGGATCAGGCATCGGCGCGCGCGGGCTTTGCTTATGCGCCCTATGGCCACCTCAAGCTGTCGGCGGTGGTCGAGGAACTGGCGAGCCTGATCGACCGGCTGTTGCCGCCCGAGGGCGCCGTCCACCAGATCAACCGGCGCATCGCGCTGTGGGACGAGGCGCGCGCGCGCGGGCTCGACCGGATTTCGGGCAAAAGGGGCGCGGGGGCGAGCAGCGACGCGATCGTCTTTTTCCGCACCCACGATCTCGGCTTTCGCATTCGCCGCCTGCGTTTCCTCGCGCGCGAACTCGACACCGCGGTCGAGGCGACGCGCGATGGCCGCGACCCGGTGTGCGAGGACATGCGCGAGGCGATCTTTACCGCGCTCGGCCTCTATCTCGACCGGCAGGGCGACAGCTGGCTTGCCGATCTCGACCTGCCTGCCGACGCCGGACCCGGCGAATGGATCGATGCCATCGCGGCGCGGCGCGACCTGCCCGCGGTCGATGGCGAGGCCGATGCGCTCATCGCCGCGGGGCTCGCCGCGATGCCCAAGAACGACCGGCGGACGCTCCTGCTAGCCTATCTCGGCTACCCCTTTTACGACATCGCGACGCTGCCGCTGCTGCAGGGCGAGGGATTCGACGAATTCGACCCGATCAAGATCGACCGCATCTCGCCGTCCGACGCGACGGCGATCCGCACCGGCGGCGCCGCGGCGATGCTGAAGGGGGTCGAGTTCAACAGCTTCGGCGCCTTCTTCAGCCGCGCGTACCGCGAGAATGATTACCTCTGGGGACGGCTCCACGGCGCCGACCGGCTGATCGACATCGTCGCGAGCAGCGTCGGCGGCGAAGGCGCGCTGGCGGGCGAGGATCTGAAGGCGATCAAGCGCCGCGCGTTTCACGCCATCCTCGACGAGGAGGAGGGAAGGCTGCCTAAGGTGAAGGCGCTGATCGACGAGCTCAGGGTGGAGATCGGATAGCTTCCGTCGCTTGCTCAACCTGGGTTCCCGCTTTCGCGGGAATAACGAAGGTGGATTGGCTGCGACGGATTGCTACGTCAGATCGTCCCACATTTCCTTGATGCGGCCGAAAAAGCCCTGGCTTGCCGGGCATTCCTCGCCCGTCTCGGTCTCGCGGAACTCGCAGAGCAATTCCTTCTGCCGCGCGCTCAGGCGGGTCGGCGTTTCGACGTCGATCTGGACGACAAGGTCGCCGTGACCGCGGCCGTTGAGCACCGGCATGCCGGCGCCGCGCTGGCGAAGCTGCTTGCCCGACTGGATGCCGGCAGGGATGGCGATGTCGTGCATCCGGCCGTCGAGTCCGGGGATGCCGATCTCGCCGCCGAGTGCCGCGGTGGTGAAGCTGATCGGCGCGCGCGTGAACAAGGTCGTGCCTTCACGCTCGAATATCTTGTGCCGCGCCATGTGCAGGAAAATATAGAGGTCGCCCGGTGCCGCGCCGCGCGCGCCGCTCTCGCCTTCGCCCGACAGGCGGATGCGCGTGCCTTCGTCGACCCCCGCAGGGATGTTCACGGTCAGCGTCTTGCGCCGGTCGATGCGGCCTTCGCCGTGGCATGAATTGCAGGGGTCGGCGATGACCTCGCCCGCGCCCTGACAGGTCGGGCAGGTGCGCTCGACCATGAAGAAACCCTGCTGCGCGCGCACCTTGCCGTGGCCGGCGCAGGTTTGGCAGCGGTTGGTCCGGGTGCCGGGCTTGGCGCCCGAGCCGTCACACGTATCGCAGCGCGCCGCGACGTCGACCTGGATCTCGCGCGTGACGCCGGCGAAGGCGTCCTCGAGCTTGATTTCCATGTCATAGCGCAGGTCGGCACCGCGCGCGGGGCCGCGCTGCTGGCGTCCGCCGCCGAACGCCGAGCCGAAAATCGATTCGAAAATATCGCCGATGTCGCCGAAATCGGCGCCATTGCCGCCGCTGAAACCGCCGCCGCCGTTGACGCCCGCCTTGCCGAAACGGTCGTAGGCGGCGCGCTTCTGCGGGTCTTTCAGGCAGTCATAAGCTTCGCTGATCGCCTTGAAGCGCGCTTCGCTGTTGTCGCACCCCGGATTCTTGTCGGGGTGATATTTCATCGCGAGCTTGCGGTAGCTCGCCTTCAGCGTCGCATCGTCGGCGCTACGCTCGACTTCCAGCAATTCATAATAATCGATGTCGAGTGACATAGGTCAACAGGCCCCCTCCGGCCTGCCGGACCCGATGGGCGGGTCCGGCAGGGGAGTTTCTTACTTCTTGTCGTCTTCGACTTCGGAGAATTCGGCGTCGACGACGTCTTCGTCGGTCTTCGCCCCGTCGGCATTGGGGCCAGCATCGTCGGCGCCGGGGGATGCGGCCGACTGCTGCTCCTTCTCGTAGATCGCCTGGCCGAGCTTCATCGCGACCTGCGCGAGCGCCTGGCTCTTTTCGGTCATCGCGGCGGGATCGCCGCCTTCGACCGCGGTCTTGGCTTCGGCGATCGCGGCTTCGATCTCGGACTTCAGCCCCGCATCGACCTTGTCGCCATGTTCGACGATCTGGCGTTCGGTCGAGTGGATCAGGCTTTCGGCGTTGTTCTTCGCCTCGGCCGCCTCACGGCGCGTCTTGTCCTCTTCGGCGAACTGTTCGGCGTCCTTGACCATCTGGTCGATGTCGGAGTCCGACAGGCCGCCCGATGCCTGGATCTTGATCTGCTGTTCCTTGCCGGTGCCCTTGTCCTTGGCGTGGACCGACACGATGCCGTTGGCGTCGATGTCGAAGGTCACTTCGATCTGCGGCACGCCGCGCGGCGCCGGCGGGATGCCGACAAGGTCGAACTGGCCGAGGATCTTGTTGTCCTGCGCCATTTCGCGTTCGCCCTGGAACACGCGGATCGTCACCGCCGACTGGTTGTCGTCGGCGGTCGAATAGACCTGCGACTTCTTCGTCGGGATCGTCGTGTTGCGGTCGATCATCTTGGTCATGATGCCGCCCAGCGTCTCGATGCCGAGGCTCAGCGGGGTGACGTCGAGCAGCAGCACGTCCTTGACGTCGCCCTGCAGCACGCCCGCCTGGATCGCGGCGCCGATCGCGACGACTTCGTCGGGGTTCACGCCGGTGTGCGGTTCCTTGCCGAAGAAATCCTTCACGACTTCGCGGACGCGCGGCATGCGGGTCATGCCGCCGACGAGGACGACTTCGTCGATCTCGCTCGCCGAAATGCCGGCGTCCTTGATCGCCTTCTTGCAGGGTTCGAGGGTGCGCTTGACCAGCTCTTCGACCAGCTTTTCGAGATCCGAGCGGGTGATCGTCTTGACGAGATGCTTCGGCCCGTTGGCGTCGGCGGTGATGAAGGGCAGGTTGACCTCGGTCGTCGCGGCCGTCGACAGTTCAATCTTCGCCTTTTCGGCGGCTTCCTTCAGGCGCTGGAGCGCAAGCTTGTCGCCGCGCAGATCGATGCCTTCGTCCTTCTTGAAACCGTCGGCGAGATATTGGACGATCTTGCTATCGAAATCTTCACCGCCGAGGAAGGTGTCGCCGTTGGTCGACTTCACTTCGAACACGCCGTCGCCGACCTCGAGGATCGAGATGTCGAAGGTCCCGCCGCCAAGGTCATAGACCGCGATCGTCTTGTTCTCGGTCTTGTCGAGGCCGTAAGCCAGCGCGGCCGCGGTCGGCTCGTTGATGATGCGCAGCACTTCGAGGCCCGCGATCTTGCCGGCGTCCTTGGTCGCCTGGCGCTGTGCGTCGTTGAAGTAAGCGGGAACGGTGATCACCGCCTGCTCGACCTTTTCGCCGAGATAGGCTTCGGCGGTTTCCTTCATCTTCTGAAGGATGAAGGCCGAAATCTGCGACGGCGAATAATCTTCGTTGCCCGCCTTGACCCACGCGTCGCCATTGCTGCCCTTGACGATCGTGTAGGGGACCAGCTCGGTGTCCTTCTTGGTGATCGGGTCGTCGAAACGGCGGCCGATCAGGCGCTTCACGGCGAAAACGGTGTTTTCGGGGTTGGTGACCGCCTGGCGCTTCGCCGGCTGGCCGATCAGGCGCTCGCCATCCTTCGCAAAGGCGACGATCGACGGGGTCGTGCGCGTGCCTTCGACATTTTCGATAACCTTGGGTTTTCCGCCTTCCATCACCGCGACACAGCTGTTCGTGGTGCCGAGGTCGATCCCGATCACTTTTGCCATTAGTTACTCGTCCTTGTTGCTTCACCGGCGCCCTGAAAAGGCACGCCGTCCATGGGTTCTATGGGCGCGATATAGGTGCGCTAATCCTTGGCACAAGAGCTTTGAAGGCTTATCGGGGAGGTGAAATGATGCGCTTTTATGGAGTCCTCCCAAAATGAAACCTTTTGCGATCCTCGCCCTTGCCGCCACCGCACTGACCCTGACGGCCTGCGGGGAAAATCTGGGCAAGGGACAGCCGCTGAATGTGGTGAGCGGTCATATCGTGATGGGCGCGACCCCCGATCGTCCGGCGGTCGGCTATTTCCGCGTTCAGGGCGGCCCGCAGCCGGTCCAGCTT
The DNA here is from genome assembly GCF_050725655.1 of Sphingopyxis sp. Lineage (GTDB taxonomy): Bacteria > Pseudomonadota > Alphaproteobacteria > Sphingomonadales > Sphingomonadaceae > Sphingopyxis. Next base: position 14,393 of record NZ_JBOHHT010000120.1, on the reverse strand, counting down.
GTCGCGGTGACCGCCGACCTCGCGCAGCGCGTCGAGATGCACGAAAGCGTCAAGGAAAATGGCGTCGTGACGATGAAACCGCTGCTGCGCGCCGATGTCCCCGCGAAGGGCGAGCTGGTGTTCAAGCAGGGCGGCAAGCATCTGATGATCTGGGGCATCAACGGCGCCGCGGTGCGCGCGGGCAAGCTGCCGATGGCGTTCGTCTTCACCAACAACAATAATGAACGCATCCTCTTCGACATGGTGATCAAGCCCGCCGAAGGGGCAGCCGCTGGCGGCGAAATGGACCATGGCGCGATGGATCATGCCGCCGACAAGGCGGCTCCGGACGCCGCGAAGAAGTAATAATGTCTTCTAACCCGTCGTCATTGCGAGCGAAGCGAAGCAATCCAGAGCGGCTTACGCTACCCTGGATTGCCGCGTCCCCCGGATCAAGTCCGGGGTCTTCGCAATGACGGGGCTTTAAATGCCGCGTCCGTCGCGACCGCTGACACATGGCGAAACCGCGCTCGCCCGGACGGTGTTCGGGGGCGCAATCGCCTATGACCGCGTGCGCGTGAACCACCATAAGTGGATATTCTTCCAGCCGCGGCACATCGTCATGGCGCCGATGGGTAGCCTGCACTTCAATCCGCATGGCGAGCTTTATTGCGAGGATTTCAGCGCCGCGTCGCAGCGGCTCCAAGGGCTGTTCATCCACGAGATGACGCATGTGTGGCAGGCGCAGACGCGCGGGCGCTGGTATCTGGTGCTGATGCGCCATCCGTTTGCGACGTACAGCTACAGCCTGAAACCCGGCTGGCTTCTCGAACGCTACGGGCTTGAGCAGCAAGCGGAGATCGTCCGCCATTACTGGCTGCTGACGCAGGGCATGGTCGTCGGCGGTGCACCGGGGATCGACGCCTATCGCGCGATCCTGCCGTTTGAGCTTGAACCCGGATAACTGCTTCGGTGCCCGGATGAAAAAAAGACCGGGGCGCGGAAACCGCGCCCCGGTCCGGATTATCAGTGCTGCATATCCTTGTGATCGGCGTGATCGGACTTGTCCTCGCCTTTCTTGTCGCAGCAGCAGCCGTCCGTCATTTCCTTGCAGCAGCACGCCTTCTTGGGCGTCTCTGCGGCATGGGCAACGGCAGGGGTGGCCAGCACGATCGCCAGCCCGAACAACATTTTCTTCATGCTATTACTCCTTTGAATGATCAGATCGGGATTGCATTCAGGAGCGTGGCGGTTCGGTTTCGGGAGCTAGGTCAAGACCGTCGAGCCGCGTCATCGCGGTGCCGGACGGAATGAATTTCATCACGCCGATGGGAGTCATTTCGGGCGCCCGACACGCGATCCCGATGCAGGGCGATGCGCAATCGGGATGCGCGGGCAGCGACTTCTTCTTCGCCGGCCCGGACATATCGCAGCCCGCCATGGCGGAGCCGTCGGCCTGGGCCGCGGCGGCTGCGGAGCAGAGCGGGCTGCCCGGGCCGGCCGCAAGCAGCACCGCGGCGAACAGCAGAAGCAGGGATTGAAAGAGGCGCCGTCGCATCATGTCGGCGGCATCTGTACCTGACAGCGCGGCACATGCAATCTAGACAGCAACGGCTGGAGCCTTCGTGGCCCGGAAAAATATTGATCGGCGGGCGAGGTCGCTAATCTTCGCTGGCCAAACGCCGGCTGTTCGTCCTATGTTCTGCCCATGGATGCTATGTCGCTTTTCGTCGCCCTTGTTGCCCTCGCCCTCGGCGGTTTGATCGGCTGGCTCTTCGCCGGCCGCCAGTCGGGCGCGCTCAAAGCCGAACGCGACGGGCTTTCGGAGCGGTTCAAGAGCGCGGTGACCGACCTTGCCGCCGAGGCGGAAGCGCGCAAGGCCGCCGACATCCGGCTTGCCGCGCTGCTCAGCGAGCAGAAAGCGCGCGACGAGGCGCATGACGCGCAGATTGCTGGGCTGAAGGATGCGCAGGCGGCGCTCACCGCGCAGTTCCGCGAGGTCGGGCAAGTGATGCTCGATGGTGCGCAAAAGGCGTTTCTCGAACGCGCCGACGCGCGCTTTCGCCAGAGCGAAGAGACGGCGGGACAGAATCTGAAGGCGCTTCTCAGTCCGGTCCACGAGCGATTGCAAAAATATGAGGAAGCGGTCGGCAAGGTCGAGGCCGAGCGGCGCGACGCCTTCGGCCTGCTCCACGGCCAGATCGCGGCGATGCGCGAGGGCACCGAGCGCGTGTCGAGCGAGGCGGCGAAGCTCGTCAACGCGCTGCGCAACGCGCCCAAGGCACGCGGGCGCTGGGGCGAACAGCAACTGCGCAACGTGCTCGAAAGCTGCGGGCTTTCGGAGCATGCTGATTTCCAGACCGAGGTCAGCGTCAACGACGGCGACGGCGGGCGGCTGCGTCCCGATGTCGTGGTGCGTGTGCCCGGCGGGCAGAATCTCGTGATCGACGCCAAGGTGTCCTTGAACGCCTATCAGGACGCGTTCGGGGCGGTCGAGGAGCGCGAGAAGGCGGCGCATCTGGTCGCGCATGCCGCGGCGATGAAGGCGCATGTGAACGCGCTTGGCGCCAAGGCCTATTGGAACCAGTTCGACGACACGCCCGATTTTGTCGTGATGTTCGTACCGGGCGAGCATTTTCTTGCGGCGGCACTCGATCAGGATGCGGGCCTCTGGGACTATGCATTCGAGCGCAAGGTGTTGCTCGCGACCCCGACCAACCTCATCGCGATCGCGCGCACCGTCGCGGCGGTGTGGCGGCAGGAGAAGCTCGCCAATCAGGCGCGCGAGATCGCGGCGCTGGGGAAAGAGCTTTACGCGCGCATGTCGGTGATGGGCTCGCACATCGCCAAGGTCGGGCGCAATCTCGATCAGGCGACGGGCGCGTATAATGCGTTCGTCGGTAGCTTCGAAAGCCAGGTGCTGACGCAGGCGAAACGCTTCGAGGCGCTCGACATCGAAACCGGCGACAAGGAAATCCCGCCGCTCCCCGTCGCCGAGCAGGCGGCGCGGCCGCTGGCGAAACTGGCGGCGGCGCCCGCGGCGGTTAACGACGCGGGCGAATAGGGTCGGCGATCAGATCGCCCGCTTCAACACGGCGGTCCGGCCTTCGCTGCCCGTCAGGATCAGCGTGCCGTCGTCGGCGAAGGTCAGGCTGACCGGGGTCGCCATCAGTTTGAAGAAGGCCGCCTCCTGCGTCATGCCCGCACCCGGGCACGCCATTTCGGTCGCCATCAGCGGTCCGGCGGTCAGTGTGCCGTCGGCCGCCGAATAGCCACCCGAAAAGCGGTTGCAGCCCGCGCTGCCGCTGAGCCGGGCGCCGTCGAATTGCAGCGACGTCGGCCGATCCCCCGCGACCGCCACCCCGCCGATCGACACAAAGGTCCAGTTCGATCCCACGAGGGTGTCGGGGGGCAATATCTTGCCGCCGCAACCCTGCAAATTCTTGCCGTCGGCGACGACGCGGACGGTATCGGAATAGCGGCGATCGCTCATCCCGTCGCTGCACGGCGCCTGCTTGACGACGACCGACAGACGGTCGGTCGTATAGGTCCGGCCGTTTGTCGATGGTTTGGCACCGGGGTTCGGGACCATGATCTTGGTCTCGCCATAGTCGCCGTCATAATTGAGCCGCGACGGCGTGATTTCGAGCGTCCAGCCGGGTTCGGTGCCAAGCGCCATATAGGCGGCGGGCTGGTCGCCGGGGCCTTGCGGCGGGGTTTCGGTGGCGGGTGCGCACGCGGCGAGCGCGAGAAGCGAGGCGGCGGGTAGGGCGATCCTGATCATGCGGCATCTCCTGAACGCATTATGCTGATCGATCGATGAACCGCGCGGTCGGCTATTGGTTCCGCCGCTGGTTCAGCACCTCATACGCCATCACCGCCGTCGCGACCGCGGCGTTGAGGCTGTCGGCCTTGCCCATCATCGGCATCTTCACCCGCACATCGGCGGCTTCGGCATATTCGGGCGGCATGCCCTGCGATTCATTGCCGGTGAGAATGAAGGTCGGCGCGGTGTAGTGCACCGCCTGATAATCCTCGGTATCGTCGCCCAGCCAGGTCGCGACGAGCTGGCCCGGGCCTTGGCGGAGCCAGGGGAGGAACTCCGCCCACCGCGCGACGACGAGCTTCTGCGTGAAGATCGCCCCCATGCTCGCACGCACCGCCTCTACCGCGTAGGGGTCGGTCGATTCGTCGAGCAGTATCAGCCCGCCCGCGCCGACGGCATCGCCGGTACGCAGCATCGTGCCGAGGTTGCCGGGGTCGCGGAGCCGCTCGGCGACGAGCCAGATCGCCGCGGCGTCGCGGTCGAGATCGGCGAGCGCCGTCTGCGGCTCGGCGTAAATGCCGACGACGGTCTGCGGATTGTCCTTGCCCGACAATTTGGAGAGAATCGGCCCCGACGTGTCGATCACCTCGCCGCCCGCGGCGAGCGTATCGGCCGCGAGCGCCGCCGCGAGCGGGTGCGCGTCGCCCTCGGGGCCGAGGAACAGCCATTGCGGGAGAATGCCCGCCTCGCGCGCCTCGGTCGCGATGCGCAGCCCTTCGGCGAGGAACAGCCCCTCGGCGCGGCGGTGGCGCTTCTCGCGCAGCAGCCGCATCCGCTTGATCAGCGGATTGGAGAGGCTCTCGATGGTGGAACGGCGCATGCCGTCAATCCTCGCCGAAGCTGTCCTTGACCAGCCCGACGAGTTTCAGCAGCGCCGCGTCGGCGCCGTCGCCGCGCGTGTGGATCGTGATCGAATCGCCCTTGGCGGCGCCGAGCATCATCAGCCCCATGATCGAGGTGCCGTTGACGCGCGATCCGCCCTTTTCGACCTCGACCGACACACTTTCGGGAAGGCGGCTGACAAAGGTGACGAACTTGGCGCTGGCGCGCGCGTGCAAGCCGCGCTGGTTGGTGATTTCGACCGTCTCGGAATTTTCGTTCAAGGGCCTACTCCCAGCATTTCCGATGCGACCGAGATATATTTCTGGCCGGCTTCCTTCGCGGCGATCACCGCGGCGCGCAGTTCCATCGTCTTGCGCGCGCTTTCGAGGCGAATCAGCATCGGCAAATTGACGCCGGCGATCACTTCGGTGCGCCCCGATTCGAGCAGGCTGATCGCGAGATTCGAGGGCGTGCCGCCGAACAGGTCGGTCAGCATCACGACGCCGCGGCCTTCGTCGACCTTGCGAATCGCGTCGGCGATTTCCTTGCGGCGCATTTCCATATTGTCGTTGGGGCCGATGCAGACGGTCGCGATGGCCCTTTGGGGACCGACAACATGCTCCATCGCGCGCACCATTTCCTCGGCGAGGCGGCCGTGGGTGACGAGCACCATTCCCAGAAGCGGCAGAGCCTTATCGTTCGGCATGCAGTCGTCGACCCTTATGTTTTGCCGCCGGGCGCGGAAGCCGCGGGCGGGGGCCTGCCCTCAAGCCCATCTTGCGGGGCAGAGTCAAGATTGCGGTGGGTGAGCGTCGGCTCATATCCGGACTCGCGTAGCGTTTGGGCAACACGCGCCGCGACATGGACCGACCGGTGCCGTCCGCCGGTGCAGCCGAAGGCGACGGTGACATAGCTTTTGCCCTCGGCGCGGTAGCGCGGCAGCAACGTCAGGATCAGTCGTTCGATCTGCGCGACGCTGTCCTCATAGGCGGGATCGGCGATGACATAGGCGGCGACGTCGGGATCGAGCCCGGTTCCGGGCTTCAGCCTGGGGTCCCAGTGCGGGTTGCGCAGATAGCGCATGTCGAACACCAGATCGGCGTTGCGCGGCAGGCCGCGCGCGAAGCCGAAACTCAGCACGTTGAGCACCGGTTCGCCCTCATCGGCGTCGCCGAAACGCTGGCGGATTTCCTGCTGCAAATCGTTGCTGCTATAGTTCGTCGTGTCGACGACATGCTCGGCCCAGCGGCGGAGCGGCTCCATCATCTCGCGCTCGCGCGCGATGCCGTCGGCGGCGGGGCGGTCCTCGGCCATCGGGTGGCGACGGCGCGTTTCCGAAAAGCGGCGTTCGAGCTCTGCGCCCGCGCAGTCGAGGAACAGCGTCTGGATGTCGCGCCCGCCCGCTTCGCGGAGTTCCTTGATCCGCCGCACCAGCAAGGCCGGGCGGAAGCCGCGGCTGCGGCTGTCGATGCCGATCGCGAGCGGGCGGCCGGCCTCGCTGCGCTTCACCGGCGCGTCGATCAGCGTTTCGAGCAGCGCGAGCGGCAGATTGTCGACAACCTCCCAGCCGAGATCTTCGAGCACCTTGAGCACGGTCGATTTGCCCGCGCCCGACAGGCCGGTGACCAGCAACAGGCGCGATTCGGCGGCCGGACTCATCGTGGATGCGTCATGCGCCGGGCGCCAGCCGTTCGAGTGCGAGCAGGATCTTGATCGGCGCCGATGCTTCGAACGCCGACAGCAACAGCGCCGGCAGCGGTTGGCCCGCGACCATCTCGACCGGGTTGATCGCCGGCATGCGATCGTAGCGGTCGGTCAGGCGTACCGCGAGCGCGAGCGGCACGGGTGCCGTCCACGCGCGTTCGATGATCCCGATGCCGCGGACCTCCAGTTTGCCCGCCAGGCTTTCGGGCGGCCGGCACCACAGGCGATCGCGTTCGAACCAGATGTCGCAGCGATCGTCGGCGACCAGCTTGGCGCCGCGATCGATCAGCCGCAGCGCCAGGTCCGATTTGCCCTGTCCCGAATTGCCGAGGATCAGCACGCCGCCATTGCCCGCCGCGACGCAGCTGGCATGGATATTGGCGATATCGGTTCTGGTCCGGCTCGGAAGCATGGCGCATGGCTTACCGGCGACGATGCGGTGCCGCAAGGCGATAGGATGACGGCGTCAGCCTGTTTCGTGCCCGCCTTCGCGCGCGGGGAGGGTGATGAGCAGACTGGCGCCGGGTTTGCCGTCGTCGCGATCCTTTGCGCTGATCGTGCCGCTATGCCCCTCGACGATCGTCCGCGCGATCGCGAGACCCAGCCCGCTGTGGCGGCCAAAGGCTTCGCCGGCGGGGCGTTCGCTGTGAAAACGGCGGAAAATGGCGTCGCGCTGCGCGGGGTCGATTCCGGGGCCGTCGTCGTCAACCTTGATGTGAACTTCGTCGCCGAGGCGCGTTGCCGAGACGCACACAAGGCCGGCATCGGGCGAGAAGCTGATCGCGTTGTCGATCACATTGTCGATCGCGCGTTCGAGCCGGTGGCCGTCGCCCATCACCACGGTCGTACCCTTGCGCGGACGTGCGAAGGCGACGCGCGGCTGCGGCACATTCGCATCGACGCGCGCCGCCCGCGCCGCGAGCATCGATTCGATCATGATGCCGACGTCGATCGGTTCGAACAGGGTGCGCGACAATTGCGCGTCGACCCGGCTCGCTTCGCTGATGTCGTTGACCAGCCGGTCGAGTCGGCGGACGTCCTCGTCGGCGATCGCGAGCAGTTGCGCGCGCTGCTCGTCGGTCTTGACGCGCCCCAGTCCCTCGATCGCCGAGCGGACCGAGGCGATCGGATTCTTGAGTTCGTGCGTCACGTCGGCGGCAAAATGCTCGCCCGCGTCGATGCGTTCACGAAGGGCTTGCGTCATGTCGGACAGCGCGCGCGCGAGCGTGCCGATCTCGTCGCGGCGGCTCGGCAGGCGCGGGACGACGACTTCGCGCGCGCGGCCGAGCCGGACGCGCACCGCGGCGCGTGCGAGGCGGCGAAGCGGGCGGACGATGGTGCGCGCGAGGAAGAGCGAGAGGAGGACCGACGCGAGCAGCACCATGAACACCACGACGGCGATGCGGAACCGCTCGGCGCGCACGGTGCGCGTGATGTCGCGCGCGTTGAGCGTCATCAGCACCGTCTGCGGTGCCTCGAGGTCGACGACGCGCGCGGCGCTGAGCAGCGGGGTGCGCTCGGGGGCATAGCGGAAGCGGCTGGCCGCGAGGCCGCTCGCCTGCGCCTCGACCACTTCGGGCCACGACTTTGCGGTGTCGACGCGGGGTTCGTGGAAATCGGGATAGGTCGGCGCCCCGACGACCCAGTCGATGCCGCGGTCCATCGCGCGCGCGGCATCGCGCTGCCACGCCTGCAGGTCGGGGTCGCGCAGCGTGTAGGTCGCCGGACCGGTCTGGAAACTGTCCGAGATGCGATGCCCGTCGGCGGCATAGAAACGCAGCCGCGATTCGGTCGCGGCCGCGAACTCCTCGATCAGCCGCGTCCGCTCCTCGGGGCGCGCCGCCTCGAGCGCGCTGTCGAGCATCGCGAGCTGGTCCTTCATCACCTCGATGCGCGTATCGACAAGGCGGCTGCGATAGGTGTCGAGATAATAGAAGCCGCCCGCGAGCAGCGCGATCGCGAGGATGTTCACCGCGAGGATACGCGTCGTCAGCGACCAGCGCGCCGACCAGACGAGCGGCGATTCCTCCTGCTCGGCGATGCTCCCCTCGGGTTTCTGCCCGTCGCGTTTGTGGGCGTCAGCTGTCATCGGCAAAGCGATACCCCGCGCCATAGAGGGTGGCGATCGCGTCGAATTCGGGGTCGACCTCGCGGAATTTGCGGCGCAGGCGCTTGATGTGGCTGTCGATCGTGCGGTCGTCGATATAAACATCGTCCTGATAGGCGGCGTCCATCAGCTGGTTGCGGCTGCGCACGATGCCGGGGCGGCTGGCCAGCGTTTCGAGGATCAGGAATTCGGTGACCGTCAGCGTGACGTCCTTGCCGTCCCATGCGACCTTGTGGCGCGCCGGGTCCATGCTGAGCCGGCCGCGGGTGATCGGTTCGGCGACGGGCTCGTCGTCGCCTTCGGACGCGCTTTTATTGAGCTCGACGCGGCGCAATATGGCGCGAATGCGGGCGATCACCAGCCGCTGCGAGAAAGGCTTGGCGATATAATCGTCGGCGCCCATCGCGAGCCCCAGCGCCTCGTCGATCTCGTCATCCTTGCTGGTGAGGAAGATGACCGGAAGCTGGCTCTTCTCGCGGAGTCGCCGCAGCAGCTCGAGCCCGTCCATGCGCGGCATCTTGACGTCGAACACCGCAAGGTCGGGCGGATTGTCGATCAGCGGTTTCAGCGCGGCTTCGCCGTCCGAATAGACGCGCGTCACGAAACCCTCGGCCTGCAGCGCGATGGAAAGGGATTGCAGAATGTTGCGGTCGTCGTCGACCAGCGCGATAGTTGCCGTCATGCTCTTTCCGTTGGGCGGGCCCGAACAAGCGATTAGCCTATCCGGCGCGCAGCGACAACAGCGCGCATGGTCACCGGTTTCCATCTTTGCGCGTTCGTCGCAAGCGCCGCTCGGCCCCGCTTTAATCTTTTGACCTCCCCCACCAAGCGAGCTAACGCGGCCGGGATTTCGGAATCGGCGGTCACGTCGGCACCCATGCAAATGCGGGCCAACCCATTAGTGCGCTAAGCATTGCATAGGTATGCAACGACGCCGCCGGACAAGGAAAGGCGAAGGCAAATGACCAAAATTGTTATCGGCGCGAGCATCGTCGAGACGAAGGCGGAGGTCGCCGAAAACTGGGGCACGCCGCAGCTGATCGAGGACGCGGTCCGCCACGGCGAAGGCGTGCTTGCCAAGGATGGCCCGCTGGTCGTCGAAACCGGCAAGCACACCGGCCGCAGCGCCAAGGACAAGTTCATCGTCCAGGACGCCGAGACCGCCGACACGATCTGGTGGGGCAAGACCAATGTCCCGATGACCCCCGATCATTTCGCGGCGCTCAAGGCCGATTTCTTCGCACACCTCGCGACACGCCCCCGGCTGTTCCGTCAGCAGCTGTTCGGCGGCTCGCAGCCCGAACATCGCGTCACGGTCCAGGTCGTCACCGAATTCGCCTGGCACAGCCAGTTCATCCGCACGCTTCTCTGCCGCCCGACCGCGGCCGAGCTCGCGGCGTTCGCGAGTGAATATACGATCATCGACCTGCCGAGCTTCCGCGCCGATCCGGCGAAGCATGGCACGCGCACCGAAACCGTCGTTGCGGTCAATTTTGCCGAGAAGCTGATCCTGATCGGCGGCACGCAGTACGCCGGCGAGATGAAGAAGTCGGTGTTCGGCATCCTCAACTATCTGCTCCCCGTAAAGGGCGTGATGCCGATGCACTGCTCGGCGAACATCGGCCCCAAGGGCGACACCGCGGTCTTCTTCGGCCTCAGCGGCACCGGCAAGACGACGCTGTCGGCCGACGCCTCGCGCACGCTGATCGGCGACGACGAGCATGGCTGGTCGGACACCGCGGTCTTCAACTTCGAAGGCGGCTGCTACGCCAAGATGATCCGCCTCTCGCCCGAGGCCGAGCCCGAGATTTTCGCGACGACGAAACGGTTCGGCACCGTGCTAGAAAATGTCGTGATCGATCCGGTCACGCGCGAGCTCGATTTCGACGACGCAAGCCTCGCCGAGAACAGCCGCGGTTCGTACCCGATCGATTTCATTCCGAACACGTCGGACCAGAATATGGGTCCGGTGCCGCAGACCGTCATCATGCTGACCGCCGATGCCTATGGTGTCTTGCCCCCGATCGCGAAGCTGACCCCCGATCAGGCGATGTACCATTTCCTCTCGGGCTACACCGCGCGCGTCGCGGGGACCGAGATCGGCGTGACCGAGCCCGAGGCGACCTTCTCGACCTGCTTCGGCGCGCCCTTCATGCCGCGCCATCCGTCGGTGTACGGCAATCTTTTGAAAGAGCGCATCGCCAAGGGCGGCGTCCAGTGCTGGCTCGTCAACACCGGCTGGACCGGCGGTATGGCGACGATGGACGGCATCAAGCGCATGCCGATCAAGGCGACGCGCGCGCTGCTCAACGCCGCGCTCGACGGCAGCCTCAATGACGCTGAATTCCGCAAGGACCCGAATTTCGGCTTCCTGGTCCCCGTCGCGGTTCCGGGCGTCGACAGCGGGCTTCTCGATCCGCGCGAAGCCTGGGCCGACAAGCAAGCCTATGACCGCACGGCGCAAACGCTCGTCGGACAATTCATCGACAATTTCGCAGAGTTTGCGGACCATGTCGACGAAGGCGTCCGCCAGGCGGCGCCGCAGGCGGCCGTCGCTGCATAATTGACCCGGATCTCTTCCGGGTGCTCATTCACCCGGAAGGACCGGACCCATGACCACCGAATATAGACCGCGCCTGTTCGAGCGCGACGACGAAATCCGTGCGCTCGGCGAGGGGCTGCTGGCGTGTGCATTGCCACGCGAAGCGTGGACGCACGAGGCGCACCTCGGCGCGTGCGTGTGGCTGCTGACCGAGCGACCCGACGTCAATGTCGATGCCGAGATCGCCACCATCATCCGCCGCTTCAATGAAAGCGTCGGCGGGGTGAACGACGATACGCAGGGGTATCACGACAGCATCACCCGCGCCTATGTCGCGGGCGTGCGCCTGTTCCTGTCGGAGACGAGCGAAAGCGAGCTGGCGGCGCGCGTCAACGCGCTGCTGCGCTCCGACATGGGACGCCGCGACTGGCCGCTGTGCTTCTACAGCCGCGACCTGCTCTTTTCGGTGCCGGCGCGGCGCGGGTTTGTGAAGCCCGATCTTGCGACTTTGCCCGGCTAAAGCTTCATTCCGGGCGTCCAGCCGCTTTCCGCGAGGAAGGTGGCCGGATCGCGCATCTCGATGATCGCCTTGATCGCCGCCGCCTTGTCAGGCGCGCGGTCGTAATGGCTTTTCGCGACGCGATAGCCGACCCAATAGCCGAGATCGCCCGGCCACCCGTCGGTGCCCTGCTTGTTATAGAGCCAGCGCGATCCGATCGCCTTGGCGTCCTTTTCGGCGAGGAAGGCGGTTTCGAGTTCGGCCTCGCGCCCCTTGGCCCAAAGGTGGAGCAGCGGATAGCCGACCGAGCCGCTCATCTGCTCGGCGACAAATTCGGCGGCACCCTCGATGAGCGCGGCGCGCAAAACCGTTTCCTCTCGATCCTCGACCTGCGCGAGCGGCTGCTGTGCGTGGACATATTCGTGCGCGATGACGTGGACGAAGCGGTCCTCGTCGTCGGCCTCGATGAACTTCGCCGCGCACAGCGCCTCAAGCCCGATATACAGCCCCTTCGCATTCGCCGTACCGGCGGTCGCCGCGCGACCGATAGCGATGGTGATGGGCGGAAATTTGGCAGCCGGATAAAGCGCGGCGAGCCGGTCGGTCGCATCGACGAGGCGCGCCCGGACGTTGCCGAGCCTGGCGGCGCAGCCGCGTGCGTCGCGATACACGTGCGGCTTGTCGCGCAGCGCCACCGCCAGCCGCTCGGGCGTGATGCGGCGCAGCGCCATGAATTCGACGAGCCCCGGCGACGGCTCGGCGAGGTATCGCGCCGCCAGCGCGTCGGGCTGCGCCGCAAGCGCCGAGTCGTCATAGAGCGCGAAGAAACGCTCGACGTCGGAGGTCACGATCGCAACGCGCGCGGGCGGGGCTGGCTGGTCGGCCGCGCGGCCGACCGTGCTCGAAATCACGCCGGCGGCGAGCGCTGCCAACAGGACTGCGCGGCGCATCAGGCTTTTTTCTCAGCCACATAGGCATCGACATTCTGCGCGAGCACGTCGAGCGGGACGTTGCCGCCCTTGACGACGACGTCATCGAAATCGCGGAGGTCATATTTCGCGCCGAGCGCCTTTTGCGCGCGCCCGCGCTGGCGGACGATTTCGCTATGGCCGACCTTGTAGCCGCACGCCTGTCCGGCCCAGCTGCAATAACGGTCGACCTCGCTCGCGACCTCGAGCGGGTTCGAGCCATTCTCCTTGACGAAAAAGTCGACGCCCTGCTCGCGCGTCCAGCGTTTGGCATGGAGGCCGGTGTCGACAACGAGGCGGCAGGCGCGAAACGCCAGCGACTGGAGATAGCCCAAACGTCCGACCTCGAAATCGTCGTAAAGCCCGAGTTCGTCGGCGAGCTGCTCCGCGTACAAGGCCCACCCTTCCGAATAGGCGTTGAACGCCAGCATCGTACGGATGAGCGGCATCTGGTTTGCATATTCGCCCTGCCAGACATGCCCGGGGATCGCCTCGTGCATCGTCAGGTCGGGAAGCGAATATTTGCTGTGCAATTCGGTCGTGCGCAGGTTGATCCAGAATTTGCCCGGAACGCTGCCGTCGATCGACCCCGCGCCGCCATAGGCCGCGGGTGCGCCGGGTTCCTCGGCGAGCGGCAGGCGCTTCACCTCGACATTGCCCTTCACCAAAGTGCGGAAGGCGCGCGGCAATTGCGCGCGGATCTTGCCGAGCCAGGTCTGGATATAGGCGTGGATTTCGGCGCGGCCCGCGTCGTTGTCGGGGAATTTGAAACGCGGATCCTTGGCGAGCGCGTTCATCCGGTCGCCGACCGAACCCTGCGTATAGCCGAGCTTCTTGAGGATAGGGTCCATCCGGCCGTGCAGTTCGGCGAGTTCTTCGCGGCCCATCGCGTGGATTTCATCGGGGGTCATGCGCGTCGTGGTCGAGGCGCGAAGGCCCCACGCATACCATTCGTCGCCGCCCGGCCGCGCCCACATGCCGGCGTCCATCGTCGCCTTGGCTCGCTGCGTCTTCATCTCGGCGAGCTGGCGTTCGAGCGCCGCGGCGACGGGCCCCTGCACGACCTTCGCCGAGCGCGCATTCCAGTCGCCGGCGATCTTCGCCGCGCCGGTGCGGCGGACGAGGCTTTCGACCATCGAGCCGCCCGCCTTGGCGTCGGCGAGGCTCGCCTCCATCTGCTTCACCGCCTTGTCGATCAGGAAGGCGGGGGCGATCAGCCCCTGTCCACCCGCGGCCTTCAGCCTTTCGGTCTCGCCGTCGAGCGCACCGGGGAACGCATTCAGTCGCGAGAGATAGGCTTCGGTATCGGCGGCATTCTTCACCGGATGGTCGCTGTCGAGGAATTTGGGGACGTCGAGATAGGCGCCGACATTCTGGATCACGACATAGGGCGTGTTGCGCCAGCCGCCGACCGCGACGTCGCCATAGGGCAAGGCAAAGCCGTCGAGCGCGACGCCATAGGCGCTTTCGACGACCGCAAGGCTGGTGCGCGTCTTGTGGTCGAGACCCGCCTTGTCGAAGGCGCGAACGCGCGCGAGGTCGGCCTTCAGCGTATCGGCGACGGCCTTTTGTCCTGCCGCCGACCGGTCGCCGAGCTTGCCGCGTTCGGCAGCGCGCGCGCCGGTGTCGATGCCGAGCGACGTTGCGCCTTCGGGCGAGAGCGCGAGCAGATTGTCGGCGATCGATGTGAGCAGTTTCTGCGCGTCGCTCTTTGGCGGCGACTGCAGCGCGGACGCGGTGCCGACGAAGGCAAGGCCCGCGGTGCCGGCGCCGAGCGTGGCAAGCGTCTGGCGGCGGCTGACGGGGATGGAAAGCGGATTGGACACGGACGGCTCCCTGGCGACTTGTTTCTTGTGAAACCTGTCTAGGCACGGGTGCGCGCCGGTCAACGAAAAGGGGCCGGGAAAAGAAAACCCCTCCCCTTCAGGGGAGGGGTTGGGGTGGGG
>NZ_JBOHHT010000119.1:0-128375 GCF_050725655.1 Sphingopyxis sp. | reverse complement strand
TTCTTCTCCCCTCCCGCAGGCGGGAGGGGTCGGGGGTGGGCAGCGACGTTGCTATGGCCCACCCCGCTGCGGCTAGCCAGCAAGCTGGCAAGCCTCGCTGCCCCTCCCGCTTGCGGGAGGGGATACCCGCGCACCCACTCTTACGGCCGCTCACCACCCCAAAGCTGACGTTCGTCCCTACCCCGCCGGCAACCTAAGCCGCACTAGCAGCCCGCCCAAGTCCTCGCTCTCTTCGAGCGTGACGCTGCCACCGTAGATTTCGGCAACGTCGCGCACGATCGCGAGGCCCAGTCCCGTCCCCGGTTTGCCGCTGTCGAGGCGGACGCCGCGATCGATGACGCGGTCACGGTCGGCGAGCGAAATCCCCGCGCCATCGTCCTCGACCAGGATTTCCGCCATCCCGTCTTCGCGGCCGACCGTGACAAAGACGCTGCCACCGCCATATTTGGCCGCATTTTCGAGCAGGTTTCCGACGAGTTCGTCGAGATCCTGTCGCTCGACCCGCACGACGACGGTCTTGTCGCCCGCCGCATCGAGCCGCGCGTCGGGATAGAGCGCGGCGACCGCACGCGATACGCTGCCCACACTGTCCCACACGGTCGCGCGCGCCT
This sequence comes from Sphingopyxis sp., assembly GCF_050725655.1. Lineage (GTDB taxonomy): Bacteria > Pseudomonadota > Alphaproteobacteria > Sphingomonadales > Sphingomonadaceae > Sphingopyxis. The sequence continues at coordinate 127,764 of NZ_JBOHHT010000119.1, read as the reverse complement.
GCGCCGCGCCGCGCCGCCCGACCGCACGTGCGCGGGCGAGGTGGTGGTCGACCTGCCGCTGCATCGTCGCCGCCTCGCGCCGCACGGTCTCGGCAAGTTCCGATGTCGAGCTCGTCGCGCTGTTGACGAGGACAGTGAGCGGCGTTTTCAGCGCATGCGCGAGGTTTCCCGCGTGCAGCCGCGCCTCCTCCGCCTGTTTTTCGTTATGCGCGAGCAGCGCATTGAGTTCGTCGACCATCGGCTGCACCTCAAGCGGCAAAGGCGCATCGACGCGGCGATTCTGCCCGCCGCGCATCGCCGCGATCGCGCGCCGGATATGGCGCAGCGGCCACAGGCCATAGAAGGTCTGGAGTGCAGCAAGGATGATGAGGCCGAGGCCGAGCAGCGCAAGGCTGGGAATCAGCGTCGCGCGCACCGCGCGATTCTGGGTATCGAGCGCTTCGCGCGATTGCGCAATCTGGAACCGCCAGTTGGTCTGGCTGCCCGGCAGGATGACGTTGCGTTCGAGCACGCGCAGTTCCTCTTCGGGGAACTGGGTGCTGTCGTACGTGTGGATCTGGTTGTCGACATGCGGGGTCGGCGCCTTCAGCGAGCGCTCCCACAGCGAGCGCGAACGATAGGGTTCCTGATTGCCGCCGCTGATCTGCCAATAGAGCCCGCTATAGGGTTCGAGGAAGCGCTGGTCGCCGAGCGGTTCGACCAGCCGCACTTCGCCATCGGGGCCAATTTCCGACGAGCGGATCATCGCGATCAGTACATATTCGAGGCTCGAATCGAAGTTGCGCGTGATCGCGCCGGTCAGCACGCGGTCGAGCGCAAAGCCGCCGCCGATCAGCAGCACCGAAATCCACAGCGCCGCGATCGCGATCATGCGCCGCGCGAGCGAGCCGGTGATGCGGCTGGTCAGCGCCGCCGGTTTTCCCGCCGCGTCCGGGTCCTCTACGACCGCCGGGGCGACGTCGGCCTCGCTCACGGCTTACTGCGGATCGTCGAGCTGGTAGCCGAGGCCGCGGATCGTCGTGATGATGTCGGCGCCCAATTTCTTGCGGATGCGCGTCACGAACACCTCGATCGTGTTCGAATCGCGGTCGAAATCCTGATCGTAGATATGCTCGATCAACTCGGTGCGCGACACGACCTTGCCCTTGTGATGGAGCAGATACGACAGCAGCTTATATTCCTGCGCGGTCAGCTTCACCGGCTCGCCCGCGAGCGTGACGCGGCCCGAGCGCGTGTCGAGGCGAACGTCGCCTGCGATCAGCTCGCTCGACGCATTGCCCGCGGCGCGGCGGATCAGCGCGCGCAGGCGGGCGATCAGCTCTTCGGTCTGGAACGGCTTGGCGAGATAGTCATCGGCGCCCGCGTCGAGCCCCGCCACCTTGTCGGACCAGCTGTCGCGCGCCGTCAGGACGAGCACCGGAAAGTTGCGCTTTTCACGGCGCCAGCGATCGAGCACGGTGAGCCCGTCGATTTCGGGAAGGCCGAGGTCGAGGATCGCCGCGTCGTAATTTTCGGTCGAGCCAAGGAAATGGCCATCCTCGCCGTCGGTCGCGAGGTCCACAGCATAGCCGGCGCCTTCCAGCGTCGCCTTCAGCTGCGGGCCCAGCGTGGGTTCGTCTTCGACAATCAAGATCCGCATTCAGGCGCCTTTCCTTTGCGTACCGGGCAGCCCGGCCGCATGTTTCGACTGTGTATCAAGTCCGAACGATCATCGCAAAATCTCGTTGCGACGAAACGTCGGTTCACTGGAATGTCAGGGTTTGCGTCCCACGATCCGGCCGGTGCGGGCATCGACATAGACGACGACCACCTGGCTGCCGTCCATGAATTTCAGGGCATAGATCATCCGCCCCGCGTCGAACTGCGGGCCGCCGAGATAGGTCATCTCGCTATACGGCGGGCGCGAACGGACGTCGGCGATCAGCTTGTTGAGCGGGATAACCTGTCCCTGCGCCGCCGCTTCGCGCAGATTGTCCTGGTCGCGGTTGCCGCGGGCAGCCGCGGGCGCGCCTGCCGACAACAGCAGCGCGGAGATGAGGGAGAGGGTCAATGTACGGATCATGGCCGTTTCTCTAACGCGAAAGCATTGAATAGGCGATGAATGGCCGGGTCAGCTCCGGTTTCGGTTCCTGCCATGGCGGGGAAGCCATGGTGGGCGCGACAGGGATTGAACCTGTGACCCCACCCGTGTGAAGGGTGTGCTCTACCGCTGAGCTACGCGCCCGATCGGGGCGGACCAATGGCCCGGCGTCCGAAAGCTGGACGTCCATAGCCGCTGCGACGGTGATTGCAACGGGCATTTGCTCAATCTTCACGCGCAAACCACTTGGATCCCATCGGGCAGATACAAATCGGGCCGCAGCTTGCGCCACGGCCCGAGATGGTTTCACCAGAAGGTGCCTGTCAACTTAGTTGACGGCGTCCTTGAGGGCCTTGCCGGCCTTGAACTTCGGCTGGTTCGACGCCGCGATGGTCATCGTTTCGCCGGTGCGCGGGTTGCGGCCGGTCGATGCCTTGCGCTTGCTGACCGCGAAGGTGCCGAAGCCAACGAGACGGACTTCGCCGCCCTTCTTCAGCGCACCGGTGATCGCGTCGAAAACGGCCTCGACCGCTTTGCTCGCATCACCCTTGGTCAGGCCGCTCGAGTCAGCGACGGCGGCGATCAGGTCTTGTTTGTTCATGCCTAAGGAACCCCTGCATTATGGTTGGTTGAATGATTCATGGCCGTTGCCATGGCGCGCCACTAACGCCGTTTCGCCCCATCTTGTCAAAGCAAAAAAGGGCGAAAACCGACCTAAAACGACGATTTTGCGACGAAAAGGCCGCTGACGGCGACCCAACGTCGTCGGCTCAGTGCCGAATCGTCGTTTCGGGGTCCGTACCGGGGGGAACCGGCGGCGACGCGGCGAGGTCGTCGGCCTCGGTCCATTCGATCGGCACGACCGGCGATACCAAGGCCACGGCGAGCACTTCGTCCACATGGCTGACCGGAATAATCTTGAGCCCGCTCGTGATATTCGCCGGGATTTCAACGAGGTCCTTCTCGTTTTCTTCGGGGATCAGCACCGTCGTGATGCCGCCGCGCAGCGCCGCGAGCAGCTTTTCCTTGAGCCCGCCGATCGCTAGAACGCGGCCGCGCAGCGTGACTTCGCCGGTCATCGCGACATCGCGGCGCACCGCGATCCCGGTCAGCGTCGAAATCATCGCGGTCACCATGCCGACGCCCGCCGACGGGCCGTCCTTCGGAACCGCGCCTTCGGGCAAGTGGATATGGATGTCCTTGCGCGCGAACAGGCTGGGCTTGATGCCATAGCTTGGCGCGCGCGCTTTCACGAAGGAGAGCGCGGCCTGCACCGATTCGGTCATCACTTCGCCAAGCTTGCCGGTCGTGCGAACCTGGCCCTTGCCCGATGCGGTGACGGCTTCGATCGTCAGCAATTCGCCGCCGACCTCGGTCCAGGCGAGGCCCGTGACAGCGCCGATCTGGTCTTCCAGATCGCCCATGCCGTGACGAAATTTGCGGACGCCCGCGAATTCGGAGAGATTGTCCGGCGTGACGGTGACGCTTGTCGCCTTACCCTCGAGAATGCGGCGCAGCGCCTTGCGCGCCAGACGCGCGATCTCGCGCTCGAGCGTGCGGACACCGGCTTCGCGGGTGTAATAGCGGATGAGGTCGCGCAGGCCCTCTTCGGTCAGCTCGAATTCGCCGGCCTTCAGCCCGTGCGCCTCGACCTGCTTTGCGATCAGGTGCAGCTTGGCGATCTCGACCTTCTCGTCCTCGGTATAGCCTTCGAGCCGGATGATCTCCATGCGGTCGAGCAATGCCTGCGGCAGGTTCAGCGAGTTCGCGGTGGTGACGAACATGATGTCGCTGAGGTCGACGTCGACTTCCAGATAATGGTCCTGGAACTTGCCATTCTGTTCGGGGTCGAGCACCTCGAGCAGCGCCGACGCCGGATCGCCGCGGAAATCCTGGCCGAGCTTGTCGATCTCGTCGAGCAGGAACAGCGGGTTCATCGTGCCGGCCTTTTTGAGGTTCGTCACGATCTTGCCCGGCAACGAGCCGATATAGGTACGGCGGTGGCCGCGGATTTCGGCCTCGTCGCGCACGCCGCCCAGCGACTGGCGAATGAACTCGCGCCCGGTCGCCTTGGCGATCGACTTGCCGAGGCTGGTCTTGCCGACGCCCGGGGGGCCGACGAGGCACAGGATCGGCCCCTTCAGCTTGTTGGTGCGCGCCTGCACCGCAAGATATTCGACGATCCGGTCCTTGACCTTTTCGAGCGCATAATGGTCGTCGTCGAGGACTTCCTGCGCCTTCGCAATATCCTTCTTGAGCTTCGATTTCTTGCCCCACGGCAGGCCGATCAGCGTGTCGAGATAGTTGCGCACGACCGTTGCTTCGGCCGACATCGGCGCCATCGCGCGCAGCTTTTTCATCTCGGCCTGCGCCTTGGCCTTGGCTTCCTTCGACATCTTCAGGCTGTCGATCTTGAGCTGGAGTTCGGCAAGATCGTCGCCGCCCTCGCCATTGTCGTTACCCAGCTCGCGCTGGATCGCCTTCAACTGCTCGTTGAGATAATATTCGCGCTGGCTCTTTTCCATCTGGCGCTTCACGCGGCCGCGGATCTTCTTTTCGACCTGCAGCACCCCGAGTTCGCCTTCCATGAAGGCAAAGACCATTTCGAGTCGCTTCGACGGCGCGTCCTCGACGAGCAGCGCCTGCTTGTCCGAGACCTTGATGTTGAGGTTGCCGGCAACCGAATCGGCGAGGCGCGAGGCGTCCTCGATCTGTGACAGCTGCACCGCGGTTTCGGCGGGCATCTTCTTGTTGAGCTTGGCGTAATTTTCGAACTGGTCGACGACCGAACGCATCAGCGCGGCGGTATCGACGCTGTCGTCGACGGTATCGCCGACCGGCTTCACGCTCGCCATCACCGCCTTGTCTTCGGTGGTCAGGGCCAGCAGCTTCGCGCGCTCCTTGCCTTCGACGAGCACACGAACGGTGCCGTCGGGCAGCTTCAGCAGCTGGAGCACGGTGGCGATTACGCCGACGTCGTAGAGGTCATCGCGCTGCGGATCGTCTTCGCCCGGATCGAGCTGCGCGACGAGAAAGATTTCCTTGTCGGATTCCATCGCGGCTTCAAGCGCGGCGACCGAGCGGTCGCGTCCAACAAAGAGCGGCACGATCATGTGCGGGAAAACGACGATGTCACGAAGCGGAAGAAGAGGATAGGATTGCGTCATTACGGCTCCTGGACGGGCCCCGCGACCGGGCGCACCGCCCTTCTTATAGGTGGTTCTTCGCTAATATGGCGTAACTTGGCACGCATTCAATGTCGCTGCGCTGAACAGCGGGGCAAAGCCGGCTCAAAACGGCAGCTTGAAGCCCGGGGGGAGCGGCAGGCCGCTCGTCATCTTGCCCATTTCCTCGTTGCTGACCCGATCGGCCTTTTCGCGCGCGTCGTTGAACGCGGCGGCGAGCAGGTCTTCGAGCATCTGTTTTTCAGCCGGAACGATCAGGCTGTCGTCGATCGAAATTTCCTTGATGCGGCCCTTGGCGCTCGCACGAATCCGTACCAGGCCACCGCCCGACACGCCTTCGACCTCGACGCTGTCGAGCTTCGCCTGCGCCTCCTGCATCTGCGCCTGCACCGTGGCGGCCGCTTCCTGCGCCGCCTTCATCATTTCTTCGATCGATTTCATGGGTTCGACTTATGGCGATTGTCGCCGGTCTCTTCAAGTTTTGCGTCGGGAAAAGCGACCAGGGCGGCCTTCACCACCGGTAGTTCGCGGATTCGCGCGTCATTATCGGCGAGCGTAGCTGCGCGAATATTGCCGAGGCTTGCCCGCCCGTCGCCTTCGCCCTCCCGCACCTGCCAGCGGCTGCCGGTCTGCGCGAGCAGCGCGTCACCCAGATCGCGCGCGAACGACGCGCCGAGCGCAGCAACGGGCGCGAAAACGAGATTGCCGGGTTCGAGGGTGATGATTCGCAAATGATCGTAAACATCGACCGCAAGCCGATGATTTCCGGTGCTTTCGAGAAGTTGGTGAATCTGCGCCACGGTGAGCGCCGAGGCCGGAATCTCTGCGTCTTCCGTCGACGGAGCTTCGACCACAGCGGCGGGTTCCGCCACCATATTTTCCTGCGCTGTGGGCGCCGCGGGCGCGGCGAGCGGCATCGTCGGCATGCCGCCTTTTTCGAGCAGTTTTGCCAGTTCACCCGGATCGGGCATCGACGCGGCGTAAATCACGCGGAGCAGCAGCATTTCGAGATGCTCGAGCGGATTGTTCGCACGCAGCACCTCGTCATGGCCCTTGAGCAGCAATTGCCACAGCCGGTTGAGCGGCGCGAAACCGAGCTTTTGTGCCCAGTCGCCGATGCGTTCGCGGTCGGCCTCGGCCAGCGCGGGGTCGTCGTGGCGCGACACCTTCGCGAGCGTCACGGCGTGCGTCAGGTCCATCAGCCCGCGCACCATCGCGACGGGCTCGATCCCGAGCGCATATTGCGCGCGCGCCAGATCGATCGCAGCGCCAGCGTCGCCATCGAGGATCGAGGCCATCAATTGCCCGATCGCCGAGCGGTCGGACAGGCCGAGCATCACGCGCACCTGCGCCGCGCCGATCATGCCGCCGCCATCGAGGTCGGCATGCGCAATCGCCTGATCGAGGATCGAGAGGCCGTCGCGCACCGATCCTTCGGCGGCGTTGGCAATCAGCCAGATCGCCGGCGCCTCGGCCTCGACGCCTTCTTTCTGCAGGATCGAGCTGAAATGCGCGAACAACATATCAGGAGTGATGCGGCGGAGATCGAAGCGCTGGCAGCGCGACAGCACCGTCACCGGCACCTTGTTGACCTCGGTCGTCGCGAACAGGAATTTGACGTGCGGCGGCGGCTCTTCGAGCGTTTTCAGCAGTGCATTGAAGGCGTTACGCGACAACATGTGCACTTCGTCGATGATGTAGATCTTGTAGCGCGCCGACACCGCGGCGTAGCGCACCGCCTCGATAATCTCGCGCACATCGTCGACGCCGGTGTTCGACGCGGCGTCCATCTCGATGACGTCGATATGGCGGCCCTCGGTGATCGCGCGGCATGGCTCGCACACGCCGCAAGGATCGATCGTTGGCCCGCCCTGCCCGTCGGGGCCGATACAGTTCAGCGCCTTGGCGATTAGACGCGCGGTCGACGTCTTGCCGACCCCGCGCACGCCGGTCATCAGGAAGGCATGCGCCAGCCGGTCGCGCGCGATCGCGTTGCCGAGCGTGCGCACCATCGCATCCTGCCCGATCAGTTCGGCAAAGGTTTGCGGGCGGTATTTGCGGGCAAGGACACGGTACGGACCTGCGGACGGCTGCGGCGCGGTCTCGGGCAGGTCCATTCCCAGCATCGGGGTTTCGTCGTCGGCGGAATCGCTCATGGCCCCGTCTTAGGGGCGCGCCGCGGTCTTGTCGAAGGGGGAAATGGGTGGGAGCCGGAACGACCCGCAGCGAATTCGTTGCGGCTGCTTCCTTCCGGACCTGACCGGGTTGGCGAAGACTGCGTCCGCCCGACTCCCGCGGCGCATATGGCGGGGGATGCAGGGAAATGCAAGGCTCGCGGCATCAACCTGCAGTATGTCGGCTTTGGGGTGGGAAGCGGTCGTTCCTTTCCGTCATCCCGGGCTTGACCCGGGTGACGTCGTTTGGGTTGGCAACGTCCGCTCCCGGTCGGAAAGCGGTCAGCGCGGCCCTTGCATGTTGCGGCTTTCGGGCGGGATATGGACCGTCAGCCCGTCCATCGCCTCGGTCAGCACGATCTGGCACGACAGTCGGCTGGTCCGCCGCACCCCGGCGGCAAGGTCGAGCATATCCTCCTCCATTTCGCTCGCGGGCGGCAGGCGGTCGAAATCCTCTTTCGCGACGATGACGTGGCAGGTCGAGCAGGCCATCTGGCCTTCGCAAGTCCCTTCGAGCGGCATCATATGCGCCTGTGCGACGTCGAGCAGGATCGAACCCGGTTCGGCCTCGGCCTCGGTGCGCGCCTTGCCGTCGGCGTGGATGAAGGTGACGCGCATCAGTTCACGCCCTGCAGCCGTGCGGCGTCCTTGATAGCTTGAAGCCCGTCGCGCAATTGCTGCTCGCTGGTGTAGCGGCCCCAGCCGAGGCGGATCGAGGCGCGCGCGTCGACCTCGCTGACCCCCATCGCGCGCAGCACATGGCTGACTTTGCCCGACCCGCTGCCACACGCGCTGCCAAGCGAGAAGGCGATTTCGCGGGCATCGGACATCAGGCGGAGGCCGTTCACCCCCTCGCGCCGGACGTTGAGATTGCCTGGGTAGCGCGGGTTCACGGCGCCGTTGATCGTCCATTCGGGAAGCATGTCGAGCGCGAGCGACCAGAGGCGCTCGACATGCTCGGCATCGGCGTCGAACCGCTCGGCTGCGAGCGCCGCCGCCGCGCCGAAGCCGGCACAGAGCGCGGGCGAGACCGTGCCGGAGCGCATCCCCTGTTCCTGCGCGCCGCCGAACATCAGCGGCGGCAGGTCGACGCCGTCCTTGATCCACAACGCCCCGATGCCTTTCGGCCCGTGGATCTTGTGCGCCGAAACCGCGATCAGGTCGGCATCGCCGGGAATCGCGACGCGGCCATAGCCCTGCACCGCGTCGCAGAGCAGCAGGCTGTTCTTCGCATGCGCGGCGGCGGCGAAGTCGGCGACCGGCTGGATTGTGCCGACCTCGTTATTCACCAGCATCGTCGCGACGATGCCGCCCTCGGGAATCAGTGTGTCGTCGGGCGGGAGCGCCAGTCCTTCGCCATCGACCGGCAGGATATTGGCGTTCAGACGTTCGAGGCATTGCAGCGACGCGGCATGTTCGATGCTGAGCCCCGCGACGCCGCCCGGCATGCTCTCTGCGCCGCGGAGCAAAGCCCAGTTGAGCGCCTCGGTGGCGCCCGATGTGAAGAAGGTCCGCCCGCCCTTCGGCAGCAGTGCCGCGACCTGGTCGCGCGCAACCTCGACCGCCGCGGCGGCGGCGCGGCCGGCCTTGTGCGTGCTCGACGGATTGGCGAATCCTCCAAAATCATTGGCGCCCTCTCCCGGCCCCTCCAGCCAGCGCAGCATCGCCTGGCGCGCCTCTGGAGCGAGCGGCGTCGTGGCTTGGTAGTCGAGGTAAATCATGCCGGGAGAAAGTCCTTATTGCAATCGATTCGCAAAAGTTGCAAGTTGCGACCTTTTTTCTATATAGGCGCCAACTTCGCTCCGCCACCCCGCCCTTTCGGCGAATCGGTGGCAAGCCTCAAAACATAAAGGTGCGCCCATGCCCGACGTCATTTTCCCCGGCCCCGAGGGCCGCATCGAAGGCCGTTTCTCGCCCCCGCCGCGCCCGCGCGCTCCGGTTGCGCTGATCCTTCACCCGCACCCGCAGGGCGGCGGCACGATGAACGACCGCATCACGCAGGCGATGTACAAAAGCTTCGTCGCACGCGGCTTCGCGGTCCTGCGCTTCAACTTCCGCGGCGTCGGCCGCAGCCAGGGCACGTTCGACAATGGCATCGGCGAACTGAGCGATGCGGCGTCGGCGCTCGATTGGGTCCAGTCGATCCATCCCGAGGCGCAGACGACGTGGATCGCGGGCTTCAGCTTCGGTGCGTGGATCGGCATGCAGCTACTCATGCGCCGCCCCGAAATCCGCGGCTTCCTGTCGGTGGCACCGCCGGCGAACATGTACGACTTCAGCTTCCTCGCGCCCTGCCCCTCTTCGGGCATCATCGTCGCGGGCGGACAGGACGAGATCGTACCCCCGAGCGCGGTCCAGAAGCTGGTCGACAAGCTGCGCACCCAAAAGGGCATCACGATCCATCACGACGAGATCCCGCGCGCGAACCATTTCTTCGAGCATGAGCTCGACCAGCTGATGAAGTCGCTCGACAACTATCTGGATATGCGGCTCGCGCCCGATTCGCCGATCCGCTGACGAAACGATCCTCCCTGTCGCGGCGCGATGGGGAGGATTATTTTACCGGCACCAGCCAGATCGCGACGTTCGCGAACATCACCAGCGCCGCGACGAGCATCAGCAGCGCGCGGCGGCGGTCGCCCCGCCGAAAGACATAAATGGCGCCGCCGGTCAAAAGAACGCCGGTCAGCATCAGGACGGACATGATCGTGTCGGACATAGGGCGGCTTTATCGGCGCCGTCACAAATTTGCCACCTCGCTTATGGCCAATCCGCGCGGCTTCGCCTAAAGGGCGCTCATCGATTCCCTAACGCCCCGCGGGAGCCGCATCATGCGCATTGCAATAGCCTCTGACCACGCCGCTTATGAACTGAAAGCCGCGCTTGCCGACTGGCTTCGCGAAGCCGGCCACGAAGTCGAGGATCTCGGCACCAACGGCCCCGACAGCGTCGATTATCCCGATTTCGGCTACAAGCTCGCCGAAGCGATCGCCGATGGCCGCGCGGAACGCGGCGTTGCGCTGTGCGGATCGGGCATCGGCATCTCGATCTCGGTCAACCGCAACCCCGCCGCACGCTGCGCGCGCGTCGACGAGCCGCTATCGGCGAAGCTGGCGCGCGAGCATAATGACGCGAACGTCATCGCGATGGGCGCGCGCCTGACCGGCATCGACATGGCCAAGGCGTGCCTCGACGCCTTCCTCACCACCGAATTCGCCGGCGACCGCCACGCGCGCCGCGTCGACAAGCTTTCCAATCCCCGCCTCAATCCGGCCCAACTGGAGACCAGCCGATGACCACAGACACGCTCGCCAAGCCCATTAAATCGGCCGGCTATTTCACCGACGGCGTCGGCACGGTCGACCCCGCGGTCGCGGCGGCGATGAAGCATGAGCTCGAACGCGAGCAGTATCAGATCGAACTGATCGCGTCGGAGAATATCGTCTCGAAGGCCGTACTCGAAGCACAGGGTTCGGTGTTCACCAACAAATATGCCGAAGGCTATCCCGGCCGCCGTTATTATCAGGGCTGCGCGCCGTCGGACGAGGTCGAAACGCTTGCGATCGACCGCGCCAAGCAGCTGTTCGACTGCGGCTATGCCAACGTCCAGCCGCATTCGGGCGCACAGGCGAACGGCGCGGTGATGCTGGCGCTGACCAAGCCCGGCGCGACGATCCTTGGCATGAGCCTCGACGCCGGCGGGCACCTGACCCACGGCGCCCCGCCCGCGATGTCGGGCAAATGGTTCAACGCCGTGCAATATGGCGTGCGCCCCGACGATCACCTCGTCGATTTCGACCAGGTCGAGGCGCTGGCGAAGGAACATCGCCCCGCGCTGATCATCGCGGGTGGGTCGGCCTATCCGCGCACGCTCGATTTCGCCCGTTTCCGCAAGATCGCCGATGATGTCGGCGCGCTGCTGATGGTCGACATGGCGCATTTCGCGGGCCTCGTCGCCGGCGGCGTCCACCCCTCGCCGATGGAACATGCGCATGTCGTCACGACGACGACGCACAAGACGCTGCGCGGTCCGCGCGGCGGCATGATCCTGACGAATGACGAAGCGATCGCCAAGCGCATCAATTCGGCGGTGTTCCCGGGCCTGCAGGGCGGCCCGCTGATGCATGTCATCGCCGCCAAGGCGGTGGCTTTCGGCGAAGCGCTGCGTCCCGAGTTCAAGGACTATGCGAAAGCGACCGTCGCCAATGCGCAGGCGCTGGCCGACCGGCTCAAGGACCGCGGCGCCGATGTCGTCGCGGGCGGCACCGACACGCACCTCGCGCTGATCGACCTGCGCCCGCTCGGCATCACCGGCCGCGACGCCGACGAGGCGCTCGAACGCAGCGCGATCACGTGCAACAAGAACGGCATCCCCTTCGACCCGCTGCCGCCGGTCAAGACCAGCGGCATCCGCGTCGGATCGCCCGCGGGCACGACGCGCGGCTTCGGCATCGCCGAATTCGAGGAAATCGGCGATATGGTCGCCGATGTACTCGAGGCACTGCGCGACAAGGGCGAGCATGGCGACGCCGACGTCGAAGCGAATGTCCGGGGCCGCGTCCGTGCGCTCTGCGAACGCTTCCCCATCTATCAGGGATAAGGCGATGGCACGGCAGCACCCCGAAGAACCGACGCTGGTCGAACTCTCGATCGAAGAGGTCAAGGCGATGGGCAAGCAAGGCATGGCCCATCCCTCGACGCGCCCGGTGCTGACCGGCGGCGCGGTCGGTGCCGTCATCGGCGCGGTGCTGCCCGTCGTGTCGTGGCCCGTCGGCCTGCTGGCGGGCGCCGCGATCGCGCTCTATTCGCGGGTGAAGCGCTAGCCCATGCGTTGTCCCTATTGCGGCCATGAAGACAGCCAGGTGAAGGACAGCCGTCCGACCGAAGACGGCGCGGCGATTCGCCGCCGCCGCCAATGCGAGGATTGCGGCGCGCGCTTCACGACCTTCGAACGCATCCAGCTCCGCGAAGTCGGGGTCACCAAGGCCGACGGCCGCCGTGAACCCTTCGATCGCGAGAAGTTGATGCGCAGCATCCAGATCGCGTGCCGCAAGCGCCCGATCGACGGTGCGCGCATCGAACGGCTGGTGTCGGGCATTCAGCGCCAGCTCGAAACATCGGGTGACAGCGAAGTGCAGGCGGCACAGATCGGCGCGATGGTGATGGAGGCGCTGAAAGGCTTCGACAGCGTCGCCTATATCCGCTTCGCCAGCGTCTATCGCGAATTTACCGAAGCCAGGGACTTCGAGGAATTCGCCTCCTCGGTCACCGAGGCGGCGCATAAGAGCTAAATTCGACCTTCAGACACCCTCTCTCCGTTTTCCCGAGCGGAAGACGAGGGACTATTTCGAGCGCAGCGAGAAACGCGCTACAGGCTAAGCATGACCTTCTGGACCTATCTCCTCCACTGCGCGGACCGCAGCTATTATACCGGACACACCGACGAGCTGGACAAGCGTGTCTATCAGCACAACGAAGGGGTATTGGGCGGTTACACCTCAACGCGTCGTCCCGTTGAACTGGTATGGGCGGAAGCGTTCGGCACGCGAGAAGAAGCAAAGGCGGCCGAGCTCAAGATCAAGAATTGGTCTCGCACAAAAAAGGAAGCCCTGATCGCAAGAGACTGGGAACGGCTCAAACGCGCTTCAATCCCGCCATCGGAGCGCAAGACCCGCGCCTCGGCTTCGCTCGGCGATGCCCCTCGTCTTCGCTCGGGGACACGGGAAGAGAGTGACAAGCAGCCATTCGCGGCCCCGCCCCCTGTCATCGTCCTTGTCCGTCCGCAGCTTGGTGAGAATATCGGCAAGGCGGCGCGCGCGATGCTCAATTTCGGGCTGACCGAACTGCGCCTCGTCACCCCGCGCGACGGCTGGCCCAACCCCGACGCCGGCCCGGCGTCGGCGGGCGCCGACATCGTGCTCGCCGAGGCGAAAGTGTTCGCCAGCCTCGCCGATGCGGTCGCCGACTGCACCACCATCTATGCCACCACGGTGCGCAAGCGCGGCGTGATGAAGCCCGTGCTGACCCCCGAAGCGGCGGCGCGCGAGGTTCATGCCAGCGCGGGCCGTTCGGCCTATGTCTTCGGCGCCGAACGCTCGGGACTCGAAACCGACGATGTCGCGCTCGCGCACGCTATCGTGACGGTGCCGATCAACCCCGAATTCGCGTCGCTCAACCTCGCGCAGGCCGTCATCCTGCTCGCCTATGAATGGTCGAAGCATGCCCCGAACGAAGCCGAGGGGGGCATTGCGCTCGCGAGCCCGCCCGAGGTGCCGCTCGATCCGCCGGCACCGCATGCCGAACTGGAAGAATTTATCCAGCATCTTACGCGCGATCTGGATGCGAGCGGTTATTTCGTCCCGCCCGAACGTACCGAGGCGACGCTGCGCACCTTGCGCACCGCGCTGACCAAGACCGGCTGGTCGCACAACGATATCAGGATGATGCACGGAATCGTGACGGCACTTGGCAGGACGCCCCGATCGCGATAACGGGGGGAATCGACCTTGGAGACCATAATGCTCACTCTCGTTCTTTCCCTTGCGCTCTCTGCGGCAGCCCCCGAAGCGGCTGAAGCGGCGGCGCCGACCACCACCACCGCCAAACCGGCCAAGCCCAAGAAAATCTGCCGGTCCGACGCGGATACCGGATCCCGCCTGAAAACCCGCACCTGCAAGACGCAGGAACAATGGGATAATCAGCAGCGGGATGTCGGGAACGACGTCCGGATCGGCACGGGCGCCATCGGGCGCTGATTAACCGACCCTAGTCCATTACCGGAAATGATGCGCGTCACGATCGTGGCATTCGGCTGCGAAGGCGGAACGCCGTTGGCAGCATCGTTCCAAGGAGCATGACCTTATGTTGTCCGCGATACTCTCTCTCGCCCTTGCGGCGGCTTCGGCGAACGCGGCCGAAAATGACACGCGCGCCAGTGCCGAGCAACCGGCGAAACCCGTGAAGCCCAAGAAAGTCTGCCAGAAGGTCGAAGTGACCGGCAGCACGGTGCCGAAACGCGTGTGCCGCACGGTTGTCGAACCCGCCAAGCCGGCCGCCGAAGCGGTGCGCGCCGACGCCGCGCAGCCCGCGGGCGGCAGCACCAACTAAGCCCGGCGGTCAGCTATCGGCGCGCAGGCGATCCCACTGGGTCGCCTCATAGGCGATCGATTGTTCGACCAACTCGTTCCACACGGCCCGCAAGCGATCGGGCTGGAGCCCGGCGGCGTCGGCTTCGCGTGCAACATTGTCGAGCACCTGGGCCTTGCGGGCTTCGTCGCGGACGGTGCCGCGGTCGGTCTTGATGCGCGCCGCGGCGTCCATATAACCGAACCGGCGAACGAGCAGCGCGACCAGTTCGCGGTCGACCTGATCGACCCCGGCGCGGACATCGATCATGGTTTCGCAGTCTTCAGGAAGTTTGGGTTCGGGAAGTTTGGCGGACGTCATGCGCGCTGCCTTTAGCGGCTTTTTTCGCGCTGTCGAGGCATGCCGTCAACTTGCGCCGCAACGCTTGACTTTACGCCCCTCGCCGTCTAACCGCGCGCCTTCGCAATGGACCCCGCACCCCGGTGAAGCGGCGGTCGCATATGGTATCGAGCCTGTCGAGATACCCATATGGTGCGACCCGGGAACCGCCGAAATCCTTCGGCACACAGCAAGTTGGAGACGACATATGTCGAAGCGCCATAGCGCCAAGTATAAACTCGACCGCCGGATGGGTGAAAACATCTGGGGTCGCCCGAAGAGCCCGGTCAACCGCCGCGAATATGGCCCCGGCCAGCATGGTCAGCGCCGCAAGAGCAAGGTGTCGGATTTCGGCATCCAGCTGCGCGCGAAGCAGAAGCTGAAGGGCTATTACGGCGACATCACCGAGAAACAGTTCAAGAAGAACTATTTCGAAGCGTCGCGCATGAAGGGCGACACCGGCCAGAACCTGATCGGCCTGCTCGAGCGCCGCCTCGACGCCGTCGTCTACCGCTCGAAGTTCACCCCGACGATCTTCTCGGCGCGCCAGCTCGTCAGCCATGGTCACGTCTATGTGAACGGCGTGAAGTGCAACGTCGCGAGCCGCCTCGTGAAGCCGGGCGACGAAGTCACCCTCGGCAAGAAGGCGCAGGAAATGGCGCTGGTCGCCGAAGCGCAGAGCCTGCCCGAGCGCGACCTGCCCGAATATCTGTCGGTTGACGGCACCAAGGCGACCTACGTCCGCGTTCCGACGCTCGACGAAGTGCCTTATCCGGTGAAGATGGAACCGAACCTGGTCGTCGAATTCTATTCGCGCTGATCGGGCGATTCACTCGCACGAAATCAAGGGGCGGTCCGGCAACGGGCCGCCCCTTTTTTACGCAGCACTATTTCGGCAAAAACGCGGCAACCCGGTTCAGCATATCGCTGCGCACGTCGCTGTCGTTCAGGCTGTGCGCAAGACCCGGATATTCAATCAGTTCGGCTGTTTTGCCCGCATCTTCGATCGCGCGTTTCATCAATCTCGACTGTTCTATATCGACATTCTGGTCGAGCGTGCCGTGAAACATCAATACCGGCGCCTTGATCGCGGCGGCATTTTTCGCGGGCGAACCTTCCCGGACGTGAGGCCCGCTGCCGATAAAATCGCGGACCAATGCGCCCGACGTATATTTTTCAGCCTCCTGCTTCATTTTGGCAAGATCGGACACAGGCGCTATCGCGACGATCTTTTTGAACAGGTCGGGGGCCAGCGCCCCCGATTGCAACGCCGCATAACCGCCATAGGACCAGCCGACGATGGAGAGCCTGGCCGGGTCGGCGCCTTCGTTCGCCAGCCAGCGCCCGGCATCGGTCACGTCGCCAATCGCGGTACGCCATGATTTGAAGCCATTGTTTTGATACCATTGGTCGCCATAACCCGAAGATCCGCGAAAATTCGGCTGGACAATGGCATAGCCCTTTTGCGCGAAAAATTGCGCGATCCAGTCAAAACCCCATTCGTCGCGCGCCGAAGGACCGCCGTGCGGCATCACAATAGCGGGCAACCCTTTCGCATCGGTACGTCCGGGCGGCAGGGTCAGATAGCCTGGAATCTTCGTCCCGTCGGCGGCGGCATAGCTGATCGGCTTAACCGGCGACAGCACCCGCCCGGTCAAAAGGGGCCGATCATCGAGCAGCGGGCGAAGCTTCTTTTCCGCCGGGGTGAAGCGATAATAGCGACCGGGATCGATGTCAGATCCCGTCCATACCAACCACTGACTCTCATCCGCCGACGCATCGACGAAATAGACATCTTTCCCGCCCAGGGCACGTGACAGCGCCTTTGCCATCGCTTCCACCTTGGGGTCGGTCGTCACCATGTGCCGTCGTTCGGTGACATAGGTCGCGCCCACCACCCGCTTGTCGCGGCCTACGCGCACCAGACGGTCGACGTCGACCTCGGGATGCTGAAACAATATCGACCCCTTGCCAGTGCCGTCGAGTTGCACCGCGCTGACGGCATAGCGACCGCTCACCTTGGCAAAACCGATGGCGCGGTCGGTCGCGGCATCAACCGTCACCGGATCGAAACCCTCCTCGGTCGACATATCGACAGCCGACAGGGGTTGCCATGCACCGCCCGCGCGCGGGCGGAAGAAATAACGCCGGGTGTTGCCAAGATACCCGGTCTGGCCGGCCGCGGCATGAACGCCCATCACCCGCACCGCACCTTTGCCGTCGGTGATATATTCGGTCGCATCGCGCCGCGGTTTTTCAACGACCCTCGTCGCGCCCGTGGTGGCATCGACCAGGTCGACGCCCATCCCGTCGGTGTCTTTGGTTATCAACGAGGGGCCGCGGCGGTTGGCCTCGGGAACATAGCTGCGCATCATCAGGACGCTGCCCGGCGTTCCCGACTGCCAATCGATGACATCGCCGCCGCGAAAGTCATAACCGAGGGCATTCGACCCACGCCGCTTGCTCAGCACTTTGGTATTGCCACCCGCGGCATCGACGCCGACCAATGTGGTGTAGCCATATATTTGCCCGCCATATTCCTCTCGCCCGCCAACCTGACAGATCAGTCGCGCATCGCTGGCCCAGCTGCACCAAAGCAATATCTCGGGATCGCCGCTCGCGCGCAAAATACGAAGCGGCGCCGCGTCCTCGCCGATATTGACCACGAACAGGTCGTTCGCCTGGCCCTTGCCCGGCGCGAGAAATGCCAATTTCTGGCCATCGGGCGACAGGCTGGCCTGACTGACGCCAGGCAGCGTCCCGAACATGCGCGCCGCATCACCCTCCTGCGCCTGCGCGGTGCCGATGCCGAGCAAGAACCCCGACAAACAAAGAAAGCGCCCTCGCATCCGATATCCCCCTGTTATTCTGTCCCGTTCTTTTTTCGCTAGAGCGTCCGCCGCCAGTTTCCAAGCAGGATTAGTTGCGGGATGGCGGCGATGCTTGCACCCGCGGCATCCGGCTGGCACAAGCCCGCTCGTCGCAAATGAAACTTTCCGAGGAATTTCCATGCTTCGTTTCCCCCGAACCACCGCAGCCGTTGCGGTTCTCTTGACCGTTGCCGCGTGCAACACGTCCGAAAAGGCCGCGACTTCGGCCACCGCCATTCCCGACGTCCAGATCCCCGAACTGTCGCTCGCGACCTTGCAGGAAGTGACGAAGGAACTGTCGTCGGACGCCTATGAAGGCCGCGCGCCCGGCACGCCGGGCGAGGAAAAGACCGTCGCCTATATCATCAAGAAATATGAGGAAGCGGGGCTGAAGCCCGGCAACAACGGCAAGTGGACGCAGGACGTGCCGCTGGTCGAGATCACCGCGAACAATGCGACGCCGCTGAGCTTCACCGGCGGCAAGGCGCCGGTCACCGCGCAATATGCGAAGGATTATGTCGCGTTCAGCTATCGCGTGCAGCCGAAGACCGCGATCAAGGACAGCGACGTCGTCTTTGTCGGTTACGGCATCAACGCCCCCGAAAAGGGTTGGAACGACTATGCCGGGCTCGACGTGAAGGGGAAGACCGTCGTCGTCCTCGTCAACGATCCCGACTGGCAGACCAAGGAAGCCAAGGGCGAATTCAACGGCCGCGCGATGACCTATTACGGCCGCTGGTCGTATAAATATGAAGAAGCCGCACGCCAGGGCGCCGCGGCGGTGCTGATCGTCCACGACACCGAGCCCGCCGCTTACGGCTGGAACGTCGTCGAATCGAGCAACACCGGCACCAATTACCTTGCCGAAACCAAGGACGGCGGGGCGAAGGAAACGCTCGCCAACGGCTGGATCCAGCTTCCGAAAGCGAAGGAACTCTTCGCGAGCGCCGGGCAGGATTTCGACAAGCTGCGTGCGGACGCGGGCAAGAAGGGCTTCAAGCCCGTCGCGCTGACCGGCGTGAAGGCGTCGTTCGGCTTTGACAACGAAATTTCGAAGAAGATGTCGCGCAACGTCATCGGCGTGCTGCCGGGCGCGAAGCGTCCCGACGAATATGTGCTTTACACCGGCCACTGGGATCACCTCGGCCGCTGCACCCCCGTTGCCGGCGACGACATCTGCAACGGCGCGGTCGACAATGCGAGCGGCATCGCGGGCCTTGTGACGCTGGCGCAGGCGTTCCACAAGGCGGGCGCGCCCGACCGCAGCATCGTCTTCCTGTCGGTCACCGCCGAGGAATCGGGCCTGCTCGGTTCGAAGTTCTACGCCGAAAACCCTGTCTTCCCGCTCGCGCAGACCGTCGGCGGCGTGAACATGGACGCATTGAACGCGATCGGCCCGGCGAAGGACATCGTCGTCGTCGGCCGCGGCAAGTCCGAACTCGACGCCTATGTCGCGAAGCTCGCCGAGATGGAAAAGCGCGTGATCAAGGACGAGCCGACCCCCGAGAAGGGGTTCTACTATCGTTCGGATCACTTCAGCTTCGCCAAGCTCGGCGTGCCGATGTTCAACTTCGGCAGCGGCGACGACCTGGTCGAGGGCGGCGTCGAAGCCGGCAAGAAGGCGGCCGAGGACTATGAAAAGAACCGCTACCACGCACCCGGCGACGAATATGAGGCGATCACCAACTGGGGCGGCATGATGTCCGACCTGCGCCTCTATTACGCCGCCGGCCGCATGCTCGCGATGACCGACGCATGGCCGAACTGGAACGAGGGCGACGAATTCCGCGCCGCCCGCGACAAGTCGCGTTCGGCGAAATAGTTAGCTTCGTCATTGCGAGCGAAGCGAAGCAATCCAGAGTGGTGTAAGCCCACTCTGGATTGCCGCGTCCCCCGGATCAAGTCCGGGGTCCTCGCAATGACGTCGGTTGAGTAAAAGGCCAAGGACTGCATGACTCTCAAAATGCCCGCCGAATGGGCGCCGCACGAGGCGGTGTGGATTGGTTTTCCTCACCTTGCCGAAGAATGGGCCGGGCAGATCGATGCCGCCCGGCGCGACGTCGCCGCCTTCGCCAACGCCGTCCATGACGGCGGCCGCGGCGAAGAGGTGCGACTGGTCGTCAACGACGCGCGGCAGGCGGACATCGCCGCCGCGCTCGTCGATCCGGGCGTGCGCATCCTGATCCAGAACTTGGGCGACATCTGGCTGCGCGATACCGGCCCGATCATCGCCGGAACGGGCGCGGCACGGCGCGCGCGCAACTTCGAATTCAACTGGTGGGGCGAGAAGTTCGTCATGCCGGGCGATCAGGAAGTCGGCGCCGCGCTGGCCGCCGGATCGGGCCTGCCGGTCGACGATCAGGACTGGGTGCTCGAGGGCGGCGCGATCGACGTCGACGGCACCGGCCTCTGCGTCACCACCGAGGAATGCCTGCTCAACACCAACCGAAATCCGACGCTCACGCGTGAAGACATCGCAGTGCGGCTCCACCAGTCGCTCGGGATCGACCGGCTGTTGTGGCTCGGCAACGGGCTCGCTGGCGATCACACCGACGGCCATGTCGATAATCTCGCGCGCTTCGTTGGCGAAGGCCGGCTCGCGCTGCCCGTCGCGGCGGGCAAGGACGACCCCAACGCGCATATCTACGCCGACGCGCGCGCGCGCGCAGCAGCTTTCGGCGGGGTCGAGATCGTCGACCTGCCCTCACCCGGCCGGGTGGAGATCGACGGCGAAATCGCCGCGGCGAGCTATATGAACTTCTATATCGGCAACAGCGTCGTGGTCGTCCCGACCTATGGCGTCGCAAACGATATCGCAGCAGTCGACACGCTGGCGGCGCTCTTCCCGGATCGCCGCGCGGTCGGCGTTTCCGCGCGCGGCATCATCGTCGGCGGGGGCAGCTTCCATTGCTCGAGCCAGCAGCTTCCGGCCTAGCATCGGGCGCGAAGCCCCCTATATTCCGGCTCGATTCTGAGCTCATCACGGACCCGCCCATGACCCGCACCATCACCGTCGCCGCGTTGCAGCTTCCCCTGCCCGGCCCTGTCGAGCCCAATATCGACGCCGTCACCGCGCTCGTCGAGGAAGCGGCCGCGAAAGGCGCGCAGGTCATCATGCCGCCCGAACTCTTCGAAGGCCCCTATTTCTGCCAGGTCGAGGATGAAGAATTGTTCGCCTCCGCCCGCCCGACCGCCGAGCATCCGAGCGTCCTCGCAATGCAGACGCTCGCCGCGAAGCTGAAGGTCGCGATCCCGACGAGCTATTTCGAAAAGGATGGGCCGCACTATTATAATACGCTCGCGATGATCGGCCCGGATGGCAACGTCATGGGGACGTACCGCAAGAGCCACATTCCCGACGGCCCGGGATATGAAGAGAAATATTATTTCCGTCCCGGCAACACCGGATTCAAGGTGTGGGACGTCTTCGGGACGCGCATCGGCGTCGGCGTCTGCTGGGACCAATGGTATCCCGAATGCGCGCGCGCGATGGCGCTGATGGGCGCCGAACTGCTCTTTTATCCGACCGCGATCGGCAGCGAGCCCTATGACGCCGACCTCGACACCAGCCGCATGTGGCGCCGCGCAATGCAGGGGCATGCGGTGTCGAACTGCATGCCGGTGATCGCGTCGAACCGCATCGGGACCGAAGGCAACGCCAATTTCTATGGTCACAGCTTCATCAGCGACGAATGGGGCGACTTGACGCAGGAATATGGCGCCATCGAAACGGGCGTGCTGATCGAGACGATCGACCTCGACCGCGCGGCGAAACATCGCGCCGGCATGGGCTTCTTCCGCGACCGCCGGCCGCAGCTCTATGGGCGGTTGGTCGAGGATACCTGACAAAAAAATGGGGCGAAGCATGGAATTACCCGACGACATTTTCACCGAGCCTGAGGACGTCGATCCCGAGACGCTCGCCAACCTCGGCCCGCTCCGCCGCCTCGCGGGCGTCTGGGAAGGCCAGCGTGGCGTCGACATCAACCCCAAGGCCGACGGCCCCGAGACGCGCCAATATTATGAGCGGATCGAGATGCAGCCGATCGACCCGCAGGCGAATGGCCCGCAGCTTTTCTATGGCCTGCGCTATCATTTGCACGTCAACACGCGCGAAGAGGACATCGCCTTTCATGACCAGGTCGGTTACTGGCTCTATGAAGCCGCTACCGGCCTGATCCTTCAAACGCTGGCGATCCCGCGCGGGCAGATCGCGATTGCGTCGGGCCATGCCGAGCCCAATGCCAAACGATTGGTTGTGAAAGCCGCACGCGGCGAAACCGAATATGGAATCTGCTCGACGAGCTTCCTCGATCTCGCCTTTCGGACCGACGCTTATCAGCTGACGGTCGACTTTCACGACGACGGGTCGTGGAGCTATGTGTCCGACACGACGCTGATGGTGAAAGGTCGCGACGAACCCTTCCTCCATCGCGACCGCAACACGCTGGTGAAGATCGCCGAACCCGACCTCAACCCTTGGGCGAAAATCGCCCGCGGCGCCTGAGGTCAGCTTTCGAAGCGGCGGATGCTTTCGAGGTCGGCGCGGTCGAGCGGCTGCGTCAGCCACAGGCCGCCGCGCCCGGCGCGCGACCAGCGGACGATCGCGCGGCGCTTTACCCCGCCCGCGAGCACAAGGTCGAATTCCTTGCCGACCTCCAGATGGCCGTCGTGGATGAAACCGGCACCATTCTGCGACAAATCGACCAGTTCGATGCTCGTCGTGCTTTCGTCGGTGACCGCCTGCGCCTGTGTGCTCACGGGCAGGCGCGGCTGCCGATAGCCGGTAGCGCGCTGTTCGGCCGCCAATTGCTTGAGCACATCGGCGACATCGACTTCCTTGTCGAACGACACGCCGCACCGTCCGTCGTCGGACCAGACGACTTCGCCGCGGATCACAACGGTATCCGAAAGCGCGATCTCCAGCTTTTCGCCGACCCCGATCGGAACGTCGGCCGCCAGCATCATGCCCTTGTCGGAAATATTACGCACCCGCCACAAACCCGCATCGCCATTGCGCATCACCTTGGCGATCCGCCAGACCGTGCGATAGCGGTCGCCACCACGACGATCTGTGTCGGCCGTTTTTCCTTGCTCCTCTACCGGATCGGAGAGGCGACGTTGGTTCATGTCATCTACCTTATCGAAACAGCATCGAACGGAAGCACAACTTCCTGCCAATACTGCAAAATACTCAAAACCACTTTGCCGCAATAGTGGAATTAGGGTTAAAATTCAATCATATTGCGGATCATAGTTAACGTCACGTCCGTCAGAAAATTCGAAAGCGCGGCCGGGCGGGTCGTCGATAGCGGCGTTTTCGCATTTTACACAATTTACGGTGCGAGCACGCCCGGATTAAGTACCAAAATGACAGGTTCGGCAAGCCATTCGCGCCAACGCGCCGGGCCGGTCGAACCGAGCGATGCTTTGCGGCATGAAAGCGAAACTACGCTTGACGCCGCCAACTCTACCGATCAAGTTGAGTTTCTGGCTTGATCCCGACCGGCTGAGGCGTTTTTCCCGGGATCCGCGGCTTTTGACCGGGAAGCAGCTTGCTCCGCGTTACCAACAGCTAAAGCGCGCGATGCTCAGGCGACAGCGCCAGGTATCGTGTTCCCCTCTGCAAGGCATGAGGCGATACGATGCACATCCTCCGAATGAACCCCAGACGTGCCCGAAGGCACCGCACCGAGCCGCCTGCCGCCCGCATAGGCGGCTGAACCCTTCCCCTTCGCCGGCGCCATTGTCGCCGCGCCCGTTCGTGTGCTGTTACCGCGGCTGCACACCCTTTCCTGCGCCGTTTCGGCCGCCATCCAAGGATTAGCCAGATGACCCTCCAGACCCTCGACCGCTCCACGGAAACCAAGCTGTTTGATGTAACCCCGCTGCAACCGAGCCTCGGCGCGCTGATCAGCAGCATCGACCTCGCGCAGCCCCTCGACCGGCCGACCTATGACGCGTTGCGCGCCGCGCTGCTCCAGTACAAGGTGCTCTTTTTCCGCGACCAGAATCTGACCCGCGAGCAGCATATCGCGCTCGGCGCGGCGTTCGGCGATCTCGAGGAGCATCCGGTCTTTTCGCTGCCCGACTATCCGCAGATTCTGCCGCTGATCTCGCAGGAGCTGAAAGGCAAATATCGCCAGTCGACCGACAGCAATTGGCACGCCGACACGACCTTCCGTACCGAGCCGTCGGCCGCGTCGATCCTGATCCAGCGCGTATCGCCCTCGCTGGGCGGCGACACCGTGTTCGCCAACGCCGTCGCAGCCTATGAAACGCTTGACGAAGAGACGAAGGCGCGGATCGACGGCCTCACCGCGATCCACGACCCGAGCGTCTTCATCCAGTTCCTCGACACCGAGGAAAAGAAGGACGCGCTGCGCGCCAGCTTCCCGCCGGTCGAGTATCCCGTCGTGCGCATCCATCCGGAGACGGGCGAGAAGGTGCTCTACGTCAATTCGGTGTTCACGCGGTACATCGTCGGGCTGCCCGAGGAGGAGAGCAAGGCGCTCCTCGCGCGCCTCTTCGACCAAGTGAAGCGCCCCGAATTCCAGGTGCGGTGGAGCTGGCAGCCCGGTTCGATCGCCTTCTGGGACAATCGCGCGACGCAGCATTATGCCGTCCCAGACTATAGCGAGGCGCGCCACATGGAGCGCGTGACAATCGTCGGCGACCGCCCCGTCGGCCCGAACGCCGCCTGACCTGAACCAGCAGATGAAACTCTCCCTCACGCCCCTTCGCACGCTCGTCGCCGGCGCCTTCCTGTCGCTCGCGGCGTGCGGCGGCGCGGCCGACAGCGACACGACGCTCAAGGTCGGCGACCAACTGCACGCGCTCAAATCCTCGCTCGACGTATCGGGCGAAGGCCAGCCCACCGACTACAAGATCGAATGGGCCAATTTCGTCGGCGGGCCGCCGATCATCGCGGCACAGACGGGCGGGTCGCTCGATGTCGGCTGGATGGCCGAAACCCCGCTGATCTTCGCGCAGGCTGCGGGCAGCCCGGTGAAGGTGGTCGCGGTCAGCAAGACAGTCGACGGCGGCGGATCGCCCTATGCGCTTGTCGTCAAACCCGGCTCCCCGATTCGCAGCGTCGCCGACCTCAAGGGCAAATCGGTGTCGTTCATGAAGGGCACGATGCTGCACTATTTCGTCGCGCGGCTGCTCGACAAGCAGGGGCTGTCGCTGAAGGACATCGAGCCAGTGCAGGCAACCGGCTTTGGCACCGGGCTGCTCGACAAGGGAGCGGCCGACGCGATCACGATCGGCGAGCCTTATCTGACGCAGGCGCTCGACGCGGGAAAGGTGCGCGTGCTCGCCAGCGGCGCGCCGCCGAACACGCCGGGCTTCTTCTATCTGGTGGCATCCGACGCGGCCCTCGCCGATCCGGCGAAAGCGAAGGCGATCGGCGACCTTGTCGCCCGCGCGGCGCGCGCGACACGCTGGCAGCGCGAAAACCCCGCCAAGGCTGCACCCGCGCTGGCCAAACGCTATAATGTCGACGCGGCGATCGCCGAAAAGATCATCACGCGCGCACCCGCCAGCTATGCGCCGATCGATGACGCCATCATCGCAGCGCATCAGGATGAGGCCGATCTGTTCTTCAAAGAAGGGCTGATCCGCAAGAAGCTAGACGCGGCGCAAATCTTCGACAAGCGTTACGACGGTATCGTTGCGGCGCAGGAGGTCGCGAAGTGAACGCGCTCACGCCAATTACCGCCTCGGGCGACCCCGGCCGGCTCGTCCAGCCGGTCGTCCGCCAGACCGGAAACCGGTCGGAGCGCTTCTCCTTCGCGCGCCGCGCGACGGGCCCGCTGATCATCGTCGCGCTCTGGGCGATCTCGACGAGCGCGGGGTGGATCGATCCGTCGATCCTCCCCTCGCCCGCCGGGCTCGTTGCGGGGTGGCAGCAATTGTGGACCGAGCAGGCACTCGCCTCGCAGATCGCCATCTCGCTCACGCGCGCGCTCGTCGGAGGCGCGATCGGCATCGTCTTCGGGCTGATCCTCGGCACGATCGCGGGGCTGTCCAAACTCGGCGAGGAACTGTTCGACGCCTTGCTCCAGATGCTGCGCACCATCCCCTTCCTCGCGCTCGTCCCGCTGTTCATCGTCTGGTTCGGGATCGGTGAGGCGCCGAAGCTGCTGCTCATCGCGCTCGCGACGATGTTCCCGATGTATCTCAACACCTATGCGGGGGTGCGCAACGTCGACCGCAAGGTGATCGAGGCGATGCGCAGCTTCGGGCTCGGCGGCCGCCGCCTGATCCTCGAGGTCGTGTTGCCGCTCGCGCTGCCGCAGATCTTTACCGGGCTGCGCTTTGCCCTCGGCGTATCGGTGCTCGTGCTGATCGCCGCCGAGCAGATCAACGCCTCGGCGGGGCTCGGTTACCTGCTGGGCAGCGCGCAAATGTACCAGCAGGTGGACGTCATCCTGATCTGCATCGCCATCTACGCCGTGCTCGGCCTCGGCGCCGACCTGATCGTCCGCTCGCTCGAACGGCTGTTCATGCCGTGGCGCGCGGGCGTCGCTATCCGATAGGAGACATTCGATGACCGCCGTCCTTTCGATCGACTTCGCCGCCGCCGAGCGCGTCGCCGCTCCCGATTTTTCGCACCAACCGGTCGCGGTCGAAGTCAGCAACGTCAGCCGCAATTTCACCGGCACAAATGTCCTCGACAGCCTGAACCTCACGATCCACAGCGGCGAATTCGTCGCGCTGCTCGGCGCCTCGGGCAGCGGCAAGACGACCCTGCTGCGCATTCTCGCCGGGCTCGACGCCCCCGACGGCGGCGAAGCCTGGGTTCCCGAAGCACGCACCGTGGTGTTTCAGGAACCCCGCCTCGTCCAGTCGAAGAGCGTGTGGAAGAATGTCGTGATCGGCTTGCCCAGCAAAGACGCGTCGCGCGAACACGCCGAGGCGGCGCTCGCCGAGGTCGGGCTGGGTCATCGCACCGACGCCTGGCCCGCAACGCTGTCGGGCGGCGAAGCCCAGCGTGCAGCGCTCGCCCGCGCACTCGTGCGCGAACCGCGCCTGCTGCTCCTCGACGAGCCCTTCGCCGCGCTCGACGCGCTGACGCGGCTCAAGATGCAGCGGCTGATCGGCGAGCTCTGCCAGGCGCACGGCCCGGCGACCCTGCTCGTCACGCACGATGTCGAGGAGGCGATCCTGCTCGCCGATCGCATCCTCGTGCTCAAGGAGGGGCAGATCGGTTTCGACACGCGCGTCCGCCTGCCGCACCCGCGCCGCGCCGGCGGCGAGGAATTCGACGCACTGCGCGATACGCTGCTCGCCGAACTGGGCGTGCCGCAGGCGCACTAGCGCACCCGTTGGCCAACCACAGCAAAGGCTTTGACCACCCCGGCATGCATCGGCCATGCTCGGCGTCAGGGGGATTTCGACTCATGGTGATTTCGCGCGCACGGGCATGGGCCACGCGCATGCCCGGATCGGGCTGGATGATCGTCGCGCTTATCGTGGGCTTCGCCATCGGCACCTTCGTCGCGGCATCTTCACCCGTGGTCGAGGCGGCGCAGCTGGTCGGCGGCATCTGGCTCGACGGGCTGCGCATGACGATCGTGCCGCTGATCTTCGCGCTCGTCGCGACGGGCGTCGCCAGCCTCGGCATGGGCGATCATCACGAGGCCGCGCGGCTCGGCCGGCGATTGCCGCTCATACTGATCGGCCTGCTGGTCGTCTCGGCGGTGATCGGCGCCCTGCTCGTCCCGCCGATGCTCGGCGCGGTCACGATCGCGCCCGCCGATATAGCCGCGCTGCGCACCCTCTTTCCCGCGCCGCCAGCCCCAGCGGTTCCCGGTGCGGCCGAAACGCTGCGCGCGATGATCCCGACCAATGTCGTCGCATCGGCCGCCGAAGGCGCGGTGCTGCCATTGGTCATCTTCGCGCTGGTGCTTGGCCTTGCCGTCAGCAAGATCGACCGCGCCCGTGCCGAGGCGGTGCTCCAGCCGCTGCGCGGGCTTGCCGACGCGATGATCGTCGTCGTCGGCTGGGTGCTGCGCGTCGCGCCCGTCGGCATCTTCGCACTCGCACTGGCGATCGGCGCCACCGTCGGGACGGCGGTGCTCGCGATCCTCGCCCAGTATCTCGCGATCTCGATCGCCGTGACCTTGGTGCTGATCGTCCTTGGCTATGCCATTGCGCGCTTCGCGGGAGGCGTCCCGCTCGGGCGATTTGCGCGCGCGATGGCTCCGGCGCAGGCGATTGCAGCGAGCACCCAATCGTCGATCGCGACGTTGCCCGCGATGATGGTGAGCGCCGAGCGCATCGGTATCGAGGAACGCAATGCCGCGGCCATCCTGCCGATGGCGGTCGCGACCTTCAAGATCACCGCGCCGTCGAACACGGTGATGATGGCGCTGGCGCTCGCGTGGATGGCGGGGGTCGAAGTCTCGCCGCTGCAGCTCGCGGTCGCCTTGCCGCTCGCGGTGCTGTCCTCGCTGGCGATCCTCGGGATGCCGGGGCAGATCAGCTTTTATGCGTCGGTCGCGCCGACCGCGATCGCCATTGGCGCGCCGATCGAACTCTTACCGATCTTGCTCGCGATCGACGTCATTCCCGACATGTTCCGCACGGTCGCCAATGTGACGCATGATGTCGCGGCGGCGGCAGCGATTGCGCCGCCCGCCGCGGTCGATCAATAGCGGCCGGAAAGAAGCGCCCCGGCGCCCGGAACCTCGGTCGACAGCCCCAGGCGCGTGAGCATCTGATGCGCGGTGCAGATCGCCGCCGACACCACCGGAAGCCCGATAGCATCCTCGATCTTCTGCACCGACGGCAGCGACGGCATCTGGACGCACGCCGACAGGACGAGCGCGTCGATGCCGGTCAGGTCGAGCCTTTTGTAATGCTCGAGCAGGTTGGCCGGATCCTGCGCCGCAACCTCCAGATTGTCGGGAATTTCGAGTGCAAGCCAATCGCTTATCTCGATACCTTCATTCTGAATGTAAGAGACGACCATCTGCGTCAGCGGTTTCATATAGGGCGCGACGAGCGCGATGCGCCTTGCCTGAATGGTCTCCAGCCCCGCGATCAGCGCGCCCGCGCTGGTAACGACGGGGGCCGCATGGCGGTTCTCTACTGTCCTCTGGTGGAGGCGCGCTTCCGATACGCGATGATAGCCCTCGCCCATGCTCATGATCGCGACGAGACAAGCATAGCCGAGCACGTCGACTGCGGCGTCGGACAGTTCGAGCGCGCAGCGATCAGAGTCGGCGTCCATCGCCGCAAGTTCCTCCTTCGTCACCTTCTTCATCCGCATCCGCGACGAGTGGAAGGTGAAGCGTTCGGGCGCGATCGCCTCGCGGGCGCGGAGCAGCGCCGGAATCTCGGTTTCCATCGTGACGTTCGAGCTGGGCACGATCTGCCCGATGCGGATGGGGCGTGTCATCTTGAGCGCCTCAAACCGCGATGATCGGGTTGCGCAACGTGCCGATGCCCTCGACGGTGCATTCGACGACGTCGCCCGGCCACATGAACTCCTGCGGGTCACGCCCCGCGCCGACTCCCGCAGGCGTTCCGGTCGCGATGATGTCGCCGGGTTCGAGCGTCATCACGCTGGAGATGTCGGCGATGAGTTGGGGAATTTTGAACAACATGAAGCGCGTGTTGCTGTTCTGTTTTTCGACGCCGTTCACATGGGTCAGGATATTGAGATTGTGCGGATCGCCGATTTCGTCGGCGGTGACGATGCACGGCCCCATCGGCGCGAAGCTGTCCTGCCCCTTCGACACGATCCACTGCCCCGCGCGGCGACAGTCGCGCGCCGACACATCGTTGATGACGGTATAACCGAACACATGGTCCAGCGCGTCGGCCTCGGCGACGCGGCGCGCGGTGCTGCCGATGATCACCGCAAGCTCGGTTTCCCAGTCGAGTTGCTGCGTCACCTTCGCATTGTGGCGGATCGGGTCGTTCCACGCGACGACCGCGGTCGGCGGTTTCGAGAAGATCACCGGCTGCTGCGGCAGTTCATGTGAAGTATCGAGCGAACGCGCAGATTCAGCGACATGCTCGGTATAGTTAAGACCGATGCCGAAGATGTTCTTGCGCGGCCGCGGGATTGGCGCGAGCAAGGTGGCATTGCCCTGGGGAAGCGAGGTGCCGATCAGGTCGGCGGTGGTCGCCGCCGCCACGGCTTCCTGGAGGAAACGGAGCGCAATTGGCCCGAGATCGATAAAATCGAGCATCGTCGAGGGCAGGTCGTGGCCGATCGCGTCGCCGAAATATTCGACATCGATCACAAGGCCGTCGTGAAGAAGGCCAAGCCGCGGTTCGGTCTCGACCGTGCGATATGTCACGAAGCGCATTTATCTGTCCTGTCTGCTTAGACGGGCTGGTAGCCGCCATTTTCGGAATAAGGTTCCTCGATCCGGACGCCGAGCGCCTCCATCACGGGGAAATCGTTGAACGAGAAAAGGAACGCCTCTTCGGACGCGTCGAGATTGACATGCTCGTGCCAGGTCCATGCCGGCACGCAGAAAATGTCGTGCGTGCCCCAGTCGAACCGCTCGCCGCCGATGATCGAACAACCGCGGCCGCTCGCGACATTATAGACGACGTTACCGGTGTGACGGTGCGCCTTCCCGCGGAAACCGGGCTTCAGCATCTGCATATGCGCGCCCATCGTCTGGAGCGCCCAGCCGCCCGTCAGCGGGTTCGAGTAACGCACCATATGGCCGTCGAACGGCGACCCGTCGGACACTTTGGCGAGGTTCCACAGCGCGTCGCGCGTCGCGTCCCAACGATAGACCATCACCGGCGAATAAGGTTTCTCCCACGCCGGCAGGCCCTCGGGCCGCAACCCCGCGCCGCCATAGCTCAACGGCAAATCGTCGGCGGGGAACGCCGCCGTCTGCGCGGGCTGGTCGTAAACCGCGTAGAAATTCGTCTCGAGGCTGTTCATCAGCGGGATGTCGAGGCCATCCTGCCAGATCGACACCTCGCCCTCGGCGACGACGCCGTGGTCGTGCCAGGCGCCGTTCGGGGTCAACACATAATCGTTGGCACCCAGGGTGATGTGGTGCCCGTCGACGACGGTGTACGCGCCCTTCCCCTCCATGATGAAGCGGTGCGCCGAGGCGGTGTGGCGGTGCGCGGGGGTAATCTCGCCGGGGCGCATCGCCTGCATCCCGCTGAACAGCCAGCCGCAGACCGCGACATTTTCGCGCCCTGCGTCGCTGTCGTTGAGCAGGGTCACGACGCGGCGCCCGGCTTCTTCGGGCTTCACGAGGTCGAGCGCGCGCAGGCACATTGCGCGCATGTCGGCGTAGCGCCAGAGCGTCGGGCGATAGCGCGTTTCGGGCTCCCACGGCTCGATCGCATTGGCGCGCTTCCAGAAGGCACCTGCGTTGCGGCCCGCAAGTTCCTGATAAAAGGCTTCAAGTTCGGGGGTGTCGGTAACGCGCGCGCGCCCAAGCACATCGTCGCGGGGGTCGATGATCATATTATTGCCTGCCATCATGGCGTCTCCTCGTCGGGCTCGGCGGCCTGCGGCTCGTCGATGAAAGCAGCCGACGCGCGGGGAGTCCGGTCGACCGTCAAGTTGAAGATGTCGAAGCGGTTATAGCCGCCGATGATGTCGTGCATCAGCTTGGGGCGGATGCAATCGCCAAGGTCGATGTCGGCATAGACGATGCCTTCGTCGTCGATCAGCGCCTCGCCCACCAGATTGCCGTGCGGATCTATCACACCGGAAAAGGCGCTGTTCGGCCGCGAGAGCAGCTCGCGGTTTTGGGGCCGGTCGGCAGACATCGCCGCGATCATTTCCTCGCTCACCGCCGAGCAGGCGACGATGGTGAAAACCTTGCCCTCGAAGCTGTGCGCAATCGCGCGAATCTTGATCGCGTCGGCCATATTGTAGGACGCGGGCGCGACGGGCAGCGCGATATAGTTGGCGACGTGGACCAGTTCGCCCTGCGACAGCAAGGCGAAGCGCGCGAGCGTGTTGGTGTTCTCGCCGCACGCGAGCGTACCGAGCGGCCCGACCGGGGTGTCGTAGACGCGGATCGAACTGCCGTCGCCGCCTGCCCAAGTGAGCTTCTCAGCCCAGGTCGGGACGAGCTTGCGGTGGCGCCCGAGCAAGGTGCCGTCGGCGCCGATGATGAGGTTGGTGTTATAAAGCGTTCCGACGCTCACCGGGTCGCGCTCGTTGATTCCGATCACGACGGTACAGCCATGATCGCGCGCCGCGGCGCAGAGTGCGGCGACTTCGGGGCCGTCGATCGATACCGACGCCCGGTAAAGGCGCTCGTGCCATTCCGCGCCTTCGATCGGCGTCATCAGCCAGTTCCAATAGGGATAGGCGGAGACGTACACCTCGGGGAATGCCACGAGCTGTGCGCCATTGCCCGCCGCCTCGGCGATCAGCGCGCACGCCTTGTCGACGGTGCGCGCGGTATCGAGAAAGACCGGAGCGGCCTGCACCGCGGCAACGCGCGACTTGGGCAGGAAGGGTGGCGAAACCTCGCTCATGTCACCGCCGCCCGCTCATGATATTGCGGCTTGTCCCACGCTCGCGTCGCGCAGACTGCTTCCAGCCGCTCGACGGTTTCGACGATGTCCTGATAACGCAGGTAAAGCGGCGTCAGCCCGAAGCGCAATATGTCGGGCGCGCGGAAATCGGCGATGACGTCATATTCCTTCAGAGCCTGCACGATCTGATAGCCCTGCGGGTGCGCATAGGCGACCTGGCTCCCGCGCTCCGCATGGTCCTGCGTGCTCACCAGTTCGAAACCATAAGCGTCGCAAAGCGGCTGCATATGCTCGATGAACAGGTCACCGAGCGCGAGCGACTTGCGGCGCACCTCGGCCATGTCGGCTTCGAGCATCAGGTCGACGCCGACTTCGAGCGCCGCGAGCCCGAGCACCGGCGGCGTCCCGCACTGGAAGCGTTCGATCCCGACGGCGGGATCATAATCCTCTTCGAAGGCGAAGGGCCGCGCGTGCCCGAACCAGCCCGACAGCACCGGCGTTGCCGCATGGTGCCGCGCCGCCGCGAACAGATAGGCCGGCGCGCCGGGCCCGCCATTGAGGAACTTGTATCCGCAGCCGATTGCGAAATCGGCGTTCGCGCCATCGAGGTCGACCGGGATCGCGCCGGCACTGTGGCTCAAATCCCAGACGACGAGCGCGCCGGCTTCGTGCGCGCGCTTTGTGATCGCCGCCATGTCGCGGACGCGGCCCGACTTGTAGTGGACCTGCGTCAACAGCAGCACCGCGACGTCCTCGTTCAGCGCGTCGACGACATCATCGGGCGCCACGGTGACCGCCTTGACGCGTCCGCCCGAAAAAGCCTCGATGCCCTGCATCATATAGACATCGGTCGGGAAGTTCGTCGCCTCCGACAGAATCACCGTTCGCTCACGTCGCAACGAAAGGGCGGCCGTCAACGCCTTGAAGATATTCACCGAAGTCGAATCGGTCGCGACGATCTCGCCCGGGTTCGCGCCGATCAGTCGTCCGATCTTGTCGCCGATGCGCCGCGGTGCGGTCGACCATTCGGCGCCGAGCCAAGAGGTAATCAGCCCCTCGCCCCATTCGCTGCCGACAACCTCGGCGAGCCGGTTGCCCGTCGCCTTCGGCAGCGCGCCGAGCGAATTGCCGTCGAGATAGATGAGCCCGTCGCGCAGGTGAAAGCGCTCGCGGAAAGGCGCCAACGGATCGGCGGCGTCGAGCGCCGACACATCGGTGACAAACATCGTGTCGGTCATGTGATTTCCCTCAAGATGGCGCGCACCGGGCTGGCGTCGGCGCCGACGATAGGGAGCGGCAGCGCGACGAGCTCGTACCGCCCGGGCGGCACATCATCGAGCACGAGACCTTCCAATATCCGCATGTCGGCTGCCTTGACCGCGTGATGCGCGTCGAGCGTTTTCGACTGTTCGGGATCGAGCGAGGCGGCGTCGGTGCCGATCAGCCGCACGCCCATCGAACCTAGCCGCGCAACCACGTCGCTGGCGATGGCGGTGAAATCGCTATCCCATTGCTCGTGCGGGAATTGCTCATAGGTGCGCAGAAGCACGCGCTCGGCGCCTTCGATCGCATCCCAATCAATGTCGGCGATCTCGACGCGGCCGCGGGCATGACGCATGTCGAGCAGCACGCACGGCCCGATATAGGCATCGAGATCGCAGTCGGCCGACGAAGCACCGTCATTGGCGTAGTGCAACGGCGCGTCGCCATGCGTCCCGGCGTGCAATGGCGTGAACATGCCGCCGACATTGACCGGGCAGCCGTCGCCGATCACCGCATGGCTGTGGAGCGCGAAGGCCGGCTCGCCCGGCCACACCGGCACCGCGGCGTGCAGCGGCTGCGAAATGTCCCAGATCCGGCTCATGCGCCCTTCCCCTCGGCATAATCGCCGCCCCCATAATCACCACCTTGCCGCGGTGCCGCCATCCGCGTGCGCATCGACCAGAGTTCGGGAAAGAAGCTGAGGTCCAGCGCCTTCACCAGATAATTGACCCCCGACGAGCCGCCGGTCCCCGGCTTGTGCCCGATCACGCGCGCGACGGTTTTCATGTGCTTGAAGCGCCATTCCTGGAAATAATATTCGAGCGCGGTGATCTTCTCGGCCAGCGTGTAGAGATCCCAATGCGCATCGACGTCGGTGTAGATTTTCAGCCACGCGTCCTCGACCGCCTCCGACGCCGCATAAGGCTTCGTCCAATCGCGATCGAGATGATCGGCGGGAATATCGAAACCGCGCCGCGCGAGCAGCCGCAGCAGTTCGTCGTAAAGCGACGGCGCCTCGAACGCCGCGCGCAGCCGCGCCGTCCCCGCCACGTCATCCTTATGGACGATCATCATATCCTCGCGCTTGTTGCCGAGCAGATATTCGAGCTCGCGATATTGCTGCGACTGGAACCCCGATGCGCGGCGCAGGAAACCGCGGAAAGTCAGGAAATCGTGCGGGGTCAGCGTCGCGAGCACTTCCCAGCTGTGGATCATGTGCCGCTGGATCGTCGCGATCCGGTCGAGCCCCTTGCCCGCGATCTCGAGCCGGTCGGCCTTGATTGCATCAAGGACCAGCCGCCCCTCGTGCAGCACCAGCTTGATCCACAGCTCCATCGTCTGGTGCATGATGATGAACAGCATCTCGTCGGGCTTGTCCGACACCGGCACCTGCGCCGACAGCAATTGGGCGGTCTGCAAATGCCGCGCATAGGTCAGGCCATTGTCCCACTGGATCGTCTCGCCGTCGATCTCGGTCTCGAAGATATCGGTGCCGCCTTCGCTCGTCTTCCTGATCATCTGGACGCCTCTCCGTTTGCCGGAACGGCCGGCCGGCGTCCTTCATAAGCCAAGTCGCCCCGATAGGCATCTCCGGGTTCGAGCGCCGGTTCGCCCGCGATTTTCCCGTAGACGCTCGCGAAATCGGTTTCCTCGGTCGCGCGCAGCAAGTCCCCGAATCCCGCGACGACGAAATAGGTCTGCTGCAATTGGTCGAAATGATATTTGGTCCGCATCACGCGCTCGATATCGAGCCAGATGCGCTTCGGTTCGGGCGCGGTCAGCGCCGACAGCGTTTCGGCGAAGCTCGACATCAGCCCGCCGCCAAAGGCGCGGAGTTCGCCATCCTCGACCACCAGCCCGAATTCGACCGTATAGAGCCAGAGCCGCCCGAGAAAGTCCGACGCCCCGAGCTTTTCGGCGCGCAGCCCTGCTTTGCCATAAGCGACAAGAAAGTCCGAAAAGGCCGGATCGGTCAGCATCGGGATATGGCCGAATATGTCATGAAACATATCGGGCTCTTCGCTGTACGCGATCTGCTCGGGCGGGCGGACGAAATTGGCGGCGGGAAAGCGCTTGTTGGCGAGATGCTCGAAAAAGGGCTGGTTCGGAATCCAGCCGGGCACCGCAACGACCTCCCAGCCCGACGCCGGCTTCAGCAACGCATTGAGTTCGGCGAAATCGGGGACGCCGGGTTTCAGCTGTCGAAGAATGTCGAGGCCATCGAGGAACGACCGGCAGGCATAGCCGCCCAGCGCCGCCGACTGCCGATCGAACAAGGTCCGCCACGTCGCGTGTTGCTCGGCGGTGAAGGCCGCCCAGTTCTGCGGCATCGTCCAATTGGCCGCGACACCTTCGGGTGGTGCGTCGAATATATGTGTCGCGGCCATTGGTCTCTCTCCAAACCTTCGGCGCAAGTGATAGCGCGGGGCCGCGCGAACATTGTGCGGATTTCGCGTCAACTGGCTACAGAAAATCGCTGATCGTTCTGCATTCTGTCATATTTGCAGGAATTTGTTCTTACGTTTAGAATAAGGCGGCTACATTCTCGCATAAACCCGATTCAGGACGGAACGCATGGACAAGTTCGACTGGAAAATCGTTGCCGCGCTTGAACGCGATGGCCGGCAATCCTATGCCGAACTCGGAGAGCAGGTCGGCCTGTCCAAATCGCCCTGCTGGTCGCGGGTGAAAAACCTGGAGGAAAGTGGCGTGATCGAGGGCTATGCGGCGCGGGTCGACCCGATCGCGATCGGCCTCGCGGTGCAGAGTTTCGTCGAGGTCCAGATCCGCTTCGATGCGCACACCGATTTCGAGGCCGCGGTGCTCGCGCACCCCGCCGTCGTCGAATGCCACACCACCGCGGGCGAAAGCGACTATCTGCTCAAGATCTTCGCGCGGTCGGCCGATCACCTCGACGAGCTGCTCCGCCACAATCTGTCGAAACTGCCCGGTGTCCAGCGGCTCAAGACCGTCGTGTGCCTCAAGACAATCAAGCGCCACGGCGACCTCGCCGAATGGGCGCGGACGACCGAGGGGCGTGCGTCTCCGCTCGCCTGACGCGGTTGCCGTCCCTGCCCTCTGGTCGTAGCTTCACGCCATGACCGACATCCTCCTCCACGGCTTCTGGCGATCGAGCGCCGCGTACCGCGTCCGCATCGCGCTCGCGCTCAAGGGGCTTGCCTATCGCCAGCAGCCGCACGATCTGATCGTCGGCGAACAGCACAGCGATGCCTATGCGGGGATCGCGCCGCACCACCTTGTCCCCGCTCTCGAATATGACGGGCGGGTCCTGATCGAAAGCCCCGCGATCCTCGAATGGATCGACGCCAAATGGCCCGAACCGCCCTTGCTCCCGGCTGATATAGATGAAGCCGCGATCGTTCGCGGCATGGCGGCGCTGATCGCCTGCGACATTCACCCGCTCAACAATCTCCGCGTGCTCAATGCGATCCGCGGCGACTTCGACGCGACCAACCCGCAGGTGAAAGTGTGGATCGCGCGCTGGATCACGCAGGGCTTCGCCGCGCTCGAGATACTCGTCGCGCGCCATGGCGGACGCTTCGCCTATGGCGACGCGCCGACGCTCGCCGACTGCTATCTCGTCCCGCAACTCGACAGCGCCGAACGGTACAAGGTCGATCTGACGCCCTTCCCGCGGATTTGTGCGGTCGGCGAAACCGCGCGGGCGTTGCCCGAAGTCGCCGCCGCGCGGCCCGAATTGCAGGATGGCGCTCCCGACCTGCCTGCCTGACCCGCGGCGTCAGTGCTTCAGATACTGGCTCGGGGGCACACCAAAGGCGCGGCGGAACATCGCGGCGAAGCCGCTGGGGCTGTCGTAACCGACGTCATAGGTGACCTGTGTGATCGACGCGCCCGCGGCGAGCATCGAAAGCGCCTCCATCAACCGGACCTGCTGCCGCCAGACGGCGAGCCCCATTCCCGTTTCCTGCTTGAAACTGCGCGTGAAGGTGCGCCGCCCCATCGCCGCGAGCGCCGCCCAGTCATCGATGTCGCGCGGGTCCGACGGATCGGCGATGATCGCGTTGCAGACGCGGAGCAGGCGCGGGTTCGATGGCATCGATACCTGATAGGGCGCGTTGGGCATGCGTCCGATCTCGTCGAGCAGCAGCGTGATGATCCGCCCCTCGCGCCCGTCGACGTCGTAAAGCGCGGGGAAATCGACGACTTCGAGGATCAGCGATTTGACGAGGTTCGACACTTCGAAAACGCGGCACTCGTGCCCGGTCTCGCCGCTGCATGGCAGGTAGAGCGTGCGGAGCGACACCGGGCCCCGGCACGCAACCTCATGCCGTGTCCCCGCGGGCAACCATACGGCGCGTTGCGGCGGGATCACGAAGCTGGTCTCGGGCGTGCGGACCGACATGACCCCCGACGAGGCGTAGAGGATCTGGATATGGTCGTGACTGTGCATCGGATCGATGAAGCCGGCAGGATATTCATCCTGCAGCGCAATGACCGGGCGGTCGTTCGTCAGAACATCGGCACTATGCTTCATGGCCCAATTCTCGCAAATTTTAGACAAATACACAATATAGGCCGCGCGTGCCGCTGGCCAGCGATGATGCACCCACTGGCCTGTCCGCTGCGGTGATTGGCCCAAATGGGCGATAGATGCAGGCGCGCAAAAGCTATCAGGCGATCAAGGATCGTTTCGAGAAGGATAAGCGAAATATGTCAAAGGGCTTAAGCGTCATGCAGAACGACATGGCCGACCCCGATATCCGGCGCTTTGTCGACGCGATCAACACCGCTTATGCGCTGCATGGCGCGCCGGCGGGGGCGAGCATGGCGACGCGCCGCGCCGTCGCCGAACGCGTTCGGGGGCCGTGGCGCGAGGGTGGCCCGATAATGGCGGAGAGCCACGAAATGGACATGGGCGGCATCCGCCTGCGGCTCCACCGCCCGGTCGCCGACGCGAAGCTGCCGGTCATGCTCTATATCCATGGCGGCGGCTGGACGCTCTTCAGTATCGACACGCACGACCGGCTGATGCGCGAATATGCCGCGCGTGCGGGCATCGCGGTGCTCGGCATCGATTACAGCCTGTCGCCCGAAAGCAAGTTCCCGGTCGCGCTGGAAGAGTGCGCGGCGGCGCTCGACTGGATCGCAGCTCAGGCGGACGCGCTGAACCTCGATGCCGACCGCGTGCTGATCGGCGGCGATTCCGCGGGGGCCAACCTGTCAGTCGCGGCGTGCCTGTTGCAGCGTCAGCGCGGCCGTCCGCTGCCAGCCGCGATGCTGCTCAATTACGGCGCCTTCGCGCCCGAACGGACGCCAAGCTATGCCCGCTTCGGCGCCGGCGACTATTCGCTCGAAGCCGACGAGATGGACGCCTTCTGGGCATCCTATGTCGATGGCCCCGAGCAGCTTGCCGACCCGTTGGTCGCGCCGCTGAATGCGGACCTGACCGGCCTGCCGCCCGCTTTCCTCGCCATTGCCGAGTGCGATATATTGGCCGATTGCAACGACAGCTTTGCAAGCAAGCTCGACGAGGCCGGCGTACCGACGCGCGCGGTCACCTATCGGGGGGCGACACACAGTTTTCTGGAGGCGGTATCGATCGCTCCGCTCGCCGGCCGCGCGCTCGACGAGCAGGCGGCGTGGATCCGCGGCATCGTGCAGGCATGAGCTCACGGTTCGAGCCGCGCGGCGCCGCCGAGATCGCGCAGTTGATCGCCGACTATCCGCTCGCCTGGCTGGTGTCGCGCGCGTTCCACGCCAGCCCGCTGCCGCTGCTCGCCGAAACCGACGAGTGCGGCGCGGTCGTCGCGCTGTTCGGCCATTGCGCGCTGCGCAATGCGCTGGTCGCCGATTTCCGGGCGGACCCGCACGGCCTGATCCTGTTCAACGGACCCGCGGGCTATGTCCCGACGGCGCTGCTGTCGCGGCCCGACTGGGCGCCGACGTGGAACTACGCGGTGCTGCGTTTCACCGTCGAGGTCGAGTTTATCGGCGACGAAACGCGCGATGCGATCGAACAGCTCGTCGCGAAGATGGAAGGCGGCACCTGGTCGACAGCGAGCCTCGGCCCGCGCTATGAAAAGATGCTCGATCAGATCATCGCCTTTCGCGCCCACGTCCGCTCGGCCGAACATAGCTTCAAGCTCGGGCAGGATGAGAGCGCAGAGGGCTTTGCCGAGATCGTCGCGGGCCACAGCGACCGGACGCTCGCGAAATGGATGGAAGGACAGAGGTGAAGCTTTTCTTCGACAATCGCCAGACCGCCCACGCCCCCTTGCGCGAACTGCATAATGGCGACTGGGTGCCTTATGCCGAGAATATCGAGCGGCCGCGTTCGATCGTCGAACAATTCAGCGATTGGCAGCCCGTGCGCGACTTTGGCATGGCACCGCTGCTTGGCGTCCATGACGCCGACTATCTGACCTTCCTCGAACGCGCGCACCGCGACTGGGTGGCGGCAGGGCGCAGCGGCGATGCGATCGGCTACACCTTCCCGGTCAGGCGCCGCCGGCCACTCAGCTTTGGCCGCATCGACGCCGATCTCGGTGCGTACAGCTATGACGCCGGAACGCCGGTCGCGGCGGGCACCTGGGAATCGGCCTATTGGTCGGCGCAGGGCGCGCTGACCGCGGTCGACCATTTGGCGACGAGCGGCGAGGCGCATGCCTTCGCGCTGTGCCGCCCGCCGGGTCATCATGCCGGGCGCGACTATATGGGCGGCTATTGCTACCTCAACAACGCCGCGATCGCGGCGCGCGAGGCGCATGACCGCCGCCTCGGGCCGGTCGCAGTGCTCGACATCGACTATCATCACGGCAACGGGACGCAGGACATCTTTTACGAAGATCCCGACATCTTCTTCGCCTCGATCCACGCCGACCCGCGCACCGATTATCCCTTTTACTGGGGGCATGCCGATGAGACCGGCGAAGGCGCAGGCGAAGGCAGCACGCTCAACCTCCCCCTGCCGCGCGGCACCGACGGGCAAAGCTATGCCCCCGCACTCGACATCGCGCTGGCGGCCATTTCGGATTGGGGCGCGAAGTTCCTCGTCGTCTCGTTCGGCGCCGATACGCACAGCAGCGACCCGATTTCGAGCTTTGCGCTCGAGCGCGAGGATTATGTCGTGCTGGCGGGTCGCATAGCCGCGCTCGGCGTCCCGACGCTGATCGTGATGGAGGGCGGCTATGCCGTCGGCGATCTCGGCAAGAATGTCGCCGCGTTTCTCTCGGGCTTCTGAAACAAAAAAAAGGCCGCCCCGCTCAACGAGCAGGGCGGCCCCTTTCTCTTTGTCAGTTCAGGCTGAAACGGACGCTCGCGCCCAGCGTGCGCGGCCGCGCGACCGAACCCGCAAAAGCGAAGGGCGCGTTCAAAATGCCATATTGGTTGAACAGATTCTTCGCGAAGAGGCTAAGCTCGATCCGGTCGCTCACCGTCACCGACGCGTTGAGATCGACGAGGTGGAAGTCGCCCTTGTCGAGCGCTCCCGCAAAATCGACGGGTGCGCTCGACAGATAGCGGTGCGCGATCCCGAAGCGCGGTTTTAGCGACATATCGGGGAAGCTCAGGTCGAGCGAGTTCGACAGCGTCCATTCGGACGCGCCCGGCAGGCGAGTTCCCTTGGCATAGCCGCCCCCCGGCGCGAAGCTGTCGGGCAATAGCGACGACAGCCGCGCATCGTTATACGCGATGTTCGAGGTGAAGCTGAGATTGCGCGTCGGGCGCAGGTTGAGGCTGATTTCGATGCCGTCGATGTCGGCGCCGCCGCCATTCACAGTATAGGCGCGGAAATCGCCGGGCGTGAACAGGCGGGCCTGAATATTGCCCCAATCGATGTGATAGGCGGTGAGGTCGACGCTCAGCGTCCGGTCGATCAGGTCGAAGCGCGTCCCGATTTCATAATTCTTCGTCGTGTCGCTTTCGAAAGTCAGCGGCAGCCCCGCCGTCGCGAGCGAATAGACGTTGAGGCCGCCGATGCGGAACCCTTCGGAATAGAGCCCATAGATCATGAAGTCCTTCGACGGCTTCCACGTCAGCGACGCCTTCGGGATGAAATCCGAATCCTTGCTCGTCTCCGGCGCATAGTCGAAGGGCGGGATCAGGTCGGCGTTCGGCAGATATTGCAGCCGCGGCGCCGTGCGATATTCGAACAATCGCCCGCCGAGCGTCAACGTCAGCGTATCGACGATGTCGAACGATGCTTCGCCGAAAACCGCTTTCTCGGTGACGCGGTTGCTGCTGACCGTCCGCGATGCCAAATCGTCGGGAGCAAGTTCGCTCCCCGGCCGTCCGCCGAACTCGCCCGGATTGGCGTCGATATAGTCGGAGATGCCCTCGATAAAGGTGCCGTCGGTGTTGTTCGAACGCAGCCGCGTATAGTTGACGCCGAGCAGCCAGCGGAGGCGCCCGCCGTCGGGCGACGCGAGCCTGAGCTCGCCATATTCGGTCTTCGATTTGCCGTTACCGCTCGCGAGTTCGGGGGTATCGGTCCGCGGATCGTTTCCGCCAAAGATCGAATTGTCGAACGCCAGGTCGGCCTTTTTCTCGGTATAGCTGCCGACCGCGGTCAGCGTCGCAAACCCCAGGTCCTGCTCGATCCGCAGGCTGTGCATCATGAACTGCGTGTCCTGATATTCGGCAACATTGGTCGCGCGTTCGAAGGTCTTGGGCGGACCGAAGATCACATAGGTCTGATCGTCGAGATCATATTCCTGGTACATGCTGAGCGCCGAGACGCGCGTCGTTTCGGTCGGAGTGAAGACGATCGAACCGCGCAGGCCGCGGACGCGCAGGTCGTTGCTGCCCTTCTTGCCGAGCAGCGTGTTGTCGAGATAGCCGGCATCATAGCGCTGGAGCGCGACGAGACGGACGGCGAGCTTGTCGGTCGCGATCGGCACATTGACCATCGCCTTGACCGCATAGCTCGCTTCCCCCGCACGCTTGGTGGTCGCAAGGCTGCCTTCGAAACCCGCGTCGAAACGCGCGGGATCCGCCTCGTTCACGACATAGTTGATCGCGCCGCCGAGCGACGAGGAGCCGAAGAGGGTGCCCTGCGGTCCGCGCAGCACCTCGACCCGGCTGACGTCGAAACTGTCGACATCGGGGATCACGAGCGGAAAGCCAGGTTCGATCAGCGGCACTTCGTTGAGATAATAGCCCGTCGTCGCCTGGTTCGCCTCATGATAGGTCGACGAGGCGACGCCGCGGATCACGACTTCGGAGACGCCCGGCTGATAGTCGTTGAAGATGACGCCGGGGACGCGCGTGATGTAATCGGAGAGGCTCTGGGCATTGAGCTTTTGCAGCGTCGCCTCGCTGACCGCCGACACCGAGCCGCTGACATCGCGAACCGACTGTTCGCGCTTGGCGGCGGTAACGACGATTTCATTGTCGTCGACCGCCTGTGCCAGCGCGCCCGATGCCTGTCCCAGCGCCAGGATCGAGATGCCACATGCGGCGATCCGCCTGATCGATGCAAAGCCCATTTTTGCCTCCCTTATTGATATTGCCCATTGGTAAGAAAATCCGATGCTCAAGCTATCATGCGAAATTGGCGTGTCGGCGATGGTCGGGCCAGTTTCCAGCGGGATCGGGCCAGCGCGTTTGCTGAGGAAAGCGCGGCTTCATGAGGGCTTGCGGCCAATTTGCCCGATCGATGGATTGGGCGGCCTGATCGGTGCAGTAAGCCAATCCGGGCGACATACACTGGACGCGACATCCCCACCGGGCGAGAGAGGGTCGCATGCAGAACATCGAGAACAAGGGTCGGCGCGCGTTTATGAGCAGCGCTGCGATGGCAGCGCTTCTGCTGGGAAATCGCGCGGCGTGGGCGCTCGACCAGGGCGGCACCGGGCGGTGGCCCAAAATCGCGCCGCCGCAATCGCCGCGTATCTCGCATGTGATCAATCAATTGGGCCGCCAGCGCGACGATGCCTATAGCTGGATGAAGTTCATCCCGGCGACGGGCGAGCGCACGCGGGGCAACCTGCCCGAAGCCGTCGGCGCGATGCTGAAGGCCGAGAACGACTACGCCGACGCGATCCTTGCGCCGCTCGCGGGCGAACGCGCGAAGCTGCTCGACGCGATGCTCGCGCGGGCGTCCGGCGACGTGGCGGCGCCCGCGCTCGAAAAGGACGGCTGGGACTATGGATCGGCGCGGCCCGCCGGCGCCGCACATGCGATCTACACACGGAGCAAGAAGGGCGAAAAGCCCGAACAGCTCGTCGACGAGGCGGCGCGCGCCAAGGGCCAGCCCTATTTCCGCAGCACCGGGCACCAGCCGAGCCCCGACCACCGCTATTTCGCCTGGGCCGAGGATGTCATCGGCAACGACCGCCACCGCATCTGCATTCGCGACAATCAGAGCGGCGACATTCGCACGATCGTCGACAAGGATGCCTATGGCTATGGCGGGCTCGTCTTCGCGCCGTCGTCGCGCTGGCTGTTCTGGATCTGGCGCGACGCGCGCAACCGGCCGACACGGCTCTATCGCACCTCGGTCGACGGCAAGGTCACCGACCTCGTCTATGAGGAAATGGACCCGGCGATCTTCATGCAGGTGAAGCGCACGGCCGCCAACGGCTTCATCGCGCTCACGCTCGCCGGCCCGGAGACCGCCGAAGTGCGGCTGGTATCCGCGGCCGACGAAACCGCCGCCCCCGCCATCGTCTGGCCGCGCAAGGTCGGGGTGCTCTATGAAATCGACGAATGGAACGGCAGCCTGATCGCGCTCACCGATGCCGACGATGCGTTCGACATGGCGGTGCTGCGCCTCGACCCCAGGAGCTTTCGCACCCTCGGAACGCTCGTCCCGCACCGCGCGGGCACGCCGATCCTCCAGGTCCTGCCCTTCGCAGCCGCGCTGGTGCGGCTCGAACGCGTCGACGGCCTCCACCGGCTCGTTATTCTGCGCCCCGACGGGTCGGAGCGGACGGTAGCCTTCGACGATCCCGCCTATGCGATCGAACTGCCGGCCGAGCAAAGCTATGGCGC
This sequence comes from Sphingopyxis sp., assembly GCF_050725655.1. Taxonomy (GTDB): domain Bacteria; phylum Pseudomonadota; class Alphaproteobacteria; order Sphingomonadales; family Sphingomonadaceae; genus Sphingopyxis. Next base: position 83,261 of record NZ_JBOHHT010000119.1, on the reverse strand, counting down.
TTCATCGGTGATGATCGTCCACCAGTCGCCCAAATCGCCACGCCGCTGGATCCGCATCGATCTGGTCAGCGGCCAGCAGAGCATCGTCCAGCAACAGGCGGTCGCCAACTTCGACCCCGACGATTATGAGGTCGAACGCCTGCTCGCCCCCGCCCCCGACGGCGAGATGGTGCCGATCACCCTGCTCTCACGCCGCAGGGCGCCGCAGGACGGCAAGGCGCCGCTGCTCCAATATGGCTATGGCTCCTACGGCGTGCCGAGCGATCCCGAATTTTCGATACCCGCGCTCGCGCTGGTCGATCGCGGCTGGCGCTACGCGATCGCGCATGTGCGCGGCGGGTCGGAGAAGGGGCGCCGCTGGTTCCTTGGCGGGCGTAAATTCACCAAGCGCAACAGCTTCACCGATTTCATCGCCTGCGCCGAACATCTCGCTGCCGAAGATTATACCGCGAAGGGCAAGGTCGTCGCTTATGGTCTGTCGGCGGGCGGGCTGCTTGTGGGCGCCAGCATGAATATCGCCCCGACCCTGTGGGGCGGCGTGATCGCGCAGGTGCCGTTCGTCGACATGCTCAATACGATGAGCGACGGCGCGCACCCGCTGGTGCCGCTGTTTCGCCCCGACTGGGGCGACCCGCTCGCCGATCCGAAAGCCTATGACTATATCGCCTCGATCTCACCCTATGAGAATGTCCGGGCGGCCGCCTATCCGCCCCTGCTTTGCACGGCGGGGCTCAAGGACGACCGCGTGGCCTATTGGGAGCCCGCCAAGCTGGTCGCCGAAGTGCGGCGCCGCTCGACGAGCGGCAACCCCGCGCTTCTTCACACCGATATGGACAGCGGCCACCAAGGCAGCGCCGATCCGACAAGCGAGTATCGGCAGAAGGCGCTATTCTGGGCCTTTGCGATGCGCTGCGTCTAGAAGCCGCGGAACGACGGCACCGGCGCGAACATCAGCGCGATGAAGCCGTAAGCGCTCGCGACCAGCAGCAGCACGCCCGCTGCACCGACCAGCCAGTCGGCGCGCAGGCGGCGGACCAGATACGCCCCGATCGGCGCGGCGATCACGCCGCCGATAAGCAGGCCGATCGCCGCGGTGCTGAAGCTTTGCCAGCCCATCGCGCCGATGAACCCGGCCGCGATCGTCACGGTGACGAAGAATTCGGACGCGTTCACCGTGCCGATCACGGTCCGCGGTTCGGCGCCCTGCGCGAGCAGATTGGCGCTGACGATCGGCCCCCACCCGCCGCCGCCCGATCCGTCGGCGATCCCGCCGATCAGCCCGAGCGGCCCGACGAACTTGATGCTGCGATAGGTTTGCGGGCGCCGCGCGCCGCGCCACAGCAGATAGATGCCAACCGCGCCAAGATAGGCGAGCACGACCGGCCGCGCGATGCTGTTGTCGATATTGGTCAATATCCACACGCCGATCAGCCCGCCGACGATGCCCGGAACGACGAGGCGGCGGAACAGCCGCCAGTCGACGTTGCGCTGCATCGCATGCGCCAGTCCCGACACGCCGCCGGTAAAGCTTTCGGCGACATGCACCGCCGCCGATGCCGATACCGGCGGCAATCCCAGCACGAGCAGCAGCGCGGTGCCAATGACGCCGAACGCCATGCCAAGCGCGCTGTCGATCAACTGCGCCGCAAATCCGACGACGATGAAGGGCAGCAGCGCCCAAAGCGTCAGCCCGTCGAATATCGTCATCGGGCAGCGGGCCGGGAGCGTCTGGTTTTCGGGGTCCGGCGCGTGAAGAGGAACACCGCGGGGAAGCAGAGCGCAATCAACGACAGCGCACCCGCGAAGATCGGCTCGCCGCCCGCGAGCCACGGCAGCACCGCGGCCCAGATCGACACGCCGAGCACGGTCAGAAAAATCTGTTCCTGATCGATATCGGTGGCCACCGCGAGCGGCACGCCGCGCGCATCGGCGCGGAGCGCTTCGAGGCGGCGCGCGACCGGACTGTGCGGCGCCGCGCGCGGTCCCGGGGTCAGTGAAGACAGCACCGACCCCAGCCCCGCGCCGACCAGCCGGACACCGACCGCGCGGGCAAAGGCGCGCGGTTCTTCGAGCCGGTCGCCGATCGCGCGCAGGCTGAGCCGGCCGCCGAACACCAGGTCGATCAGCGCCTCGCCGGTCACCGCCTTGATCGGCCGATCCTGCACCTCATGGCTTGCCTCGATCCAGTCGAAGATCGCGCCCGGCACATCGATGCTGCACGCGCGCTCCAGCCCTTGGAACCCCGGGGCGCTATTCGCCTCGCAGATCCGGTAGCCCTCATTGTCGAACAAGATGTCGATCCCGGCGACTTCCAGTCCCAGCGTATCGGCGGCGCGCGCGGCAAGGTCGGCCATTTCGCCCGTGGGCGTATAAGCGATGCCGACGCCGCCGAGCGAAACATTGGATTTGAAATGGCCTGCGGGCGAGCGCCGCTCCATCGCGGCGATCACCCGGCCACCGATCACGAGCACGCGCACGTCGCGTCCATGGCTCGACCGCACATAATGCTGAAACAGGAAATCGGCCTTGGCATCGGCGCTTTCGAGCAAGCCGGCGAGATCCTCGAACTGGCTGCGATCCTCGCATTTGAGGACGCCGGTGCCGCGCGTCCCGCGCAGCGTCTTGACGATCAGCGGAAAGCCCAGCTCTTCCTCGACGATGTCGACCCCGATCGGGAATTTGCCGAGGATCGTCGCCGGGATCGGCAATCCGGCGCGCGCGAGCCGCTGCATCGTGTGGAGCTTGTCGGCGACAAGGTCGATGGCTTCGGGGCCGTTGATAAGGCGGACGCCGCGGCGCTCGAAATGGCGGAGCACCGCGAGCGTGAAATAGTCGGTCTCGGCGCCGGTCCGGCACAGGATGAAGTCGGGGCGGGCCAGCGAATGGCCCTCATAATGCACCGACCAGCCATCGACCGGCGCCGCGACGATGTCGAAATTATGCGGTTTCAGGACGTGCAGTTCGATCCCGCGCGCCGCCGCGGTCTCCTGAAACCGCAGGATTTCGGGAACCTCCGGCAGGGCCGGATCGAGATCGCGTTGGAAGAATATCCAGCCCAGCACCGATCGGCTCCTTCACCATCTGGTCGAACGCATAGGCTCAGTGCCAGAAAACGGCCCGCCTGCGCAATCGTTCAAGCGGCAAGTCGGCCTAAGTTCCTGTTTTACCGTTTCGATTGCGACGATCACTCCGATCTGGACCAGACAGGATCGAAAATTACCGCTCTCCGGCGCGAATCCGGCTTAAACCTGCCCTGCGCGACACGTTAAATGTCGCATGACCACCAAAGCGACACAATCGAACGAGCCGGTAGGACGGTTCCTGGGTTGGCTGGGGCTTCGCCAATCGCGCGGCGCCCCCCCCGAAGACGGGCATGCGCCGCCCGACGAAGGCGGGACGCGCAACCTTGCACGGCAGGCGCGATACGAACTCGCCGCCTCGATCACCTCCTTCCTCGTCGACAATGACCTCGAAGTCTCGCCCGCCAATCTGCTGCTCGCGCATGGCGCCTTCTCGGGCCGCAATCCCCGGCTCGCGCGGCAGATCGTCGCGCAGGCGCAATCGGCGGCCGGCATCAGTCAGAATTGGCTCGACGGGCTCGGCGAACAGGATAGCGGCCAGCCCGATCGCGCCGACCTCGACCGCCTGATGACCCGGCTCGAAACCAATCTCGAATCCTTCCACGCGAACACCAAAGAAGCCCGCACCGTCACCAGCGACTACGGCAGCGAACTCGAACAGCATGTCATCGACCTCGAGCAATTGCAGAAAACCGGGCGTATCGTCTCGAACCTCGCCGACCTCGCCAAGGTCATGCTCGACCGCACGCGCAAGGCCGAGGACGACATGCGCAAGAGCGAGGACGAGGCGAAGGCGCTTCGCCGCAGCCTCGAGCGCGCCAAACGCGACGCCGAGGTCGACTATCTGACCGGCCTGCCCAACCGCCGCGCGTTCGAAGTGCTGCTCGACCGGCATCATAAGGAAGCGCGCGCGGCGTGCGAACCGCTCAGCGTCGCCTTTTGCGACATCGACGAATTCAAGAAGGTCAACGACATCCACGGCCATGACGCGGGCGACCGCGTCATCAAGGCGATTGCCGACACGCTGGCGCGGATTTCGAACGATCATTGCCATGTCGCGCGCCACGGCGGCGAAGAGTTCGTCATGCTGTTCCGCGGCCTGACCCCGACGCAGGCGGCCGAAAAGCTCGACGACGCGCGCGAGGCGTTGGCCGACCGGCGATTGATCAATCGCAAGACCGACGAACCCTTTGGCCAGATCACCTTTTCGGGCGGGGTGGCGGACGTCTTTGGCTATGGCGACACGCGCGCCGCGCTCAAGGCGGCCGACGCCGCACTCTACAAGGCCAAGGCCGGCGGACGAAACCGGATCGAAATCGCCGATCCGGCCTGAATTACGTAGATTCCCGCGAGGGGGCGGGGGGCCGCGGGCGATTGCGCACCAGAGTGCGATCGCCCGCGGTTTTATTCGTCACACGGCGGGTAGCGCCGACGCGATTGCAAGCTTGCCACTACTCGACCGTTATGCCGTCGCGGGACGCGCCGCCCACAGCCCGAAACTCGCGATGATCGCATAGCAGATCAGCGGCACCGCCAGCGCCAGCCGGATGTCGCCGCTCAGATCGGCCACCGTTCCGAACAGGAACGGGACGATCGCCCCGCCGATGATCGCGGTGCACATGATGCCCGACCCCTGCGGCGTCCGTTCGCCGAGCCCCTCGGTTGCGAGGCTGAAGATCGTCGGGAACATCAGCGAATTGCAGAAGCCGACCAGGATCAGCGCCCAACCCGACAGCGCGCCCGTCGTTACCGCCGACAGGATGATCAGCGAAATCGCGCCCGCTGCAAAGGTCGCGAGCACGCGTCCGGGCTTGGCCAGTCGCAGGATGAAGCCGCCTAGTAACCGGCCGACCAGTGCGCCCAGCCAGTACATCGCAACCAGCTTGCCTGCCGCCTGGAGCCCCAGCCCCATCACGCTCGGTTCGGCAAGATAGGCCATCAGGTTCGAACCGATCGCCACTTCGGCGCCGACATAGACGAAGATGCACAGCGCGCCGAACTGGACGCGGCGGTTGTGGGTCAGCAGGCCCCAGGTGCCCGCGAGCTTTACATCGTCGGCTTTGGCGTGATCGATCGCCGACCGATACATCCAGAACACCGCCGCGATCACCAGCATCAGCACCCCGAGCCACATATAGGCGGTGCCGATCGACGCGCCCTCGGCGACGCGATATGCCTGAATTTGCGCCTCGCTCGCGGTCTCGGCGTCGATCGGCTGCGCATCGCCGAGCAGGAAGGCCGCGCCGCCATAGACCATCAGGAACACGCCGATCGAATTGAACGCCTGTGCAAAGGTCAGCCGGCTGTGCGAGGTTTCGACCGGTCCCAGCGTGGTGATCACCGGATTCATGGCGACCTGCAGAACCGTGATCCCCGCACCGATGCAAAAGAGCGCGGCGAGGAATCCGGGGTAGGATGCCGCAGCCGACGCCGGGATGAAGAGGAAAGCGGCGGCCGCCACGATGATGAAACCGAGCACGAAAGTGCGGATATAACCGAGCTTCGACATGATGATCCCGGCAGGGATCGAAAAGGCACCATAGGCGATGAAGAACGCCATCTGCACCAGGTTCGCCTGCGCATGCGTCAGGTGAAACATCGGCTTGAACTTGCCAACCAGCAGGTCGTTGATGTTGGTCACCCCGCCCAGCAGGAAAAACACCGCAAAGGCGAGGATCAGTATCACTCGCGTACTGTGACCGCCCTTGCCTGGCTGTTCGACCGCGTTCGTCGCGACGTTCGGCGCTAATGCCATTATCTCTCTCCCCTTGCCTTGTCTCAGGCTAACCCGGATACCGGTCTTGTCATTTTACCGCCGGCGGGCAAGGCAGATTCTCCCCGACCGCCTCGACATTCGTATTCAGCAGCGTCGCGGCGAAGCCCTTGTCGCTCTGGATCGAGACGGCATAGTCGACCTGCCGCAGATTGGCGCCCGCATCGGCGAAACAGCGGAGCGGCACCTTGATGGTCGACACCTGACCCTTTGGCGCCGCCTTGACCGCAGCCGAGATGTCGAACGCCTTGCCGCCGAGCGCGAGAGTGACCGGGGCGCTGTCGATCGCATCGACCCGCCAGTCGATGCGGAGCGCGAAGCTGTTGTTGAGCTGGCGCGACAGGTCGGCATAGGGGCCGCTGAGGTGCAGCGCGGCAGGCCCCGTCCAGACGAACGACTTGCCATCCTCCTGCGCGCGAACGTCGACCGAGCGCGCGGCGATCAGGCCACCGGGGCTCGATACCGGGGCGGACTCGACCGGACGCGCACCACCCGCGTCGGTGATCGTCAGCACCCACGGCGCGCGCGCGCGGCCGCCCGAGAAGAAATTCTCGACGTTCAGCGCCGCGGTGATGTCGACGCCCAATTCTTCCGACAGCTGCGGCACGGTGGTCGTCGCACCATATTTCAGACCATAGCCGACAGCGAACTGCGGCTTTTCGACGGGTGATCGCGCGTCGGCGGGCCAGGCGAAAGGCAGCGTGCCGGTGAAGGCGCGCGGGGTCTTGCCGTCCTTGCCCGCGACGAGCACATCGGCGACGCCAGCCCCTTGCGAGCCCGGCAGCCAGCCCGCGACGAACGCATCGGCGGCGTTGATTTCGGGATTGGTGAACATCGGCCGCCCCGACAGGAACAGCGCGACCACGGGAATACCCGCGGCTTTCAGCTTCTTGAGCGTCGCGAGATCGGTCGCCTCCGAAGGCTGATAGTCGAGCGTCGCGACGTCGCCCTGGAATTCGGCATAGGGCGCCTCGCCGAACACGACGATCGCGACGTCGGGCTTCTCCTTGAAGGCACCGCCATCGGACAGCGTCGCGACGCCGCCCGCATCGCGCACAGATTTGTTCAGCGCCTCCCATATCGTCTGGCCGTTCGGGAAGTCGGACCGCACGACATCGGTCCCCTGCCAGCTGATCGTCCAGCCGCCCGACTGGATCGCCATGCTGTCGGCCGCGGGACCGGTGACGAGCACGCGCGCGCCGGACTTGATCGGCAGCACACCGTCGTTGTTTTTCAGCAGAACCAGCGACTTGGCGACCGCTTCGCGCGCAACCGCCAGATGCTCCGGCGTGCCGACTGGCTTCACCGCGCTGCGGTCGACATGGCCTTCGGGGAACAGCCCGAGCTTGTATTTGACACGCAAGATACGCCGCACCGCATCGTCGAGCCGCGCCGCCGGGATCGTGCCATCCTTCGCATGCTTCAGCGTGCTGTCGTAAAGCCCCTTCCAGCTATCGGGCGCCATGAACATGTCGAGCCCGGCGTTGATCGACTGCGCGCAATCGGTCACGCTGCATCCCGCAACCTGCCCTTGCCCGTTCCAGTCGCCGACGACGAAGCCCGCAAAGCCCATCTTGTCCTTGAGCGCGTCGGTCAGCAGCCCCTTGTTGCCGTGGTGCTTGATCCCCTGCCAGCTCGAGAAGCTGGCCATCACGGTCAGCGCCCCGGCGTCGATCGCGGCGGGATAGCCCTGCGCGTGCTTGGCGATCAGTTCCTTTTCATCGACCTTGGCATCGCCCTGGTCCTTGCCCTCGAACGTGCCGCCATCGGCGAGGAAATGCTTCGCGGTCGCAGCGACATGCTGCGCGTCGACCGTCTTGCCAGCGACCAGCGGCCCCTGCAGCCCTAGCACCATCGCCTTGGCATATTCGGCGATCAGCCTGGTATCGGAGGTATAGCCTTCATAGCTCCGCCCCCAGCGCAGATCCTGCGGCACCGCCAGCGTCGGCGCAAAGGTCCACTCGATCCCGCTTCCCGCGATTTCGGCGGCGGTGACCGCGCCGATACGCTGGATCAGTTCGGGATCGCGCGCGGCGCCGAGCCCGATATTGTGCGGGAACAGCGTCGCGCCGGGTATATTGTTATGGCCATGGACAGCATCGACGCCGAAGATGATCGGGATCGCCACGCCGTTCGCCTGCGGGCGCAGGGAAACCGCGCGGAAATCGCCGACCAGCTTCGCCCAGTCACCTGCGGTCGAGCGTTCATTGCCGTTCGGGCCGCTGTTACCCCCCGCGAGGATCGAGCCGAGCGGATAGGTTTCGAGATCCTTGGGCGTGATCGTGCTGATGTCGGCCTGGACCAGCTGGCCGACCTTTTGCTCGATCGTCATTTTCCTGATCAGCGCATCGATCCGCGCTTCGGTTTTGGGGTCGGAGATCGCGGCGGGGCTTTTAGCAGCCGGCCATAGTTCGGAATGGACCGCCGCGGCGTCCGCCCCGGTCGTTTCGGATGCCGCCATAGCGGTTCCTGCCAAAAGCAGCGCGGTCGCCATGACCATTGCCTGTCGGCGCATCGTCTCTCCCATCCCTCTAATGTGAACGTTATCAAAATTCCATGTCGCATAGTGACCGGACGAAATCAAGGGCCCTGTTTTCGGCTTGGATCAGCGCAGACGCGGCATCGTCGCGAGTAGCAACACCGCGATCGCAGAGAGCGCCGCGAGCAGCAGGAAAAGCGCATCGAAACCGAAACCCGGGACGAGCGAGATCGTCAGCCACGGCATGATCAGCGACGGCACGGTATTGGTCAGGTTGAAGATGCCAAGGTCGCGCCCGCGCCGGTCCGACCGCGGCAGGATACGCAGCGTCTGGCTGGAATGGAGCGACAGGAACACCGTCGAGGCGATGCCGAAGACGAGATAGCTCGCCTTCGCCGCGTCGAGCCCGGTCGCCAGCGCCATGCCGACCATTCCGAGGCTCGACACCGCCGCCGCGGCGACAAGCGGCACGAAGGGCCGGTTGGTGCGGTCGGCCCAGCGGCCGCTTGCCAATGCGATCGGAATCGCGATCGTCAGCGCCATGCCGAACAATCGCGCCTTTTCATTGTCGTGCATGCCGGGATCGATCGAGCGGAACCAGAAATAGAGATAGGCGAACAGCGCCGCCTCGGCGATCTGGACGAGCAGGCGCGCAAGCCACATCCGCACCGCCGGGCCGGTCGGCCGCCGTGGCCGCTCGCCAATCGCGCGCGCAGGCGGCGGCGCGGTGAGATCCGGGAACGCGCGCGGACGGCCGAGCAGCAGCACCGGCAGGACGGCGCTGGCCACCAGCAGCGCAATGACCACGAGCCGCTGCTCCGCCGACACCAGCCCCGGCCAGGTGACGAGCCATCCTGACCAGCCGCCGAGCGCGGGCGAAAAGGCGAGCAGCCCGCCGAGCAGCCCCTTTTGCTCGTCGGGAACGCAGTCGCCCGCCCATGCCGCGAGCGGCCCGAGCATCATGTTGAGTGTGAGCTGCCAGGCGACGATGATCGCAACCAGCGACCAGATATTGTGCGCCAGCGGAACGACCAGCAGCAAGGCGATCGTCAGGATCAGCCCCGTCAATATCCAGCCGCGCCGGTTGTGCGTCAGATCGCTGAGCCAGCCGAAACCGATACCGCCGGCGCTCGCCGCGATCGCACCGAAAAAGGTGACATATCCCAGCGTCTGCACATCGGCGGCCCCGGCCAGCTGGGTCATGCGCCCGGGCAGCCAGATGGTCAGGAAGGGAACATAGGCTATCGCCCCTCCCGCCGACGCGAGCGCATAAAGCAGAAGGAAAGGGAGAGACTGGCGGCGCGGAACGTCAGCGTCAGCCATGGACGGCGACAGGCGGCGCTGCGGTCGATCCGCGCTGGACGAGGCCCCCCTGCACGCGCGTCGGTTCAGTTGGACGCGGCGCCCCGCGCTGCGCCGCGATGATCAGTTCGACCGCGCGCGACGCGGTTTCGGCCACCGGCTGGTCGACCGCGGTCAGCGCCGGCTGGGTGAAGCGGACGACCGGGGTGTTGTCGAAACTGACGATCGACAATTGTCCAGGCACATCGATACCCAGGTCGCGCGCGACCTCCAGCGTCGCGAGCGCCATCTGGTCGCTGCTCGCGATGATCGCCGTGGGCGGATTGGCGCCGCCCAGCAAGTGCCGCGCCGCGGCGGCGCCCGACGCATAAGTGAAATCGCCCTCGGCAAGCAGCCCGTCGGTGGCAAAGCCGGCCACCGCCATTTCGCCTTCCCAGCCATCGACGCGCCAGCGGCTGAGGCTATATTCGGGCGAGCCCGGAATGAAGCCGATGCGCCGGTGGCCAAGGTCGATCAGGTGCCGCGTCGCGCGCCGTGCCGACCCTTCGTCGTCCATCGTGAGCGCAATGCCCGCCGCGCCGCCGCGCGATCCGATGCGCGCGAACGGAATCTTCTGCTGGTCGAGCAGGCCGACGATCAGCGGATTGTCCGAATGCGGCGGGGTCAGGATCACCCCGTCGGGCTGCAGCGCCGCGATCGCCGCGCGCAGTTCGCGTTCGACATGATCATTATGCGTGTCGACGAGCTCGAAGATCATGCGGTAGCCATATTCGGCGCATTTCAGCATCCCGCCGAGCAGCATCTGGTCGACCCAGTCGACCCCCTGCCGCCCGCGCCAGTCGGCGATCGTGCGCTCGCGGTCGTTGATCGCGAGGATCAGATACGACCGCGACCCGCTCATCCGCTGCGCCGCGATCGAGGGGACGTAGCCGAGCTTGTCGATCGACGCCTGGACGCGCTCCTTCATCTCGGGGCGGACGTTGGGCTCGTTGTTGATGACGCGGCTCACCGTCTGCAGCGACACGCCCGCGTCGGCCGCAACATGCTTGATCGTAACCGACTGCCGCCGACGCCCCATTACCGTTCTTGATCCCCCGTACTGCCGCATGCGCTAACGCCATCGTCCCCGCATTGCCATACGCGAACCCAATCTATTTCCATAATTTTCGGGTAGCCGCTTTCATCCACTCCCTTTAACCCCCGGTCTTCAGCAAGCCCGCCGCCGACCGCAAGGTTCAGGATCAGGTGAAAGGGACGGTCGAACGGCGCCGCGGGATCGGTCGACCCGCTCGTCGACCACTCGCTCGCGACACGCGTTGCATAGGGCTTGCCGTCGACCGTCCAGACGATCTTGCCCTTTTGCCAGACGATGCCGAAGACGTGGAAACCATCGAGCGGCGCCGGGAGCGCAGTCTCGTCGCCCTTATGCTTGTTGTCGGGCCACTGACCGCCGAAATGCAGCGTGCCGAGAATGCGGTTCTCGATACCGCCCGCACAGGTTTCGCAGCGCACGCCGAGGTTCACCGCCTCCAATATGTCGATCTCGCCCGAAGCGGCCCAGGTGCCATAGCGGCTGTCTTCGGGCAGCATCCAGATCGCGGGCCATGTCCCCTGCCCCTGCGGCAGCCGCGCGCGCACTTCGATCTTGCCATAGGTCCACGCCGCCCTGCCGCGCGTGACGAGGCGGGCCGATGAGAATTCGCGGCTTGCCTGCGCCTCCGCCTTGCCCGCTTCGCCGCGCTGCGCGAGCGGGAAGGCCGGCCCGGTCGCTTTCTCCTTGCGCGCCGTGATGACCAGCTTGCCGCCCTCGGTCGCCGCATTGCGGCGCCTGTCGGTGTAGCATTGCCGCTCGTTGTTGCCACCGCCCCAGCAATCGACGTCGAAGTCCCATTTGCCGCGGTCGATCGCGGGGCCGTCGAACTCATCCGACCATATGAGCCGCCAGCCGCCATCGGCAGGCTCGTGCGCCGCCGCGCCACCGCCGAACGCGCCCGCCAGCATCAGGATCGCCGCAATACGGATCATGCGGGCTGCGGCACGTCCGCCCCGCAATAACGCGCGACATAGGCATGATGCTCGGGCAGCGTCGCGACCGTCTGGGCAATATTGTCGCGGATCGACTGGAACAGCCGTTCGACCTCATCGTCGCGCAGCTTTTCGGCGATCGGGTGGTAGCTTTGCGGCTCGATCCCCTGCCCCATCATCACCTGCACCCAGCTATTCTCGGCAAACAATTCCTCATATTTGCGGAACACGCGCCCGGTTTCGCGGAACAGTTCGATCTTTTGCTGCAGCGAGTCCGGGACCGGCATGTTGGCGACGTGGCGCCAGAACGGGCTGTCGCGGCGGTTCGTCGCCTTGTAGTGCAGCACCACAAAGTCGCGGATCTGCTCGATGTCGACGCGCTGCTGGTCGTTGAATTCGGCGGCGTCGCGCTCGCTGACGCGCCCGTTCGGCATCATGCGGATGAAACGCAGCACCGCGCGCTGGATCAGGTGGACCGTCGTCGCCTCGAGCGGTTCGACAAAACCGCCCGCGAGCCCGACGGCGACGCAGTTGCGGAACCATTGTTTCCGCCGCACGCCGCCCTTGAACTTGATGTCGAAGGGTTCGATCAGCGGCTCGCCGACGCTGCTCATCAGGCGGTCATAAGCTTCGTCGCGCGACAGATAGCCGCTCGAATAAACGATGCCGGCGCCCATGCGATGTTGCAGCGGGATGCGCCATTGCCAGCCGGCGTCGTGCGCGATCGCCTGTGTGTAGGGTTGCGGCGGCCCTAGGTGCTTCGACTGCACCGCGATCGCGCTGTCGTTCGGCAGCCAGTGGCTCCAGTCCTCGAACCCTGCATGCAACGCGCCGTCGATCAGCAGCCCGCGAAAGCCAGTACAGTCGACGAACATGTCGCCCTCGATCCTCCGGTCGCCGTCGAGATGCAGCGCCGTGATGTCACCGCTTTCGCTGTCGAGTTCGACGCGCGCGATCTTGCCCTCGACGCGCTTGCAGCCATCGGCCTCGGCCAGCTTGCGCAGGAAGCGTCCGTAAAGCGTCGCATCGACATGATAGGCATAGTTCATCCGCTCTTCGGGCAGATGCGCGAACTTGCCCTCCATTCCGGCAACAAGTTCGAGGCAATAATCGCTGTACGGCTGTTCGTGCCCGCGTTCGCGCGCGTTGAGCCAGAAATGCTGGAACCCCGCCGACCAATGATCCTTTCCCGACAGGCCGAAGCTGTGGAAATAGCTGTCGCCGTCGTGCTTCCAATTGTCGAACAATATGCCGAGTTTGAAGGTCGCCTGCGTCGCGCGCATGAATTCGGGCTCGGGAATGCCGAGGATGCGGTTGAAATTGACGAGCGGCGGGATGGTCGACTCGCCGACGCCGATCGTCCCGATCTGTTCGGATTCGACGAGCGTCAGGTCGACGGTCTTTCCCATCGTGCGTGCAATCGCCGCCGCCATCATCCAGCCGGCGGTGCCGCCCCCCGCGATAACGACGCGCTGGACAGGTTTCTTGTCGCTCATTTACTCAAAGCCCTCAGCAAGAAGGCACGCAGTCGGCCCGCCGTCTCGGATGTGAGCGGGGCGAGGATGCTGCGCGCGGTTTCGGGAATATGGTCAGTGACGCGGTCGTCGAAGACATAATGGTCGAATTGCTCGCGCCAGATCGCCTTGTCCTCGGGCGGCAGGTCGCGGATCGCGAGGATTGCATGGTTCAGTGCCGCCTGCGGCTGGCCGAGCCAGGCCGGGGTGCGGCGCCACCAGTAATTGACCAATATGTTGAAATCCGAGAGCCCTTCGACATGGTGCCACCACATCGACGGGATGAAGATCGCGTCACCGGGTTCCAGCTCGGCCGTCTGCGCCTCGGCCATCGCATCGACGAAGCGCGGATGGGCGGAAAGGTCGGGCGCGTCGAAATCGACCATGCTGACCACGCGGCCCGCCGGCGTGTTGTCGATCGGCCCCAGATAGAGGTTGCGGAACTGGTGCGGCGGGAACAGCGTGAAGCGGCGGCGGCCTACGGCGCAGCAGGCGAGATTATCGGGAAAATCATTATGCGCGGCGATCTTGGTCCGCGTGCCGATCCAGATGCTCTTGAGCGGATCGCGCGTGCCAAGATCGACCGAATTCGCTTCGTCCAGCCCGTCGAAATGCGACGGAATATCGATCGACGCGAGATAGACGGTGCGGCTTTCACCCCGTTCCTCGGCCGTATCGATGCCGCCGAAGATGTCGGCGAGCTTGCCCGTCCCGATGCGGAAATTCATTTCCATCCCGGCGTCGTAGAACAGCCGGCCATCGTGTCCAGGCGCGCCGATCGACACCTTGAACGGACGGTCGCGCGTGCGATCGAGCAGGTAGCGCCGCGCATCGCGCGCCGACCTTTTGCCCGCCTCGACCAGCGGCCAGTCGGCGACGAACCCGCGAAGGACAAAGGGCTCGCGCGCGCCTTCCAGCAACGCGTCGAGCCCTGCCCCCTTATCCCATTCGCGCTCGGGCACCGGCGCGAGGCGATCGTATATGGCGCGGTCGCGCTCAGTCACCGGCCAGCCTGCGGTTCTTGCGCGCGACGAGCACCGACAGTTGCGACAACGAGGCGAGCGCCATGAACATCGGCATCAGGTGCCCCGCTGCGTGGAGCGCGCCGAGCGCCTCGCCATCGAGCGCGCGCAGTTTGGCTTCGTCGATGATGTGGAATCCGACCAGCGAATGAATCGATCCGTCATCGAGCGTGACTTCGAGACTGAAAGGTTCGAGCAGGTCATAGGCAAGCAGCGCGTCATAGAAAGCCGCGCTCTCGCGATAACCCTCGTCGAGATCGCCGAGCCGCTCGGCGATCTCGTCAAGATAGGGCGTCGCCATGCCGTCGGCATCGAACAGCCGGATACCCTCGCCGGTCGCGGCGATGCGCGGGTGGTCCATATCGATGTGAATTTGCCCCGGACCGTCACCACCCGCTGGCCGCCCGATCAGAAACGGCTGGATCGCGGCCGACAGCGGGCGATAGCGCGCATCCCAGCGGTCACCGTCGAGGAACAGATTCTCGCCATTCTCGAAACCGAACATCGCCAGCGCGGTAAACGCCTCGCGCCCGGTTTCGCGGCGGAAGAGGATCGGGAAATGCGCCTGCACGCGCCGGAATTCGCTCGGCACCGTCAGCGTCGCCATGATGTCGTCGCCCCGCTCAGCCCCCGCGTCGGTCATTATGCGCAGGTCGCGGTGGGTCTTGTTGTCGAGGACGGCGTGACGGGTCATCAAATTCCTTTCCTATCGCGCGGCGGCGCTATGGGCACCGGGCGCGAGGGCGTCGAGATAGTCGCGATTGGCGGGCAGCGCCGCGGCGAGCGCGCGGGCGCGCTGCCGGTTCTCGGCGAGCAAGGCGGCCGCCCGCTCGCTCGATGGCAGATCGGCGGGCACCGGATAGCCCATGCCATAGAGAATATATTGGTGGCTTTCGGCCGGGAATATCTCGTCGACGCGCGGAAAGTCCCACGCCGACGGCGGCTGGTCGCGCCACAGCCGCAGCATCCCGGCAAGGCGCGGCGGCATATGCGCGGGGTCGCGCTGCGCGAGCCAATAGGGCTCTTCGCGCCGGCTGAGCGCATAATGGAGCTTGAGGAACTCGACGATGCGATCCCAGCGATAGCGGAACAGGTCGTTGAAGCGGTCGGCGTGGATCGGCATGACGCTGCGGCATGCCGGGAAATTGTCGATGAGCGCCTTCAGCGACAATTCGATCATCACGATCGCCGACGCCTCCAGCGGTTCGATGAACCCTGCCGACAGGCCGACGGCAATGCAATTGCCCTCCCAGAACCGTGCCCGATGCCCGGTCGGGAAGGTCAGGCGGCGAACCGGGACCTCGGGTGCATCGGGCAGCGCGCGGACGATATAGGCGCGCAGCGTCGCCTCGGCCGCATCGTCGTCCATGAAGCGGCTGGCATAGACGCAGCCGATACCGCGGCGTCCCGGCAGGCCGATGTCCCAGATCCAGCCGGCGGCATGCGCGGTCGACACCGTCTGCGACGCGATCGGGCTGCCGGGCGCAACGGGGACCTGCGCCGCGAGCGCGCGATCGTTGAACAAGGTATCGCCGCGATCGATCCACTCGACACCGAGTTCGCTGCCGATCAGCAGCGACGCATGCCCGCTGCAGTCGATGAACAGGTCGCCCGCAATATCGCCGTTCTGGCGCGTCGCGACCGATGCGATGCCGCCCTCATCGTCGCGCGCCACATCGACGACATGGTCCGATATATGGCGCACCCCGAGCCGCTGGACCGCATGCATCGCGAGCAGCGCCGCAAACTTTCCGGCATCGAGGTGATAGGCGTAATTCGCCGCCCCCTGATAGTCGGGCATCGCGCGTTGGCGCGGCGCAAGGTCGGACGCGCAGACATGCGCCTGCGCGGTCATCGCCGCCGCGAACGGCAGGTCGGGCGCGCCCGCCTGCCAAGCCGCGAGCAACTCGGCGGTCGGTGCGGCGGGAGGCGGCGTAAACGGGTGCAGATAGCGGTCGCCCTTGGCGCCGGTCACCCAGCCGTCGAACCGCGATCCCTGTTTGAACGATCCGTCGCACGCGGCGAGAAACTCCGCCTCGCCGATCCCGATCGCCGACAGCGTCGCGCGCATCGTCGGCCAGGTTCCCTCGCCGACGCCGATCGTCGGGATGTCGGGCGCCTCGATCAGCGTGACGTCGAGCTTTGCGGCGCGGCGCGCGCTGGCAAGGAGGCAAGCCGCGAGCCAGCCGGCGGTCCCGCCGCCCACGATGACAACCCTCTCGATCGCGCTATTCATTGCTGTCGATCCTAAGCCAGCTTGCTGCCATCGTCACGCAAAAGAGCCGCGCCCGAAAAAAGGCGCGACCCTCTTGCCTGCGACCCGGCGGACGTGGCCCACCCGCCTTAGAAGCTGAACCTGACCCCTGCCGAGTATCGCGCAAAACCGGGCTGGACGAAGGTGACATTGTTCTTGTGACGAAGGTGCCCGCGCCGACCTTCGCCGGTCAGGTTGATCGCCTCGACAAATCCGGTGAGGCCCGGGATGAACTCGTAACTCGCGCTGGCGTCGATCTGCCAATATGCCTCGGTATAGGAGGGATTGGGCCCCGTTCCCGCGAGGAATTTGTCGCGCCAGTTCCAAGCAACGCGCGCCTGGAGGCCATTCTTGTCATAATAGGCAACCGCGTTGGCGCTATCGCTAAGGCCGGGCAGCGCGAACTGCGGCACCGACGACGGCTGCGTGTTGTCATAGACCGCGTCGCCGTTGACGATCGTATAGTTCAGGATCACGCCGAAGCCGGTATCCCAGAAACTGTGCTGGATCGCGAACTCCCAGCCGTTGAGCGCAGCCGTCTGATCGCTGTTGATCGGTGTCGTGATCTCGAAATTGACCAGCGGATCGCCCGGCGCGGCATTGATGATATTGCCCGTGACCGTGCTGGGGAAATTCGTAATAATATACTGCCGGATCTGGCCGACGGTGGCACTGGCGCCGAGCGCCGCAACCGCAGCATTCCACCGCGGCCCGTTCACCGGGGTAGTCAATCCGAACGCGCTGGAGTCGATCCGCGTCGTGGATATGAAATTGCTCACATCCTTGTGGAAATAGCCGACCGAGACATAACTGTCGGGCGCATAATACCATTCGGCCGACAGGTCGATGTTCTTCGACTTGAAGGGGATCAAACCGGGATTGCCTTGCGCGCCCGTGCCGCCGCCGACACGGAACAGCGTATCGATCGTGCGCCCGCCCTGCAGATTGGCAAAGTTGGAGCGTGTAATCGTGTGGCTATAGGATGCACGCAATTTGACATTTTCCATTGGCGAGATGTCGAAATCGAACGCCGGCAGCCAATTGTCGTACGACCCTTTGAACTTAGTAAAAGCGCTGTCCCCCGAAAAGACGACATTGAGTTCATTGTCGCCCACCCATCGGGTGGTCGTCGGCACCGGCACCAGCGCAGCCGACGCAATATCGGTCGTCTCGTAGCGCAAGCCCGCCACAAAATGCGCCGGATTTTCGAACAGGTCGAACACGGTCGCGACCTGCAGATAGGGCGCCAGCGTTTTTTCGTTGATGCGCCGGTCGGTATTGAAATTGGCAAGGCATGTGCCCGGCTGGGCCGACCCCGTCGCGGGGTTGCTGCACACCTGATATTTCTGCTCGATCAGGTCGGCCATCCGCTCGAAATCAAAGCTGTAGAAGCTCTGGATCATACCCGGTTGCGCAAGGCCCGGGAATTTGTCCGGAAGCGTCACCAGCTTGAAGATGTCGTCGGGAATATCCGCCGCCGGCCCCGCCCCGCCCCAGGTATCGTCATTCTGGATCGTGCCGAAGGCCGAGCGCACCTTGCTATCGACATAGGATACGCCGAAATCGATGCTGTCGAGGAAGCCGCCATCGTGGTCATATTGACCGCGCAACTGGACCTGATCGATCCGGTTCCGGAAATAGGCATTGCGGAAGGCGTTGCCCGTCGAGGCGATAAGCGCCGGATTCAGCGGGTCGATTCCGGGGAACATGTCATAGGAAATGACCGGCAGGTCATTCTCGAAATTCACCGTCTGGTTGCGCACGCCAAAGACAGCATTGCCCAGCGACATGCTCGATCCAAAGCGGTTGACCGGCTTCACTTCGGCGGTCGAATGATGCGCGTCGAGTTCGAACGTGACGCCGCCCGGACCTTTCCATTCCAGGTTGAAACCGAGCGAGTTATTCTCGGCGCGGTTTTCCGTAAGCGCACCGCTGTACGACAAATCCTTGCCGCCATAGAGCGCGTTCGGTCCGGGGACTCCGGTCGGCGCTGCAAATCGTTCGGTGTAGAAGAGCGGTCCCGCGACCGGGCCGTCGGTCCACGCGCTCGACGTATCTTCGTGGTTGAACCACACGCCGACGTTGCTGTTCCGCGTTTCGACGGTGTTGCGCGAATAGATATAGTCGACCGTTGCCGTGAGATCGTCGCTGGGACGGAATTGCAGCACGGCCTGGCCGTTGATGCGCTCACGGTTGATGTCTTCTAGGGCATAGGAGGCGCTCTGCGGAACGTGGTAAACGTCGGTTGGATCGGGCCGATTTGTGATGTTCGCCGCCCGCGGCGTGCCCGGCTGCGCCAGCGAGCCCCAATTATTCTCGTTGCCGAGATAGCCGTCGCGCCAGCCTGCGCTGGCGGTGTTCGTGCTCGATCTGCGCTTCTGGTACGAGCCGGCGATCATGATGCCGATCCGGTCGTCGGCAAAGGTGGTGCTGACGATGCCCGATATTTCAGGCGTGATCGGATTGCCTTCGTTGCGCGACGTGTCGTACACACCCTTGACCGACAGACTGCCGCGCAGCCCCGGATTGTCGAGCGGGCGCGGGGTGCGAATGTTGATCGTCGAGCCGATACCGCCCGATTCGACCGTGGCGCGGCCGCTCTTATACACTTCGACCGCCGCGATGCCTTCGGAAGCGAGGTTCGCGAAGTCGAACGAACGTGACGACGGCGGACCGCCGCCATCGCCGATAACCGCGGTCGGCACCTGGCGGCCGTTGACCGTCACCAGGTTGAATTCGGGACCGAAACCGCGGACCGTCACCAGCGAGCCTTCGCCATTCTGGCGGTCGATCGACACGCCGGTGATGCGCTGCAGCGATTCGGCGAGGTTGGTATCGGGGAATTTGCCGATGTCTTCGGCGGAAATCGCGTCGACGACGCCCTGCGCCTCGCGCTTGATGTCGGCCGATGCGGCAAGGCTGGCGCGGATGCCGGTGACGACGATCTCGTCGCCGTTCACTTCGCCCTCGGCCGGCGCTTCCTGTGCGGTGGCCGCTTGCGCCACGCCCATCAAGGACAGCGCCGACGTGCCGACCAGAAATTTGCCAAGCCACTGCTTTTGAGACGCCCGCATCCCCATTCCTCCCAAATAGCCGCTCTTTTTGGCGGCATTCCCGTTATGTGAACGTTATCTAAATGGGAACGTTCTCATTGTCAACGCATGGGCTGTGGCATTTCGGTCACAATATTACAGATTCTGTGCCGCAAACGTATGCAACATAATAACGGCGAAGTCCGCGATCAGCGGCTCCAGCGCGCGAAAATCGCGGTCGGAAGCAGCAATCCCCGCGCCTCTTCGCGCACCGCCAGTTCGCCGCACTCGACCTTGCCGGGCAGGTCGGCGAACAATTGCGCGAGGAGTTCGCCGATCGCGAGCGCCGACATGCGCACCGCATAGACGGTGAGAAACAGCGCGCGGCTGTCTTCATCGAGAAGCTGGCGGCAATCGGCGAGCAGCGGCGCAAGCCCCTCCTCGATCTGCCAGCGCTCGCCGCCGGGTCCGCGGCCGAACTTCGGCGGATCGAGCAGGATCGCATCGTAACGCCGTTCGCGCCGCACTTCGCGCGACGTGAACTTGCCCGCGTCGTCGACGATCCAGCGCACGGGCTTGTCGGCCATGCCGGCCAGCTCGGCGTTCTCGCGCGCCTGTCCGACCGACTTCTTCGATGCGTCGACGTGCGTCACCGACGCGCCCGCGGCGGCGAGCGCCTGGCTGCCGACGCCGGTATAGCCGAACAGGTTGAGGAAAGCGGGATCGGCCTTGTCGGCGACGCGGTCGCGCAGCCAGTCCCACACCGGGGCCATGTCGGGGAAAAAGCCGAGATGACGAAACGGCGTGCACTGCGCGGTGAAACGCGTTTCGCGCCAAGCGAGCGGCCAGCCTTCGGCAGGCACGGACTTGTTGTAATACCAGCGGCCGCCGCCATCATCGTCGGAGGCGGGAACGAATTCGCCGTCCGCCGCTTCCCATTCGCTCGGCGGCAGAGCGGGCGCCCACATCGCCTGCGGTTCGGGCCGAATGAAGCGATAGCGGCCATAGCGTTCGAGCTTGCGCCCGCCCCCGCTGTCGACCAGCCCATAATCGTCCCACGCTTCGCCAATGAGCGTGACGAGGGGCAGAAGATCAGCCACGCGCCGCTTCCGCGAGGACGAAAGCCTTCACCGCGTCATAGTCGCCGGGCAGGCGCGTATAGCGTTCCTCGCGGTCGAACAGATTGCCGAGCCGTGCGGGGAGCGGCGGGCGCACGCCGGTCGCGCGCTCGACGGCTTCGCGGAACTTTGCCGGGTGTGCGGTGGCGAGGGTGACAACGGGAATGTCGGCATCGATCTCAAGCGCGCGCGCGGCGGCGAGGCCGACCGCGCTATGCGGATCGATGATCTGCCCGCCATGTTCCTGCGCCCAGCGCAGCGCGAGCGCCATCGCATCGCCGTCGATGCTCGCGCTGGAGAAGAGCCCTTGCGCGCCGGCGAGCATGTCAGCGGGAATCGTCATCGCGCGTTTAGTGTCGAATTCGCCCATCATGCCGGTGATCGCCGCGCCGTCGCGGCCCGACAGGTCGAACAGCAGCCGTTCGAAATTGCTGCTGACCTGAATGTCCATGCTGGGGGTCGCGGTCGCGGTGACCGTCCCGGCGCTATAGTCGCCCCGGGTCAGCGCGCGGTGGAGGATGTCGTTGACGTTGGTCGCGACGATCAGCTTTGCGATCGGCAGGCCCATCTGCGCCGCGACATAACCCGCGAAGACATCGCCGAAATTGCCCGTCGGCACGCTGAACGCGACCGGGCGGTCGGGACCGCCGAGCCGGACCGCGGCGTAGAAATAATAGACGACCTGCGCCATCAGCCGCGCCCAGTTGATGCTGTTCACCGCCGACAGCGTGAGCTGGCTGCGCGCCTCTTCATCGCCGAACAGCCGCTTCACCATCGCCTGCGCATCGTCGAAACTGCCATTGATCGCGATGTTGTGGACGTTCGGCGCCAGCACCGTCGTCATCTGACGCCGCTGGACATCGCTGACGCGGCCTTCGGGATGGAGCATGAAGATCTGGATATGCTCGCGCCCCGCGACCGCCTCGATCGCCGCCGATCCGGTATCGCCCGACGTCGCGCCGACGATCGTGATGTTCGTATCGCCGCCGGCGAGGAATTTCTCGAACAACTGACCGAGCAGTTGCAGCGCAACGTCCTTGAACGCGAGCGTCGGGCCGTGGAACAGTTCGAGCAGCCAGTGGCGATGGTCGAGCTGAACCATCGGCGTCACCGCATCATGGCTGAAGCGGCCATAGGCGGCACGGCAAAGCCCGCGCAGTTCGTCCTCGCTCAGCACGCCCTCGACGAAGGGCCGCATGACGCGGACCGCGGTCTCCGCATAATCGAGCCCCGCGAGCGCGCGGATTTCGTCGGCCGACATCTGCGGCCACTTTGCCGGCAGATAAAGTCCGCCGTCGCTGGCAAGGCCGGCGAGCGTCGCGGCACGAAAGTCGAGGGTCGGCGCAGAGCCGCGGGTGCTGATATAGTCCATCACGGCACAGCGCCTAGCGGCGCGCCGTCACGGCTGCAAGCGGCGGCGGACCGCGAGGATGTAGATAATCAGCGCGACGATCGCGAAGAAGAACCATTGGAAGGCATAAGCGAGGTGGTTGTTGGGCGTATCGTCGGCCGACGGCACCGCGCTGGCGCGCAGGCCAGCCACCGGCGTATCGGCGATCAGCATCGCGCGCGCAGGCGTCGAGTTACCTATGACGCGTTGCATGACCGTCGGCTGCTCGGGACCGGGGACGATCGTACCCTGCACCGTTCCGCCACTCCATTTGGGCGGAGCAAAATCGTCGCCGATGCCAACATCGACAAGCACACCCGGCCCCTCGGCGCCGGTGCGGCAATCGGCGATCATTCGGATGCCCGACGTGCCCTTGCTGTCGTTGCCGCTGCGCGGATCCCAGCGCACGGGTTCGAGGCAGACGACGCTGCTCTTGCGATAGAGGAATGCGTCGGGAACGGGCGGCAGTTCGGGATAAGCCACGGTCGAGGACATCGCCACATTGCGCTGATAGAGCGCGATCAGCGCTTCCTTCTCGCTCTTGCGCTGAAGCTGCCAGACGCCGAGCGCGATCATCACTGCGATCGCGGCGAGCACAAGGATCGTCGGGATCAGCGGCCAGCGCCGCGCGGGCTGTTCGACGGGTTCAGTCATTCTTGTCCACCTTACGGCCCTCGGCTGCCTGACGCTGATGCTCGCTTGCCAACAGCGCGCCTTTGCCGACGCGCAAGCCATAAACGACCGCGGCGGCGGTGAGCGGTATCCACAGGACGATATGCACCCACAATGGCGGGCGCAGGGCGGCGTCGAGCGTTAACGCGACCCCAATCAGCAGCGCGCCGATGATCAGCGTGAGGAACGCCGCGGGACCATCGCCGACATTGTAGCGACCGGTATCGAGGCCGCAGCTTTCGCATTTCGCGCGGAACTTCACCGGCCCGTCGAACAGCGTCGGCGCGCCGCATTCGGGGCAGAGACCAAAAAGGGCAGCGCGCCAGACCGGCGGCTGCCCCTTTTGAAATTTGTCGCCAGCGGGCAATTTAGTGCGCGGCGATCGGCGCGCCCCAGCCGCCCCAGACATAGACGATGATGAACAGGAACAGCCACACGACGTCGACGAAGTGCCAGTACCAGGCGGCGGCTTCGAATCCGAAATGCTGGGTCGGGGTGAAGTGACCCTTGTAGGTCCGCACGAGGCAGACGATCAGGAAGATCGTGCCGACGAGCACGTGGAAGCCGTGGAAGCCGGTCGCCATATAGAAGGCCGAGCTGTAGTTGCTCTGCCCGAAGCCCCACGGCGCGTGCATATATTCATACGCCTGGATCGACGAGAAGACCGCGCCGAGGATGATCGTCAGCCACAGGCCCTTCTTGAGACCCTCGCGGTCGCCGTGGATCAGCGCATGGTGCGCCCAGGTGATCGTCGTGCCCGAGCAGAGCAGGATCAGCGTGTTGAGCAGGGGCAGCGAGAACGGATCGATGACTTCGATGCCCTTCGGCGGCCACATGGTGATCGCGGCGGCGCCGTCCTGGCCGAACAGCGAGGTGACCGCGCCTTCGGCATATTCGATCGGCACCGGGAAGAGCGAGAAGTCGAACCACGCCCAGAACCAGCCGACGAAGAACATGACTTCGGACGCGATGAACAGGATCATGCCATAACGCAGGTGCAACTGGACGACCGGGGTATGGTCGCCGGCGTGGGCTTCGTTGATGACGTCCGACCACCAGCTGAAGAAGGTCGCGATCACGCCCATGAAACCGAGGCCGAGAACCCATTTGCCGATGCCGCCGAAATAATCGGCGTGCATCGCCATGACGAGCCCGAAGAACATCACGAGCGCAGCGACCGAACCGATGAGCGGCCAGACGCTGGGATTTACGAGGTGGTAGTCATGATGTTTCGCACCGGACATGGCGTTTTTCCCGTTTTTAGCAGCCCCAGCATGATGATTCCCCATCATCTGCCGGTCTTGTTAGACTCTTGTTCGCGGCCTTAGCTCGCCTTTTTACCCCCGTCTACCGCATCTACAGGGTGGAAGGTGTAGCTGAGAGTGATTTCCTGCACGTCGCGCGCGTCGGGGTCGTCCATGATCTTGGGATCGACGAAGAACAACACCGGCATGCGCATCTGCTGCCCCGGCTCCAGTCGTTGCTGGGTGAAGCAGAAGCACTGGATCTTGGTAAAATATTTGCCCGCCTGGTCGGGCGTGACGTTGAAGCTGGCGGTCCCGACGACGGGATGCGCCGAATTATTCTCGGCGATAAAGATCGCCATGTCGCGCGCGCCGACGCTGACCGTATCGGTCGGATGCTCGGGATAGAATTTCCACGGCAGGTTCGGCGAGACATTGGCGTCGAAGCGGATCGAGATCGTATCCGACAGGATTTTGGGCTCGGCCGCCGCGGCGACCGGGTCGTAACGCTGGGTCGTACCGCCGAACCCCGTGACGCGGCAGAACAGATCGTAGAGCGGCACCGCCGCGAACCCGAGAGCGGTCATCGCGAGCGCCATCAACGCGGCCAGGCTTGCGGTCTTCGCGTTCGGGGACATGCGCCCGATCATGAGAATATCTGCATCTTTGCGATAGTGATGAAGAAGAAGAGGATCGCCAGCCCGCCGAGCATCCATGCCATCAGGTTCGCACGGCTGCGCTGACGGCGGCGATATTCGGCCTCGTCGAAGGGTTCCAGATTCGGTTCGTCGGTCATAGCGGCCACCAATGGTCGGCGACGACAGCGCCGAACAGAATGAAAAGATAGGCGATTGAATAAGCGAACAGGCGCTTTTCGGGTTGCATCAGGTCGCCCTCGCCCGTCGTCCGGGTGCCGACCTGGATCGACAGCAGGACGAACACGGCCGAGAGCGCTACTGCGGTCCAGCCATAAAGCGCGCCGGTGTAGCCGAGCGGCCACGGCGCGATCGCGGCGACCGCCATGATCAACGCATAAAAGAGAATCTGGCGCCGCGTCGATTTCTCGCCCGCGACGACCGGCATCATCGGGATGCCGGCGGCGGCATAGTCCGAGCGCATGAAGAGCGCGAGCGCCCAGAAATGCGGCGGCGTCCACAGGAAGATCAGCAGGAACAGCATCACCGGCAGCGGCGCGACCGACCCCGTGGCCGCGACCCAGCCGATCAGCGGCGGGAATGCCCCGGCCGCGCCGCCGATGACGATGTTCTGCGGCGTCCGCGGCTTCAGCCACATCGTATAGACGAAGACGTAGAAGAGGATCGAGACGGCGAGCAGCAGCGTCGCCTGCCAGTTCGACGCGAACAGCATCAGGAACAGCGAAAAGGCCGCGAGGCCGACGCCGAACTGCAATGCGGTCTGCGGGTCAAGGCGACCGGCGGGAAGCGGCCGGCCCGCGGTCCGCTTCATCTTGGCGTCGAGCCCTGCCTCATACCATTGGTTGAGAGCGCCCGAAGCCCCTGCCCCCAGCGCGATCGCGAGGATCGACGAGAAAGCGAGGATGGGAGGCACGTTGCCCGGCGCCGCGAGCAGGCCGCACAAGGCGGTGAACACCACCAGCGACATGACGCGCGGCTTCGTCAGCGCGAACAGGTCGCGCCAGTCGGCGGGTAGCGCCGTGTCGGCTTGAGTCAGGCTCTGCATCATATTCAAAGAAGAACCGTCTTTATCGCTGCGTCATTGCGAGCGCAGCGAAGCAATCCAGAGTGCGCGTAAACCGCTCTGGATTGCTTCGCTGCGCTCGCAATGACGACTTCGATATGGTTGCACATAATATAAGCTGGCCTTGAAGGAAAACGCCCCCCGCCGAAATCCAGCAGGGGGCGAATGCTATCAGGCGATACGCGGCAGTTCGTTGAACTGGTGGAACGGCGGCGGGCTCGACAGCGTCCATTCGAGCGTCGTCGCGCCTTCGCCCCACGGATTGTCGGCCGCCTTCTTGCCCGCGAACAGCGAGTAAAGGATGTTCGCGAAGAAGAAGAGCATGCCCACGCCCATGATCACATAGCCATAGGACGAGATCAGGTGCCAATAGGCATAGGCTTCCGCATAGTCGGGGTAACGGCGCGGCATGCCCTGCTGGCCCAGGAAGTGCTGGGGGAAGAACATGACGTTCACGCCGATGAAGAAGACCCAGAAGTGCAGCTGGCCAAGGACCTCGTTGTACATCCGGCCCGACATCTTCGGGAACCAGTAATAGAAGCCGGCGAAGAGCGAGAAGACCGCGCCCAGCGACAGCACATAGTGGAAGTGCGCGACGACATAATAGGTGTCGTGCAAATTGGTATCGACGCCGCCATTGGCGAGCACGACGCCGGTCACGCCGCCGACGGTGAACATGAAAATGAAGCCGAGCGACCACATCATCGGCGTCTTGAAGCTCAGCGTGCCGCCCCACATGGTGGCGATCCAGCTGAAGATCTTGATGCCCGTCGGGACCGCGATGACCATCGTCGCGGCGGTGAAGTACATCTTGAGGTTCACGCTCATGCCCACCGTGAACATGTGGTGCGCCCACACGATGAAGCCGACGACGCCGATCGCGACCATGGCGTAAGCCATGCCGAGATAGCCGAAGACCGGCTTCTTGCTGAAGGTCGAGATGATCTGGCTGACCATGCCGAAGCCCGGCAGGATCATGATGTACACTTCGGGGTGGCCGAAGAACCAGAAGAGATGCTGGTAGAGGACGGGATCGCCGCCGCCTGCCGCATCATAGAAGGTGGTGCCGAAGTTGCGGTCGGTCAGCAGCATCGTGATCGCGGCGGCGAGAACCGGCAGCGCGAGCAGCAGAAGGAAGGCGGTAACGAGCACCGACCATACGAACAACGGCATCTTGTGCAGCGTCATGCCCGGCGCGCGCATGTTGAAGATGGTGGTGATGAAGTTGATCGCGCCAAGGATCGACGCCGCGCCAGCCAGGTGGAGCGAGAAAATCGCCATGTCGACCGCGGGTCCGACCGAACCGCTGGTCGACAGCGGGGCATAGACCGTCCAGCCGGTGCCGGCGCCATTGCCGCTGCCGCCGGGAACGAACATCGAGCCGAAGAGCATCACAAAGGCCACCGCGGTCAGCCAGAAGGACACGTTGTTCATGCGCGGGAACGCCATGTCGGGCGCACCGATCATCAGCGGCACGAACCAGTTGCCGAAGCCGCCGATCATCGCGGGCATGACCATGAAGAACACCATGATCAGGCCGTGCGCGGTGATCATCACGTTCCAGAAATGCTTGCCCGCAACCTCGTCGCCCGCGCCGCCCAGCATATGCGCCCAGCCCGAAAGATACTGGACGCCGGGTTCGGCGAGTTCGAGGCGCATCATGCCCGAAAGCCCACCGCCGACGATGCCGGCGACGATCGCGAAGATCAGGTAGAGGGTGCCGATGTCCTTGTGGTTCGTCGACATGAACCAGCGGACGAAAAAGCCCGGCGTGTCGTGATCATGGTCGTCATGCGCATGGCCGTGGCCGTGCGCGGGTGCAGTCGCTGCGATATCGGTCATCTGTCGGACCCCTTATTAATTCTTGGTGGCCGGCGCGGCGGCGGGCGCCGCTGCCGGTGCAGCTTCGGTCGTGACGGCAGCCGGCGTCGCGGCGGGCGCCGCAGCCGGAGCGGCGGCAGCGGGTGCCGGCGCAGCAGCAGCGGGTGCCGCGACGACCGGACCAGCCGGATTGCCGCCCTTCGAGCGGACCCACGCTTCCCACTTGTCGACCGGAAGCACTTCGACGGCGATCGGCATATAGCCATGATCGACGCCGCACAGTTCCGAACACTGGCCGTAATAGACGCCGACTTTGTTCGCGGTGAAGGTCGTTTCGTTGGCACGGCCGGGGACCGCGTCCATCTTGGTCCAGAAGGCGGGAACCGCGAAGCTGTGGATCACGTCGGCGCCGGTGATGATCAGCTTCACCTGACGGCCGACGGGAACGACCATACGGTTGTCGACGGCGAGGTGATAGGGCTCGCCCGCGGCCACGGCCTTGTCCTCGGGCAGGATTTTCGAGACATATTCGCCGATGCCCTGGTCGGGATAGGCATAGCCCCAATACCATTGGTAGCCGGTGACCTTGATCGTCAGCGCCTCCTTCGACGGCGGCTCATATTGCTGCGCGAGAAGCCGGATCGAGGGCACCGCGATCACCGCGAGGATCAGCACCGGAATAGCGGTCCAGATGATTTCGATGAAGGTGTTGTGCGTCGTTTTCGACGGCACCGGGTTCGCCTTGGCGCGATAGCGGAATGCCACCCAGAACAGGAGACCGAGAACCAGCAACGAGATCACCGTGATCACCGGCAGCAGGATGACATGGTTGAACCAATATGCCTGTTCGCCGACCGGGCTGACCTGCGGCTGGAAATCGATGCCTGCGTCGACCGGCTGGCCAACCCCGGGGGTCGGCTTCATCGGGACATAGGTCGCATCGCCAGCCGGAACCGCGGCGGTCGTCGCGACCGGTGCCGCTGCCGGAGCTGCCGGAGCAGCCGCATCGGCGGTGGCCGGAGCCGGATTCGCCGGAGCCGTTGCGGCGGGCGCTTCGGCCGGAGCCGTCGCGGGCGATACCGGCGTTTGGGCATGCCCCGCGCCCACCGCGCCCAGCGACAAAGCCGCCGCAATTACAAGGGTTTTCAAGCTCTTCATAAGGATAGTGCCGCCCGTTGCCTGTTGTTCTTATTGATGCCCCACCCCCTTTGCGGCAGCGGCCGGACATGCGTCGCGGCAGCCGGCGGAGGGGCTGAAACTCGCGGGCGCTATAGACCCGCTTGCCGCTTGCCTCAAGCATCTCTAACACTATTTTGCGGCTGGATAATCTTCGCCGCCAAAACCCGGTCGCCCATCATGGGCGACGCACTGGACAAAAGAACAACTCTCCCATGACCGATGATGAAATCCTGGCCGAATTCCGCGCCGCCGACGCCTTGCTGCAGGGCCATTTCCTTCTCTCCTCGGGCCGTCACAGCGAATATTACCTGCAATGCGCGCGCGTGCTGATGGACACCGAACGCGCCGGGCGGCTCGCCGTCGCGCTCGCCGCCAAGCTGCCGCGCGAGCTGAAACAGGCGATCGACATCATTGTCTCGCCCGCGATGGGCGGGGTGATCATCGGCCATGAAGTGGGCCGCGCGCTCGGCAAGCCCGCGATTTTCGTCGAGCGGCCGACAGGCACCTTCGAACTGCGCCGCGGCTTCACGATCGACCCCGGCGCCAAGGTGCTGATGGTCGAGGATGTCGTGACCACCGGCCTGTCGTCGCGCGAAGCGATGGAGGCGGTACGCGCCGCGGGCGGTGAAGTCGTCGCCGAAGCCGCGCTGGTCGATCGCTCGGCGGGCAACGTCGAACTCGGCGTGCCTTTCTATCCGCTCGTCGCGATCAATTTCCCGACCTATGCAGAGGGTGAGCTGCCCGAAGCGCTCGCCGCCACCGAGGCGGTGAAGCCCGGCAGCCGGAGCAAGGCGGCTTGAGCGGCGGCGCCCCTTCCCGCCTGCGGCTCGGCGTCAACATCGACCATGTCGCAACGATCCGCAACGCGCGCGGCGGCGAGCATCCCGATCCGGTGCGCGCGGCGGAGATCGTTGCGGCGGTCGGCGGCGACGGCATCACCGCACATCTGCGCGAAGACCGCCGCCATATCCGCGACGACGATCTGGCGCGAATCCAGGCCGCGACCGACCTGCCGCTGAACCTCGAAATGGCCGCGACCGACGAGATGGTCGAGATCGCGCTGCGCCACATGCCGCATGCGGCCTGCATCGTTCCCGAAAAGCGCGAAGAGCGCACCACAGAGGGCGGGCTCGATGCCGCGGGGCAGCACAACCACCTCGCGCCGATCGTCGCGCGGCTCAACGACGCCGGCATCCGCGTCAGCCTGTTCATAGAACCCGACGCACGGCAGATCGAGGCAGCGATGCGACTCCGCGCGCCCGTCGTCGAATTCCACACCGGCCGTTACGCGCATGTCGAGGGCGAGGAACGCGCCGCCGAACTCCGCCGCCTCGCCGATGCGGCCGCGCTCGCATGGAAGAACGGCATCGAGCCGCACGCCGGCCACGGCCTCACTTATGAGAATGTCGTCCCGGTCGCCGCGATCCCGCAGCTCGCCGAGCTCAACATCGGTCACTATCTGATCGGCGAGGCAATCTTCACCGGGCTGGAAGATGCGGTGCGCCGGATGCGCGCGCTGATGGACGAGGCGCGGGGCGCGCCGTGATCATCGGCCTCGGCTCCGACCTCTGCAATATCGAGCGCATCCAGAAATCGCTCGACCGCTTTGGCGAGCGCTTCGAAAATCGCGTCTTCACCGATGTCGAGAAGGCCAAGGCGGCACGGCGGCCGTTCACCCGCGCCGGCACCTACGCCAAGCGCTTCGCCGCGAAGGAAGCCTTTTCGAAAGCGGTGGGCACCGGTTTCAAGCGCGGCGTGTTCATGAAGGACATTGGCGTCGTCAACGCCCCGTCGGGTGCCCCGACGCTCGCACTGACCGGCGGTGCCGCCGCCCGGCTCGCGCAGATGATCCCGCTGGGCCACACCGCGCATATCCATTTGACACTGACCGACGACCATCCGTGGGCGCAGGCTTTTGTCATCATCGAAGCAATCAAGGACTGACACGAATATGGCGAAGGACAAGTCGAAGGACGACGGGAGCTGGGGCAAGTTGATCCGCGACGTCGTGGTCATCCTGCTGCTCGTGCTCGGCATCCACAGCTGCGTCGCCAAGCCCTTCTATATCCCGTCCGATTCGATGATGCCGGTGCTGCGCAACGGCGACCGGCTGATCGTCAGCAAATATCCTTATGGCTGGTCCTATTCCTCGGTCAGCTTTCACCTCGCGCCCAAGATCGAGGGCCGGCTGTTCGGCAAGCTGCCCGCAAGAGGCGACATCGTCGTGCTCGAACATCCGGTAACGCGGATCGACTATATCAAGCGCGTGATCGGCCTGCCCGGCGACACGATCCAGCTCCGCAACGGCGAACTCGGCATCAACGGCAAGCCGGTGAAGCGCGAAGTCCAGCCGATGCTGGCGATCCCGGTCGACCCCAATCTGCCCGGCCCCGACAGCAGCCTGTTCCGTTTCGTGAACCGCGATGAGAAAGGCAAGGAAGTGCTCGAACTCCCTATTGTCCGCGAAACGCTGCCCGGCGGCGCGACGTTCGATACGATAGATATGGGGCCCGGCTATGCGACCGACGATTATGGCCCGGTCACCGTGCCCGCCGACCACCTCTTCCTGATGGGCGACAACCGCGACGGCAGCGCCGACAGCCGGGTCGGCACGGACCAGAAGGGGCTGGGCGGCCCCGTTCCCTTCGACGCCATCGCCGGGCGCGCCGAGATCATCAGTTTTTCGACCGATGGAACCGCCGAGTGGTATAACCCATTGAGCTGGTTTAGTGCCTTGCGATCGGGGCGCGCGGGAACCGACCTGCGACCCGAGCGTCAGGGCAATTAACACAACGGGGAACAAGACATGGCGGCGACAAGGAAGACAACCGGAACGCGCGCCGCCAGCGCCGCCGCCAAGGCAGAAGCGCACAAGGAAGCCCCCGGCCCCACCGAGATACGCAGCCAGCTTGTCCGCACCGAACTGCTGAAAGCCGGCGTCTGGATCGGCCTCGCGCTGCTCATCGGTCTATGCATCGTCCTGATCCAGCCGATCCTGCTGATCTTTGCGGGTATCGTCATGGCATCGATGCTCGACGGCGGAACGCGCCTGCTCGGCCGCGTGCTGCCGATTGCGCGCGGCTGGCGGCTTTTGATCGTCTGCCTGTCGCTGCTCGTCTTCCTTATCTGGACCATCATGTTTGCGGGCTCGCAGATCGCCGATCAGGCCGCGACATTGCAAACCGTCGTGATGGGACAGGTCGAGCGGATCGCAGCTTGGGCGAGCGACCATGGCATGGGCAATCTGCAACTCGATACCAAGACGATCACCGACAATCTCGCCGGCACGTTCGGCCGCGTCACCGCAGCGGTGGGTACGGTTCTCGGGGGGTTGACCAGCTTGATCATGATCCTCGTGCTCGGCATCTTCATCGCGATCGAGCCGCGGCTTTACGAACGCGGCGTCGCGTGGATGCTGCCGATGAAGAGCCGCGAGAATTTCTACATCACCACCGCGCGCATGGGCTTCACGCTGCGCCGGTTGATGGCGGGGCGTCTGCTCGGCATGCTGGTCGAGGGCATCGGAACCTGGCTCGCCTGCATGGCGGTCGGCATCCCGATGGCGGCCTTGATGGGCCTGCTCACCGGTTTGCTCGCCTTCATTCCCAATATCGGCGCGATCGTCTCGGGCGTACTCCTCGTCCTCGTCGGCTTTTCGGCGGGGACCGACACCGGCCTGTGGGCGATCGCCATCTATTTCATCGTCCAGACGGTCGATGGTTATCTGATCGTGCCGATGGTCGCGAAGAAGACCGTCGACCTTGCCCCCGCGCTCGTGCTCGGCGCGCAGATCTTGTTCGGCGCGCTGCTCGGGCTGATGGGGCTGTTCCTCGCCGACCCGATCATCGCGATGATCAAGGTCGCGCTGGAACGCGAGGCCGAGCGCAACGCCGATGGCGCCCAAACGAAAGCGGCGGCGGGCACCTAAGCCCGCCGCCGCTTTTGTTTCCCAGGGACCGCTCGCTTATCGCTGCGGCGGCATGCCCGGCGGCGGGCCACCCGGGCCGCCGGGGCCACCCTGGATCTGTTGCTGCTGCATCATCTGCTGCTGTTGCTGCATCTGCTGCTGCATCGCACGAACCTCGGCCTCCGAGCGGAAGTCGAGCAGCGTGACGGCGAAGTGCAGCGTGCTGCCGGCCGGGATCGGACCGACCACGCGGTCGCCATAGCCGAGTTGCGCCGGAATGGTGATCTTGTACTCGCCGCCCTTCTTCATGCGCGTCAGCGCTTCCGAAAAGCCGGGAACGACCTGCGCAACCTGCATCGGCGCCTGTTCGTTGGCGTCGAAGACGGTGCCGTCGTCGAGCTTGCCTTCATATTTGACCAGCACGACGTCGGCCTTGGTCGGGCTCGGCCCGGTGCCTTCCTTTACGACCTCGAACCCGATGCGCGGGGTCATGTGCCAGGCAAAGGCCGCGCCCGCCACCAGCAGCGCCGCGAGGCCAAACCACATCAGCCACAGGCCGCCCTTGCTCACCGGACGCAATGGAACCGTCGTTACGCTCATCTTGGCTGATCCTTCCGCAGGCGCCCGCGGGCGCGAATGTTGGCGAGCCTATAGGCGGTGCGGCGTGGAAGGGTCCAGAGGCAATTAGACGCCGGAAGTTTGCGAGCGCCGATGTCGGCTTTGGGGTGGGAAGCGGACGTCTCGCTCTTTCCCTTCGTCATCCCGGACTTGATCCGGGATCCATGCGGCGCTGAAGTCATGGACCCCGGATCAAATCCGGGGTGACGAGGATGAGAATCCTCCCTGTCGCGAAGCGATGGGGAGGGGGACCGCGCCCGGAGGGCGTGGTGGAGGGGCCGCGACCTCACGCAAAAGCCCCTCCGTCAGCGCTTCGCGCTGCCACCTCCCCATGGCTTCGCCACAGGGAGGATCAACGGCCGCCATCGGTCGAAAGCCACCACCCTCGCCCGATCCAACGAAAAAGGGCGCCGCGTTGCCGCGGCGCCCTTTTCACGATCCGGATCCCGAACGGGAGACGGTCTTACTTGATACCGTCACGCTCCATCCGTTTGCGCTCCATCTTGCGGGCGCGGCGGACGGCGGCGGCGTGCTCGCGCGCGCGCTTTTCGCTGGGCTTCTCGTAATGACGGCGCAGCTTCATTTCGCGATACACACCCTCACGCTGCAGCTTCTTCTTGAGCGCGCGAAGGGCCTGGTCGACATTATTGTCGCGAACGATGATTTGCATACGCCGTGTCGTCTCCGGTTCGTCCAACGATCTGCGGCAACCGGATACCCGGTCCGCCATAAATCGCCGATATTAGGGCAATAAAAAGAGCGCCGCGATCACGCGACGTTCCGATGCACCGCCAACTAGAGGGATTCGCGCCGAAATGCAAGCCCCCGCGCGGCGAACCGCGCCCGTCGCGCTATCGAACCGCCCCGCCTGCACTCGGACCTGCTCTCGGGCCTGCTCTCGGGATTGTATCGTGCCCGTACCTTATGGCATAGGTAGCAGGACGAAACTAACATCATAATGAGGGACAGGCCATGGCGACCCAGCTCAAACGCAACAGCAAATATAGCGAAGCCGAATGGACGGCGCGGCAGGAGCTTGCCGCCTGTTACCGCGTCTTTGCGATGATGGGCTGGGACGAGATGATCTTCAACCACATCACGGTGAAGATTCCCGACGAGGACGGCGCCTTCCTCATCAACCCCTATGGCCTGCATTTCAGCGAAGTCACCGCGTCGAACCTGATCAAGATCGACATCGACGGCAACAAGGTCGACGAGGATAATCCCTGGCACGTCAACAAGGCGGGCTTTGTCCAGCACAGCCTGTTCCACCGCACCCTGCCCGACGCGCACGCGATCATCCACACGCATACGACCGCGACGGTCGCGGTTTGCGCGCTCGAAGGCGGATTGCAGCCGGTCAATTTCTACGCCTGCAACTTCGCCGGCCAGCTCGCCTATCATGATTTCGAGGGCGTGACGGTGCGCGAGGAAGAGGGCGAGCGGCTCGTCGAAAACCTCGGCAACAAGCGCATCCTGATGCTCAAGAACCACGGCCCCGTAGTGATGGGCAAGACGCTGACCGAAGCCTTCATCAAATATTGGGCGCTCCAGCGCGCCTGCGAGATTCAGATGGCGACGATGAGCATGGGCAAGCCGATCACCGTCCCGCAGGAGGTCATCGCCGTCCACCAGCGCGACCTGTTCATGGCCTCTATCCCGGGCCAGGCGGGCAAAGCCGAATTCGACGCGATGGTGCGCAAGGTCGACAAGATCGACACAAGCTGGCGTGACTAATCCCGCCAGTCGGCTAACAGGAGCCACATGACGCGATTCTCGGTCAACGACCGCCCGGTCGAATATCGCATGGAACCCGAAACGCCCCTGCTGTGGGCGCTGCGCGATGCGTCGAACCTGACGGGCACCAAATATGGCTGCGGCACCGGCGAGTGCGGTGCCTGCACCGTCGATATCGACGGCGAGGCGATTCGCAGTTGCATGGTCACCATTGCCGAATGCGAGGGCCGCTTCGTCACGACGATCGAGGGACTCGCCCGCGACCGCAGCCATCCGGTGCAGCAGGCGTGGGTTGCCGAACAGGTGCCCCAATGCGGTTTCTGCCAGTCGGGGATGATCATGGCGGCCGCGGCGCTGCTGCGAACGAACAGCAATCCCAGCGATGCCGAGATCGACGCGGCGATGACCAATATCTGCCGCTGCGGCACCTATCCGCGCATTCGCACCGCGATCCGCCTTGCCGGACGCGTCGTCCGCGGCGAGGAGCGCATCGCCGCCGCGCCCCCCCCGGGCATCCGTCCCGAGGATGCCGCGCGCGCCGTCCCGGCCCTCCGCCTGCCGCCCGGAACCTGAGCATCGCCGTTCATCTAGCTGAACCGCAGGCAACAGCGCGGTCAGCCATCGATCATCTTGCGGAGAGTAAGAATCGATTCATCATCCCAGCTGGCGTCTCCAGCACACGGGACATGAGTTGGAGTATGGCGAGATGAAGAAGATGTTCGGAGGGTTGCTGATCGCTGCAACGATCCTGACCCCGATCGCCCCGGCCGCCGCACAGGCATCGGGCGAGCGGGTCCAGATCGCGCAGCGCGGCGACCGCGGGGATCGCGGACCACGCGGCCCCGAAGTGCGCCGTGGTGGCAATTCGGGTGGCGAGGCGCGACCTCAGCGCCAGCAAAGCCAGCAGCCACAGGTCGAGCGCCAGCAGCGCAGCGAAATGCGCCAGCAGCAGCGGCAACAGCGCGGCAATGACCAGCAGCGGCAGGCCCAGCGCCAGCAGTGGCAACAGCAGCGTGGCAACGATCAGCAGCGCGGAAACGATCAGCAGCGTCAGGCGCAACGTCAGCAGTGGCAGCAGCGCGGCAACGATCAGCAACGCCAGCAATGGCAGCAGCGGCAAACCGAGCAGCGCCAGACCCAGCAGGTCCAGCGCCAGCGCGGCGGCGCCTATGACCGCAACAATGACGGCCGCATCGACCGCCAGTGGGACCGCAACCGTAACGGCCAGGTCGATCGGCGTTATGACCGCAACGACAACAACCGCGTCGATCGGCGTTATGACCGCAATCGCAACGGCGACCTCGACCGCCGCTGGGATCGCAACAACAACAATCGCATCGACCAGCGCGACGGGCGTTACGATCGCAACCGCGACGGCCAGATCGACCGGCGTTACGACCGCAACAACAACAATCGCGTCGATCGGCGTTATAACGACCGGCGGGGCGATCGCTGGAATCGCGACTGGCGCAGCGACCGCCGCTACGACTGGCGCAGCTATCGCGACCGCAACCGCAGCTATTACCGCCTGCCGCGTTATTACAACCCGTATCGCGGTTATGGATACACACGGTTCGGCATCGGCTTCAGCCTGAATTCGCTCTTCTATAGCTCGCGTTACTGGATCAACGATCCCGGCTATTACCGCCTGCCGCCCGCCTATGGGGGCACGCGCTGGATCCGCTATTACAACGACGCGCTTCTGGTCGACACATACTCGGGCGAAGTGATCGACGTGATCCACGATTTCTTCTGGTAATATTCCTTTCGGTTATCAGATGACAAACTAAGGGGCCGGTTTGACCGGCCCCTTTTTTTATTCCCGGATCGTCCTCTTTCGACCGGTAGAGAACACTCTTCCCCCCTCCCGCTTGCGGGAGGGGGCGGGGGTGGGCGACGACGGCGCGGCCATGCCCACCCCGCTGCGGCTAGCCAGCAAGCTGGCAAGCCTCGCTGCCCCTCCCGCTTGCGGGAGGGGAGATCATCGTCTGCTCACCACCCCAAAACCGACATTGGCCGACCGGCGAAAAATCGCTGTCCTACTTTATCGCGCCGTGCCAGCCTCGAGTTCGCTCTTTGAAATCGTCGGCTTCCGCAAACCGCTCTTAAAGCGACAAAGGAGACATTTTTCGCAAGCGCATGTGTATCCTTTGTCGCCTTAAGGCCACAAAGGATACAAAATCGAAGCACGCATGCGGGGCTCTTGTGGCTTTAAGCGCCTGCCGGACCGAGAAACGGCTTTCGTGCAATGCCACTCACCACTTGCCCTCCCCCGCCCGCCGCGCCACGGTGGCGCCTTCAGACAGGGGAGACTTCATGCGTAAATTGGGAATGGTCGCAGCCGCGACGCTCGCGCTGCTCGGCACTACGGCGCACGCGAAAACCACCATCGTCTATGCCGGCCGCGTCATCACCGACGCCGCCAAGCCCGCGCAAGGCCCCTCGACGATCACCGTCACCGACGACCGCATCACCTCGATCGCGCCCGGCCGCACCGAAGCGCCCGCCGGCGCAGAAATCGTCGACCTTGGCGACAAGACTTTGCTGCCCGGCCTCGTCGACCTCCACGTCCACCTGACCGGCGACCCCGGCGGCGATTATCGCGCCGCGACGGTCGACCCCGACGAATGGGGCGTTGTCGTCGGCGCCAAGAATGCCGCGATCACGCTGCGCGCGGGTTTCACCACAGTCCGCGAAGCCGGATCGGCGCAATATACCGCCTATGCCCTCCGCCGCGGCACCGCGAACGGTTTCATCGAAGGCCCGCGCATCGTCGCCGCCGGCCCCGCGCTGTCGATCATCGGCGGGCACGGCGACGTGACGGGCTTCCGCGAGGATGTCCATGCCGTCCTGGATGAAGGCTACACCTGCACCGGCGCGGTCGAGTGCGCCGAAAAGGTGCGCAAGGCATCGCGCGCCGGCGCCGACGTCATCAAGATCACCGCGACGGGCGGCGTGCTGTCGCAGCAGGCTCGCGGCCTCGAAGGCCATTTCACCAGCCCCGAACTGCAAAGCATCGCCGACACCGCACATTCGCTGGGACTGAAGGTGATGGCGCATGCGCACGGCGCGGGCGGGATTACCTCTTCGGCGGCAGCCGGCATCGACAGCATCGAGCACGGCACGTTCGCCGACGATGCGACGCTGAAAGTGATGAAGGCCAAGGGCACCTATCTCGTCCCGACGCTGATGGCATTCGAGGGCATCCGCGAGCGGCTCGGCAAGGGCATCTATACCCCGACGGTCGAGAACAAGGTGCGCATGACGCTGAACGACGTCGGCAAGGCGGTGACCCGTGCCAAGGCGCTCGGCGTGCCGATCGCCTTCGGCACCGATGCCGGCGTGTTCGAGCATGGCCGCAACGGACAGGAGTTCGCGCTGC
Organism: Sphingopyxis sp.; assembly: GCF_050725655.1. Taxonomy (GTDB): domain Bacteria; phylum Pseudomonadota; class Alphaproteobacteria; order Sphingomonadales; family Sphingomonadaceae; genus Sphingopyxis. The sequence goes on along the minus strand of NZ_JBOHHT010000119.1, from coordinate 44,993 downwards.
TCGTCAAACATGGCCTCACCCCGCGCGAGGCGCTGGCGAGCGCGACGACGGTCGCCGCAAAGCTCTTGTCGCTCGAAAACGAGATCGGACGGATCGCGCCCGGTATGTCGGCCGATATGATCGCGGTCAGCGGCGACCCGCTGACCGACGTCACGGTGCTGGAAAAGGTCGACTGGGTGATGGCGCGCGGCCGCATCGCAAACTGATCCAAGGTGTCACGCGGCGCGGCGGACCCGCCCCTGCGCCGGCGTGGCCGTCTTCGGACCGATCAGCCCGTCGACCTCGACCGCTTCGGCAAATTTCACGCCGACGCGGTTGCCCACCGACCAGCGCGCCTCGGCATCGAAAATCTGGTCTGCGCCGAATTCGAGGATGAGCGGCGTCCCGGGAGGAACATTCCATAGCCCCTCGATCAGCGCCCCGCGCGACGATATGTTGCGGACGATCCCCTCATATTGGTAACCGCCGCTGCCGACCCGGATCGTGCGAAAGGTCGTAAGTCGGGCCTCGCGTGCGCTCTTGTATCCCTTCGCCTCGACACGCCCGCCACCCTCGCGAAGCAAGGCCAGCACCTCAACCAGATCCATCGGCTTGCCATAGATATAGCCCTGGACATGGCTGCACCCGAGCCCACGAATCAGCGCGAGGTCGTCGTGCGTTTCGACGCCTTCGGCGGTCGTTTCCATCTTCAGCGCGGTCGCCAGCCCGACGATCGACGAGATGATCGCGGCGTTCATGCTGCTGGGGTCCGCGGCGCCGAGGACGAAGCTCTGGTCGATCTTGATTTTGTCGAACGGCGCCTTCTTCAAATAGCCGAGCGCCGAATAGCCCGTACCGAAATCGTCGAGCGCCAGCCGCACGCCGGTGCGCTTCAGCTTCTGGAACATCGCGAGATTCTCGGCGCTCTCGTCGAGGAAGACGCCCTCGGTGATCTCGAGTTCGAGCTGATCGGGACGAATGCCCGCTGCCGACACCGCGCTCATGATCGTCGCGGGCAGCTTTTCGTTGGCGAACTGGCGCGGCGAGACGTTGACCGCGACGCGGTATCCGGAGCCGAGGTGCGCAATCGTCGCGCAAGCAGTGCGGATAATCCATTCGCCGATGGGTACGATCAGGTTCGACTCCTCGGCAATCGGGATGAATTTCGACGGGCTGATTAACCCGCCGGTCGCATGATGCCAGCGGATGAGCGCCTCGAATCCGGTGATCCGTTCACTCTCGACGTCGACGATCGGTTGATAAAGAAGCCTGAGCTCGTCCTTCGCCAGCGCGTCGCGCAGCGCATCCTCGATCGCCTTGCGCTCGCTCGCCTGGTTGTGCATCGCGTCGGCATAGAAACGATAGACGCCGCGCCCCGCATCCTTCGCGGCATAAAGCGCAAGGTCGGCGTTACGGACGAGCGCCGACGCCGACACCCCCTGCCCGTCCGATACCGCGATGCCGAGCGACGATCCGATACGCACCTGCTCACCCTCGATCGAAAAGGGTTTGGCGAGGCTGAGGATGATCGCGTTGGCGATGCCGGCGAGCTTTTCGGGCTGGCTGAGCTGCGGCACGACGATCTGGAATTCGTCACCGCCGAGCCGGCCGACCTGTCCCTTGTCGCCGACGATCTGCGTCAGGCGTCCCGCGACCTGCTGCAGCAACTGGTCGCCGACGGGATGCCCCAACGTGTCGTTGACCGCCTTGAACCGGTCGAGATCCATCAGCAGCAGCGCGCAGGGCTGCGGCTGCCCGCTATGGCTCTTGAGCGCGCGTTCGAGCAGATCGGTGATGTGGCGGCGGTTTGCCAGACCCGTGAGTGTGTCATAGCGTGCGAGCTGGTTGATCTCCCGCTCGGACCTTTTCTTGTCGGTCAGGTCGGTGCCGCTGCCTCTGAACCCCTGGAAATTGCCGAGCTCGTTGCTGATCGGGTGGCCCGAGATCGACCACCAGCGCTCCTCGCCCGGAACCGCCGCCTGCACCGTCAGTTCCTTGAACGGCGTACGCGACGACAGGCTGAAACCCAGCGTCCGCTCTTCACTCTCGTCATTGCCGATCCGCTTGCGGATGATGTCCGTAAAGGGGTGACCGAGCAGGTCGGCGAGCGGCCGGTCGAGCCGTGCTGCGACGGTTGGCGAGATATAGACGAGCTGGCCGTAGCGGTCGGTTTCCCAGAACCAGCCGCGTCCCGCTCGCTCGAAATCGCGCATCAGGTTCAGCGCGCGCTGCTGGTCGCTGATGCTCAGCCGCGCGGCGCGCGTTGCGCGGCGCTGGTGGCGGACATCCTCGCGCATCATCACGATCAGCAGGCCAAGGAAGACGAAGCCCGCGACCGCGAACGGCCAGGAGGCGACGCCAATCGCCCCACCCAGCGCCGTCGCACCCGCGAAGGCGAAAAAAGCGGGACGGACCACCGCGACCGCCGACGCCGCGACGAGCAGCGAGCCGATGTGGATCGCGGTAAAGGCATCGAAATGGCGGCTGCCGTCAGGAACCGCAATTGCATCGAACATCGCTGCAGCGTTGAGCAATGTGCCGAGCGCGATCAGCGCCATGCACAGCATCGCCATGAGCCGCACCTGGCTGTGCGCGATCGGACGCGGTTTGCGCATCGCCTGCCCGATCACGGTCAGCGCGACATCGCATGGCAGGCCGGTGACCATGACCAGCCAATGCGAAGGATGATCGAGGAAGCCTGCAAGGCCCGGCAGAAAGGCAAAGGTCAGGAATGCAAGGACGCGGCCGATCAGCACATAATGCCACAGCTTTGCCACGCGCATCAGGTGCGTGACGAATTCCGGTGAATCGAACAGCGATTCACCCGATGGCAAATCGCCGCCTCCCGGCCGGATGATGTTGCGCCGAACCCCCAATGTCCCGATAATCCCCGCTTTTCTGGTCGCGACAACCAGTGGCCAAAAAGGGGTTTCCAATTCCTTACCGCAAGCTTGCGATTTCCGCCGATATTGTGCCAAAACGGAAGGGGTTACGTTTCGGTTCGCAACTCGTTATAGATCGGTCATGCCTGCCGTCCGCCTGTTCCCGCCCGACCGTTTTTTCGACCGCACCGAATGGTCGGCAATCACGCGCGCGTCCTCTTGGCGCGGGATCTGGCTCGTCGCGCACGCATGGATCGTCAGCATCGCGCTTGTCGGCCTTGCCGCCTGGTCGCAGAACCCGGCCCTATGGCTGTTGGCCGTCATCTTCGTTGGCGGGCGCCAGCTCGGACTCGCGATCCTGATGCATGACGCGGCGCATGGCGCGCTCCATCCGAACCGGAAAATCAACAATTTCCTTGGCCAGTGGCTGACCGGCGCAGCGGTGGGATCGGATCTGATCGCCTATCGCACCTATCATCTGCAGCATCATAAATTCACGCAACAACCCGAAGACCCCGACCTGTCGCTGTCAAAGCCCTTCCCGGCCACGCGCGCCAGCCTGTGGCGCAAGGTTCTGCGCGACATGACGGGCCAGACCTTCTTCAAGCAACGCGTTGCGCAATTCGGATTCGCCTTCGTCGGCCTGAAAGCCATACTGCGCGGCGAGCAGGGGCAGAAAAGCGGCGCGAGCGCCAAGGCCGGGACGCCGTTCAACAAACAGTCCGACGACGGCATGACGTCACCGACAATCGATGTCGCGGGGGCGATGGCGGTGGCACGCGCGGTCGGGCGTTTTCTGGTCGCGCAGGCGGTGCTGCTCGGCGCCTCGCTCGCGCTCTATGGCTGGATGCCTTACCTCCTCTGGTTCGCCGGGCTCGCCACGACCTTTCAGCTGTACCTGCGCGTCCGCAACATCGCGGAACATGCATGCACGACGACCGGGAGCGACGACCCCTTCACCCACGCGCGCACCACCAACGCTGGCTGGTTGGCGCGCGCGACGGTTGCTCCATATTGGGTGAATTATCACGCCGAGCATCACCTGTTCATGGGTGTGCCTTGCTATCGGCTGCCCGAAGTGCATGCCGCGCTCGGCCGCGCGGGCAAGCTTGATTCGATGACGATCGCGCCGAACTATGCTGCGGTGCTGCGGCAGGTCACCGCCGGGGGATGATCAGCCTTCCTGCACGAAACGGGCGCCTGCGCGGTCCTTGACCGTCTTTTCGGGGTCGAAGATCATCCCGTTCATCGCGACATAGACCCCGGGCGGCAGCGTCTGCGCCGCTGCGAGCGCGAAGCCGACGTTGAATTCGGCATCGCTCGCGCGCACCGACGCGGGTTGCATCGCCCCCGTCATTACGATCGTCTTGCCCGTGATTCCCGCGAGCACGCGGCCGGTGACGACCATTGTGTCGGTGCCGTGGGTGACGAGGATGCGCGATGCATCGCTCGCGGCGACTGCGGCGCGGATCGCCTCGCGATCGGCATCGCCCAATTCGAGGCTGTCCTTGCGCATCAGCTGCGTCACGCGGTGCGGGACGTGGACGTTGTTTTCGCGCAGCATGTCGGGGATCGCCGCAGGGCCGATCTGGAACTCGCTCAATGCATCGAAATAGACTTTGTCGATCGTCCCGCCAGTGGTGAAGATGTCGATCATGTCGATCATGTCGGTCACGCACACTCATCCTGTATAGGCAGCGCCGGTGTCCCGTCGGGCGCGGCGAACGGCCGCTTGAAAGTGAAAGCCTCCGCCGTCGGCCCGTTCGCCTCGATCATCGCGATCCGCGCCATGCCCTCGGCGACCGTCGGGCGATGCCCCGCAGGAACCCACCACAGCGCCTGATAGGTCGCCATATGGTCGAACCATTCCTTGCGCCGCTTCATCACCGTCAGATGGTCGGGCGTGCGATAAACATAGGCCGCGAGCGCATCGATATTGCGCCACATCGACATGTTGGCGATCAGGTGCGGATCGTCGGTCACGGGCACATCGGTCGCGTTGTTACCCTCGCCAGTGAGCCGCCAGACGAAGCCGTCGGCCGCCTCGGCGACGGCGTTCACATGGTCGAGCGCGTCCATGAAATCGCGGTTCGCGACATGCTCGGACGGCAGGCGAAAGCGGCCGATGTTGATTTGCGCGAGTTCATAAGCCGCCATAGGTTCTCCTCAGGCCAGAGCCTCGGCGATCAGCCGCCGCGTATTGTCGATCCCGAACAGCGCGATGAAGCTCCCCATGCGCGGCCCGGCGCTCGACCCGAGCAGGGTCTCGTACAGTGCCTTGAACCAATCGCGCAGATTTTCAAAGCCATAGGCCTCGTTCTTGCCGATCGCATAGACGATATTCTGGATGTCGTCGGCCGAGGCATCGGCGGGCAGCGCCGCGAGTTCGCCGTCGAGTTCGGTCAGCGCCGCGACCTCCCCGCCCTGCGGCTTGCGGCGATTGAGCGTTGGCGCGACATAGTCCCGGTTATACGCCATCGCATTGTCGATCAGCCGGTCGAGTTCGGGCCAGGTCGCAGCGTCGGCGCCCTCGACATATTGGCCAAGATAGCGCCAGATCTGCTCCTTCGACGCATCGGCGCCCATCACCGCGACGAGGTTCAGCAGCAACCCGAAGCTTACCGGCAGTTCGCTCGCCGGAATATCCTCGCCGCGCGCGACATGGACGTGGTGCACCGGATTGCCGAGGCGCTTGTCGGGCTCCTGCGCCGGATAGCTGCCGCGCATCTGCAGATATTCGTCGATCGCCTTCGGGATTACGCCGATGTGGAGCTGCTTCGCCGCCTTGGGCTCGCGGTACGCGAAAAAGGCCAGGCTTTCCTCGCTGCCATAGTCGAGCCATTGATCGAGACTCAGGCCATTTCCCTTCGACTTCGAGATTTTCTCGCCCTTTTCGTCGAGGAACATCTCATAGATCAGCCCCTCGGGCTTGCGCCCGCCGAGCGCCCTGGCGATCTTGCCCGACTGGACGCCGCTGTCGGTCAGGTCCTTGCCGTACATCTCGTAATCGACGCCGAGCGCGACCCAGCGCATCGCCCAGTCGACCTTCCATTGCAGCTTCGCGCCGCCGCCGAGGACGCTGTGCGTGATCGTCTCGCCCTCGTCCTCGAACGACACCAGCCCCGCATCGGCATCGACGACGGTCACCGGCACCTGCAGCACGATCCCCGACCGGGGGCTGACGGGCAGGATCGGCGAATAGGTCGCGGCGCGCTCGGCGCGCAGCGTCGGCAGCATGATGTCGAGGATGTCCTGATTATGACGCAGGACATTCTTCAGCGCGTCGTCGAATGCGCCCGACTTATAGCGTTCGGTCGAGCTGATGAATTCATATTCGAAGCCAAACCGGTCCAGAAACTCGCGCAGCATGGCATTGTTATGATGCGCAAAACTCTCGAACTTTCCGAATGGGTCGGGAATGTCGGTCAGCGGCTTGCCCAGATATTCGCGGAGCATGTCGCCGTTCGGCACATTGTCCGGGACCTTGCGCAGCCCGTCCATATCGTCGCTGAACGCGACAAGGCGCGTCGGTGCGGGCACCCCGGATTCATTGGCCGTCAGCGCCTCATAGGCGCGGCGGACCATCGTCGTGCGCAGCACTTCGTTGAAGGTGCCAATATGCGGGAGCCCCGACGGACCATAACCCGTTTCGAACAACATGGCTTCACCACCCGGCTTGCCGTCCGGATAGCGTTTGACCAGCTTGCGCGCTTCCTCGAACGGCCAGGCTTTGGACATCTGCGCGGGTTCGCGCAGCGACGGGTGAAGGTGCGGGTCAGTCATAGCTGCGCCCCATAGCGGCAAGAAGCGCCGATGGAAAGAAGCGCGGAAAACTGCGCAACTTTACTCGTGAATCACCGACGACGCTTGGCTCTTCCGGACTTAAGGAGACAAAGGATACGCGCGCGCGCATCCATATTGTCTCCTTTGTCGCTTTAGCGAGAGAGGCGGCTGTCGATCGCATCGGACAGTATCAAGCATGCCGGTGCAATGTAGGAAAGCCGGTATCTCGGTCGGCACCTGCCGATACCGCCCGTCTCGTTTCAGCCCCGCGGTTGCATCGCCGGCATGAAACTGCTCCGGCGCAGCAAGGCGGCCGACACGATGGATACCAGCAACGCAACGGGAAATATCTCGGTCAGCGTCAGCGCCATGCGGAAGAGCGGATTTTTGTACTGCTCCGCCATCACCCCCATCTCGGCCGAGAATTTCGCGATCTCAGCGGCCGGTTTGCCGGAAGCGTGCATGTCCTCGACGCTCTTGGCGATATAGTCGGCCATAAACGTCCCGCCCGTCTGCCACATATAGAGTTCCCAGCCCAGGATGTAGAAGAGCGATGCGACGAGCCCGATGCCGAGACCGACGCCGAGCGCTTTCCAGAAGGTGATCACCCCGCCCATATTGACGTCGCGGTAACGCTTCACGCCGATGAAAACAAAAAGCAATGCGACCAGCATCGACAGATAGCCGGCGACCATGCCCATCGTGCCGTGGTCGGCAACGAAGGTGATGCTGATAAACATGCCGAGAATGACGATGACGCCCGCGATGGCGCCGTAAACCGCAATGATTCTGCCCATGATATGTCTCCCCTGGTGGTGAATGCCACGCGAGATGGGCCGAAACAACGGTCGGAATCTATCGCCCAAATGGGTGATTTGGTGCCGATCGCCCGATTTTACGGCAGGATGCCGAGCGTCCGTGCCTTCTGAATGGCCTGGGTCCGGCTGGCGACCGCCAGTTTTTCATAGACGCGCGCAATATGGGTCTTCACCGTGTTGGGCGAGATATCGAGTTGGCGCGCGATCACCTTGTTGGCGTGCCCAGCGGCCAGCATCTCCAGCACTTCGAATTCGCGCGCGCTGAGTCCCAGCGCCGCGATCGCCGCGTCGTTGCGCACAAAAGCCTGGCGCGGCCGGGCGGTCAGCCGGTTTCCGGCCCATATGCCAAGCGCAACGCAAATGACCGCGACGCAGACAATGTAAAATTCGGTCGACCAGCGGTGCACGACATGCTTGTAGTTCAGCCACTCGAGCAGAAACGCCGCGGCGGCGAGACCAACGCCATAGAGGATGATCGGACGGACCATGATCCGTGTAGACCATCGTCGGCGATCGCTTGCAATATTGTCCCGGCACGAACCAACATCGTTACCGGAAAATTTACCATGCTGGCGTAGCGTCCCGGACATGGACAATTTTCGCACCCCCGCCGCCCGCAGCCACAAGCGCACCGCCGTTTCGATCGAGGTCACCGTCAATGGCGTGCTCAACTTCGTCGACGGCCGGATCACCGACCTGTCGGAAGGTGGCGCGCGGATCGACGGGGCCAGCATGCCGGCGCGGTCGCGCTGCGAAATCCACTATGGCGGACAGGTGACTTATGCCGTCGTCATGTGGTCCGAGTATGATCGCATGGGCGTGCGTTTCCCATATGAGCTGACGCATGGCGCGCTGCATAATGCGCTGAAAATAGCGCGCGGCGCATCGATGATCGAGCCCACGCAGATTTTCCAGACGGCACGCCCGATCACCTTCGGACGCCGCGGGCTGAGCTGAGCGATTCGTCGCGGCCATCTTGCCGCGTTCGCCTTTTGTCCCTATCCACGGAGCGATGGCTCCCGACCCGCTCACCCTGCCCGCGATCCATGCGAGCCATATCGGCATCTGGATCGCCGACACGCGCGGCCGCGTGCAGCGCGTCGGGCGCGGTGAAGCGATCGCGGCGGTCGCAGCGACCCCGCATTTGCTGCTCAATGCGACGCTGACCGGCGACCGACTCGGCTATCCCGAACTGTCGGGGCTCGACCTGCTCGAGCTCTTCGCTTTCCTCTATCCCGCGCGCTTTGCCGTGCCGACCCCGGCGGGAATCGCCGCCGGGGTCGGCCTGACACCGCCGAAAAGCGAAGAGGATATCGCGGCCTTTCTGCCCAAGGCGACCGCGGCAATGCTCGCGAGCTTCGACGATCCCGACTGGCCCGAGCGCGAAGGCGCGTGGCACGGCGTCCAAGCCTTGTCGCGCCAGCGCTGGTCGTGGTCGCCGTTGATCCAGCCACGGCTATCGCAGCCCGACGCAAATGAACGCTGGCTGTTCGCGCGCCTGCCCGAGTGGGAGGAACAGCCGCCGCGCGGGACGCCGCGCCAGGTGACGATCAACGCGGACGATGTGTCGGCGCGGCTCGACCGGCTGACCGGCGACGGCGCCGAGCGGCGGCCGGGGCAGCAGGATTATGCGCGCGCGACCGCCGCGATCTTCGCCCCGCGCGAACGCAAGGACGCGCCGCAGATGCTCGTCGCCGAGGCTGGAACGGGCATCGGCAAGACTTTGGGCTATCTCGCCCCCGCCAAGCAATGGATCGACCAGTCGGCGGGCAGCGTCTGCATCTCGACCTTCACCAAGGCGCTGCAACGCCAATTGTCACGCGAGACCGAGAAGCTCTATCCCGACGCCGAAACCCACCGCGAAAAGGTGGTGGTGCGCAAGGGGCGCGAAAATTATCTCTGCCTGCTCAACCTGGAAGATGCGTTGCAGGGCGGCTTTTCGGGCCGCGCCGCGATCCTCGCGCAGCTTGTCGCGCGCTGGGCCGCCTATACGCGCGACGGCGACATGGTCGGCGGCGACCTGCCCGGCTGGCTCCCCGCCCTGTTCCGCCGCAACGGCACGACGGCGCTGACCGACCGGCGCGGCGAGTGCATCTATGCGGGCTGCCCGCATTTCCGCAAATGCTTCATCGAACGCTCGGCGCGTGCGGCGACGCAGGCCGACATCGTCATCGCCAACCATGCGCTGACGATGGTGCAGGCGGCGCGCCCGCGAGACGGCGGCGCGCCCGCGACACGGCTGATCTTCGACGAAGGCCATCATCTGTGGGATGCCGCCGACAGCATGTTCGCCGCCGCGCTCACGGGGCAGGAAGCGGTCGAGATTCGCCGCTGGGTGCTCGGCCCCGAGGGCAAGTCGCGCGGACGGCGGCGCGGGCTCGCCGCACGCCTCGCCGATGTCGCAAGCTATGACGAGGCGGGCGACCGCGCGATCCAGGCCGCAATCGCCGCCGCCGCCGAACTGCCCGGCGACGGCTGGCTTGGCCGATTGTCCGAAAACGACCCGTGGGGCGCGATCGAGCGGCTGCTCGTTGCCGTACGCGGACAGGTTTACGCGCGCGCGGTTGATACGCGTACCGCCGATGCGGGCTATGGCCTCGAAACCGAACTCGCCGATCCCGATTCCGAGCTGGTAACCGCAGCCGCAGCGGCGAGCGACGCGGTCGAGGCGTTGCTGCGCCCGCTGATGGCGCTCGGCAAGCGGCTCGACGCGCTGGTCGACGATCCACCCGACTGGCTCGACGGACAGGCGCGGGCAAGGGTCGATGGCGCGTGGCACAGTCTGGGCACACGGATCGATACGCTCGGTGGCTGGCTGTCGCTGCTCGGGCGCGTGGGCGGGCCCGCCGACCCCGATTTTGTCGACTGGCTCGCGGTCGACCGCTACGACGGGCGCGAGTTCGATACCGGGCTGCATCGCCACTGGCTCGACCCCGCGCGGCCGATCGCCGAGGTCGTCTACGCGCAGGCGCAGGGCGTGCTCGTTACTTCGGCGACGCTGCGGAACGGCGGACACGGGAGCGGCGGCTGGACCGACGCCGACATCCGCACCGGCGCGCGCCACATGGACGGCGGCGTCCAGCATTTCGCGGTGCCGAGCCCGTTCGACTATGCGCGCCAGTCAGAGGTGCTGATCGTCACCGACATCGCGCGCGGCGACCTTCCCGCGCTTGCCGGCGCGTATAGCCGGCTGATCGAGGCGTCGGGCGGCGGCGCGTTGGGGCTGTTCAGCGCGATCCGGCGGCTGCGCATCGTCCATTCGCGCATCGCCGACCGGTTGGCGCGGGCGGGACTGCCGCTGTTCGCGCAGCATGTCGATCCGCTCGACACCGGGACGCTCATCGACATTTTTCGCGCCGATCCGCACGCATCGCTGCTCGGCACCGATGCCTTGCGCGACGGCGTCGATGTTCCCGGTGATTCGCTGCGGCTCGTGGTAATGGAGGGCGTTCCCTGGCCGCGCCCGACGATCCTCCACGCGGCGCGGCGCGCGGCGCAGGGCGGCAGCGCCTATGACGATATGGTCATTCGGGGCCGCATCGGGCAGGCGTTCGGGCGATTGATCCGCCGCGCCGACGATTTCGGCCAGTTCGTGATGCTCTCACCCAGCTTTCCCTCGCGCCTGCTGAGCGCCTTTCCAGAGGGTACGCCGATCCGCCGCCTGCCTCTCGACGAAGCGGTCAATCATGTGGCCGCGGCGAATGTGGAAAGGCGAAAAAGCGCCTTTCCGGCCTTTTCACCGTCATAAGTTTCCGGCACAAGGCCCGCGAACGAGGACAAGAGTGTGGGCGCGCGGGGAGCGATTTTGAAGACTTTGACGATCCTGCGCCACGCCAAATCGGGTTGGGATGTCCAGGTCGAGCGCGATTTCGACCGGCCGATCAACAAACGGGGGGCGCGCGGCGCCGACCTGATCGGACAATGGCTGAAGCGCCAGAAACTGCCCGTCGATCGCATCATCGCCTCGCCCGCAGTGCGCGTGACCGAAACACTCGACATCTTCCAGCCCGCCGCCGACCTCGACACGCTCGAGCCGCATTGGGACCGGCGCATCTATCTCGCCTCCGCCGCGACGCTGATCGACGTGATCCGCGACACCGGGCGCAACGCCGACCATCTGCTGATTTCGGGGCATAATCCCGGGCTGGAAGACCTGATCCTGATGCTCGTCCCCGAATCGGCGGGCGACGAATTGCGCGCAAAGGTCGAAGAAAAGCTGCCGACTTCGGCGCTGGCGCGGCTGAAGCTGGACATCGGCAACTGGCATGATCTCGACACGAACAGCGCGCGTTTTGTGGGTTTTATCCGCCCACGCGACCTCGACCCCGCGCTCGCGCCAGCGATGGACAATGACTGAAGCTTAGCCGAGCACCGCGGCGAGGCGCTGGCGGAGCGACACCAGCGCCTCGACCGGAACCCCCTTCACTTGCATCGGCGCGGCGCTGTCGAGCGCCTCGCGGGTCAACGGCGCGCGCGACGTCGGTGCTGCCCCCGGTTCGGATAGCGCCTTGCGCGCGCCCTCGACGGTGAAGCCCTGGACATGCAGCAGATGGTGGATGCGCTCGGCAAGCGCGACGTCCTCGGCGCGGTAATAGCGGCGGCGGCCCGACCGCTGGAGCGGCTTCAACTGCGGGAAACGTGTTTCCCAATATCGCAGCACATGCGTCGGAACGCCGATGCGCACCGCCAGTTCGCCGATGGCGAGCATGGCGCCAGACGCCTTGCCGCCATCGTCGGTCATCTCAAAACCCGACATGGGTCAGGCGCGGTTTATTTACCGGCAACGCGGGCTCGCATCGTCTGGCTGGCGCGAAAGGTCATCACGCGCCGCGGCAGGATCGGCACTTCGATGCCAGTCTTGGGATTGCGGCCAATCCGCTGCGCCTTGTCGCGCAGGACGAATGTACCGAAACCCGAGATTTTCACATTCTGACCGACCGCGAGCGCGTCGGACATATGATCGAGAATCGATTCGACGATTGCAGCCGATTCATTACGCGACAGACCGATCTGTTGATTGATCCGTGTCGCAATGTCGGCCCGCGTGAGCGTCCCTGCTGCCATGATGATCCCTTCCCCCTCACTGAAGCGAAATATAGTCAATTAAGTCCCTGACAGCCCCCACCGTCACGAGTCCCATTACCATATGTAACAAATGCGAATTAATCCGCCAAACTGAAACGGATGGAGCGAGAAGTTGACGCGCCGGAACGAAGCGTCAGACGCGCAAAACCGCAGCGCCCCAGGTGAAGCCGCCGCCCATCGCCTCGAGCACGACCAGGTCGCCGCGCTTGATGCGCCCGTCGCGCACCGCGAGATCGAGCGCGAGCGGCACCGACGCCGCCGACGTATTGGCGTGCCGGTCGACGGTCAGCACGACGCGTTCGGGCGGCAAACCCAGCTTTTTCGCGGTTGCGTCGATGATCCGCTTGTTCGCCTGATGCGGCACGACCCAGTCGATCAACTCGGGCGACAGGCCGACGTCGGCCATCACCTCGGTCAGCACCGAGGCGAGGTTGGTGACGGCATGGCGGAAAACTTCGCGGCCCTGCATACGGACATGGCCGACCGTCCCGGTCGTCGACGGGCCGCCGTCGACATAGAGCATGCCTGCGTATTTTCCCTCGGCATGCAATCGCGTCGCGAGGATGCCTTGGTCGTCATCGACATCCTTGGCCGACAGCACCACCGCCCCTGCCCCGTCGCCGAAGAGGACGCAGGTCGTGCGATCTTCCCAGTCGAGGATGCGGCTGAAGGTTTCCGAACCGATCACCAGCGCATGCCTGGCGGCGCCCGTGCGGAGCATCGAGTCGGCGACCGACACGGCATAAAGGAAGCCCGAACAGACCGCCGCGACGTCGAAGGCGATGCAATCGGGAATGTCGAGCAGCGCCTGCACCTTGGTGGCGCTGGCCGGGAACGTATTGTCGGGGGTCGCGGTGGCAACGATGATCAGGCCGATGTCGGCGGGCTCGAGCCCCGCAGTGGCCAGCGCCTGCCTGGCCGCATCGGCGCCGAGCGTTGCCGTCGTCTCGTCGGGTTCGGCGATATGGCGGAAGCGGATGCCCGTGCGTTCGACGATCCATTCGTCGCTGGTGTCGACACGTGTCGCGAGTTCGGCGTTCGAGACTCGCGTACGCGGCAAGGCCGAGCCGGTGCCGGCCAATATGGCGCGGAGCGTCATGCTGCGGCGCCGCTACGGAAATTCGCGAGATCCTCGGTCACCTGACGCGTGATGTCCTTTTCGATCAGCTCGGCGCAGAGGTGGACGCAGTTCGCGACCCCCTTCGCATCGGCGCTGCCATGACTTTTGAGCACCACGCCGTTGAGGCCAAGGAACACCGCGCCGTTATGGTTGTTGGGATCGAGATGATGCTTGAGCAGCTCGGTCGCAGGGCGCGAGATCAGGAAGCCGATCTTCGAGCGCGTCGAGCTGGTGAAGGCGCGGCGCAGCAGGTCGGTGACGAAACGCGCCGTCCCCTCGATCGTCTTCAGCGCGATATTGCCCGAAAAACCGTCGTGGACGATCACGTCGACATTGCCGCGCGACAATTTGTCGCCCTCGATAAAGCCGGTGAATTCCATCGGCAGGCCGTGCGCCTCGCGCAGCCGTGCCGCGGCATCGCGAATCTCGTCGGTGCCCTTCAGTTCCTCGGTGCCGATGTTCAGCAGCGCGACGCGCGGGCGCTCGAGTCCCATGGCGGTGCGCGCATAGGCGGCGCCCATGACGGCGAACTGAATCAGATTGTTGGCGTCGCAATCGGTGTTCGCGCCAAGATCGAGCATGACGACGTCATTGTCGCCGAGCGTCGGCAGCAGCGCCGCGAGCGCCGGCCGGTCGATGCCCGGCATCGTGCGCAGCGCCAGCTTCGCCATCGCCATCAGCGCGCCGGTGTTGCCCGCCGACACGGCGCCGCCGGCATCGCCGCGTTTTACGGCGTCGATCGCGAGCCCCATCGAGGTGCTTTTCGCCTTGCGCAGCGCCTGGCTCGGCTTGTCCGAACCCGACACCACGCCATCGGTGTGGATGATATCCGACGCCGCGCGCAGATTCGGGTGATTTTCAAGCGCCGCCTTGATCTGCACCTCGTCGCCGACGAGGATGAAGCGGAGGCCGTCGTGCTTGTGGCGCGCCATCGCGGCGCCGGCGAGCATCATGCGCACGCCGACGTCACCGCCCATCGCATCGATTGCGATTCGCGGTGTCAGTGCCATTTAATGCCCTCCGGCTTGATTTTTACGCGCCGACCGACACCACTTCACGGCCATTATAATGGCCGCAGGCGTTGCAAAGATTGTGCGGGCGCTTCAGCTCGCCGCAGTTGGGGCATTCCTGAAAGGCTTCGACCTTCAGGCTGTCGTGGCTGCGACGCATGCCGCGCTTCGAGGGCGAGGTTTTTCGCTTGGGAACGGCCATGATATTTCCTGCATTCTTAAATAGTGTGTCACGAATCGGCTACCCGGATTTGTCACCGCCGTCGCCGGAAATGACTGGCCCGCCCGCCACGCCGAAGCCTGCTCCCGCCGATATTCGACAGGGAAAAACTTCCGCCGGAGGGTGCCTCAACGCCATATGGTGTCGGGTGCCGGATCGGGCGGGGCTATAGCGTTTTTGCCCGCAAAGGCAAGCCCATTGCGTCCATCCCCGTGCAGACTTGCCGCCCCGGTCAGGGGATGCCACACCCTGCCCGCTGCCGGCAAGCGAAACGCGCCGGCCAATAAGGGGGAAACCAGATGATTATCTTGCCGATCAGCCTGACGATTGCCGCGGGGGCGGCGCTGCTCAACCTGTGGCTTTCGGTGCGCGTCGGCCGCGTCCGTACGAAGGAAAAGGTCTTCATCGGCGACGGCGGCAACGAGCCCCTGACGCGGCGGATGCGCGCGCACAGCAATTTCGTCGAAAACACGGCCTTTGTGCTGATCCTGCTCGCATTGGTCGAGCTGGGCCTCGGATCGTCGATCTGGCTGTGGGGCGTCGGCGCGCTTTACCTTGTCGGCCGCATCCTTCACGCGCTCGGGATGGACGGGATGACGTGGGGCCGCATGGCGGGCACGATCATCACCATGGTGACGCAACTCGGCCTCGCGCTCGGCGCGCTCGCGATCGTCTATCTCACGCCGACGAGCATCACCACGACCGAGATCGTGGAAACCGAAGTCGCAGCGCCGCGGTGATCTTCTGCCCTCTCGCTTGCGGGAGGGGACATTACGCCTCCAGCGCAGCGTCGCTCACGAACGGATTGGTGCGCCGTTCGTGCGCGAAATTGCTGTGCGCGCCGTGTCCGGGCAGAAAGGTCGTGTCGCCCCCGAGCGGCCACAGTTTTTGCGTGATCGAATCGAGCAATTGCTGGTGATTGCCGCGCGGAAAGTCAGTGCGGCCGATCGATCCCTGGAAGATCACGTCGCCGACGATCGCGAGCTTCGACGGCGCGTGGTGGAAAACGACATGGCCCGGCGTGTGGCCCGGGCAATGGATGACGTCGATCGCGAGATTGCCGACGGTCACCGTGTCGCCATCGACCAGCCAGCGATCGGGCTCGAAAGATTCGCCGACCATACCGAAGCGCGCACCGTCCTCGGCAAAGGCGTCGATCCAGAAACGATCGTCCTCGTGCGGCCCCTCGATCGGCACGCCGAGTTCCTTCGCGAGCATCCCCGCCTGCCCGCAATGATCCATATGACCATGGGTGACGAGGATCTTCTCGACCTCGACCCCGGTCTGCTTGACCGCTTCCTTAAGCTTGTCGAGATCGCCGCCGGGATCGACGAAGGCCGCCTTGTTGGTCTTGGTGCACCACAAAAGGGTGCAATTCTGCTGGAAAGCGGTGACGGGCACGATCGCGGCGCGAAGCGGAGGAGTGGGAGCGTTCATGCGCCTTCATGTGGGGAAATGCGCGCAGGTTGGCAAGCCACGGCTCCAAAGCCCGTTGCTCTTCGTCTGCCCGCCCGCCTGCACAAAATGCGTGCTTGAATCCCTTTCTGGCTATCGCCAGACTGAACGGGGTCATAAGGGGGGAGTGAATGGCGGACTCTATCTTTGCAATTCTGCTGCAGTACGGGCTGCCGACGTTGGCGATAGCCTGTTTCGGGTTGCTGCTCGGAACATTCGCCTGGCGAAATGCCCGCCCCCTTCCGCGGACGATATTCGTCGCGCTGAGCGCTTACGCTATCAATGTCGTACGGTCGGCGCTTGGTTTCACCGTTGCGAATTTCGGGTGGGTAGGCGAAGCGATTTATTCCGTGCCCGGAGCGTTGATCTTCGGCCTTCTATATTATTGGCATCTCAAGAAGAACTGGGTCGACGACGAACCTTCTCCGAGCGTCTATCGTTAGACAATCCGCGCCTCAGCGCAATGCCATCGTGTCGCCTTCGACGTTCACCGCCGCGAGTTTCGAGAGGAAGCTCTGCCCGAGCAGCGATACGCCCATATCGGCGTCGATGACCGCCGCCTGCACGCCGCGCACCTCGATCCCCTCGACCTCGACACTGTCGAGCATGACCATCCGCATCGGCACGACGCCGCCCGCGGTGTTCGCGCTACCGCCGACCGGAAGATCGTCGACGTTGATCCCGATCGCCTCGGCATCGCTGCGGGTCAGCGCGACAATCGACGCGCCGCTGTCGACGAGCATGCGAATGTTCCGCCCGTCGATCTCGGTATCGGCATAGAAATGCGAATCGCTTGCGCGAGCGAGCAACACCTCGCTCGGCCGGCCCGAACCGCCCCGGGCTTCGGCCGCGGCCAAAGACCGGTCCTTGCGAACTTTATGCGTCGTCCAATTGTCGTGATTGCCCGAAATGACGTTCGACGTTTCGACGGCGTCAGTGGACGGAGACCGGCTGGCGATTCCCGCCAAGCCGACCGAAACCGCCGCGATCACCGCAGCCAGCCCGAGAAAGCGCCCCAACATGAGGCGCCTTTTCGCAAAAGAGGGTTGGAGATTGGTTAAGCGGGTTCGCGCTGCTCGATGAACGCGCGCCAAGTCGGCGTCTCGCCGCGAATGCTGTACGCGATCCGTGCGCAGGCATAAGGGCGCCCCGGCAGATTGTCGGCCTCGACCGCGGTTGCCGGCCATGGCACTGAGCCATTTCCGCCCGCCGACCAGCACACCAGCGCCTCGGCCTCTTGGCCATTCTCGATCGCGGCGCGTTCTTCGGCGCCGAGCGATGCGGGCGCGTTCCAGCCGAGGATCCCGCGGTGGGTCGATCCTTGCGAAAAGAGCGCGCGCAGGAACGGGCTGTTCCGGTCGCCCAGCAGATTCTTGACGCGCTCGCGATCTGCGGCGGACAGCCATTGCCCGCCGAGCAGCGGTGCCCACTGCGCCTCATCGCGCGAGCGCAGCGCCGTCGCCAGCTTGTCCGCCGCCGCCGCGAAACGCGGCGTCCATGCGGAGTCTGCTGCCAGCGGCGCGAGTTGGGAAGGGGGCTGCGCCGCCTCGGGTTCGGTCGGCAACAACGACGTCGGCGCCGCAACTGCGGGAGCCGACAAGGCGAAGGCGGCGACGAGCGCCGACGAAATCAGCAAAGCGCGCATGCCCGGCAGTCTAGCAGCAAAGGCTGCATCTGTCATGAACCGACCGCGAGGCTCTCGCGCATCCACGCGGGTACGTCGGCCGCTTCGATATTCTCGGTCCTGCGATGTTCGACCGACCAGCCGAGGTCGGGATAGGCGATAACCTGCCGCTTTTCGTCGGCCCCCGCGATCGGGACAACGACCAGCCGCCGGTTAACCTTTTGCCGCCAGTTCATCCGCGCGGTGTTTTCCTGTCCGACATAGCAGCCCTTGGTGAAGCTGACGCCATTCAGATCGATGGCGTTGCATTCCAGCCACAAGGTCGTGCCGTCACCCAGTTCGGCGCGCCCCTCGGTGACGCCGAGCGCGAGGCGGTGAGCGCGCCAGGCAGCGTCGGCGCCCGCGCCTTCACCGGCGGGGGCCAGCCAGCGCTGGCCGAGTTCGGGAAGGCGCGGATCGACGACACCCAGATCGCCCTGCCGCGCCCAGTGGACCGCCAGATCGGGTTCGACCGCGATCGTGATCGCACGGCGCAGCCGATAGAGCGTCAGGCGCTTCGCCAGCGCCTCGGTCGCCTCCCGCTCGCAATCAATCAGCACGTCGCCTTCGTCGCCCCAGATCAGGAAATCGAACAGCGCCTTGCCCTGCGCGGTGAGCAGCGCCGCCCACACCGGCAGATTGCCCGATGTGTCGTTGGTCACCAGCCCCTGAAGGAAGCCGTGGACATCCTCGCCCGACAGACGGATGAGGGCGCGGTCGTTGAGGGTTGTGTTGGCCATGCGTCGACAATAGGGAGCGCGGACGTGAACTTAAAGCCCCTCCCCTGAAGCGGAGGGGGGAGAAGATTATGACCGACCGCCTGACGATCCGCCGCGCCGACGACTGGCATGTTCATCTGCGCGATGGCGCGATGCTGGACCATGTCGCGCAATATACCGCGCGGCAGTTCGCGCGCGCGATCATCATGCCGAACCTGTCGCCGCCCGTGACAACCGCCGAGGAAGGCGCGGCGTATCGCGACCGGATCAACGCCGCGGTTCCGGCCGGGCTCGACTTCACCCCGCTGATCGTCGCCTATCTGACCGATCACAGCGACGCTGACGAGATGGCGCGCGGCCATGCCGAGGGCATCTTCACCGCGGCAAAGCTTTACCCCGCCCACGCCACCACCGGCAGCGCGCATGGCGTCACTGACATCGCGAAGATCATGCCCGTGCTCGAGCGGATGGCCGAAATCGGCATGCCGCTGCTCATCCACGGCGAGGTCACCGATCATGATGTCGACATTTTCGACCGCGAGGCGGTGTTCATCGAACGCACGCTGAAGGGGCTCGTCCGCGACCTGCCGAGCCTGAAAATCGTGTTCGAACATATCACCACGTCCGAAGCGGTCGATTTCGTCCAAGCCGCCCCGGCCAATGTCGCCGCGACGATCACGCCGCAGCATCTTCACATCAACCGCAACGCGATGCTCGTCGGCGGCATCCGGCCGCACGCTTATTGCCTGCCCGTCGCCAAGCGCGAGCAGCACCGGCTCGCCGTCCGCGCCGCGGCGGTATCGGGCTCGCCGAAATTCTTCCTCGGCACCGACAGCGCGCCGCATGCGGTGCATACGAAGGAAGCCGCGTGCGGCTGCGCCGGCATCTTCAACGCCCCCTATGCGCTCGAATCCTATATCCAGGCGTTCGACGAGGAAGGCGCGCTGGACAAGTTCGAAGGCTTCGCCAGCGAGCATGGCCCGAATTTCTATGGCCTGCCGCTCAACACCGGGACGGTGACGCTCGAACGCGGCGAGACCGTCATTCCTGACAAGATCGGCGAGGTCGTTCCGTTCCATGCCGGCGAAACGCTCGGCTGGCGGCTCACCGCCTAAGCCGCCGGCATCATCCGGTCGGCGCGCATCTTGCGCCACATGTCGAGGCTGAACACCGCGATGCTGACCCAGATCAAGATGAAGCAGACGAGCTGTGCGGGCTTCAGCGGTTCATGGAAGACGAAGAGGCTGAGCAGGAAGGCGATGCTGGGCGCGAGATACTGGACGAAACCCAGCGCCGCATAGCTCATCCGCCGCGCCGCGGTCGCGAACAGCAGGAGCGGCACTGCCGTGACAACCCCGCCAGCGGCGAGCAGCCAGCTGATCCCCGCTTCCGACCCGAAGCCGCGACCGTCGCCGAGCCAGATATAATAAGCGGCGCCCGCCAGCGAGAGCGGCAGCAGCAAGGTCGTCTCGATCGCGAGGCCCGGGAGCGATCCGACCGGCACGATTTTACGGATCAGGCCATAGGTGCCGAAGCTGAACGCCAGCGTCAGGCTGATCCACAGCGTGTCGAGCGCGCCCGCGAGCAGGATCGCGACACCGATCCCGGCGATGACGACCGCGAGCGCCTGGAGCCGCGAGAGACGTTCGCCGAGGAAGATCATCCCCAGCATCACATTGACGAGCGGATTGAGATAATAGCCGAGGCTCGCCGCGAGCACATGGTCAGTGAAGATCGAATAGATATAGACGAGCCAATTGAGCGCGATCAGGACCGAACTGATGAGCAACAGCCGCAGCACGCGCCAATCGCAGAGCGCCGCGAGATATTCGCCGATCTGGCGGCGGAACGCCATGATCAGGAAGCAAAGCGGCAGCGACCAGACGATGCGCTGCGCCAGCACCTCGGCCGGCGGCACGCTCGACAGCAATTTGAAGAAGAGCGGGACGAAACCCCAGATCAGATAGGCGCTGATCGCGAACGGCAAGCCGCCCTGATTGCTCCCCGCGGGGGCCGCTGGCTGGTTCATGATCGGTCAGCCCGGCTGGATCAGATGATGCCGCCGCCGAGCATCAGGCGGATCACGCCGATGACGATGACGACGATGTTGAGGTTGCGCCCGCTCGTCTTGTCCGACATCGCGCCGAGCGCGAGCCCGACGACGGCGAAAGGCACGATCACCCAGTTCGCCCAGCCGAGCAGCGGAATGAAGGCAAAAACGGCCAGAACCAAGGCGATAGCGCCGATGACGAGCGATCCGATATTGAGCATGGCCGGATTGTCGCATGCCGCCGCCGATGCGGCAAGAGCTTATCGGTTCGTCGATGGAAACACTCGACTCGTCTTGTTGCCTTGGGTTCATGCAACGGCTTTGCAGCCCGGTTCGTTTTCCCCATCGAAGCGCCCGGTCTTGTGCAAGCGGGATGAGGTGCCGAACCAGGAAAGGACTTTTTATGCGTAATTTCACCAAGGGCCTGATGGGCACTTTTGCTGCCGCCAGCGTCGCCCTGACCGCGCCTGCCTATGCAGGTATCGCGGCTCCGGCGAAGGCCGATGGGTTCCACCAGCTCGACCAGTCTTCAAATTTCTACCGCAAGAAGGACCGCCGCTATTATGCCCGCGACGAGCGCGTCAATAACAATACCCGTGTGTGGCGCGACAATGACGGCCGTTATCGCTGCAAGAAGGATAATGGCACGACCGGCCTGCTGATCGGCGGCGCTGTCGGCGGTCTCGCCGGCCACGAGATCGCAGGTGGCGGCGACAAGCTGCTCGGCACCGTACTCGGCGCAGCCGGTGGAGCCCTGCTCGGCCGCGAGATCGACAAGTCGAAATATCGCTGCCGCTAAAGGATAGCTAACCGTCTCGAGTATGGGTTCGAGACCCCTCCAGCCCGTACACGCTGATGGCGAGGGCGCCGGTTTAACGACCGGCGCCCTCAAGCGTATCTGCTTGCCGAAATCGTCCTCTTGCCGCAGAAGCGGCGGCCATCCGCTGCGGGAGAGAGAGAATGTTGAATGGCCCCCTTCTCGTCACCGAGCGGCTAATCCTGCGTCCGCCCGCGACCGAGGACTTCGACGGCTTCGCCGAAATGTGCACCGAAGAAGAGACGATGCGCTTCATCGGCGGCACGTGCCCGCGCTCGGCCGCGTGGCGCACGTGGTGCACGCTCGCCGGCGCCTGGCACATCCGCGGCTTTTCGATGTTCTCGGTGATCGAGCGCGCGACCGGCGAATGGGTCGGACGGCTCGGCCCATGGGAGCCCGACGGCTGGCCCGCACCCGAGATCGGTTACGGCGTGCGCGCCAAATTCGCCGGCAAGGGCTATGCGCTCGAAGGCAGCGTCGCGGCGTGCGATTTCGCGGTCGAATTCCTGAAATGGCCCGAGCTGATGCACAGCATCGACCCAGCGAACACGCGCTCGCAGGCGCTGGCGCAACGGCTCGGCGCGACGAACAGCGGTCCGACCCGCCTCCCCGCGCCGTTCGAGGACGCGCCGGTCGATGCATGGACGCAGAGCGCCGACGCATGGCGGGTGAAGCGCAAGGAATTCCTGCCCGGAGTGTGAGCGAAAGCGCAAAAGCGTCTCGCTCCGAGACAGTTTTCGACGAACAAAGCCTCGCCCGTTAACGCATTTTATTTGGGCCTTTTTGACCAGAATAGGGCATTCCCGGCAATGGATTAAGGGAGTGTTAGCGATGATGGTGCGCGGAAAATGGCTGGTTACCGGCTTGCTGATGGCGGCGGCGCCGCTCGCCGGCTGCCGGGATAACCCCAATGCCAAGGCCGATCTCGCTCCCCTCGACGACGGGCTGACCAACGCCGACCCGGCGATCAAGGGCTCGCTCGAAGACAAGATCATGGTCGACCCCAAGCTCGCCGGCCAGTCGAACAAGAACGCGGTGGGTCCGGGCAACAGGCCCGTCGACGGCGGCGTGCCCGGCGTCGCGGGCGGCAAGGCCGCGACCGCCGCCGAGGCCGCAGCGGCGCAGGCAGCAGGTAAATTGCTCACCGCGCCGAAAGCATTGCCGTTCGAGGCCGGATGCGACGGCTGCGAAGCCAAGCAGCGCCCCGTCACCATCGGCGCGCTCGCGCGCGACCAGCAAAAGGGTGGCTGCGACGCCAAGCTGACGTACAGCAACGCCTGGGCCGATCGCCTGCCCGCCGCGTTCAAAGTCTATCCGCGCGCGACGCTGCGCGAAGCCGCGGGCATCGCCGGCGGCAAGTGCAACATCCGCGTCGTCAATTTCCAGACCGCGGCGTCGATGCAGGCGGTGCTCGATTATTATCACACGATGGCGATCCGCGCCGGCTACACCAGCGACCACCGCGTCAACGGCAACGAGCATATGCTCGGCGGCACGAAGGGCGATCTCGCCTATGTCCTGATGATGCGCCGCGACGGCGCGATGACCGACGTCGACATGGTAGCCTCCGGGGGGAAGTAGATTGATCCTCCCTGTGCCGGAGGCATGGGGAGGTGGCAGCGCGAAGCGCTGACGGAGGGGCGATGACGCTACGTCGCGGCCCCTCCACCATTCGCTTCGCGAACGGTCCCCCTCCCCATCGCTTCGCGACAGGGAGGATATAGAAAAAGGCCCCGGGGAGAGGGATACCCCGGGGCCTTTTTCATTGCTTGCGTGACGCGCAAGTGGTCAGATCTTGTCGCCGAGCGCGCCCTGAACCTTGCCCTTCAGATTCTGGGCTTCGCCCTTGCGCTCCTGCGCTTCGCCTTCAGCGCGAAGACGTTCGTTATCGGTCGCCTTGCCGACCGCCTGCTTCGCATTGCCGGCAGCTTCGTTGGCGATGCCTTTCGCCTTTTCAGTGAATTCACCCACGGGGTTTCTCCTTGGCTTTACAGAGGCGGGAGGGGCTCGCCTCTTGCGGGAGAAACGGGTGACGCAGCGTGACGTTGCGGCGCGCGGGATAAGGCGTTGCAAAGGAAAGACGATGCGGGGTCAGCTTTGGGGTGGGAAGCGGACGTAAGAGTGGGTGCGCGGGTATCCCCTCCCGCAAGCGGGAGGGGTAGCGAGGCTTGCCAGCTTGCTGGCTAGCCGCAGCGGGGTGGGCCATCGCAACGTCGCTGCCCACCCCCGACCCCTCCCGCCAGCGGGAGGGGAGAAGAACGGCAACTATCGGTCACGAACGGACGTTCAGATCAATCCCGCCAGCGGGCTCGACGGATCGGCGTAACGACGAACGCCCATGCGCCCCGCGAGATAAGAATCGCGTCCCGCCTCGACCGCGAGCTTCATCGCGCGCGCCATGCGGATCGGGTCCTTGGCCTCCGCAATCGCGGTGTTCATCAGCACGCCGTCGCAGCCGAGCTCCATCGCCACCGCGGCGTCGCTCGCCGTGCCGACGCCCGCGTCGACAAGCACGGGGACCGAAGCCCCCTCGACGATCAGGCGGATCGTGACGCGGTTCTGGATACCGAGGCCCGAGCCGATCGGCGCGCCCAAGGGCATGATCGCGACCGCGCCCGCATCCTCGAGCTGCTTCGCGGCGATCGGATCGTCGACGCAATAAACCATCGGCAGGAAGCCCTCTTTCGCGAGCACCTCGGTCGCCTCGAGCGTCTCGCGCATGTTCGGATAGAGCGTCTTCGCTTCGCCGAGCACCTCGAGCTTCACCAGATCCCAGCCGCCCGCCTCGCGCGCCAGCCGCAGCGTGCGGATCGCGTCGTCGGCGTTAAAGCAGCCCGCGGTGTTCGGCAGGTAGGTGATCTTCTTGGGATCGATATAGTCGGTGAGCATCGGCGCGGCCGGGTCCGACACGTTGACGCGGCGCACCGCGACGGTGACGATTTCCGCCCCCGACGCTTCGACTGCGGCGGCGTTCTGCTCAAAATCCTTATATTTGCCGGTGCCGACAATCAGCCGCGACGTGAACGTCCGTCCGGCCACACTCCACTGATCCGCTGACACCTCAACCGCCTCCCACAAAATGGACTATTTCCAGCGCATCGCCCTCGGCGAGCGCGACTTCGGCGAGCGTCGAGCGCGGTACGATCTCGCGGTTGCGCTCAACCGCTACCTTTTTCACATCGAGCCCCAGCGAGGCGACGAGGTCGGCGATGCTGCCTTTGCGCACCTGCCGTTGTTCGCCATTGAGGAGGACAGAAATCACCGCGTACCCGCCTTGCTTTGCCTTTGCCGAGCAGCCCATATAGGGGGAGCGCGCGTCCCCGCAACCGAAAGCCCAACCCTTGACCAACAAGCCCTTGACCAACGAGCGTATCGACAAGCCGACTGTCTTTGTCTTCTCCGGCCCCAATCTCAACCTGCTCGGCACGCGCGAGCCCGAGATTTACGGGCATGATACTCTGAACGACATTCACGCGCGGCTCGAGGCGCAAGCGGCCGAGTTGGGATTACGCGTCGAATGCCGGCAAACGAACCACGAGGGCGTGCTGATCGACTGGCTGCACGAAGCCTATGTCGCGGGCGCCAAGGCGGTGCTGCTCAACGCCGGCGGCTATACGCACACGTCGGTCGCGATCCACGACGCGATCAAGTCGATCAAGGTGCCGGTGATCGAGGTCCATCTGTCGGACCCCCTGAAGCGCGAAGAGTTCCGCCATATCAGCTATGTCGGCATGGCGGCGGTCGACCATTTTGCGGGCCATGGCGCGAACAGCTATACGCTGGCGCTGGACGCCGCCGCGCGTCTCTGACAATAGGGCGCATCAAAAACGGGGTCTGAGCGTCCTTTGAATGGACGCCGCAACAACAGGAAAAATTCTCATGGGTGACCATAAAGACAATGGCATCAACATCGATCCGGCCTATGTGCGCACGCTCGCCGAGCTGCTCGACGATACCGGTCTGACCGAAATCGAGGTCGAGGACGGTGAGCGCAAAATCCGCGTCGCGCGCACGTTGACCGCGGCCGCCCCGCCCGTCGCTTATGCGCCTGCGCCGGTTGCTGCACCGGCCGCTGCTGCACCCGCCGCTGCATCCGCTGCGCCGGCAGCCGACAGCTTTGCCGACGCCGTGAAATCGCCGATGGTCGGCACCGTCTACCTCTCGCCCGAACCTGGCGCGGCGAATTTCGCCGCCATCGGTTCGGCGGTGAAGGTCGGTGACACGGTCCTCATCATCGAGGCGATGAAGGTGATGAACCCGATCGTCGCCCCCGCCGCAGGCACGCTGAAAGCCGTGCATGTCGAGAACAGCCAGCCGGTCGAATTCGACCAGCCGCTGTTCACCATCGCCTGAGTTTCGCATGGCCATCGAAAAGCTCCTGATCGCCAACCGCGGCGAGATCGCGCTGCGCATTCATCGCGCATGCCACGAAATGGGCATCAAGACGGTCGCGGTCCATTCGACCGCCGACACCGACGCGATGCACGTCCGCCTCGCCGACGAGGCGGTGTGCATCGGCCCGCCCGCGGCAAAGGACAGCTATCTCAACATTCCTGCGATCATCGCCGCCGCCGAGATTACCGGCGCCGACGCGATCCATCCGGGCTATGGCTTCCTGTCCGAAAACGAGCGTTTCGCCGAGATTATCGAAGCGCATGACATGATCTTCGTCGGGCCGAAGCCCGAGCATATCCGCACGATGGGCGACAAGGTCGAGGCAAAGCGCACCGCGGTCGCGCTGGGTCTTCCCGTCGTTCCGGGCTCGCCGGGCGCGGTCACCTATGGCGAAGAATGCCGGAAAATGGCCGAGGAAATCGGCTACCCGGTGCTGATCAAGGCTGCCTCGGGCGGCGGCGGACGCGGCATGAAGGTCGTTCCCGACGAGGACAGCCTCGAAAGCCTGATGGGCCAGGCGTCGAGCGAAGCCGCGGCCGCCTTTGGCGACCCGACCGTTTACATGGAAAAATATCTCGGCAACCCGCGCCACATCGAATTCCAGGTGTTCGGCAACGGCAAGGGCAATGCCATCCATCTGGGGGAGCGCGACTGCTCGCTGCAGCGCCGCCACCAGAAAGTGCTTGAGGAAGCTCCCTCGCCGATCATCTCGGCCGAGGAACGCGCGCGCATGGGCAAAGTGTGCGCCGACGCGATGGCCGCGATGCACTATCGCGGCGCCGGCACGATCGAGTTCCTGTGGGAAAATGGCGAATTCTTCTTCATCGAGATGAACACGCGCATCCAGGTCGAGCATCCGGTGACCGAAATGATCACCGGCTTCGACCTTGTCCGCGAGCAGATCCGTATCGCGGGCGGTTCGGATCTGTCGGTGAAACAGGAGGATCTCGAATTCCGCGGCCATGCGATGGAATGCCGCATCAATGCCGAGGATCCGCGCACCTTCCTGCCCTCGCCCGGCAAGGTGACCAATTATCACGCCGCGGGCGGCATGCATGTGCGCGTCGATAGCGGGCTTTACGCCGGCTATTCGATCCCGCCCTATTACGACAGCATGATCGGCAAGCTGATCGTTTACGGCCGCACACGCGAAAGCTGCATGATGCGAATGCGCCGCGCGCTCGAGGAAATGGTGATCGCCGGGGTCAAGACGAACATCCCGCTGCATCAGGCGCTGCTCGCCGACCCCGACGTCATCCACGGCGATTATACGATCAAATGGCTCGAGGATTGGCTGGCAAAGCAGGATGAAGCGGCGAAAGCCTGACATCTATTCTTGCGACGGAGTGTGCGGCAGCTCACTTTAATTGCGGATTGTTTTTGGCTATGGGCTTTAATCATGGTCAAAAACTCTCCCTTTTCGGCGCGTCCTGCTGCGGCGCTCCTTCTTCCGCTGAGCCTGCTCGCGGCGCCCGCTTTCGCGCAGCCGGGGGTCAAGGAGGATTCGGTGATCCTTCAACCCGACAAGGTGAAGGACGACGCCCCCGTCGTCGAAACCGCGGCCGAAGCGAATTTGCCGAACTGGTCGAAACAGAATGCCGAGGCGCTGCTGGTGTCGATCGAAGGCGTTGGCGCCGAGGGACTGTTTCCCAAGGATTATAGCCCCGATGCGCTCGCCGCCGCAATCATGGGCGGCGATCAGGCGCGGCTCGACAAGACCGCGACCGATACCTTCCTGCTGCTCGCGACGCATCTGCGCGATGGGCGCACGCCGAACGCCGCGCGCAAACAATGGTTCATGGTCGACAGCGACGGCGACAGCGAGCCCTTGCTCTCGCTGCTCGCCGCCGCGCTGGGCGCCGGCACCGTCAGCGAAACGCTCGCGACGCTCGACCCCGTGCATCCCGATTTCGCGGCGCTCAAGGCATCGCTCAAAAAGGCAAAGACCCCCGCCGACGCCAATGCGATCCGCGTCAACATGGAACGCTGGCGCTGGATGCCGCGCACGCTCGGCGAACGCTATGTCGTCAGCAACGTGCCCGAATATCTGACCCGCGTCGTCCACGGCGGCACGATCATCGCGACGCACAAGGCCGTCGTCGGCAAAAATTCGACTCCGACGCCGCAGCTCAACCCGATGGCGACCGGCATCATCGTCAACCCGACATGGACGCTGCCGCGCAGCATTATCAACGAAGGCATCGGCGGCACGATCGCGCGCAATCCGGGTGCGGCGCGCGCGCAGGGCTATACCTGGACGGGCAGCGGCAAGACGCTGTCGGTCGTGCAAAAGGCCGGGCCGGGCAACG
Organism: Sphingopyxis sp.; assembly: GCF_050725655.1. Taxonomy (GTDB): domain Bacteria; phylum Pseudomonadota; class Alphaproteobacteria; order Sphingomonadales; family Sphingomonadaceae; genus Sphingopyxis. The sequence goes on along the minus strand of NZ_JBOHHT010000119.1, from coordinate 16,688 downwards.
CGCTGGGCGTGATGAAGATGGAGATGCTCAATCCGCACGCCATCTACCTGCACGACACCCCGTCGAAGGGTGCGTTCGCCGCCGCGGCGCGCGCATTCAGCCATGGCTGCATCCGTACCGAGCGGGCGCTGCATTTCTCGGGCCTTATGGCGGTGATGTTCGCGGGCAAGAGCCCCGAAGAGTTCGGCGAGGCGATCGCCAGCGGCGCGACGACGCGCTTCGGGTTCGAGAGCCCCTTCCCCGTCTATGTCGCCTATTGGACCGTCGTTCCCGACGGCAAGGGTGGGACCAAGAAGCTCGCCGACATCTATGGCCGCGACGCGCCCGTCGTGGCGAGCTTTTCCCAGCCCGGCCGCCCGACCGCGACGATCATCGCGCCGACGCCCCCCCCCGTGGTTCCGACGGTGACGACGACCGCGCGCGCGACGACGCCGGGGACGAGCGGGATTTATTGAACAACAACGCCAATTTCCTTGTCATCCCCGCAAACCCGATGCCGTCCATGATGGTATTCTTTGGCCGATAGCAGACGATCCGCCAGCAGCGATGGCAACACCGAAAGGGGTCATCGCATAAGCGACCGCTTCGAATATATTACGGCAAGCGATAGCGGCTCGGCGGAACGCCGAGGATGCGCTTGAACATCGTGGAAAAATTGCCCGGACCGTCATAGCCGAGATCATAGGCAATCGACGTCACCGGCTCTCCCGCCGCCAGTTTCGGAAGGGCAACCGACAGGCATGCCTGCTGGCGCCATTCGGCGAAGCTCATCGCCGTCTCGCGCCGGAAGAGCCGGGTGAAGCTGCGGCGGTTGATTCCCATGGCATCCGCCCATTCATCGATCGTCGCAGCCGCGTTCGGCCGCTCGAGGAAGGCGTGGCATCGCCTTGCGAGCGCGGGATGCGACGGAAAGGGAACCGCGAGCGGGATCGGCGGCGCAGCGTCGATTTCCGCCATCAGCAGATGCATGACGAGTCCGTCGCGGCCGGCCACGTCATATTCGGGCGTCACGTGCGCGGCGGCGGACAGCAGGTGGCGAAGCAACGGCGACACGCCGACGACCTGACACTGGAGCCCCCGCCCGGGACATTCTCCGGGTTCGACGAGAACGCTGCGGGTCTGCACCGCCCCCACCATGCGCACCGAATGCGGCGTGCCGCCCGGAATCCAGACCGCGCGTTCGGGCGGCGCCACCCATGCGCCCGAGGGTGTGCTGACCGCCATCACACCGCTCGCGGCATAGAGAAACTGGCTACGACGGTGCCGATGCTCGGCCAGTTCGAACGAGTCCGGATAATCGTGACCGATCGCGATGACCGGCCGGGCCACATGATCATTCTCGTCGGGATAAAAGTGCATCATGTCCCACTTGCAGAAATGATTGTCTCATACAAGTAAGCGGGAAATAGCTCTCCTTGCTAGAGGCCCGCTTCCAGAAAAGCGAAAGACCCGATCGTGACCGATTCCACCGCCAGCCTGACCGCCTCCCCTGACATCGTCCCTCTCACCGCGCCGCGTCAGGATGGCCCCAAGCTCGTCGTGCAGATTGTCGGCGCCGTCGCGTTCGCGCATCTTCTGAACGATCTGATCCAGGCCGTGCTCCCGGCCATATACCCGATGCTCAAGGATAAATATCATCTGAGCTTCGGTCAGATCGGCTGGATCGCCCTGATCTATCAGGTCACCGCCTCGCTGCTCCAGCCATGGGTCGGTCTCTATACCGACAAGCGCCCCCTGCCCTATCTACTGCCGCTCGGCATGGTCGTCACGCTCGCCGGCGTCGGCGGCCTCGCGATGGCCGACAGTTATTCGGCGCTGCTCCTCGCCGCCGCCGTCATCGGCATCGGATCGGCGACCTTCCATCCGGAGGCATCACGCGTCGCCCGCATGGCATCGGGCGGCCGCTTCGGAACCGCCCAGTCGGCGTTTCAGGTCGGTGGAAATACGGGCTCGGCGCTGGGCCCCATCATCGCGTCGGCGATCATCTTGCCGTTCGGGCAGACCGCAGTAGGCTGGCTCGCCTTCGTCGCCATTGCGGCGATCTGGGTGCTCTTCGGCGTCACGCGCTGGAGGGTCCAGCATAGCCGGGCGCAGGCCAGCGCCCCCGCCGCCGTCCATGCTTCGCCGTACAGCCGCGGCGAAATCATTCGCGCGCTTTCGGCAATCGGCATCCTCATGTTCGCGAAATTCATCTACATCGGCGCCTTCACCAACTATTTCACCTTCTACCTCATCGAACGGTTCGAGCTGACCGCGCGCGAATCCCAATTCTATCTCTTCTGCTTCCTCGCCGCGATCGCGGTCGGGACCTTCGCCGGTGGACCGGTGGGCGATCGCATCGGCCGGAAAGCCGTGATCTGGGCGTCCTTCCTCGGCGTTGCGCCCTTCGCGATGATCCTGCCGCACGCCAATCTTTTCTGGACGACGATCTTCGCCATCTCGATCGGCCTGATCATGTCATCGGCGTTCGCCGCGCTCGTGGTCTATGCGCAGGAACTCGTCCCGGGCCGCGTCGGGCTGGTGTCGGGATTGATGTTCGGCCTGATGTTCGGGATCAGCGGGATCGGAGCAGCAGGGCTCGGCCAGCTTGCGGACCGCTATGGCATTGTCTGGGTGTATAAGTTCTGCGCCTATCTGCCCCTTCTGGGCCTCGCGACAATCCTGCTACCGCGCTCCGACGAACATCGACGAACCATCTGAATGCCGGTTCGTCGAGACGGACGCTTCGCCGGGGCGCGGATGTTGCAGCTAGCACAAACCGACGCTGTGATAATTGGAAGCGCCTAATCCGCCGTCTTCGGCAGCGGCCCGCTGATCGAACTCGCGCGCCGCAGATTCTCCATACCCGGAAGCGGATCGGCGGGCGGCAGTTCGAACGGTTTGGGCATCGGCGGCGGGGCGCTCAGCCGGTCGGCGAACAGCAGCCGCCCCGGCCCGAGCTTGTAGAGGATCATCGGCAGCAGCTCTTCGCCGAACACAAAGCAGCCTTCGCTGCGCCCCAGCTTGCCCTGCGTCGCGATCAGCGCCGGGTCGGCGTACCAAGCCCCGTGTACGACGATCGCGCGCTGGTCCGCGGAATAATTGTCGGGCTCCAGCCCCGCGAGCCGCATCGACGACCCGTTGGCGCCCCAATAATAGTCGCTGGTGCGATACGCGCCGCGCGAGGTTGCGAGCGATCCCATGCGGTTCGAGAAATTCTTGAGCCACCCGTCGTGCTGCGGGTCCGATCCGCGCCCGTGCGTCACCGGGAACATGTCGACCTTGCCCGCGATCATGTCGACCAGCGCAAAGCGCGGACGCGACGACGGCAGGCCGAAATCGACGACGCCGACGCGGTCGCTCTGCGGGATGTTGCGTCCCTGCATCGCGAGCTGCTTCTTCGCCACGGCCAGATAGTCGACCGGCGGCGGCAAAGGCGCCACCGGCTGCTGAATCCAGTTGGGGAGTTGTGCGCGTGCGGGCACGGCGGCCATCGCCCCCGCCCCAGCCATCGCTGCCAACATCGCCCGTCGATCGATCAATTCATTCACTTGCAACCCAACCCCGCATTGGCCGCCTTTTACGGTCCCTCGACTTTGCATAAGTCGTGTGTTGGCCGCGAAAGGCAAGCTGATGGTTCCCCTTCATGCGGGAAGATGTGCCATATATGCCATGAATAGCGAGTTTACGCTGCTGTAAGGCTGCGTTAGGACACGCCCCATGAACGCGACTATCTGGCACAACCCCGCTTGCGGCACCTCGCGCAAGACGCTGGCGATTCTTCAGGAGACGCCCGGCGTCGAGCTGACCGTCGTTGAATATCTGAAAAATCCCTACAGCGCGGACAAGCTGCGCCAGCTGTTCAAGGATGCCGGGCTGACCGCGCGCGACGCGCTGCGCCTGCGCGGCACCGATGCCGAGGAGCGCGGGCTGAAGGACGCGAGCGAAGATGAGATCATCGCCGCGATGGCCGCCAGCGCCGCCTATGTCGAACGCCCGTTCGTCGAAAGCGACAAGGGCGTCCGCCTGTGCCGTCCGCAGGACCGCGTGCACGAAATCCTCTAACCCGCCGCGATCCGTCCACCGCTGATGAGAAAGCGCGTCACCGGCCCCGGCATATCATCGAACAGCGCCGCCTCGGTTCCCGTCAGCCACGCCTGCCCGCCCTGTCCTGCGAGCCGTTCGTAGAGCGCGCCACGGCGCAGCGGGTCGAGATGCGCCGCAACCTCATCAAGCAGCAGCACGGGCCGCTGCCCGCGCGCGCGCGCGACGCTGTCGCTGTGCGCGAGGACGAGCGAGAGCAGCATCGCCTTCTGCTCGCCGGTCGAGCAGCGCGCCGCCGCGCGGCCGGTCGCGGCATGGACCGCCGACAGATCGTCGCGGTGCGGCCCGGCGGTCGCGCGCCCCGCCGCGGCATCGATACGGCGGCGCGATGCGAAAAGCGACTTGAGCGCCTCGAAGTCATGCGGCGCCGTCCGCGCGGCGCCTTCACTGTCGACCAGCGTCAGCAACGGGCGCGCGAAGGGCGCGTCGGGCTGACCGGCAAGTTCGGCGGACAAGCCCGCGAGCATATGCTGCCGCGCCGCATCCATCGCCGCGCCATGCTCGGCGAGCTGCGCTTCGAGGCTCGTCAGCCATTGCTGGTCGGCTTGCGCGGGATCGGCGAGCAGTTTGCCCCGCGCGCGGAGCGCCGCCTCATAGCGATTGCTGTGCTGCGCATGGCGCGGATCGAGCACCAGCACGAGGCGGTCGAGGAAGCGCCGCCGGTTGCCCGCAGTCTCGACGAACAATCTGTCCATCGCAGGGGTCAGCCACAGGACCGCCAGCCAGTCGCCCAGCGCAGTCGCCGCGGCGGTCGCGCCATTGATGCGCACGATCCGGCGCCCCGGCTGCGCGGCCTCTATCCCCGTCCCCAGCGCCACCGGCGCGAGGTCGGCGCCGGCCTGAACCTCGGCAAAGACGGCAAAGCCTCCGCTCGCGCCATCGCGCACCATGTCGCTGAGTGCGGCACGGCGCAGGCCGCGCCCCGGCGCAAGCAGTGAAATCGCTTCCAATATATTGGTCTTGCCCGCGCCATTGTCGCCGTGCAGCGCGACGAGCCCCGGGGCGGCCGCCATGTCCGCGCCGGCATGATTGCGAAAATCGGTCAGCGAAAGGCGGGTCAGCGTCATCTGCCTGCCCGCCTACCCCAGCCCCTCGCGCGATTCCAGTCCGACGCCGAGCTTCGTTGCGTTGAATATTTTCCGAATAGCGGGAATTTTCACCATCTTGGCGCATTTTTCGCGACGAAATAATCTGTCGCATAGCCGAAAACCCCACTTAACCGCCAATGAACGAAATTGGCACGGTCCCTGCGACAGTGTCGGCATCCACCGGATGGCCCGGAATGGAAGGTTCAAGGAAGGAAAATATCATGGCCCATTTCAATGTCGACTCGTTCAAGAGCTATGCGATCGCCGCCGTTGCCTCGCTTTACTGCTCGATGATGTTCCTGGCCGCTGTCGGCCCCAACGGCCTGGTCGCCTGAGCGGATCGCAGCCCTCGATAAACGCCGGCCATCGGGCCGGGATGGAAAGGAAAGAAATGAAACAGGGTTTTCGCAAGAATCGTCGCGACGGGATGATTTTCGGCGTGTGCGCCGGGATATCGGACCAGTTTGGCATCGACGTCTTGTGGACGCGCGTCGGCTTTGTTGCCCTGACGCTTTTGGGCTTCGGCCTGCCTCTGCTGCTGTACCTCGCCGTCGCGATCCTCGCGCCTTAAGGTCAGAGCATAGGGCCGGACGCTTTCGAAGCGCTGTCGCACCGGCCCGCACATTCCCAGGACCAAGGGCTCGCCGGCCACCCCGGTGGGCCCTTTTCTATTTGTCGGCTAACGACCGAGTACGGACACTCAGCTTTCTCCCTCTGACACACACACACACACACACACCAAAAATCTCGCCGAATTGCCCAGGGAGACTTGGTGGGTTGGAAATGATTTCGGAGTTGGCCAGACTGGTCGATCAGAAAGCCTTGTCGATACCGGCGTCTTCAAGCGAGCCGTTCGCCGTGTGCTTTACCTCTACGCCCTTATCGACCGTGAAATTCCGGCTAGTGATCGGGCTGTACCATATTTCATGGTCGCCTTTTCCCTGCCGGACGAACGTACAGCCGTTCGCCTTCAAAAGTTTGATAATGTCACGATAATACCCCGCCACGCAGGGTCACGCATACGCGGGCCGAAGCGGGCTATCGAATATCGGGCGCACAGCTGGGCGCTTCCACTCAAGCTCTGAGTGGCAGTTGTAGGCATCGGGCTTCCGTGCTCGACACGTCGCAACGATCTCGCCGAGGTTCAGTTCGACAAGTTCGGGCACTGCTAGTTCGATACGTGCAATGAGGTTTAGCGGATCAGCATCTTCGAGGCGAAGGCCAGGCACATCTGATTCTGCAACGTACCAACGACCAGTTTCCTCGTCGCATGCAATGTGGACTTTCAATTCGAAGGTTTCTTCCATCGAAATTTCGCTCCGTCGGTCTCGCCGCCCCCGGAACGCATCTAGTATCCTGTCAATTCTCATATGATCTCCGCATCCGCCTTTTCAAGCGTCCCTGTCAATGCGTTGATTCGCATGATCTACGTACACCATTCCATGCGTCTACACATAGTACCTTAATACACCCACCTTTATGACCCATTAATCGGGGTGTTTGTTCCGCACTCGTCTGCGTTCACCATCGTCAGTCAATCAGCCGAAATCCAACATCGCAACCTATATCGTCACGGAACTAACTTCCGTTCACCCCACCCCTCCAAATTGCAAAGAGAGATGACCGGATCGGCTGCTATCCTCCGGTAGTTGCAGTACCCCGAAGAAAGCCGGGATCCAGAGGTTTATGAAAACGTCGCTCTTCGGCGCGCTGAGCCAGGTTTTCCGGGTACGGGAGGGCGACGCCCACCCCAAAGCCACCAAAGAAAAACCCCGCCGGATCGCTCCGGCGGGGCCAATCTTGTCTGTTACTCGAGAGCGAGACTAAGGCTTACGCCTCGTCGCCCTTGATCAGGTAATCACCGGCATCGGCGTCACTGCCGTGGGTTTCGCCTTCGACGACACCCAGCGGATCGTTACCGATCGCCGCTTCGGGGCCCTGCGCCAGTTCGGCGGCATGCTCTTCAGCGGCGGTCGCAGGCGCAATCAGGTGCGCCTGGTTCGCGGCGCGCATGGAGGCGCGCAGTGCGGCATCCTTGCTCGACGCAGTGACGCGGACGCGGTTCATGGCAGCGCCGGTGCCCGCCGGGATGAGGCGGCCGACGATGACGTTTTCCTTGAGACCCTGCAGCGAGTCGATCTTGCCCTGCACCGAAGCCTCGGTGAGAACGCGGGTCGTCTCCTGGAAGGACGCTGCCGAAACGAAGCTGCGCGTCTGCAGGCTCGCCTTGGTGATGCCGAGGAGGACCGGGCGACCTTCGGCGGGCACGCCATTCTTCGGCAGCTTGGCGTTATATTCCATCATCTCCAGATAATCGAGCTGTTCGCCCGGCAGCAACGTGGTGTCGCCGCCAGCGGTGATCTCGACCTTCTGCAGCATCTGGCGAACGATCACCTCGATGTGCTTGTCGTTGATCTTCACGCCCTGCAGTCGGTAGACTTCCTGGATTTCCGCGACGAGATATTCGGCCAGTGCTTCGACGCCCATGACGTCGAGAATGTCGTGCGGGTTCGGCGAACCGCTGATCAGCGCGTCGCCGCGCTTGACCTGGTCGCCTTCCTGCACTTCCAGAACCTTCGACTTGGGGATCAGATACTCGACCGTATCGCCTTCTTCCGGAACGATCGCGATCTTGCGCTTCGCCTTGTAATCCTTGACGAATTCAATGCGGCCGCTGATCTTCGCGATAACGCTGTTGTCCTTCGGAATGCGCGCTTCGAACAGCTCGGCCACCCGCGGCAGACCGCCGGTGATGTCGCGCGTCTTCGACGCTTCGCGGCTGACACGGGCAAGAACGTCACCCGCCTGCACCGTCTGACCGTCCTCGACCGACAGCATCGTGCCGACCGCGAGCAGATAGCGCGCGGCTTCACCCGACTGGTCGTCGAGCAAGGTCAGGCGCGGCTGAAGGTCTTCCTTCTTGGCGCGGCCCGCCGAACGATATTCGATCACGACGCGCTGGGCGATGCCCGTCGCTTCGTCGACCTGTTCGATCAGGGTCTTGGTATCTTCCAGATCCTGATACTTCACGACGCCCTGCTTTTCGGTGATGAGCGGCATGGTGAACGGATCCCATTCGGCAATCCGCTCGCCCTTCTTCACCTTCTCGCCATCCTTGTGCAGGATTTGCGCGCCATAAGGCAGCTTGTGCGACGCGCGTTCGCGGCCTTCGCTGTCGATGATCGCGATTTCACCCGAACGCGCGAGCGCCAGGCGGCGGCCCCGCTGATCGACGATGGTGTTCATATCGCGATATTCGATCGTACCGTCCGAAATCGCCTCGGCATTCGACTGTTCGTTGACCTGCGCCGCGCCACCGATGTGGAACGTACGCATCGTCAGCTGCGTGCCGGGTTCACCGATCGACTGCGCGGCGATAACGCCGACAGCTTCACCGATGTTCACCGGCGTACCGCGGGCAAGGTCACGGCCATAGCATTTGCCGCAAACACCCAGCACCGCTTCGCAAACCAGCGGCGAACGGATCTTGACCGACTGGACTTCGGCATCTTCGATCCGCTGCGTCGTCGGTTCGTCGAGCAAAGTGCCGACGGGGGCGATGATGTTGCCATCCTTGTCGACCACGTCTTCGAGCGTCGTACGGCCCAGGATGCGCTCGCCCAGCGAGGCGATTGTCGAACCGCCCTGGATGATCGCACGCATTTCCATGCCGCGTTCGGTGCCGCAATCCTCCTCGATCACGACGCAGTCCTGCGACACGTCGACCAGACGGCGGGTCAGGTAACCCGAGTTCGCCGTCTTGAGCGCCGTATCGGCCAGACCCTTACGCGCACCGTGCGTCGAGTTGAAATACTCGAGAACGGTCAGACCTTCCTTGAAGTTCGAGATGATCGGCGTTTCGATGATCTCGCCCGACGGCTTGGCCATCAGGCCGCGCATACCGGCAAGCTGCTTCATCTGCGCCTGCGAACCACGGGCACCCGAGTGCGCCATCATATAGATGGAGTTGATCGGGGCCAGACGGCCGTCGGGCAGCTTCGGCGTCGCACGGATTTCGTCCATCATGGCAGTCGCCACCTTGTCGCCGCACTGCGACCAGGCGTCGATCGCCTTGTTGTACTTTTCCTGCTGCGTGATCAGGCCGTCCTGATACTGCTGCTCGAAATCCTTCACGAGCGCGCGGGTTTCGTCGACCATCCCTTCCTTCGACGCCGGGATGATCATGTCATCCTTGCCGAACGAGATGCCCGCCTTGAACGCGTTGCGGAAGCCCAGCGCCATGATGGCGTCGGCGAACAGCACGGTCTCTTTCTGGCCGGTGTGACGATAGACCTGATCGATCACATCGCCGATTTCCTTCTTGGTCAGAAGGCGGTTGACGACGTCGAAGGGCACGGTGTGCGACTTCGGCAGGCATTCGCCGATCAGCATGCGGCCCGGCGTGGTCTCGAAACGCTTGAGATACTCGTTGCCCTGCTCGTCGGTCTGCGGGACGCGGCTGATCACCTTGGTGTGCAGCGTCACCGAGCCGGTGAACAGCGCCTGATGCACTTCGGCCATGTCGGCGAGCAGCATGCCCTCGCCCGGCTCGCCTTCGCGCTCCAGCGAGAGATAATAGAGCCCGAGAACCATATCCTGCGACGGAACGATGATCGGCTTGCCGTTCGCGGGGCTGAGGATGTTGTTCGTCGACATCATCAGCACGCGCGCTTCGAGCTGGGCTTCCAGCGAAAGCGGCACATGGACCGCCATCTGGTCACCGTCGAAGTCGGCGTTGAACGCGGCGCAGACCAGCGGGTGAAGCTGGATCGCCTTGCCTTCGATCAGCACGGGTTCGAACGCCTGGATGCCGAGGCGGTGAAGCGTCGGGGCGCGGTTCAAGAGGACCGGGTGCTCGCGAATGACTTCGTCGAGGATGTCCCAGACTTCCTTGCGTTCCTTCTCAACCCACTTCTTCGCCTGCTTCAGGGTCATCGACAGACCCTTGGCGTCGAGGCGCGCGTAGATGAACGGCTTGAACAGTTCGAGCGCCATCTTCTTCGGCAGGCCGCACTGGTGCAGCTTGAGTTCGGGACCGGTCACGATGACCGAACGGCCCGAATAGTCGACGCGCTTGCCGAGCAGGTTCTGACGGAAGCGGCCCTGCTTGCCCTTGAGCATGTCGGACAGCGACTTGAGGGGACGCTTGTTGGCGCCCGTGATCGTGCGGCCGCGACGGCCGTTATCGAACAATGCGTCGACGGCTTCCTGCAGCATGCGCTTTTCGTTGCGGACGATGATGTCCGGCGCGCGCAGTTCCATCAGGCGCTTCAAGCGGTTGTTGCGGTTGATCACGCGGCGATAGAGGTCGTTCAAATCCGACGTCGCGAAGCGGCCGCCATCGAGCGGCACCAGCGGGCGCAGTTCGGGCGGGATCACGGGGACGACTTCGAGGATCATCCATTCGGGGCGGTTGCCCGAATCGATGAACGATTCCACGACCTTGAGGCGCTTGATGATCTTCTTGGGCTTCAGCTCCGACTTGGTCGTCGCGAGGTCCTCCATCAGATCGGTGCGTTCCTGCTGCAGGTCGAGATTTTCGAGCAGCACGCGGATCGCCTCGGCGCCGATGCCAGCCGAGAAGGCGTCTTCGCCATATTCGTCCTGCGCGTCGAGCAGTTCGTCTTCGGTCAGAAGCTGGAACTTTTCGAGCGGGGTCAGGCCGGGCTCAAGAACGATATAGGCTTCGAAATAGAGGACGCGCTCGAGCTGCTTCAGCTGCATGTCGAGCAGCAGGCCGATGCGCGACGGCAGCGACTTCAGGAACCAGATGTGCGCGACGGGGGCGGCGAGCTCGATATGGCCCATGCGCTCGCGGCGGACCTTGGTCACCGTGACTTCGACACCGCATTTCTCGCAGACGATGCCCTTGTATTTCATGCGCTTATACTTGCCGCACAGGCATTCATAATCCTTGATCGGGCCAAAGATACGCGCGCAGAACAGGCCGTCACGCTCGGGCTTGAACGTGCGATAGTTGATGGTTTCGGGCTTCTTGATCTCGCCGAACGACCACGAGCGGATACGCTCCGGGCTCGCGATGCCGATCTTGATCATGTCGAAGGTTTCAGGCTTCGCGACCGGATTCATGAAGTTGGTAAGCTGGTTCATATTCTGGTTCCTCGCTTAGCCCCTCCCCTTCAGGGGAGGGGTTGGGGTGGGGCTAGCAGCCTTGTGCAAGGCCGATGGCCCCCACCCCCGGCCCCTCCCTTGAAGGGGAGGGGTGGAATATTTATTCGGCGGCTTCCGGAAGGGCGTCCGGGGCATTGTCGGGATCTTCTTCCGCATAGGAAGAGAGTTCGACGTTGAGGCCCAGCGAGCGCATTTCCTTGACGAGCACGTTGAAGCTTTCGGGAATGCCGGCCTCGAAGGTGTCGTCGCCCTTGACGATCGCTTCGTAAACCTTGGTGCGGCCGATCACGTCATCGGACTTCACCGTCAGCATTTCCTGAAGCGTGTACGCCGCGCCATAAGCCTGCAGCGCCCACACTTCCATTTCACCGAAGCGCTGGCCACCGAACTGCGCCTTACCGCCCAGCGGCTGCTGGGTGACAAGCGAGTACGGCCCGATCGAGCGCGCGTGGATCTTGTCGTCGACCAGATGATGAAGCTTCAGGATATACATATATCCCACGGTCACCTTGCGGTCGAAGCGATCACCGGTGCGGCCGTCGTAAAGATCGACCTGACCCGACCGGTCGAGACCGGCGCGCTCCAGCATCGTCGATACGTCGCCTTCGCGCGCGCCGTCGAACACCGGCGTCGCAAAGGGCACGCCCAATTCGAGACGTTCGGCAAGATCGACGACCTGCTCCGATGTGCGGGCGTTGATCTCGTCCGCATATTCATCACCATAGGCATGAAGCAGCGCGGCGCGCACCGCTTCGGGCGGCTTCCCCGCCACGGGGTCGGGGTTCGCCGTGCGCCAGTCCTCAAGCGCTGTGGTGATCTGGCGACCAAAGCCGCGCGATGCCCAGCCAAGGTGCGTCTCCAGAATCTGCCCGACGTTCATGCGCGAAGGCACACCCAGCGGATTGAGTACGAAATCGACGTGCGTGCCATCTTCCAGGAACGGCATGTCCTCGATCGGCAGGATGCGGCTGATGATGCCCTTGTTGCCGTGACGGCCGGCCATCTTGTCGCCCGATTGCAGCTTGCGCTTCACCGCGACGAAGACCTTGACCATCTTGAGCACGCCCGGGGCGAGTTCGTCGCCGCGCTGCAGCTTTTCGACGCGATCTTCGTACTTCGCGCTGATCCGCTTGATCGCTTCGTCATACTGCGCCTTGATCGCTTCGAGGGCGGCCTGGGCATTGTCTTCGACAACGGCCAGCTTCCACCAGTCAGCGCGGTCGAGGTCGACGAGCATCTCTTCGGTGACGACCTCGCCCTTCTTCAGGCCCTTGGGCACTGCGCTGGTCGCCTGACCGATGAGCAGTTCCTTGAGGCTGGAGAAGGTCGCACGGTTGAGGATCGCGCGCTCATCGTCGGCGTCCTGCTTCAGACGCTCGATCTCTTCGCGTTCGATCGCAATTGCGCGTTCGTCCTTGTCGATACCGTGGCGGTTGAAGACGCGGACTTCGACGACCGTGCCCGACACGCCCGGCGGCAGGCGAAGCGAGGTGTCGCGCACATCGCTGGCCTTTTCACCGAAGATCGCGCGCAGCAGCTTTTCTTCCGGCGTCATCGGCGATTCACCCTTGGGGGTGATCTTGCCGGCCAGAATGTCGCCCGGGCCGACTTCGGCACCGATATAGACGATGCCCGCTTCGTCGAGGTTGCGAAGCGCTTCCTCGCCGACGTTCGGGATGTCGCGCGTGATGTCTTCGGGGCCAAGGCGCGTGTCGCGTGCGGTGACTTCGAATTCCTCGATGTGGATCGAGGTGAAGACGTCGTCCTTCACGATGCGCTCGCTGATGAGGATACTATCCTCATAGTTGTAGCCGTTCCACGGCATGAACGCGACGAGCACATTCTTGCCGAGCGCCAGTTCGCCAAGCTCGGTCGACGGGCCGTCGGCGATGATGTCGCCCGCGCGGACGATCTCGCCCACCTTCACCAGTGGACGCTGGTTGATGCAGGTGTTCTGGTTCGAACGCTGGAACTTCTGGAGACGATAGATGTCGACGCCCGACTTGCCGGGTTCGACCATATCGGTCGCACGGATAACGATACGCGTCGCATCGACCTGGTCGATCACGCCGCCGCGGCGCGCCGCGATGGCGGCGCCCGAATCGCGCGCAACGGTTTCTTCCATGCCGGTGCCGACGACCGGAGCCTCGGCCCGGATCAGCGGCACAGCCTGACGCTGCATGTTCGAACCCATGAGCGCGCGGTTGGCGTCATCGTTTTCGAGGAACGGGATCAGCGACGCCGCGACCGAAACGAGCTGCTTCGGCGACACGTCCATCAGCGTGATCTGATCGCGCGGGGCCATCAGGAATTCGCCCGCTTCACGCGCCGAGATCAGTTCGTCGATGAAGCTGCCATCGGTGTTGAGATCGGCGTTCGCCTGCGCAACCGTGTGCTTCTGCTCTTCCATCGCCGAGAGGTACACGACGTCGGTCGTGACCTTGCCGTCGATGATCTTGCGGTACGGGGTTTCGATGAAGCCGTACTTGTTCACGCGCGCGAAGGTTGCGAGCGAGTTGATCAGACCGATGTTCGGGCCTTCCGGCGTTTCGATCGGGCAGATACGGCCATAGTGGGTCGGGTGAACGTCGCGGACTTCGAAGCCCGCGCGTTCGCGGGTCAGACCGCCCGGCCCGAGCGCCGACACGCGGCGCTTGTGGGTGACTTCCGACAGCGGGTTGGTCTGATCCATGAACTGGCTGAGCTGCGACGAGCCGAAGAATTCGCGCACCGCGGCGACGGCCGGCTTCGCGTTGATCAGGTCGTTCGGCATCACGGTCGACACGTCGACCGAGCTCATGCGCTCCTTCACGGCGCGCTCCATGCGGAGCAGGCCAACGCGATACTGGTTTTCGAGCAGTTCGCCGACCGAGCGGACACGACGGTTACCGAGGTTGTCGATATCGTCGATCTCGCCCTTGCCGTCTTTCAGGTTCACCAGTTCCTTGACGACGGCGAGGATGTCCTCGCTGCGCAGCGTGGTGACCGTGTCCTCGGCATCGAGGCCAAGGCGCATGTTCAATTTCACGCGGCCGACGGCCGACAGGTCGTAACGCTCGGGGTCGAAGAACAGGCCGCCGAACAGAGCTTCCGCGGTTTCGCGCGTCGGCGGCTCGCCGGGGCGCATGACGCGATAGATGTCCGAAAGCGCCTGGTCGCGGTCCTCGGCCTTGTCGGCCTTCAGCGTGTTGCGGATCCAGGGACCGGTGTTGTTATGGTCGATGTCGAGCAGGACGAGCTTGTCGATGCCCGCGGCGTCGATCTTTTCGAGATTGTCGGCGCTCACTTCGTCGCCGGCCTCGATGTATATCTCGCCGGTCGCTTCGTTGACCAGGTCATAGGCGCTGTAACGGCCGAAGATTTCCTCGGTCGGGATCAGCAGCGTGTCGAGACCGTCCTTCGCAGCCTTGTTGGCAAGGCGCGGGCTGATCTTGTGCCCGGCGGCAAAGACGACTTCGCCGGTCTTGGCATCCACCACATCGAAAGCGGGCTTCGAACCGCGCCAGTTTTCGACCATGAACGGCACGCGCCAGCCATTTTCGGCGCGCTCGAAGACGAGGCGGTCATAGAAATGGTTGAGGATTTCCTCGCCCGTCATGCCCAGCGCGTACAGCAGGCTGGTGACCGGCAGCTTGCGCTTGCGGTCGATACGGACGTTGACGATGTCCTTGGCGTCGAATTCGAAGTCGAGCCACGAACCGCGATACGGGATCACGCGCGCGGCGAACAGGAACTTGCCCGACGAGTGGGTCTTGCCACGATCATGGTCGAACAGCACACCCGGCGAACGGTGCATCTGCGACACGATGACGCGCTCGGTGCCGTTGACGAAGAACGTGCCGTTCTGCGTCATCAGCGGCATGTCGCCCATGTAAACGTCCTGCTCCTTGATATCGAGCACCGAACGCGTGTCGGTTTCGCTGTCGACTTCAAAGACGATCAGGCGCAGCGTGACCTTCATCGGCGCCGCATAGGTGATGCCGCGCTGACGGCATTCGTCGACGTCATATTTGGGCGATTCAAGTTCGTAGTGGACGAAGTCGAGCTCGGCGGTGCCGGCGAAATCGCGGATCGGGAAGACGCTGCGCAGCGTCTTTTCGAGGCCCGAAACATAGCCAGTCGACGGATCGGACCGCAGGAACTGCTCATAGGATTCGCGCTGCACCTCGATGAGGTTGGGCATTTCCACCGCTTCGTGGATGTTACCGAACAGCTTGCGGATTCGCTTGGTCGCGGTTGCTTCGAGGGCTTTGCCCACCGACTTCGCCTTGGTCGCCATAAGTGATTGTCTCGCCTGTCAAAAATCAAAATCGCGAGCGCATCGACGCGAAAAAAGCCGCAGGCAACCGTTGCCGGTTTACCGCAGCTTTCCACGCCTGTCGAAATCCCCGCCGACCTATCCGTACAGCCCGCTGCGCAAAGTCAGGCTCTATCTCGGACGATGGGGTGAGACGGCTATATAGGATTGGGGGTGTCCGCTGTCAACGGGAGCGTCCGACTGAAATCCTAGAAAACACCTTTCAGCAGGCCCGCCGGGTTCCGCCGCAACTCCGCCTCTTCCCCCGCCATATAATGAAAGATGCCTTTCAGCGCCTGCTCAGTCACCGAACGCGTCAGCCCGTCGCGCGTGAGCCCAGCCGATGCCATCAACTGATTGCCCTGCGACAGCTGGTCAAGCTGGCGATAGGCGCCGACATTGTCCAGCGCCGACCCGATCAGCGGCGACACTTTGCTAAAGAGGATGCTGCCCGCGCTCGTCTGGAGATAGCGCGTCGCCCCGTCGTTCTTCGTCACCAGCGCGGGCGCGTCAGTCCAGCGAAGATTGTCGATCGCGGCACGAAAGACCGGCTTGGCCTCGCCCGCAGCCTTGCCGCCGGCATCGTTCAGGCTTTTGGTCAGATTGGTCATAAGCCCCAGCTTGTCGCCCATGCCAAAGAGTTTCGAGGTGAGTTTTCCCCCCGCGCCCGGCAACAGGATGCGCACGGCGGTATCGCGATAGAAGGCGCCGGGCACGGCCAGCTTGTCGAGCGCGCCGTCGGATGCGCCCGCGATCAGCCCCTTCACACCGCTCTTCGGCAGCTTCGCCATCGCCCACGGTGCATGGATCAAAGCGAATATCCCGGCCGCTCCCGCCAGCAGCATCCGCCGCGCCATCATTGCTTCGTCCGTTTCCATGACGCCACCTTCCCTCCGCGACTGATAGAGCAGCCTACCAGCTTAATCGTCGCCGCCAAAGCGCAACGACCGCTTTGGGGTGGTGAGCGGACGTAAGAGTGGGTGCGCGGGTATCCCCTCCCGCAAGCGGGAGGGGCAGCGAGGCTTGCCAGCTTGCTGGCTAGCCGCAGCGGGGTGGGCCATAGCAACGTCGCTGCCCACCCCCGACCC
>NZ_JBOHHT010000118.1:0-80962 GCF_050725655.1 Sphingopyxis sp. | reverse complement strand
ATCCCGCCGAGCACCGTCTTGCCGGCGATCGAGATCGCCTCGATCAGCGGCTTACCGGGATCGAGCGACAGAGCGAGCTGCGCGCGCTCCCCCTGCGCCGACGGCCAGTCGATGGTCACCGAGTCCTGCGTCCGTGCAACACGCACGTCGCCGGGCAGTGCCTTGCCGGACGCGTTGAGTACCGTCGTCGGCGCCTGCGCGTGCGCCGCGCCGGCTATCGCCAAGCTGGCGGCCGTCAGCGCGGTTGCCAGCCCGAGCGCCGTGAAAATCCGTTTCCTGTTCAAGCCATCCTCCTGTTTTTCGTCATTCGCGGGGCCGTCATCGGGATCAGAAATTGAAGCGGACGCCGAGCGAGTAGGTCGTGTCGTCGTTCCGCACCTCGCGGACGAAATCCCCGCGCGATTCGAAGTTGCGCGTCTTCTGGCCCGTGATGTTCGTACCGGCGAGGCTAACCGTGATGTTCGGCGTCACATCGTAATTCAGGCCGAAATCGAGCCGCCCGGCGGCGCGAATGCCGTTGAGTCCCACAGGGATCGAAACCGGCCGGAGCGAAAGGCCATTGGTGATGTCGCCGTCGAAATATTTGGAGCGATAGGTGTAGATCATCCGCGCCGAGATGCCGTATTTCTCGTAAATCAGGCCGATGTTGTAATTATATTTGGATACTCCGAGCAGCGGCAGGCCCTGAAGGCGGTCGCCGGGTGTCGTCACCTCGCTGTCGATGACCGTGAAGTTCCCGATCACGCCCGCGCCGTCGAGACCCTCGGGAAGGAAGTCGAGGAAGAGCTGGCCGCCCACTTCGACGCCCTTGATCTTGGCGGACCCCAGGTTGCGGGGGGTCGAGATCACATATTGCAGGCCGTCGATCGTCCGGACCTCGGTCCCGCTGATGATGCGATCGGTGATGTCGCGATAGAAACCGACCACCGAGACATAGTTGCTGCGGCCGAAATAATATTCGAGCGACGCATCGAAGCTGTCCGCCTTTTGCGGCCTGAGGTCGGGGTTGCCGCCCGATCCGGAGTTCTGGATCGTGCTGACATAGGAAACGACATAGCTGAGGCCGGGGTTGAGCTGGCCGAAGCTGGGCCGCGAAAGCGTCTTCGAATAGTTGAAGCGCGACTGGAGGCCGCCGCCGAACTCGATGCGCGCGCTGGCATTAGGCAGCAGATCGGTGTCGCTGGTCGAGCGCTGGACCAGCACGACGCGCGACGTGCTCGTCGCCGGATCGGTCACGCGGCCCGAGCCCGCAATGTCACGATCGGTGCGGGTAAGGCGGGCGCCAACCATGCCGTCGACCGAGATCGTATCGCTGAGCGAGAATTCGTACCCCGCCTGCAGGAAACCGGCATAGCTCTTTTCCTGCGCATCATAGTCGCGCGTCGGGTCGAAGGCCGGCGTGTCCGGCGAGATGCGGTACAGCGTCCGCAACTGCCGCTTGATCGATTCCTGCATCAGATATCTGGGGTCGATCTGCAGGAAGGATGCGCCGCCATTCATCTGCGGAACCCCAGGTGCCTGCGACAGAATATCGGCGGGAAGCCCGGCGGTGGCCAGCGGCGTCACGAACGAACCGCCCGGAGCCGGCGGGCCACCGAGATACTGCTCGAACCCGGCCTTGCGCCTCGCGACGCGAACGCCCGCTTGAAGATAGTCGAGGACGCCGTCGAAGTCGTATTTGGCATCGCTCATGACCGACCACAAAGTGCCACGGCTGCGGTTGATGTCTTCGGTCATGCCGTTGGCGAACGCCAGGCCGGCCGGGTCGTTCATGGGGTTGCCCGGCATCGTCGCCTGCACCTCGTGATCAACGTCGCGGACCTGGACCAGCTCGGCGATCCGCTTGCCGATGTCGACGCGAAAGCTGTTGTTCCTGTTGATCGAGGATTCATAGGAGATGTCGGTATTCCAGATGAGCGCGCCAATCTCCTTGTTGAAGCCGGTGGCGATCACATAGATGTCGGTGCGCGCCTTGTTGGCGACGGTTGCGGTGTAATATTCGAGGTTGCGCGTCGTATAGCCGGTGGCGTTGCAGAGCTGGCGAATCGTGCCGGTCCCCGTCGGATTGGTCGGGCTGCGCACATTCCCCGAATAATAGCCATCCGGGCCGACCGCGAAATCCTCGCATGTATCCCCCGCAGTCGCCTCGAACGACGTGCCGGTGAAGGCGCGGAAGGTCGGGCGCGCCTGGAATACGTCGCCACGATAGCCCGCGAACAGGCCCTCGACATAGATTTTGGTGACGGTGTCCGGCGCCCATTCGAGCGAGAAATTGGCCTGCGGGCGCTCATAACGGCCGAATTCGATGGCGGCGGCGAAGCCGGTGGGCGCGTGCAGGTTCTGGGGCGAACCGGCGGGGCCGACGCTGGTAGCGCGCGTCCAGTCATTCCAGGCAACGGGCCGGGCATATTTGTTGCGTTGGTAGGAGACGCTGGCCATGGCCGCGATCTCGCCCTCGCCCGCGGACCAGCGGTTGGCGACGAGCAGGCTCAGCGCCGGATTGAGCGTGTTCTTCGAACCGGCCTCCTGCAGATAGGTCGCCCGCGCGCTGCCCGCGATCGTCAGTTCCTTGAAATCGAGCGCGCGGCGCAGGCGCATATTGACGCCGCCCGCCACACCGCCTTCGAGCCGCTCGGCCGAATTGGACTTGTAGACATCGACTCCCGCAAGCGCTTCGGCCGGCAGATCCTGAAACGAGAAGCCGCGACCGACACCGGTGAAAATCTCGCGCCCGTTAAGCGTGGTTATGATGTCGTCGAGGCCGCGGATGCGGGCCCCGACGATCTCGTTGTTGCCGCCGACAACCACCTGCACCCCGGGCACGCGCTGGAGCGCCGATGCCGTGGTGAGGTCGGGGAGCTTGCCGATATCCTCGGCGACGATCGAATCGACCACGGCGGTCGACTCGCGCTTGATCTCGGCGGCGCGGGCAAGACTTTGACGGATACCGGTGACGACGATGTCCTCGCCATCCTGCGCATCACTTGCCGCATCCACGGCCGCCGGATTGGCGGATGGTTCGGCGGCCGGCGCGGTCTGCGCCTGTGCCATATGTGCGCCGCTGACGAGCGCGACCAGCGCCACGGAAGCGCGAAGACTAATCTTCAATGGACCTCTCCCTATAAGACATCATACAAATTTTAACAGATTGATCATATAATTCAGTCGGACGCAATTCGGTGCCTGAGTTGTCCTTCAGGTCATTTATGTTGGTGTGGTTCAGCCCGTCGGGCTGTGGGAGGACATGAAATCTTGGAGATCGCGGTGCCGCTTGAGGCTGCTGCTCATGTGGCTCCGCGCCGCCACCCGTGCGGCGTCGGGATCGCGGCGGATGATGGCGTCGAGGATCGCCTCATGCTCTTCGCCGATCACCGCCTTGTAACGCGCGCCGACATAGCTCTGCCCTTGGCGCAGATAGAGCGAGCGCGGCGGGACCAGGCGGACGCCCAGGAAATCGATCAGCTTGGCGTAATAGGTGTTCTTGCTGGCCCGCGCGATGACATTGTGGAATTCGACATCGGCCTTGACCGAATCCTCGAGGCCGATCGCCGCCTCGCCAAGGATCTTGAGCTGCTGGCGCATGCTCATCACATCAACCTCGCTGCGCCGTTCTGCGGCCAGCGCAGCCATCTCGGTTTCGACGCTGAGCCGCAGCTCGAGCAACTGGATCACGTCGCTGAGATTTTCGACCTCTTCGCGCGTGATCTGGAATGCCTGATAGCGGGCGGTCTCGCTGACGAAGAGACCCTTTCCCTGTCGCGCCTCGACCAATCCGGCGGCGGCGAGGCGGGCGATCGCTTCGCGGACCACGGTCCGGCTCACGCCAAGCACGTCGACGAATTCTGCCTCGGTAGGAAGCTGCGAGCCGGGCCAGTGCGTCCCGGACAGAATGCTTGCGCGGATATGTTCACAAGCGGCGTCGACCAGTGACGGCCGCCGCTTGCGAAGCGCCAGCCGATCGTCATGCACAGCGTCGGTCCCGCCCTGCCTCACGCGCCCATCCTCCCGTTGTCAGCACTTGATGCGCCATACCCGACTCACCTTACTAATTATCAGTCATATGACAACTTAAATAATTTCATTTCATTTTAGAAAGATGTTCGGCCCGGCGATTGGCCACACCCGGGTGTCGTGCAGGGCAACCCGTTGCCTTTGGATTTGGTAGGCTCTCTCTCAGCGGCTTGCCATTTTGATCGCACTTATATTATAAATACCGACCGGAGCGAGAAGGAGGGATGCATGCGGTTTCTGGGTTCGGCCAATCATCTTGTACGCCGTTTTGGCCGGGCGGTCGTATCGAGCGTTGCGATCGCGGCGATAGCCGGCTTCGCGTTGCCCGCGGCGGCTGACGAGCCGGGTGTCTCTACTTTCGCCAATCCCCTGCTTCCCTCGGGCCCCGACCCGTGGATCCTGCAGGTCGGCGGATATTATTATTACACCCATACGCTCGGCGACCGGATCGCGTTGTGGCGGACCGACAATGTCGCCAGGCTCGGCGAGATCGAGCCGTTGACTGTCTGGACGCCGCCGAAGGAGGGGGCGAACGCCCATTCGATATGGGCGCCCGAGCTGCATCGCATCGATGGGAAATGGTTCCTCTATTATTCCGCGACCGCCAGCGGTTTCACCGACGACGATCATCGCGCGGTCTTTGTCCTGGAAAATGCGGGCCCCGATCCGATGCGCGGGAAATGGATCGACCGCGGCCGCGTCAATACGGCGCATGCCGGAATCGACGGCACCATCTTCGATCACGGAGGCAAACGCTATTTCGCCTATTCGCCCTATATCGGCCCCGACAGCGCCATCGCGATTGCCGAGATGGAGAACCCCTGGACCCTGAAGGGGCGCGAGGCGGTGATCGCGCGGCCCGACCATGTCTGGGAAAGGCTGGGCGGGCGGCAGATTGTTGAGGGACCCGAATTTCTGCTCGGCCCCAAGGGCGATCTTTTCCTGACTTATTCGGCCAGTGCCTGCTGGTCGGATGACTATTCGCTGGGGCTGCTCCGTGCGCCGCCGGGCGCCGATCCGCTCGACGCCGCCGCGTGGAGCAAGTCGCCGCAGCCTGTCTTCAAAAGCGCCAACGGCGTCTATGCGACCGGCCACAACGGCTTTTTCCGGTCGCCCGATGGACGGGAAAGCTGGATCATCTACCACGCCAACCCCGGCCCGGGCATGGGCTGCACCGCGAAACGGGCGCCGCATATCCAGCGTTTTGGATGGACCGCTGCGGGTTGGCCGGATTTCGGCGCCCCTGTCGCGGCCGGAACGCCATCGCCTGTCCCCGCCGGATCGCGCGCTCGCTGAGCGTAGGTTGACGTTGCGCAGGGGTCAGAAAGCGAACGGCGGCGCGGCGCGCTCCTCGCCAACGCGGTAAGCCTGTTCGACGAGTTCGAGCGGCGCGGTGTCGGCTTCGATTTCCGCGGCTTTGACCAGCGCATGGAAACGACCATAGAGGCGAGGATATTCGCAATTGTCGCCGCCATGCGGTGCGGCACCGGGTAGCTCGAGCGTGGCGCCGCCGTCGCGCAGGATCAATCGCCCGGCATCGGTGGCGACTTCGATGTCCCAGCGTGGCGCGCCGCCGAACAGGAAATCGAGGTCGGCTTCGATCGCATAGCCTTCGGCGCTGCGCAGGGTGCAGGCGGCGGCGATCGCGGCCGACCGATTGCCCGGAATGTCGAGGGTGGCGGCCTCGACGTCGAAGCGTGCCGGCAGGATGCGGGTCAGGATCGAGAGCGCGTTGATCGCGGGATCGAAGACGCCCATGCCTGCGCGCTCCAGAATCCACTCCTGCCCGGGATGCCACTGGCGGATATCCTCCTTCCACATGATCCGCCCGCCGATGACGGAGCGGCCCGACAGCCAGTCGCGCGCGGTATCGACCGCGGCGGCTTCGCGCGAGTGCCAGGACGCGAACAGCGTGACGCCTTTTGCCGCCGCATGGCGCGCAAGCGCGCGCACCTCGTCGGCGGTCACGCCGGGCGGCTTTTCGAGCATGACGTGCAGGCCGGCATCGATCGCGCGGCGCGCGATATCGGCGCGCCCTTCGGGCGGCGTACACAGCGACACGGCGTCGAGTTGGAGGCTGGCGGCGAGCAGCTCGTCGATGTCGCGATAGCCCGGCACGCCATCGACCGAATCGTTGCGGCTCGCCGTCGCGGCCAGCCGATAGCGCGGATCGGCGGCGATCGCCGGCAGGTGCCGGTCGCGTGCGATCTTGCCGATGCCGACCAGCGCGAGACGGATTTCCGCTCCTTCGCGCCCTTGCGAAAAATCTTTCCTCTCTTTCATCGCGTCCTCTTTATTTATCATATATATCTGCTTATACGAGATCGAAGCTTATGCAAGGGTCGACGCAGGCCCGAACAGGGGAGAGATGATGTCGCTTCGCAGACTGTCGATGGCTTGCTTCGCGCTCGCCGCGCTCATGGCGCCGGCCCTGGCGCAGGATAACACGCAGCCGGCATCGGCACCTGACACCTATGTCCATCCCGACAAAGCCTATCTGTTCGCGCATATGAAGACCGGTCATTACGGCATCCTCTATTATTCGGTCAGCCGCGACGGCCTCTATTGGACCGAGCTGAACGGCGGAAAGCCGGTGTCGAAGGATTATCACGGCCACGCTTCGATCGCACAGGGGGCCGACGGGCGCCATTATCTGGTCGGCAACAAGAGCGACGAGGACCCGCTGATCCGTTTCTGGGTGTCGGACGACCTGGTGAACTGGGCTCCCTATGGCACCTATCAGCCCGATCTGCAGTCCGCCGTCGGCCTCGCCAATCCGTTGCAGCGCATCGGCGCGCCGAAGCTCTATTTCGACAAGCCGTCGAAGCGCTTCCTGCTGAGCTGGCACACGCCGACCGTGCCGGGGTCGGCGAGCGACCCCGAGCGTTATTGGGAAAGTCAGCGCACGCTTTACGTCCTGTCGCTCGACCTCAAAAGCTTTCCGGAGCCGCAGCGGCGCCTGTTCGAATGGGAAATGGCGACGATCGACACGGTGATCCAGCCGAACCCGGAGGGCGGCTATTGCGCGATCCTGAAGGACGAGCGTTACCCTTCCTATGCCTGGACGACGGGCAAGACCGTCCGCATCACCTGCGCGAAGGAAATGACTGGCCCCTATCCGACCCCCGGCCCGTCGCTCAGCCCCAATTTCCGCGAGGCGCCGACGATCGTTCGCGCGCCGAACGGTGCCGACTGGCTGCTCTATTACGAGCAATATGCGGGCACCAGCTATGGCCTTTCGAAGGCGCCGCGGCTCGAGGGGCCGTGGTTCCAGATGTCGGGCAACAGCGGCGTGACCGAATGGAATCGCTACGCGGTGCCCGCCGGCGCGCGGCACGGATCGATGATCGAGATCAGCAAGGCGCAGTATGACCGGCTGGTCGCGGCCTTCAAATGACATTGAGTGCAAGTCAGGAAATAATGTGACGGACGACAAGCAAGATGGCGGATCGAAGCGGCCGGCCCTGAGGTCGCGATCATGGTTCGACAATCCCGATAATCCCGACATGACCGCGCTCTATGTCGAGCGCTATCTGAACTATGGTCTGTCGCTCGAGGAGTTGCAGTCGAACCGTCCGATCATCGGGATCGCGCAGACGGGCAGCGATCTTGTGCCGTGCAATCGCCACCACCTCATTCTCGCCGATCGGGTGAAGCAGGGGATCCGCGACGCGGGCGGCATCCCGATCGAATTTCCGGTGCACCCCATTCAGGAAACGGGCAAGCGGCCGACGGCCGGGCTCGACCGCAACCTCGCCTATCTCGGTCTCGTCGAGACGCTCTATGGTTATCCGCTCGACGGCGTCGTCCTCACCATCGGCTGCGACAAGACGACCCCGGCGTGCCTGATGGCCGCGGCGACGGTGAATATCCCCGCGGCCGCTCTGTCGGTGGGGCCGATGATTAACGGCTGGTACAAGGGACAGCGTACCGGGTCGGGCACGATCGTGTGGAAAGCGCGCGAGATGCTCGCGGCGGGCGAGATCGATTATAAGGGCTTTGTCGAACTCGTCGCCTCCTCGGCGCCTTCGACCGGCTATTGCAATACGATGGGCACCGCGACGACGATGAACAGCCTGGCCGAGGCGCTGGGCATGGCGTTGCCGGGATCGGCGGCGATCCCCGCGCCCTATCGCGACCGCCAGGAATGCGCGTGGCAGACCGGCCGCACGATCGTCGAGATGGTCCATGCCGATCGCAAGCCCTCCGACATCCTGACCCGCGCCGCGTTTCTCAATGCGATCAAGGTCAATGCCGCGCTCGGCGGCTCGACGAATGCGCCGATCCATCTCAACGCGATCGCGCGGCATATCGGGGTCGAGTTGACGATGGACGACTGGCAGCGCGAAGGCGAGGGTGTTCCCCTGCTCGTCAACCTGCAGCCCGCGGGCGAATATCTTGGCGAGGATTTCTACCGCGCCGGCGGCGTTCCGGCGGTGATCGGCGAGCTGCTGCGCCAGGGGTTGCTCGACGGCGGGACGCTGACGGCCAACGGCCGCACGCTTGCCGAGAACTGCGCCGAAGCCGTGACGCAGGATGCGGCGGTGATCAGGCCCTTTGCGTCGCCGCTTCGCGAGGATGCGGGGTTGATGGTGCTGCGCGGCAATCTGTTCGATTCGGCGGTGATGAAGGCGAGCGTGATCTCCGACGCCTTCCGCGCCCGTTACCTGTCGAACCCCGATCAGCCGAATGTCTTCGAAGGCCGTGCGATCGTTTTTGACGGTCCCGAAGATTATCACGCGCGCATCGACGATCCGGCGCTCGGCATCGACGAGGATTGCATTCTGGTCATCCGCGGCACCGGGCCGATCGGCTATCCGGGCGGGGCCGAAGTCGTGAACATGCAGCCCCCCGTCGCGCTCATCAAGCGGGGGATCCGTACCTTGCCCTGCATCGGCGACGGGCGGCAGTCGGGTACGTCGGGCAGTCCCTCGATCCTCAACGCATCGCCCGAGGCGGCGGCGGGCGGCGGTCTCGCGCTGCTGGCGACCGGCGACATCATCCGTGTCGATCTTGTCGGTCGCACGGCAGACATGCTGGTCGACGACGCCGAACTCGCGGTACGGCGCGCCCGGCTTGAGGCGGCTGGCGGCTATGCCTATCCGGCTTCGCAAACGCCTTGGCAGGAAATCCAGCGTGATCTGGTCGGTCAGTTCGATGGCGGCGCCGCGCTGGAGGCCGCGATCAAATATCAGCGCCTCGCCCAAAATGCCGGCCTGCCGAGGGACAGCCATTGAGTGCCTTCGACATCGTCGAGCGGGACACGCGCGATCGGCTGGGCGAGGGGCCTTTGTGGTCGCCGCGCGACAATGCGCTCTATTGGGTCGACATCCTCGGCTGCGGGCTCAATCGGTTCGACCTCGCTGGCGGGGACATAACCCGCTGGACGCTCGCCGAGCCGATCGGCTGGGTAATCGAGCGCGCGCCGGGCGACGGTTTCATTGCGGGGCTGCAAAGCGGTTTCGCCGAACTGCGGCTCGATCCCTTCGTGGTGACGCCGTTCCACGACCCCGAGCCCGACCTGCCCGCGAACCGGATGAACGACGCCAAGGCCGACGATGCGGGGCGCATATGGGCGGGGACGATGCCGTTCGATTGCGAGGGCGCGAGCGGCAGCCTCTATCGGCTCGACCCCGATCGCCGCGTCACGCGGGTCGATACCGGCTATACGATCGCGAACGGCCCCGCGCTGATGCCTGGGGGCGAGCATCTGTTCCATACCGACAGCAAGCTGGGGTATGTCTATCGCTATCGCATCGCCGACGACGGCAGCCTGCGGGATCGCGTCATTTTCCTCGATTTCGCGGGTTGCGACGGCACCCCCGACGGGATGACCTTCGATGCCGAAGGCGGGCTGTGGATCGCGCTCTGGGGTGCCGGGCGCATCGAACGTTATGCGCCCGATGCCAGCCTTGATCGCAGCATCGCGCTGCCCGCGTTGCGACTCACCAGCTGTGCCTTTGCGGGCGCCGATCTCGACCGCCTGTTCGTCACTTCGGCCGCAGAGGGCGACGCCGCGTCGCCGCACGCCGGCGCCTTGTTCGAGGTCGACGTCGGCGTCCGGGGATTCAGCCCACGCCAATTCGCAAGTTAATTATCATATTAAACGGCTTTACTCAAATAAGGGTGCGTGATAGACCATGAACAGGGAGAGATCATCATGAAGGCGAAGCTTGCGGCAACGCTCGCAATCGGGGCGGCCGGCTGGGCGCTGGCGCTTGCCCCCACGGGCGCGGCGGAAACCCAGCGAAAGCCTTTTGGCGAGCTGCCCGACGGACGGCAGGTCGAGGCAGTGACGCTGACAAATGCCAAGGGCGTTTCGGCGACGATCATCAACTGGGGTGCCGCGATCCAGGCGCTGATGATGCCCGACAAAAAGGGCAAGGTCGCCGACGTCCAGCTCGGCTATCCGACGATCGATGGCTATCTTGCCAAATCCGAATATTTCGGTGCGACGGTCGGCCGCTTCGCCAATCGCATCGCCAAGGGCGAGTTCAGCCTCGACGGCAAGCAGTATCAGACGCCGGTCAACAACATCGGCAACTCGCTCCATGGCGGCACCGCGGGTTTCGACAAGGTGTTGTGGGAGATCGTCGAGGTAAAGAAAGGCGACGCGGCGTCGGTCACGCTGCGCTATATCAGCCCCGACGGCGACCAGGGCTATCCCGGTAAACTCACCGTGCTTGCAACCTATTCGCTTAACGAGAAGAGCGAGCTGGGCATCGAGTATCGCGCGACGACCGACAAGCCGACGATCGTCAACATCACGAACCACGGCTATTGGAATCTCGCCGGCGAGGGGTCGGGGCTGGGCGCGATGGGGCATGTGCTCACCATCCCCGCCCAAGCGTATACGCCGGTCGACGAGACGCTGATCCCGACCGGCACTTTCCAGCCCGTTGCAGGCACGGTGTTTGACTTCACCGCGCCGCACGCCGTCGGCGAACGGGTTCGCGACGCAAGTGATCCGCAAATCGTAACCGGCAAGGGTTATGATCATAATTTCGTCGTCGCAAAGACGGTATCGAAAGCGCTGCGCCAACTCGCGCGGGTCGAGGAGCCGGTTTCGGGCCGCGGCTTCGAGCTGTGGTCGAACCAGCCCGGTGTCCAGTTCTATTCGGGCAACTTCCTCGACGGTAGCGTCGTCGGCAAGGCGGGCAAACTCTATCGCCAGGGCGATGCGATCGTGCTCGAGCCCCAGATTTTTCCGGACACGCCGAACCAGCCTGCACTCGGTTCCGCTCGGCTGGCTCCCGGCGAAACCTATATAAACAAGATGGTTTACCGCCTCTTTTTCGGAGAGTGAGATGCTTCGTACGCTGATGGCGCTGGTCTGCGCCGCGCTGTTCCTGATATCACCCGCGCATGCCGCCGAACGCTGGACCAAAGCGCAGGCGCATAGCTGGTACGACGCGCAGCCCTGGCTCGTCGGCGCCAATTACAATCCCGCCACCGCGATCAACCAGTTCGAGATGTGGCAGGCGGAAACCTTCGATCCCGCAACGATCGACAAGGAGCTCGGCTGGGCGTCGGCGATGGGCATGAACACCATGCGCGTCTATCTGCACAATCTGCTCTGGGAAAATGATCCCGAGGGGCTGAAGCAGCGGATGGACCAGTTCCTTGCCATCGCGGCGAAGCACAAGATCAAGCCGATGTTCGTGCTGTTCGACAGCTGTTGGGATCCGAATCCGGTTGCGGGCCCGCAGCATCCGCCGATCCCCGGCGTTCACAACAGCGGCTGGATGCAGGCGCCGGGCGCCGCGCGGCTCGCCGACAAGTCGCAGCATGGCAAGCTGGAAGCCTATGTGAAGGACGTCGTCGGCCGTTTCGCGAACGATGATCGCGTCCTCGCCTGGGACGTCTGGAACGAGCCGAACAATGATGGCGGCGGCAATTACAAGCCGACGCCGAACAAGAAAGCGATGGTCGCCGGCCTGCTCGGTCAGGTGTTCGACTGGACGCGGAGCGCGAAGCCGAAACAGCCGCTGACCAGCGGGCTGTGGATCGGCGACGATTGGTCGGACATGAAAAAGCTCGACGCGGTCGAAACGATCCAGGTCGCGCAGTCGGACGTCATTTCCTTCCACGACTATAATTGGCCCGAAACCTTTGAAGGCCGCGTCAAGCAGCTCCAAGTCTATGGCCGACCGCTGCTGTGCACCGAATATATGGCGCGCGGCAATGGATCGACCTTCGACGGCTCGCTGCCGCTGGGCAAGAAATATGGCGTCGCGATGATCAATTGGGGCTTCGTCGATGGCAAGTCGCAGACGCGGTTGCCGTGGGACAGCTGGAAGAAGCCCTACACCGGCGATGAGCCGACAATCTGGTTCCACGAGGTTCTGCGCAGCGACGGCACGCCCTATCGCAAGGCGGAAGTCGACCTGATCAAGCGCCTGACCGCCGCGCCGAAGGGCGTCGTGCCGACGAAATAACGGCTTTTCCAAACATTCAAATTTTTGTGTCTCGATGAATTATATTACAAATAAGATATTTAAATCAACACGATCGGGTGAAGCATCACCTGGCAGCTCTATGGGGAGACGACCGATGAAAGCCAGATTGTTCATGTTTACGAGTGCGTCGATGGCGGCCCTGCTCGCGTCGGCGTCCGCCGCAGCGCAGACGTCGGACGAGCAGATGGAAACCGGTAGCGTGGCCAGTGAAGGCACCGCCGCGACCGATCGCGAAATCGTCGTGACCGGCCAGCGCGCCAGCCTGCAGGCCGCACGCAACATCAAACGCAATTCGGACCAGGTGGTCGAGGTCATCGTCGCCGACGACATCGGCAAATTCCCCGATTCGACGGTGGCCGCCGCGCTGCAGCGCGTGCCCGGCATCCAGACCGTCAACGGCTTCAACAACGAGGTCGTCAGCCCGCTTGTGCGCGGCATCGGCGATATTTTGACGACCCTCGACGGACGCGAGATCTTCACCGGCGTCGGCCGCGGCTTTGCCTTTCAGGATCTGCCCGCCGAGGCGTTGGCAGGGGCGGAAGTCTATAAATCCAACTCGGCCAATCTGCTCGAAGGCGGGGTTGCCGGGGTCATCAACCTCAAGCTGCAAAAGCCGTTCAATTTCAAGGAAGGCATCAGCGTCGCGCTCAACGGGCGCGGCACCTATGGCAAGGAAGTCGACAAGTTCAGCTATACGGTCGGCGGGTTGATCAGCGGCCGCTGGAACGTCGGCGACGGCGAATTTGGCGCGCTCCTCAACATTTCCTACTCGGATCAGAATTTCAACCGGCCGATCTCGTTCAACTGCGATCCGCGCTCGGGCAGCAACGGCCCTCCGGGCGCCGCGGGGATCGTGCTGCCGACCTGCGTCGGCGGGCTGACCGACACCGGCAGCTACAGCCGCCCGCAGGCCAATCTCGCGCTCCAGTGGAAACCGACCCCCGAACTAGAGCTGTACGTCGACGGCCTCTACAGCGGCTATCGCTCGCGCTTCGCGACCAATTTCATCTTCTCCGACATTTTCGCGGCACAAAGCATCACCAATGCCGTGGCGGGCGACGAATGTTTCATGGCGCAGGTCGACGGCGGGGGCTTTCCGACCAGAAATGGCGGGACCACCCAGAATCTGTGCCTTGGCGAAAGCGCGACCTTCAACAATGTCCCCGGCCTCACCAGCACGCAGGCCAAGCGCGACAAGACCGACCAATGGCTGATCGCGGGCGGCATGCGGTACGATAACGACCGCATTCATTTCGAAACCGATCTTTCCTATTTCGACACGACGTTCAAGGCGCGCAACATCATCGTCGATATTGGCAAGACGATCCCCGCGGTGAACGTCCAGATCAACGACAATGGGCATGGGACGACGGTGATGACGGGCGATCCGCTCAGCGATCCCAATGATTTCCGCTTTGCGAACAGCTTGTTCCAGGACATTAACACCTCGAAAAGCTCGCTGAAGGCGTGGCGGACCGACTTCAGCTACGACGTCGAAAGCTTCATCGACCAGATCCAGGTCGGCTTCCGCTATGCGGACCGCAAGGCGTCGTTCGAAGGCTTTGCCGGCGGCCCCGCCGCGCCCGGCGGCAACCGTGTCACCTTGGTCAATTCGGTCGGCCTGCCGACGGATTTTCTGATCCTGTCGCCGGCGTCGATCCCGTTCATCAACAACGGGGCGAACTGGTACACCCCCGATCCCGATTTCCTGCGTGAAAACACCGACCTCCTGCGCCAGCTCTATGGTGCGCCCTCGGGCGATCCCGCGCCCGATCCGTCGCGCAGCTACCGCGCGAACGAAAAGACGATGTCGGGCTATGCGCAGATCAAATATGCCGCCGACCTCGGCGGCGACGCGCTGCTCGACGGCCTGGTCGGGGTGCGCTGGGTGACCAACGACCGCGACCTGCAAGGAACGGGCCGGGTCAGCGGCGTGCTGACCCCGGTGCGGCGGTCGACCAGCGAAACCGATTTCCTGCCCAACGCGAGCATCCGGCTGAAGCTTTCGCCCGAATTGCAGCTCCGCGCCAGCTATGCGCGCACGCTGTCGCGTCCGACGTTCGGCGATCTCAATCCGGGCCTGTTTTATGAGGTGCCGAACAACGCCAACATCCGCCCCAACGGCAGCGGCGGCAACCCCGACCTGCGTTCGCAGAAATCGGACGCGTGGGATGCCACGGCGGAATATTATTTCGGCCCGTCGAGTTATGTGTCGGCCGCCGTCTATTATCGCGAGATCAAGAACCGCGTCGCGATCGGCGTCGAGCCCGAGGTCATCGACGGCATCACCTATAATATCTCACGTCCGCGCAACCTGGGCGGGGCGCAACTGAAGGGTGTCGAGGTCAGCGGCCAGGTCTTCTTCGATTTCCTGCCCGAAGGGCTCGACGGCCTCGGCATGTTCGGAAACTTCACCATCGCCGACAGCAAGATCAAGACCCCGACCGATCCGCTCGTCGGCGAACCGCTGCTCGGCGTGTCGAAATACAGCTACAACATCGGCGGCTTGTACGAAAAATACGGCTTCACTGCGCGCGTCGTTTACACCTGGCGCGGCAAGTTCAACGAGGGCCTGTTCGGCGGCGGTTTGCTGGTGCCGGGCGACGGCGCGAAGTTCAACCGCGTCAAGGCGAACGGCCGGCTCGATTTTTCGGTCAGCTATGACATCAACGAGAATCTGGCGCTCAGCGTCGACGGGGTGAACGTCCTGCGCAGCAAATATCACAGCTATTTCCACACGCCGAGCTTCCCGCACGACATTCGGGTCGACGACAGCTTCTATGGGGCCAGCCTCCGCGCGCGCTTCTAAGCTGTCTCTCGCGTTCGGCAGGTCGGGCGTCGCAGTGATCGCGACTCCCGGCCGAGCTATCCGAATAGAGGCCGATGCCACCTACGGGCTGACCGAGGCTGCGCCGCGCGCTAACTCTCGGCCGGGTTGTCGCTCGTTTCGATCAGGTCAAGGACGTCGCCGATGATCTTCTTCATCGCCTTGCGCGCGCGGTCGGGATTGCGGCGTACGATAGCCTCGCTGACCGCAGCATGGTCCGCGACACTCGCCGAACGGCCCTTGATACGATTGGTAAAGCGGATCGAACTGCGCAAGGCGGTGGTCACGACATCGCGGAACTGGACGAAGAAGGGGTTGCCCGACGCGCGCAGGATGGCGACATGAAAGGCGATGTCGGCGTCGAGCGTATCATCGAGTCCGCGCTCCGCCGCTTCCATCCGCCGGAGTCCGGCGAGGATCGGCTCGAGCTCGGCATCGCTCGCATTGGCGGCGGCGAGCGCCGCAGCCTCGGGTTCGATCGCGACGCGCAACTGATTGAACTGGCGCAGCAGATCGACCGAAAATTTGCGCTCAAGCAGCCAGCGCAGGACGTCCGTGTCGAACAGGTTCCAAGTGGTGGATGGCTGGACGATCGTCCCCTGGCGCGGGCGCGCGCTGAGCAGGCCCTTGGCGGTCAGCATCTTTACCGCCTCGCGCGTCACCTGCCGGCTGACGCCATGCTGCTTCGCCAGTTCCGCCTCGGTCGGAAAGGGCTGGTCTTCGTAAGCGCCGATGACGATCGCGCGGCCCAGCGAATCGAGCAGGCCATAGGTCAGGTTGCGTCCCAATCGGGTTCGCAGTTCCGCCGGATCACCTGGTTGCACGCTCTTCCCTCTCTTGTCCGCTGTGCCAGATCAGGCACTTTACGGCACCCTGCCGCGCGCGGTTCACTCGCGCTTCGTATCGCCCGCAGCTAGGCTCTAGACAAGTGGCATAGATCATATAAATATAAAGTCCTATAAATCGTATAAATAAACGGCCGCTCTTTTTTGCGCGGTTGCGGAAAACCGCGAGGGAAGGGGAAGCCTAAGATGACGCTGACGACGCTCGATGTGACGGTGATCGTCGCTTATGCGATCGGGATTTTCGGGCTCGCACAATGGGTCAGCCGCGAAAAGGGGGGCAAGTCCAAGGACAGCGCCGACTATTTCCTCGCGTCGAAGAATCTGCCCTGGTGGGCGATCGGCGCATCGCTGATCGCCGCTAATATTTCGGCCGAGCAGATCGTCGGCATGTCGGGATCGGGCTATGCGATCGGTCTCGCGATCGCCTCCTATGAATGGATGGCGGCGCTCACGCTGCTGATCGTCGGCAAATATTTCCTGCCGATCTTCATCCGCAACGAGATCTTCACGATGCCGCAGTTCCTCGAACAGCGCTACGGCACCAATATCCGCACGCTGATGGCGATCTTCTGGCTCGCGCTCTACATCTTCGTGAACCTCACATCGATCGTCTGGCTCGGTTCGATCGCGGTCAACAAGGTGGCGGGGGTCGATCAGGATGTCGCGCTGTTCGCGCTGGGCGGCTTCGCGCTTCTCTATCAGCTCTACGGCGGGCTGAAGGCGGTCGCTCTCACCGACATCGTCCAGGTCACTTTGCTCGTTCTCGGCGGCTTGCTCATCTCGGGAATCACGCTCAGCGAAATCGGTGGCGACGCGGGCATTGTCGGCGGCTTCAGCCGCCTGACCAGCGAACTGCCTGGGCACTTCGACATGATCCTGTCGTCCGACAATGTCTTTTACAAGGATCTGCCCGGCATCTCGGTGCTGATCGGTGGCATGTGGATCGCGAACCTCTCCTATTGGGGGTTCAACCAATATATCATCCAGCGCGCGCTCGCCGCGAAGAGCCTGGCAGAGGCGCAAAAGGGCATCGTGTTCGCGGCCTTTCTCAAACTGCTGATGCCGGTGATCGTCGTGCTGCCGGGGATCGCCGCGATGATGCTTGCGCCCGACCTCGCGAAACCCGACGAAGCCTATCCGACCATGATGCGGCTGCTGCCCGCCGGCATATTGGGTCTTGTCTTTGCGGCGCTGATGGCCGCGGTGGTGGCGTCGACCGCCTCGAAGATCAATTCGATCGCGACGATCTTCACGCTCGATCTCTATGCCAAATTCTCGCCCGCGCATGCAGGCGAGCGGACCGAGGCAAGCGAGAAGAAGCTGGTGCTTGTCGGGCGCGTCGTCGCCGTGGTCGCGACGCTGCTCGCACTGATCACGGCGCGCCCCTTGCTCGGCGGTTCCGACCAGGCATTCCAGTTCATCCAGGAGTTTTCGGGCTTCTTCACCCCCGGCATCACGGTGATCTTCCTGCTCGGCCTGTTCTGGAAACGCGCGAGCGAAGCGGGCGCGATCGCCGCGGCGGTGGCGTCGGTCGGTTTCTCCTATCTCTTCAAGGTGCTCGCGCCTTCGATCCCGTTCATGGATCGCATGGGGATCGTGTTCCTGATCGCGCTCGCGCTGGCGGTCTGCCTGTCGCTGCTGATGCCCGCCACCGCCGA
The DNA here is from genome assembly GCF_050725655.1 of Sphingopyxis sp. Classification (GTDB taxonomy): domain Bacteria; phylum Pseudomonadota; class Alphaproteobacteria; order Sphingomonadales; family Sphingomonadaceae; genus Sphingopyxis. The sequence goes on along the minus strand of NZ_JBOHHT010000118.1, from coordinate 63,162 downwards.
CAAGGACCGCATCACTGCCGAAGGCGTTAGTTTTCGCACCACAACCAGTTTCAACGTGGCAAGCGGCGCGGTGATCGCGATACTGATCGCGCTCTACGCGACCTGGTGGTAGGTCGGACGACGCATGGACGGACATTTTCTCGCCGTAGACTGGGGCACCACCAACCGCCGCGTATACAGCATCGATGCGGGCGGTGCAGTGATCGAAACCGAGCGTGACGACCGCGGCGTTCTGGCGATTGCGCCGGGCTGTTTCGATGCCGAGGCGGCGAACATCCGCGCGCGCTTTGGCGATGCGCCCATGCTGTGCGCCGGCATGGTCGGATCGAAACGCGGCTGGCACGAAATTCCCTATGTGCCGGCGCCCGCCGACTTCGCCGCCATCGCGCGCGGCACGCAATGGATCGAGGCGCGGCGCACCGCGATCGTCCCAGGCGTGTGCCGCCTCGACGATCGGCGCGCCGACGTGATGCGCGGCGAAGAAGTGCAGTTTCTCGGCGCGCTCGAGGCGGGGCTGGTGCCCGACGAGGCGATGCTCTGCCAGCCCGGCACCCATTGCAAATGGGCGCGGGTCGCGGGCGGGCGTCTCGTCGATTTTACCACGACGATGACCGGCGAACTGTTTGCGCTGCTCAAGCAGCACAGTCTGCTTGCCGATCTTCTTGACGGCGATGTCGGACCGAACGAGGGGTTTCTGTCGGGCGTTCGCCGGGCGCAGGCGCAGGATCTGCTGTCGCTGCTCTTCTCGGTTCGCGCGGCGCGCCTGCTCGGATCGCTGCCACTCGAACAAAGCGCGTCCTTTACCAGCGGATTGCTCATCGGCAGCGACGTCCGCGCGCGCCTCGCCGATCCTTCGGAGCCGGTGCATGTGCTTGCCGACGCCCATCTTGGCGGGCTTTACCGCTGCGCGATCGAGGAACTCGGCGGCTCGGCGATCCTTGTCGACAGCCATGCCGCCTTTGTCGCCGGCATCACCCGAATCTGGAAGGAGTTATGATGGATTTCGCCGCGGCGCTGGCGCAATGCCCGCTTATCGCCATTCTCAGGGGTATCCGGCCGGAAGAGGCGGCGGCGGCGGGCGAGGTGCTCGTCGATTCGGGTTTTACCCTCATCGAAGTCCCGCTGAATTCGCCCGACCCACTGCGCAGTATCGCAATTCTGGCCGGCACGGTCGGCGATCGGGCGGTGGTCGGCGCGGGGACGGTATTGTCTTGTAAGCAGGTGGCCGACGTCGCCGCGGCGGGCGGGCGGCTTGTCGTGTCACCTAACACCGACGCCGCCGTCATTGCCGCGACGGTGGAAGCGGGCCTCGCGTCGGTCCCGGGCTTCCTGACCCCGTCGGAGGCGTTCGCCGCGCATGCGGCCGGCGCGACGGCGCTGAAATATTTCCCGGCCGAAGCCTCGTCTCCCCATATCTTGAAAGCGTTGAAAACCGTCTTGCCTACTGGCGTCCCGGTGATCGTCACGGGCGGCATCACCCCCGATAAATTGGCGCTTTGGAGCGCTTCGGGGGCGACGGGCTTCGGGCTGGGCGGCGCGCTCTATCGCCCCGGGATCGCGCTCGGCGATCTGAAACGGCATGCCGACGATTTCGTCTTGGCGCGCCGTTAGGCTTTAGTTGTCGCTTCGGCGCCGATCGGGCGCCTTGTCCTCAAACAGCCGCGCGACAAGTGAATGACCCAAATTGCACGGCATCGCGTTGCCCTTCATCTCCCCTTGGCCGTGCGATGAGACGATTGGTCTCGTCGGTGGCGATGTCGGTTTGCATGGTTCATCTCCTTGAACAGACTTGTGCTGGAGCAACGCATGGGCTCGCCCATTTATCCCCACGTCCCGCTCGGTTTGTCGCAAATCTGCGTCCGTTCCGACGGCTCAGCCGCAGTGCCTGCGATGCCGAGAATGAGCTTGGCAATCGGCATTCGAGATTCGAAAAACGTTCGCGGCCATGATATAGTCCTTCAAGGAATCGGGTCGCATCCGATCGCCTGTGCGAGCATTTTTGCCGCGGCGACTTAGTCAAACTATCGCACCGCGGCGGGCGCGTATCGCGAGTCCGGTCGCGCCCGGCTGCTGCCGAGGGAGTGGTTCATGCGCGCCTATCATCTGTTGATCTCCAGTGCCGCGAGCGCGCCGCGCCGCATCGATTTTTACGCCGAAAGCCCCGATCACGCGTTTCAGATTGCCCGGAACGAGGAGGTTGGCATCGACGTCGAGCTTTGGGAAGGCGACCGGATACTCGCGCGCATGACGAAATCGGGTGCCAATATCTGGAAGCTGGTTGGCAGCGGCTCCGCCAATGCGGCTTATGGTCGGGGGCGCTCGAGCGCTTCGGCCTGACCGTTCGCATCCTTCGCCGGCGGCGGGTCGGCCATGCACCAGCTCGATCCCGACCGGGGCTTGGATGGATGATCGATCCGGCCTGCCGCGCATTCCTCCCCGCACAGCCGCTCCGCCATTGGCCGGAACATTGGCGTGGTTCGGGCTTTGATGAGGAATGGCGCTGACGCGCCCGTGTTGGCCGAAGGAAGGGCTTTCGGCCGCGAAGCGGAGTGCCGCCATGGCTTTCGACATCGACCGCCTCATCTTCGGACCCGACGATGTCGATCTTGCGCGGTCGCCGCTTGCGGGCAAGCTCGATGCCGAGACCTATGTGCTTGGCGCCTTCAATCCGGGCCTTGCCCGGCTTCCCGGCGGCAATCTGCTCATGCTCGTTCGTGTCGCCGAGGCGCTGCGCGAGCCCGTCGCGGATGGGTTCGTCCACAGCATCCGCTGGCACGATGGCGGCTATGTTCGCGATGCCTGGCCGCTCGAACTTTGCGACACGTCCGACCCCCGAAAATTCATGGTTCGCGGCGGTGCCTGGGAGGTCATGGCGCTGACCTCTCTGTCGTGGCTTCTTCCTGTCGAGCTTTCGCCGGACGGGCTTGAAATTGTCGCGGTCCATTATGATCGCGCAGTCGCGCCGCATGCCTCCTTCCAATGCTATGGGGTTGAGGACGCCCGGATCAGCCGTGTCGGCGACCGCTGGCTGATGACGAGCTGCTCGGTGAGTCCCGAACGCCACTCGACGACCCTCTATAGCTCGGGCAATGGCCTCGACTGGCGCTTCGAGGATATCGTTCTCGATCATCAGAACAAGGATATGCTGATCTTCGAAGGGCTGATCGACGGCCGATATTGGGCGCAGACGCGTCCGCTCGGCAGCCTCTACTTCGCTTACCCGCCGGGAAGTGCGTGGCGCGCCGGCCCCTCGATCAATCTCGCCACCTCGCCCGACGCGCTCCATTGGAAGCCGCACCGCCAGCCCGGACTGCGGCCGCATGCCGATACGGTGGCGACGGCGCGCATGGGGGGTGGGGCGCCTTCCGTATTGACGCCGCGGGGATGGCTTACACTGTGGCACGGGGTCGAGCCGAAAGAGATCGTCGGCATCTATCGCACCTATTGGTCGCTTCTCGATCCGGACGATCCGGCGCACGTGATTGCGAGCGGGCACAAACCTCTGATCGAGCCGCATCCCGAGCTGACGCGGCCACTCGAGGAGAAGATGTATGTTCGCGACGTCGTCTTCACGACGGGTATCGCCGACGGCGGCGACCATTTCGTCGTCGCGTCGGGCGAGGCCGATCTCGCCTGCCGGATTACGCACGTCCCCAAGAGCCGCTTCGGCCTGTGACGGGCCGCGCGGTCAGCCCATAAGCGCGGGGACGCTGCCCGGCCGGGTCCATGCGGGGGAATCGACGAGCGGTTCCCGCCAGAAAATATCCGCCATGACCCTGTAGGCGAGGTGGAAGGCGAGGACCGACTCCGCACCGCTGTTGAGATTGGCCCCGCGCGGACCGAGCCCATCGAGGCAGCGGCCCGACCACGGATCGCCGAGCGCGATGCCGCGGTCGTTGCGACCGAAAAACCAGGCGTAGGCCGTTTCTGCATGGGCGTGCCAACTCGCGTTCGAGGTGGCGGCGAAGGCCGTGCCGCAGGCGGCGATTGTCGCCCACGCTTCGAGCGGTTGCTGGTCGAATGGCAGGCTCTCGCCGGGCAGTCCGAAGCCTTCGGATCCCACAGGCCGGAAATGGCCTTCGCGCGCGGTCTGGAAATCGGCAAGCCAGCCAAGCGCCGCAAGGCCCGCTTCTTCGAGCGGAATCGACGGCAGCCGACGACCGGCGCGGATCAGCGCGTCGGCGAGGCGGGCATTGTCATAGGCGAGCCCCGCCTCGAACCAGTCCCAGCCCCGGCGCCGCGCGGCCTTCCACATCGTGCAAAGGAAGGCGCCGCCGCGTTCGACGACCGCGCGCGCCTGCGCATTCGAAGGGTCATGGGCGAGACGGTCATCGGCGCCGAGGACCGCGAAGGCGATCGCCCGCGGGCTCTGGAATTCTTCGGCCATGAAGGCGGTGCGATCGAACCAGCGCGCCGCCCACGCCCGCATCGCCGGCGCCGCCGCATGCGCCGCGGCGTGGCCGAGCGACCAGAGCGTGCGGCCGTTGCTGTCCTCGGACCCGACATCTTCGAGCCAGCGGCGATCATAGCCCATGAAATTGCGGAAGCGGCCGCGCTCTTCGTTCCAGCCATGCTGGATAAAGCTGGCAAAGGCGAGCGCGCGTGTTTGCGCTTCCTGTTGCGCGCGCGGGCCAAAGCTGTGGGCCAGCATCAGGGCGCGGGCGTTGTCGTCGATGCAATAGCCGTGCGCCCGGTCGGGAACGAGATGAACGCTATGCTGAAGGATGCCGACATCGTCGCAGATCGCCCAGAGGCCAGCGAGCGATGGGGCGCGGCGCGTCGTCGATTCCGGAACCCTGGAAGTCACATCATCGATCAGATCTGCGCATTGCCCGGCGATCGCGCTCCATGCGGTCCGGCGACCGCGCGTATAGGCACGGCTTTGTATCGTTCGGCGTTCAGCGGGCGCGGCGAGCAACAGGAGTATGGCTTCGGCAATCGCCTCGCTGCCGGCGTCCGGGAGCAGGATGCCGATGTCGTCCGCGAGCAGTTCGCGCGCATGGACGAACGGTGTCGACACGACCGCGCGTCCGAGCGCGACTGCATAGGCGAGCGTGCCCGAGGTGATCTGCTGGAGATTGGGATAAGGCGCGAGATAGATGTCGCAAAGTTCGATCCGGTCGAGAAGTTCTTCGGTATCGAGGAAACGGTTTTCCCATGCGATATTGCCGGACACACCGAGGCTTTCGGCGAGCGCCGCGAGACCCTGTCGATAGGCTTCGCCTTCGGCCGCGATAAGATTGGGATGGGTCGCGCCGACGATGCGGTACAAAATGTCGGGATATTGGGCAGCAATGGCGGGAAGCGCGCGGATCGCCGCCTCGAGCCCCTTGCCGGGACCGATCAAGCCGAATGTGGACAGGACGGGGCGATCGGCAATCCCCAGCGCGCCGCGAAGGGGTGCGATGTCGACGAAGGGGCGATCGGGCGTGCCATGCTCGATATGGACAATCTGGTCGGGACTGGCGCCATACACCGCGAGCAGCGTCTCGCGGCCGAACGCGCTCATCACGACGAGCTTGCTCGCGCGCGCGACGATTTGTCCCATCACGCGGCGTTGATCGGCATTGGGTTCGGCGAGGATCGTGTGCAGCGTCACGACAAGCGGGGCGGCGATCCGGCTGAGTAGACCGATGATCATATCACCCGCGGGGCCGCCGAAAATGCCGAACTCATGCTGGAGCCAGACCGCACTCGCCCCGCTCGCGTTGATCGCCTCGGCGGCGCGGCGATAATTGTCCGCATCCTCTTCGTCGATCGCGAGAGCGATGGCGGGATCGAGCGGCTGATCCGCGCTGGCGCGCATCGCATAAATGTCGACATCGATGTCGGAACGAAGCGCCTTCAGATGGTCATAGGTATCGGCGGTGAAGGTCGCGATGCCGCAAAGCCGCGGCCGGAAACATCCAATGAGTGCCAAGCGTGTCGCGCTCCCGCCGCCTCGTCCGTCTGGTGAGGGGGAGGTGCGTGGAGCCGGGTTCTCGCTCTGAACATCGGGGAAAAAACGGTCTTCGCTATCGTGCTTCATATCGATCCTCGTTGCTCGGTCGCGGACGCGCGCCATTGCCTCGCGTACCGGGTACGCGCGAACCACCCCCGGCTGCTTGCCGGAGTTGGAATGGGATGATGGTATGACTGCCCAACGCGGGCGAGGGGGCGGTGGTTGCAGTGCAGCATTGTACGAGAGACGATTTCGGTTCTTGACCCTTCGCTCGCCACCCGGAGAATGGCGAGTTTGGCGGGAGGGTGAAAATGGTTTAACCCCCGGATCGCTTCGACTTTGCCCGAGCCTTTTGGTCCGGCGAAAGGAACGTCGCGGCCCGAGCCGCGTTTGCTTTTCTCCTTGATCGCCCCATGGCGCGCGACTTATGTGGGGTGGGGGCGACGATATGAAAGGTCGACATCGTCCATGCTGATCTGCCGACTCGAGCATTCCCCGCTTCGGATCCTTCACGAAAAGCTGACTGCCGACCCGGGCCGCGTGGTGCTGCGGCCCTTCCATCTGGCGTGGCAAACGAATGTCTCCGAGCCACCGCGCGCCGCGCAACTGGTGAGCGACATCCTGGGACTCGACGACGATCAGGCGGAACTCGAACTCGGTTTGATCTGGAAAGACTTTTCCGAGCGCCACTGGCAGATCGGCGAGATTTTCGACGAGCGCTATCGCGAAATCTCGGAAGATCTGGATCTCGACGATGCGGCGGTGTCGCCCGTCAAACGCCGCCTCATAGGGGCGTATTTTTGCCACGAATATAGCTATGCCGCCGCCGCGCTCATGAACCCGAGCATCGTGCCGCATCCCGATCAAAGCGGTCTCGCCGGCGACCAGCTCCGCTTCGTCATGTCGATGCGCGCGGTCGGCGAGGGGCATATTTCCTCGGTCGCCTTTCGCGAGGGGATCATCGGCCCTGGCGCCGATTTCCAGTTGTGGCCGCAGTCGGGTCCGGCAATGGCGGCGACTGCCGACGACCGCCATCATATGGGTCCCGACGAGGCGGTCAGCATCCATCGCCATTCGGGCAGCGCGATCTCGAACAGCGTGCTGTTTCCCGTCACCGAGGCCCAGCGGAACGGCCTCGAGGACCTGCGGTTGGTGCGATTTGTCGAGGACGATGGCCAGGTCGAATACCTCGGCACCTACACGGCCTATTCGGGTCAAGCCATCCGGTCGGAGCTGCTCCGGACCCGCGATTTCAGCAGTTTCTGTCTCGCGCCGCTTGGCGGGATTGCCGCACGGCACAAGGGAATGGCCCTGTTCCCGCGCCGTATCGATGGCCGCTACCGGATGATCGCGCGCCAGGACGGCAAGAATATCACCATATTGACGTCGGACCGCCTCGACGAGTGGAACGACGAGGGACAGGTCCTCATCCGGCCCGAATTCCCCTGGGAATTTGTCCAGATGGGCAATTGCGGCAGTCCGATCGAGTGCGACGCGGGCTGGATTTTGCTGACCCACGGGGTCGGTGCCATGCGGAAATACAGCCTCGGTGCGGCGCTGCTCGATCGCGAAGATCCCTCGCGGGTCATCGCACGGACTCGCTGCCCGATACTTTCCGCGGCCGAAAGCGATCGCGAAGGTTATGTGCCGAACGTCGTTTACACCTGCGGCGCCGTCCGGGTCGACGAGCAGCTTTTCATCCCTTATGGCATTTCGGACAGTGCCATCGGGTTCGCGACCACGACGATAGACGCAATGCTTGCCGCGATGGACTGATCGGGCGCGCCCGCGTGTCCATAATGATCGTGAAGCCGCGAGGCGGTCACGGAGGCCGCGCCCGTCGACGCGACGGTCGACATCATCGACGATCCCGCGATCCGCTTTGCGCTCGTTGCGGGCACCAAGGCCGACGAGTTCGCGCTCACCGTGACCCGGGGCAACGGCGCGACGCTGATCCTCAACGACGTCTTGTCGAATGTTCGTCACCCCGAAGGACTGGGCGCGAACATCATGGCGCGCGCGTTCGGGTTCGGTGTCAAGCGGCCGCGCACGTCGCGGCCCGTCCGCAACATGTTCGTCCACGACGCCGCGGTCGTTGCGCAGCAGTTTCGCAACTGGGCCGCGACCCCGGGTCTGCGCCGGATCATCGTATCGCACGGCGATGTGATCGAGGAGAATCCTGCGGAAGTCCTCAACCGCGTCGCTGACGACTTCGACTCAAGCTGATCGGCCCGAACTAGAGCCAAAAGGTCACATGACCCGCGGCGTCGATCGTCCAGGCGGGATTGAACGCGATTTCCCAGCCATGCCCGTCGGGGTCGGCGACATAGCCCCGAAACCCGCCATGCGGCGGAGCGTCCGCCTCGCGCAAATGCTCCTTCGCCAAAAAACCTCCAGCGCACGCCTCACGTTGCATGGCGGCCGTCCATGCCCGCTCTTAGAGAAGAAATGATGCTCAAGGACGGATTATCCGCCGCCGCGCTGCTCGCCGCGGTTCCGGCGGGGGCTTTCTCTCCAGAGGGGAGAAGGCGTTAGCGCTCCCGCGCCGCCGTCGTCCGGATCTCGTCGATCGGGCTCAGCAGATAGGAGGCGAGCGAACGGCGGCCGGTGCGGATGTCGGCGGTCACCGCCATGCCGGGGGTGAGGGGGATCGTCGCGCCATCGCGCCGGATCGTCGACCGGTCCAGCGTCACCCGCGCGGTGTAGATGAGCCCGCGCTTCTCGTCCTGTACCGCGTCCGAACTGATATGCTCGAGCCTGCCCGGCACGGCGCCGTAGCGCGTGAAGGGAAAAGCCTCGATCTTGAGCGCGACCGGCTGGCCGGGGCCGACGAAGCCGACATCCTTGTTGGCGATCGCCACTTCGGCGATCAGCTTCCCGCGCGCAGGCACGATCACCATGATCGGCTTGGCCGCCTCGACCACGCCGCCGACGGTGTGGACGGCCAGTTGCGTAACCGTGCCGTCGACCGGGCTGACGAGCCGCTGGAGGCTGCTGCGCCTGGCCGCCTTGGTCAACTCCTCCTTGCGCAGCCGCGCGTCGCTCTCGGCTTGGGCGAGGTCGGCGAGAATGCGGGCGCGCGCCTCGGCGGTAGATTGGCTGGAATTGCCGCTGGCCACCGCGATCTGCGCCTCCGCCTTGCGTGCGGTGGCGAAGGCGGCGTCGCGGTCGCGCGCGGCGACGAGGCGCTGGCGGCGCATCTCGATCACGCGCAGCTTCGAGACATAGCCTTTCTCCAGCAGCTTCTCGTTGGCGGCGATCTGCTCGTCGAGCAGGGGCAGGGTCTCGCTGAGCTTGGCCGCCTGGATCTGCGCCTCGGCCCGGGCCGCGCGGGCCGATTCGGTGTCGGCGGCATACGTCTGGCTACCCGCCCGGATCTCGGCGAGCTGAGCGCGGGCGAGCGCGATCTGGGTGGCGGCGACGTCGGCGGTGGTTCCGGCGGGCGGAGTGAAGCGCAGACCGTGGCCGTCGAGCGCGGACAGCACGGCGCGCAGCCGCGCGGCGTCGAGCACGGCGGTCTCCAGCGCCTTGCTGGCTTGCGCCGTGTCGGCATCCGAGACGGTGGGATCGAGCTCGACCAGCGGCTGGCCGGCGCGGACGCGCTGGCCGTCGCGGACCAATATGGCGTGGACGATCCCCGCCGCGCCGGGCTGGATCAGCTTGACGTCGTCGGCGGGGACCAGCTTGCCCGGCGCCGAGGCGACGACGTCGACCCGGCCAAGGACCAGCCAGAGCAGCGCGACCGTGAGCAGGCCGAGCAATAGCCAGGCGGTGACCCGCGCGGTCGGCGACACGGGGCGTTCGACGACTTCGAGCGCGGCGGGAAGGAAGTCGGCCTCCTCGACGCGCAGAACCCCGCGCGATCGCGCGCGCTCATTGTCGAGCGCGTCGCGAACGGCCGTCCAGTGACGGGTGAGCGCGTTCATGCCGCGGCCCCCGCCTGAACGCCGATCTGGCGGTGATGGAGCGCGGCATAGCGGCCACCGAGGCGGAGCAGCTCGTCATGCGTGCCGCTCTCGACGATGCGCCCCTTGTCGAGCGTCAGGATGCGGTCGCACTGGCGGATCGCAGAGAGGCGATGCGCGATGATCAGCACGGTGCGGCCGGCGGCGATCGACTTGAGGTTGCGCTGAACGATCTCCTCGCTCTCGGCATCGAGCGCCGAGGTCGCCTCGTCGAGGATCAGGATGCGCGGGTTGGTGATCAGCGCGCGGGCGATGGCGAGCCGCTGGCGCTGCCCGCCCGAGAAGTTGACGCCGCGCTCCTCAACGATCGTGTCATAACCCCGGGGCAGCTCCAGGATGAAATCGTGCGCGCCGGCGAGGCGGGCGGCGGTCATCACCCGCTCGATCGGCGTGACGGGATCGGCGAGCGCGATATTCTCGCGGATCGAGCGGTTGAACAGAATATTCTCCTGCAACACCACCCCGATCTGGCGGCGAAGCCAGGCGGGATCGACCTGGGCGATGTCGACGCCGTCGATCAGCACGCGGCCGCTTGCGGGCAGATAGAGGCGCTGGAGCAATTTGGTGAGCGTCGATTTGCCCGAGCCCGAGGCGCCGGCGATGCCGAGCGTGGCGTCGGCGCGCAGATCGAGGCTGATGTCGTCGAGCGTCCACGGGCCGTCGGCGGCATAGCGGAAGCGGACGGCCTCGAAGCGGATATGGCCCTGGAGTGCGGGCAAAGCGGTGCGCGATCCGGCGCCGGGCTCCGCGCCGGTGTTGAGGATGTCGCCCATCCGCTGGACCGAGAGACGGACCTGCTGGAAGTCCTGCCAGAGCTGCGCCATGCGGATGACCGGGCCGGAGACGCGCTGGGCGAACATGTTGAATGCGACCAGCCCGCCGATGGTCAGCGCGCCGGCAATCACCTGCTGCGCGCCGAAGAACAGGATTGCGGCGAGGCTTAGCTTGGAGATGAGCTGGACCGCCTGGCTGCCCGAATTGCCAAGGTTGATCACCCGCTGGTTGGCGGCGCTGTACGCCGCGAGCTGGCGTTCCCAGCGGTCCTGCCATTGCGGCTCGACTGCGGCGGCTTTGAGCGTCTGCATGCCCGATACGCTCTCGACGAGCAGCGCGTTGTTCGCGGCGCCGTGCGCGAATTTCTCGTCGAGCCGGCGGCGCAAGGGGGCGGTAACGACGAGCGAGACGATCACATAGGCGGGGAGGGTGAGCGCGACGATGACGAAGAGGAGGGGTGAGTAGAGGAACATCGCCACCATGAAGACGATCGTGAACAGTGGATCGATCAGCACGGTGAGCGAGGCATTGGTCATGAATTCGCGCACCGTTTCCAACTCGCGGACGCGGGTAACGGTGTCGCCGACGCGGCGATTTTCGAAATAGGCGAGCGGCAGGCGGAGCAGGTGGCGGAAGAGGCGGCTGCCCAGCTCGACGTCCAATTTCTGGCTTGTCTCCGAATAGAGCCGGGTGCGCAGCCAGCCGAACGCCACTTCCCAGAGCGAGACGATCACCAGCCCGATGCTGAGCACCTGCAGCGTTGCCAGGCTGTTGTGCGCCAGCACCTTGTCGACGACATTCTGGAAAAAGAGCGGCGCGGCAAGGCCGAGCAGGTTGAGCGCCAAGGTGATCAGCAGCACTTCGCCGATCAGCTTTCGGTATTTGACGATCTGGGGAATAAACCAGGTCATGTCGAAGGCGGGCGCGGCGACCTGCGCGGAATCGCGGGTGGCGACGAGGAGCAGCTCTCCCGACCAGCGGGCCTCCAGCTCGGCGCGATGCCAGCGCTCGATCTCGGCACCGGGGCGCTGGACCGCCACGGCATCTTCGCCGACGCGGCCGATCACGAACCAACCCTCGGCACCGGTGGCCATCACCGGCATGGGAAGGCGTCTCAGTCGCTCGAAATCTGCGGTCGTGGCGCGGGCGCGGACGCCTTCGATGCGCTTTGCCAAGCGTAGCAGATCGGATGCCGTGACGGGGTCGGAATGGCCCAGGCTGTGGCGCAGCTCTGCCGGGTCCGCGACAATGCGGTGCATTGCGAGGATTTGGGCGAAGGCGGCGAGCCCGGTGTCCGCGGGCGGCTCCGACGTCCCGAGGGACAGGTCCTGCTGCACGGTGGGTCTCCGATCGGATTCTTGAGGCGTTGACAATCTGCGGGGTGCGGCAACGTAAATCGTCCAGCACGAACCTTGGTAGCGGCCAAAGCCTGGAGAGCGAAGGCGCCGCGGCTCCGGTCGTCGGAGCAAAGGGGCGATTCGGCTTTCGCAGGTGCAGCATATGGTTGACCCGGGTGCCGTCGCGGGCTGTCTGGTCGCGATTGCGCGGGGGGGTATGTTTTCAGGCTTATGACGGGAGCCCTGCCATGCCTACCCTCTACATCTCACCGACCGGCAGCGGTTCGGGCGACGGATCGAGCGCCGCGAACGCCGCGACGCTGAAGGACCTGCCGCAGCTCATCGCGGCGGCGGGGCCGGGCGGGCAGGTGCTGCTGCTCGCCGACCAGGGAGACTATGCCGCGCCGACCGGGGCGCTGGCGATCGTCGCCGGAGGAACGGCGAGCGCGCCAGTGACGATCCGCGGGGTCGACAGCGCGGGCAATGCGATGGCGGCGACGATCGCCGGGACGCGGCCCGAGCCCTTCGACCCGGCCAGCCCTTCGGGTGAGGAGATATTCCGGCTGCTCGGCGGCGCGGACAATCTGCGTTTCAGCGATCTTGCCTTCGAGAATGTCGGCACGGCCTTTCGTGTCGGCGCGGATGTGCGCAACCTCGCGATCGAGCATGTCGACGCCGCGAACGTCTCCCGCTTCTTCGACAATATGGTCTCGGGGGCCAATGCCAGCGCGACGATCACCGGATTGACGATCCGTGACGTCGCCGTCGACGGTTATTCCAAGGGTGCGATCCGCATCCAGTACGACACGAACAATGTGCTGATCGAGGATGTGCGCGGCGACAGCCAGTTTCAGGACGGCGATAATTTCGCGATCGGCGTTCACGTCACCGGCACCGCGCACGACGTGACGATCGACCGCGTCGCCATGCGCAACGCGCTCGACACGGTGAATGATTATCGCAACGGCGACGGTTTCGCGACCGAACGCGGCACCTACGACATCACGCTGCGCGACGTGATCGCCACGGGCAACAGCGATGGCGGGCTCGACCTGAAGAGCGATAATATCGTGGTCGACGGCGCGATCGTCTCGGGCAATGGCCGCAACATCCGGCTGTGGGGGACGGGCGCGCAGCTGAGCAATATCGTCAGCCTCGACGCGGGTGCGCCGCTGGCTGGCGGCAATCGCGAGCATATATGGCTGGCCCAGGGCGCGAGCGCGACGATCGACGGGGCGTTCTTCTCCGATCCCGGATCGCCGACGCTGTTCAACCTCGCCGAAAGGAACGGCGCGCTGACGGTGCAGGGCTATGGCCTTGCCACCGGTGCGGGCACGCTGACCTGGAAAAAGGGCACGGGATCGGTGCTGACCCTCGATGGGCAGCGCGTCGTGGTCGCGGCGGGGACTGCGGGCGACGACCTGATCGGCGGCATGGCGGGCGCCGATGCGCTGATCGGCGGTGCGGGCACCGACATGCTGGTCGGCAATGCCGGCGACGATGTGCTGACCGGCGGTTCGGGCGCGGACATATTGGTCGGCGGCGCCGGGCGCGATCTGCTCAGTTACGCAGGCAGCGATGCTGCGGTGCGGGTCGACCTGATGCGGTTCTCCGCCAGCGGCGGCGATGCCGCTGGCGATCTGTTCGACGGGTTCGAGGATGTCGAAGGCTCGGCCTTTGCCGATACGCTGGCGGGCGACGCGCGTGCCAACCGGCTGTTCGGCGGTGTGGGCGACGATGCGCTTTCGGGCGGTGCCGGCGACGACATGCTGGACGGCGGCGCGGGCGCGGACCAGCTCGACGGCGGCGCCGGGCTCGACCGGGTGGACTATGGCAGCAGCGGCGCGGGCGTCGTGGTCGATCTTGCCGATGGGGCAGCGAGCGGCGGCGAAGCGGCGGGCGACCGGCTGATCGGAATCGAGGCCGTGGACGGCTCGAGCTTTGCCGATACGTTCTCCGGCACTGCGGGCGCGGACTGGTTCGGCGGCGGCGCGGGCGATGACCGGATCGACGGCCGCGGCGGCGATGATTTGCTGGTCGGGGGTGCGGGTGCCGACATGCTGATCGGCGGGACGGGATTCGACAGCGCGGACTATTCGGCCAGCGGTACGGCGGTGACGGTCGATCTCGCCCTGGGCACCGGCAGCGGCGGCGATGCCCAGGGCGACCGCCTTCAGGGGGTCGAGCGGCTGATCGGCTCTGCCTTCGGCGATGTGCTGACCGGCGACGGCTTCGACAATGCGTTGATCGGCGGCGCCGGCGCGGACCGGCTGACCGGCGGCGCCGGGACCGACACCGCCGATTATTCGGCGAGCGGCGGCGCGGTGAACGCAGTGCTGGGTGGCACCGGCAGCGGCGGCGATGCCCAGGGCGATGTGCTGGCGGGGATCGAGAATCTGGTTGGCGGCGGCTTTGGCGACGTGCTGGTCGGCGATGGCGCGGTCAATGCGCTTTCGGGCGGCGCGGGCGACGACCGGCTGGTCGGCAAGGGCGGGGCGGACCGGCTCGACGGCGGCGCGGGTATCGATATTGCCGATTTTTCGACCAGCGCGAGCGCGGTGACGGCGGACCTCGCGGCGGGCGCGGCCTCGGGCGGGGCGAGCCTCGTCGCGATCGAGGGCCTGATCGGTACAGCGTTCGACGATGTGCTGAGCGGCGACGCGGGCGACAACCGGCTGGTCGGTGGCAAGGGTGCGGACCTGATCGATGGGCGCGACGGCTTCGATACCGCGGACTATTCGGGCTCGGCGGTGGCGGTGCAGGTCGACCTTGCCCTGTCGGTGCAGGGTGGAACCGGCGATGCGGCAGGCGACCGGCTGATGAGTATCGAGGCGCTGGTCGGCTCGGCCTTCGACGATGCACTGGCCGGGGTGGGAGCTGACGAGGCGTTGTACGGCGGCGCGGGCGCGGACCGGCTCGAAGGGCGCGGCGGCGACGATCTGCTTCAGGGCGGCGCGGGCGCCGATGGGCTGATCGGCGGGGACGGTATCGATACGGTTGACTACAGCGCCAATGCGGGTGCCGTCGCGATCAACCTGCAGACCGGCGCGAGCAGCGGCGGCGATGCCGAGGGGGACCGGTTCGACGGGATCGAGCGTTTCATCGGCACCGGCTTTGCGGATACGCTGATCGGAGATGGCGGCGATCAGATCCTCGTCGGCGGTGCGGGCGGCGACCGGATCGACGGTGCGGGCGGGTTCGACACCGTGGTTTATTCGGGCAGCGCCGTGGGCGTGAAGGTCAACCTCGCCACCGGCGCCGTGTCGGGCGGTGATGCGCAGGGCGACGGCCTGTCGGGGATCGAGGCGGTGGTCGGCAGCGCTTTTGCCGACACGCTGACGGGCGATGCAAACGCCAACCGGATCGACGGCGACGCGGGCAACGACATGCTCGATGGCGGCGCGGGCGCGGATGTGATGAACGGCGGAGCGGGCGACGACTCCTATGTGGTCGACAATGCCGGAGACCAGGTAACAGAGACGGTGGGCGGCGGGCTCGACATCGTGCGCACGGGCCTGTCCTCGCTGACGCTCGCCGACGGGGTCGAAGACCTGAGCTATACCGGCGGCGGCGGCTTTGCCGGCACCGGCAATGCGCTCGATAACAGCTTGTATGGCAAGGCGCTGGATGACGCGCTCTACGGGCTCGACGGCGACGACAAGCTGGTGGGCGGCGCGGGCGCGGACCTGCTCGACGGCGGGGTGGGGCGCGACCAGGTCGATTACACCAAGTCCGCCGCGATCACCGTGAACCTTGCCACCAACGTCAATCGCGGCGGCGAGGCCGAGGGCGACCGGCTGGTTGGCATCGAGACGGTGATCGGCTCCAACTATTCCGACAGCATCACCGGAGGCGACGATCCGCCGCTTGGTGACATCCTCTATGGGCGGGGCGGCGACGATCTCTTGTTCGGGGGAGTCGGCGACGACCAGCTCGATGGCGGCAGCGGCAACGATGTGTTGCGTGGCGGCACTGGCCACGACCTCTATGTCGTCTATGAGGCGGGCGATCAGGTGATCGAGGCGGCGGGGGAGGGGCGCGACCGCATCCGCACCGCCGCGACCAGCTACACGCTCGGCGCCAATGTCGAGGAGCTGGTCTATACCGGGACGATCGGCGCGACGATGACCGGCAACGCGCTCGACAATTTCGTCGTAGGCAGCGGTGGGGAGGATCGGCTGGCCGGCGGCGACGGCGCGGACGTGCTGCGCGGCGGGGCGGGCGGCGATGTGCTCGATGGCGGCGCGGGATCGGACACCGTTGAATATGCCGGCTCGCTTGGCGGCGTACTGGTCAACCTGCGCGCCCAGACCGCGACCGGCGGCGATGCCATGGGTGACAGGCTGGTCAGTATCGAGGATGCGCAGGGCTCGGCCTTTGCGGATGTGCTGCTGGGCAGCGCCGGGGCCAATGTGCTGACCGGCGGCGAAGGCGACGACGCTCTCTCCGGCGACGACGGCAACGACACGCTGCGGGGAGGCATTGGCGCCGACCGGCTCGATGGCGGCAAGAACGAGGATACGCTCTCCGGCGAGGACGGCGACGACACGCTGTACGGCGGCCAGCAGACCGACCGGCTCTATGGTGGCGCGGGCAATGATCTTCTGGTTGGCGATACCGAGTGGGTCTCGTCGCTCGCCGCCAGGGACAGTCTCGACGGCGGCGACGGCGACGACACACTCGTCGGCGACGGAATGAACATGACCGCGAGCGGGGTCGGCGGCGCGGACACGCTGATCGGCGGGCTCGGCAACGACGTGCTGGTCGGCGACGCGGTGACCATGGCGGCTGGCGCGCGCGGGGGCGCGGACAAGCTGACCGGCGGCGGCGGGAGCGACCGCTTTGTCTTCGCGCCCGGCTCGGGCGCTGACGAGATCACCGACTTCACCCGCGGCGGCGCCGAGGCCGACCGGATCGACCTCGGCGCCTTCGACATCGCCTATGAGGCGCTGCGCTTCACCACGAGCAGCGCTGGCGTGACAATCCAGCTGGGCGGCACCGATACGATCTTCGTGCGCGGCGTCACTGCGCTCGATCAGGCGGACTTCGTCTTCGGCTGAGCCGCGCGCCAGTCGTCCGGCGCGCCTCCGCACGCACGCGTCAGCCGAAGACGAAGTCGTTGGGCGAAAACCCCTGTGCGCCGCGGACGAAGATGCTGTCCGTGCCCATCGTGATGCGGACTCCGTCCGCGCTCGTCGTGAAACCGAGTTGCTCATAGGCGATGTCGAAGGCGCTGAGGTCGATATGGTCGGCGCCCGAGGTGAAGTCGCTGATCTCGTCGGCACCCGAGCCGGGCGCGAAAACGAACCAGTCAGCGCCCGCGCCGCCCGCAAGCAGGTCGTTGCCGCCGCCGCCGATCAGGTGATCGGGGCCGTCGCCGCCATAGAGCTTGTCGGCGGCGCCGGCGACCGTGGCGGCCGACTCCCGGCCGTCGCCATAGAGCCAGTCATTCCCGTCGCCGCCCTCCAGCGTGTCCGCGCCGCCCTTGGCACTGTCCATCATCACGTCACCGTCGCCGATCAGGATGTCGTCGCCCGCACCGCCGGTCAGCCGGTCGCTGCCGCCCTTGCCACTGCCATAGACATTGGTCGCATCGCCGATCAGCAGGTCGGCATCGTCGCCGCCGTCGAGCCGGTCGTTGGCGCCCTGGCTGCTCAGCCATTCCTGGTCGCCGACCAGCCGGTCCGCGCCCGTGCCGCCGATGAGCGTGTCCGACTGCCAGCCGCCGAGCAGCATGTCGGCACCCGACTGGCCCCGGAGCAGATCCTCGCCATTGCCGCCTGCGAGCGTGTCGTCGCCCGAGTTGCCGGCAATGTCGTCATTGGCGCCGAGCCCGCCCAGTTCGTCGCTGCCGGCGCCGCCGATCAGCGCGTTGGCGAGTGCGTTGCCATTGCCAGTGAAATCGGCGCCGCCGCGGCGGATCAGTGCCTCGATATTGCCGGCGAGCGTGTAGCTGCCCAGCGTCGTCTCGACCCGGTCGAACCCGGCGTCGGCCGCCTCGGCAATCCGGTCGCCGGTGTCGTCGACAAGGAAGATGTCGTCGCCCGCGGTCCCAGACAGCGCATCCGCGGTGGCGGTGGCGGGCAGGGGAAGCAGCGCGATATAGCCGGTCGCGCCGGGTGAGGCGCCGCCCTGATCGACGGTCAGCGTTTCGCGGATCGTCTCGATGCCGCTGAGGCCGGGGAGCGAATCGCGGGTGGCGAGCGTCGAGAGTTCGGACCGGGTGATCTCGACGCCCTGCAGGTTGAGCCGCCCCTGCGAGGAGATCACCTTGGTGCGCGATCCGGCATCGTCGAAGCGCCCGCCGATCACGGTGACGTCGGCGTCGTCGTCGAGCCAGAGCTGGTTCTGCTCGGAGATGCCGCCGCGCAGCACCGGGTTCAGCCCGATCGAGTCGATCAGCGTCGCCTCGCCCCAGAGCCGGTAGTTGCGGCCGTTTTCCTCGCTGAGTGCGCGGACGACCAGGGTGCCACTCGACTTGAGGTCATAGCCTCCGTCGCTATTGCCGCGCGCGACCGTGTCGATGAAGCGCACGTCATAGACGCCGCGCTCGCTCGCGAAGCCGTCGCCGTTGAAATAGGCGCCGGCGGTGCTTTGGACATTCTCCATCACCACCCGGTTGAGCGTGACATTATGGACGGTGCCGTCGAGATGGACGCCCGCGGGCAGGTCGTCGCCCGTTTGCCCGGCCATGTCCGCCGTGACATTGTCGATCACCACATTGTTGGTGTCGTACTGGAGGCGGATCGCGACCCTGGAGAAGCCCTGTACGTCGACGTCGCGGATCGTCAGCCCGGTGATTGTCGCCGTGCCCGAGGGTGCGCTGGAATAATCCTCGAAGAAGCGGCGGACATTGTTCGCGTCGACATCCTCGATATGGAGATTGCGGAGATCGGCGGTGACGCGGAAGGCCGTGCCGACATTGTCGATCCTGAGGTCGCGGAATTCGAGATTGTCCGCGCCCGCGCCGAGTTTGAACAATTCGTTGCCGGAGGCATCGCCCGCCTGCCAGTCGGCGGGGCGCGAGCCGGTGAAATGCGCGGCCATGGTATTGCCGCCGGAATCGATGCCGCGCACCACCACCGGCTGACCCTCCGCCCCGCCGCGGGTGATGCCGAGGATGCCGGTAACGTTATAGTCGCCCTGATCGGCCAGCAGCAGCACCTCGCCCCCCGGCCCCGCCCTTGCGATCATTGTGTTGAGCGAACCGATCGACGCTGCGTTATTGATATTGCTGCCACTTTTGTCCCCGGATCCGGCAGGCGAGATGTACAGGCTTGGCATGGCAAACGACCCCTTGTTGTTGCGACGAGGTTAACCTCGGCCAAGTTGCCATGCTGCACTGCAATATGGTTAAGCCAGCGTTATGCTGATCATCGGTGAGGTTATTGCGATAGACCGTCGTGGACTTCTGACTCGCGTGCGGGGCTTGCCGCCCGGCAAGGCATTCGCTGGGGTGAAGCCTCATCCAGCGCTTGGGGCCGACGCTGCTGCCCCAAGGGCGATGCTGCCGGCGAATGTCGCGCAAAGCTGGAGTGCTTTCGCGTAGTCTTTCGCATATCTGGAAAGAAATGGCTCCCCTTTGTGGATCGCCTTGATCGTGCTGACAAGGAAGCCTGTCAGCCTTACGCGCATTTGACCTGATCAAATCAGTTCACCCGAATCGGTGTTGGCAGTCGATGATGAGTAACGACCGAGCCAATGGTGAGACCAACCCGCCTGATTCAATGCGCCTCAAAAGCGCGCCCCCTTGATCAAGGGCCTCGCCAGCGGATTTCCATAAGGGCCAGCGGTCAAATTATGCACCGTACAAACAGGCCGAACATATGAAAGCAGCCGATCAAACCATCCCGACAAAAAACCCTGGCATAGGGGCCGTCCACATATGAATCAGATTTCATCCTCCAATGGAATCCCAAGAGTCCACACCACCTAAGGCAACTTCTCGCCACGCGACGCCGCCAGCACATCATACCAGTCCGCGCGCGTCCATTCGACGTGCAGGGCATCGGCGCAGTCGGCAATCCGGGCCGGTGTTTGCGATCCGATGATCGGAATTGGACGGGCGGGATGGGCCATGATCCACGATAAGGCGACGGCAGACCGCGACGTACCTTGCTCGTTCGCGACAACGTCGAGCGCTGCGGCCACGGCATGTTCACGGTCATCGCCAGGAGTCGCCACGCGCCCACCTGCGAGGGGTGACCAGGCGAGAACCGCATAGTCGTTTACCAACGCGGCATCGAGCAAGCCGGTTTCGATGGGATCGCGCTGCAACGCTGAAAATTCCGGCTGGATGCTCGTAAGTTTCAGATCGTGTGGGAGCGCAAGTCGTAGCGCCTCGGTCTGGGCCACGGTGTAATTTGACACGCCAACCGCGGCGATCTTGCCAAGCGCGTGAGCCTTGTCCAGCGCCCGTGCGATTTCGCTTGGGTGAGTCAGGATGTCCGGGCGGTGGATCTGCCATAAATCGACGCGATCGACTTGCAGTCGTTTGAGCGACACGTCGATTGCCGCCTCGATATGAGTAGCGCTGCTGTCATAGGGCACGTCGCTGACGATCCCGCCCTTGGTTGCAAGGACGATCCTGTCGCGCAACGACCGGTCTTCGCTGAACACCTGCCCCAGCAGGGTTTCAGCTTTGCGGTCTTCCCCATGGACACGGCCATATATATCGGCCGTGTCGAACAGTGTGATTCCCGTCGCGAGAACCGCATCGACGAGCGCGCGGGCGGCGGGCACATCATCCCCGTGAAAGCGCATCATTCCCCAAGCGAGCGCACTGACCATCGGGCCGGAATTACCCAAAGGGCGGGAACGGAGGGGTTTGAGGAGACGTGTCATGCGACCCTTTTTATATGGAAAATGGCCTATCCGTTTTCTGGATACAGGATGCGGGTGCCCACTACGCCCTTTGCCCGATCGCCATCGACATAGCGCGCCGCGACCAGTTCATCAGGAGCAAGATCGTCCTCGACCCAGGCTTCGATGGCGCGACAGATGCTATGGCGACGATCATCTTGCCGCGCCGGCGCCAAGACGGATTGCCCGAAACAATCCGGCCCCGGTCCACCTTGGCAGTGCATCATGCCCGGCACCATGAACAACCTGTAAAACGCCTGTGTTGCTTCTGCGCCACCGGTTTCGGAAACCAAGCGGCGGTAAGAGTCGAGTCCGGCGACGGGCGAGATCAGCGCATCGGCCCACCCGAAAGCGGAGATGATCCGCCCACCGCGTTCGCGAAACCGGTCATAGGAGCCGACGGCATCGAGCGTGGCGCACATCGTGGCATCAGCGATGTCGCGCGCCGCGTCGAAATCAGCAATGTTCCATAACGGATCGTTGCCGAGCAGGTGGCGGAACGCCTGCGTGGCGAATATCCGTTGCGACGGCGCTTCGGGATCAGGATTGACGATCAGCATACTCCAATTGTCCGGGACCGCCGCTGTCGTTGGGTCATACCCCGCCGCCATGATGCGACGTACACTATCAGCCTGTGCGGCGGTCAGGCAGTCGTCGCGTTCCTCGCTGTCTCCTATCATTTGCGCAGGATCAAAGACGCAGAGTTCGGGGTTGTCCGCCACCCGATCGTGCACCGTGTCCGGCGGACAGGCGGCAAGGGCGGCGCGCTGAATCGCGGGTAGTTTGGCCGGTGGCACCCACGCTCCCGGCACCGACCAGAGATGATGCTGCAACTCGGCGAGAAGCGTGAGTTGGCGTGTCCAGCAATTGGCGGGGGCGACGGCAACAATGCCATCCCAGTCGTCGGGATAGCGTTGCGCCGCCATCAGCGCCTGACGGCCGCCATTCGAACAACCGACATAATAACGGTGCGCCGCCGGACGATCGAAAAAGAATCGGATCAGCGCGGCACAGGCGTCGGACGTCACTTTGATCGAGCGGTGTCCATAATCAATGACGGCTTCGGGCTGGCCCGTCGCCCAGCGGGCGTCGAAACCGCTGCCGCCGCCGCCGCCATGGCCGGTATCAGTGACAGCGACGGCGTTACCGCGCGCACTATATAGGGCGAGTGAGGAATAGTTGATATTCCCGGCAAAGCCGCCATTGCCGAGCTGGTAGTAGCGCCCGTCCCAGCCATTTTCGGGCAGCCACAATTCAAAGGTGATGCACGAGCCCGGCGTCAGCCGCGCAACGCCGCGCACGCGGAAGACAGATGCGATGGGAAGCAAACTTCCGTCATAGTCGGGAAAACTGCCGGAAATCGATTCAGCAACTTCGATGGTGATACCGGGCAGGGCAAGCTCCCGCAGTGTCTGGCCACGACTGGACGGCGAGTTGCCGCTGTTCATGCGCTTTGTTCTTCCCAGGCGAAAGTGAAGGGCTTGGCCGCCGGATCGATGCCCGCGAGCATCATGCCTTGGCCGCGCGACGCGTGGCGGTTGTTTAGCGGTACGTCCTCTGGGTCGCGAAGCTGGATCAGCAAGGTTGTCCGCGGTTCGTTCGATCGGTTCACGCCCGATCCGTGGATCGTCAAATAGTGGAAGAAGAGCGCATCGCCCGCCTTTGCCGGAAGGGCCGTCGCGCCTTCGATCGGGTAGCGTTCGGTCGAGACATGATGATCCGTGCCCTCTGACGGCAGCGGGCCGAGCTTGTGCGATCCGGGGTAGACGCACAGGCAGCCCTTTTCTTCGGGCGCATCGTCGAAGTGCAGGATGACCGCGATCATCGAATGGTCGCGATGGGGAAAATAGGGGAAATCCTGATGCATCGGGAAGGGCGAACCCTTTTCGGGCGGCTTGATGAACATCTTGTTGTGGTGGAGCTGCACATTCGGGCCGATGATATCCTGCGCAACACCGGTCAGCCGCGGATCGGTGAGCAGCCGCGTCACCATCGCCGAACGGAAGTGAACGTCGTGGCAATGGGCGATCGTCGTGCCTTCGCCGCGGACACTGTCCCATGTCGCATCGCTGCTGGTATCACCAGTGTCGCCGCGGGCCGCGATGGCGTGCATTTCGGCGCGCAGCGCCGCGGCTTCCTCGGCGCTGAACATGCCTCGAACCAGGACATAGCCTTGGTCGTCATAAAAATTCTTTTGCTCTTCGGTCAGCATCGCCACTGAAATCCTCCCGGTTTCGATCTGGAGCTATCCTGCCGTTTCCATATTGCGGCTGCAATTGGCGGATGCGCGAGGTTGTGGTAAAAAAACGAACATGATGACTTGGGATTTACCTCTGGAAGAGCTGCCGCGCATCGCGGTTGCCGGGCAATTCACGCTGAGCGATCGGAATTTTGCGACCATCCACAGGGGACGGACCCACGCATTCCACCTGCACGCCTATACCGGCCGGATGCAGCTTGCCGGCGAATTGATCCGGATCGCGCCGGGCGACGTCACGTTCAGCCCGACGGGCCTGCCGTCCAGCTATGATCTCGATACGCCGGGTCAGCATTGGTGTATCCATATCGAGCCCATGAAGGGGGACGGAGTGTGGGCACCCGTCGCGCTTCACCTGTCCGGGTGCGGCGCGCTGCGCGAACGTTTTGCCCATGTCAGCGGCCTGTTCGCGACGGCGAGCGATCCCATCGCACACATCGCGACGCGGCTTGCGGCGCAGGAACTGCTGCTGACGCTGGCGCGCCGCACCAATCCGTTGCCCGAGGATGATGCCGCCGCTCGCGCCGCCGCCTTTATCGATCGTCACTTCGATCAGCCTCTCGGCGCACGCGAAATTGCTGCTGCTGCGGGACGCTCGCCTGCCTATCTGGCGCGGCTCTTCCGCAGCCGCTTCGGTACGACCATTCCGCATCGGTTGTTACAGCGCCGCGCCGAACATGCGCGGTTCCTGCTCGAATCGACCGACCTGCCGATCTGGCGCGTCGCGGAGCGGTCGGGCATTCCCGACCCCTATCATTTCAACAAGACTGTCCGCCGTTTGCTCGGCGCGAGCCCGACCGCGATCCGGCGCGCGGCGCTTGGAGCGGCGTCGGTCGATCCCGATCGCTGACGGTTGAGGCTGGCTCGTTCCAGGCGCTTGGGCAAAAAACGGGCGGCGATGGCTTTGCGGGCTGTCGCCCGCTTCATTTTCCAATGCTCCGAAAAGGTCTGTGGAACAGTATCGGATTTTGCGGCGTATCGATGCGCTCGCCGATCCCGATTCCCGGCATCCAGCGCTCCCAGTCAGATTGCTGATTCTGGTTGGTTGGTGCGGCGAGTGTCATGTCCGCATCAATATAGATCATGGTCATCACGCCGCGCGCCCGGTCGGCGCCATTGGGCCCCGCGCGATGGAAGGTCCAGCCGAGATGATAACTGACCTCACCCAGATCGAAAGCGCTTTCATCGATTTGCAGGCCGGCGCCAATCACATCTTTGCTTATCCGAGCCTCGCTCTCGTCGCTGATCTCGAGGCCGCGTTCCAGATCGAGGCCGTGACTTCCTTCGCAAAAACTCAACGCTCCCATTTCGACCGGCGTTTGCTGGAGCGGGACCCACAGGGTCACCGCGCGATCGGTGGCAAAGGGCCAATAATATTGATCGGCATGCCATGGCGTGATGCCGCCGCCCGGCTCCTTATAAAGCGCCTGGTCGTGATAAAGGCGCACGCCGGAGACTTCGAGCAAATCAGCGGCGATCCGGGCGAGGCGCTTGCTCCTGACGAACGTTTCGACGAGGGCGCTGTGCCGCCATAGATTTCCCACTTGGAGAAATGCCCTGCCATAGGTGGTACGTTCCGCCAGCGGTATCTCGTTGCGGTTGAGCGCGATCACCAGCCGGGAGATCTCTTCGCCATAATGTTTCAGTGTTTCGGCGGAGAGCACGTTCCTGAGCTTGATATAGCCCTTTTCGCGAAACGCCGCGAGATCGCCCGACGCGAGGGAGTAGGGCGCGTCGAGGTCGTCGGTCACCATCGCGCCGGCGTTCCCGGCGGGCGGATCGGATCGCGCGGCTGGATGATCTTGCGTGCAACCGGATTGGCGCGCGCCAGCATCTCGGGCGACGGCTGGTGGCCGAATCGGGTGCGGTTCCACCCCGAGCCATAGCGATAGACGCTGATCCGGCGTTCGCCCGCGTTTGATCGCCTGGCGGAGCCGTGACACAACGCATCGACGAACAACAGCATGTCACCGGCGCGCATGTGCACCTCGATCGCGCCCTCGACGCCATCGGCCGATCCGCCGCCGTCGTTCGACCATTCCTGCACGCGATCGCGGCGCAGGAACGCCGGGTGGATCATGTTCGATTTGTGCGATCCGGGGATGACCATCGTCGCGCCGTCGCCCGGGCCGATATTGGTGAAGGCGGTGAGTATGTTGATCTCGCCGCACAGGAAGCGGCCGTTATGATAGCGATAACCGGTACGGCTGCACAGTTCATGGCCGCCCGAATGCACCGGAATCGCTTCGCCGGGGCCGCGGATCGTAAAGAAATTCTCGTCGATCGCGGTTGGCCCATGATAGTGGTCATGCGTGTCGTGGCCGCCGATGAAACGGAGCAGATAGTTCAGATATCGCGGGTGATCGATCATCCGTTCGAACACGCCGCCGAGCTCATACACCTGCTGATAGCTGGTGCCGCGATGCTCGGGATGGTCCTCGCGCTGGACCCAGTCATGCCAAGCGCCGCGCGGCAGATCCCGCGGGATCGCGTCGATCCGGGCGTTGGCCTCGGCGACCTCTGCCGGCGACAGCACGGCCTTCAGCAGCAAGAAGCCATTCAGGTCGAACAGATATTCGTCGAGTTCGGTCGGGACGCTGGCCTCGGGATGCGACACCGCGGGCGAAGAGATATCATGACTGGAATAAAGCATCGGGGGCATCCTATCGATCGGCGGACCAGGCGAGCCAGATTGCCGCGGTCCACGAAAAATCATCGCCGCCGCTGCCCGACCCGTCGACGGGGCTATAGGCTTCGTAATATCCGTTGCGTTCCATCAGCGCGAGCGTGTCGTGCCGGACCCGTGCGGCTTCGGCGTCGAAGCCGGCTTCGGCGAGCCCGGTGCCGATCATGAAATTGACCACGGCCCAGACCGGGCCGCGCCAGTAACGGATCATCTGGAAGCCAGGGTCCTCGGGATCGAGGCTGGGCATCAGATATTCGACCTTGCTGCCGATACGGTGGAGATGCGCGAGCATCGCGGCATCCTTCGCGGGGTCGGCGAGACCGGCATAAAAGCTGAGGAAGGAGGCGCTGGTGATAAAGCCCGACGAGCGCCCGGTGAGAAGATCGCGCGAACACCAGCTGTGCTTGGCGTCGTCCCATAGCCAGCCGATACCCGCCTCCGCCGTGTCGATCATCTGGCGCAATTCGTCGGCTTCAGAACCGCGGCCAAGATATTCGGCGAGGTGCAGGAGGTCGCGGTTGGCGCGCAGCAGGATCATCGACATGCCGATGTCGGCGACCTTGAACGGATTGCCCGCGGTGATTTTTGCATGGTCCCAGCCCTGCGCGACGCCATATTGGACGAGCGCCAGATAGCGGTCATATTCGAGTTTGGTCGGGCGCATCTTGGCGTCGAGATGGCCGGTATCGCGGCGCGTATATTCACCGACGCCCGAAATATCGATCGGCTCGCCAGGCGCGTCCCATTCGGGCGAATTGTCGCGGCCGGTTTCCCACGGGTGCATCGCGACGACGACCCCGCGACCATCGGGGTCGCGATAGTCGCGGAACCAGCGATGCCAGGCGATCAGTTTGTCGAACAGGCTTTCGAGGCGAAGGCGATAGGCGTCATCGGCACTGGCCGCGATCGCACTGTCCCACAATTTACGCACGACCGTCGCGGCGACGGGGGGCTGGGTGATGCCCGATGTCACCGGGGTCTTGCCGGTTGCCCAGACCGACGGGCCGGGGAAATAGCCGGGATCGTCCTGCCAGAAAACGATATGCGGCAGGAAGCCGTCATCCCACTGCGCGTTGAACAGGGTTTCGACCTCTGTCCATGCCCGGTCGCGGTTATAAGTGTCGAAGCCGAGGGCGACGAAAGCCGAATCCCAGTTCCATTGGAACGGATAGACTTGGCCGTTAGGGACGGTGTAGCCGCCCCGGTCGTTGGCAGTCAGGATGGCGCGGGCACCCGCGTCAAGCTTGTCAATTGTCATGTCGCGGATGCCCGTTTTCTATCAGAAGTTGAAGGTAGCCCGCGCCGTGATGCGGCGCGGCAGGACCGGACGGCCGACAAAATAGGCACCGCCGACCGTCTGGTTATTGTCGAGACGCGGCGAACCCTCGGTGGTCGCGTCGGTGTCGAACAGATTGAACACGTTGACGCCCAGGCGCAGGCTTTTGTTGCCGAGGGGGACGGTATAGCCGGCGTCGAGATTGACGATATTCCACCCGTCGAGCTTGATCGCGTTGTTCGACGCGGTGAAATTGTCGCCGGTGTAGTTGGTGAAGAAGGACACATCGAGCGCGCCGTCGTCATAATAGAGCCCGGCGTTATACAAAATCTGCGGCTGACGCTCGAGATCGTTGCCGATGATCGCCGGGTTCGACGTCGGGACGCCGCCGACATTGGCCTGGAACTCGGTATATTTCGCTTTCTGGATCGTGAGGTTGCCGTTGAAGCGCAAATTGGTCAGCAGTTTCAGATCGAACACCGCCTCGACGCCATAGGATTCGGTGGCGACGAGGTTGACGAGTTCCTGGAAACCACCCCCCGGCGCGTTGACGAACAGCACCTGGCGGCGGTTTTTCAGGTTGGTGTAGAACGCCGACGCTTCGAGGCTGAAGGCGGGCTGGCTGACCTTGATGCCGCCCTGGACCTGCTTGATGATTTCGCCTTCATAGGTTGCGGTCCCGGGTGACAGGCTGGCGTTGGCCGCGGTCCCGGCGGGCAGCGGCAGGAAACCGACCGCGCGAACCTCGGGGAAGAAATAGCCGCGGCTGGCGTTGAGATAGAGGCTGACGTCGTCGGTGAGCTTGTAAAGCGCGCCGGCCGCCAAGGCCCATTCGGTGGTCGAGACCTCACCGGTCAGATAGCCGTCGTTCCCCCAGATCACATCGCGCAGCGATGTCGACAGGTTCGGCGTCGTTGCGTCGGTGATCGTCGTCGACGTCCGCTCGCGGCTGATATCGCCCTTATAATGTTCGACGCGGCCGCCGATGTCGACGTTGAAGCGCTCGCCGATCTGCATCTGGTCGGCGAAATATACCGCATAACGCTCGGCCTGGTGCCGGTTGTTGACATAGCCGCCGCCGGCATTGAGCAGGCCGCCGCGCGAGATGACCGTCGTGACGTTGGTGACGGGGTTGGTGACGGTCAGATTGATCAGCTGAGGCTGATTGTTGAACGCGCCGAGGAAGGTGGTCGTCACGTTGACGTCGCGTGCGACCGTGTCGGCATAAAAGCCGCCGAGGGTGAAGCTATGCTCGATGCTGCCGGTCGTCACCTCCTTGGTGAGGTTCACCTCGGCAGAGAGGTCGTGCATCGGGCGATTGCGGTCGGTGAAGCGGTTGGCGAAGACAATGTCGCCTGGCGCCACGGCACCGCCGCCGACATAGGTGAAGGTCGCATTGGCGGCGGAGATGCCGTTCAGCTCGGGAATCTGTCCGCGCCGCGCGGCGTTGGAGACGAAGGCCGCGAGCGTCTCGGGGACGTTGACGATCCCGTCGCCGTCCGACCACAGACCGAACTTGTGCTTGTAGTCCGAATATTTGACGCGGCCGTTGATCCCCCAGCCGCTGTCGCCGAAATCCTTGTCGAAGGCGATCGCGATCTGGCCACCCTTCGACGTCACGCCGTCGGTAATGCCGGTGGTGAAGGCACCGTCGGGGGTGTTGAAACCGAGCCCGGCGACGTCCGGCGTCATCAACTGATACACCTTCTTGCCATCGTTACCGGCGATGCGGCCGCGCGTCGTGCCGTCGAGCGGGACCGGCAGAAAGAATTGCGCCCGATCGTCGATATATTGGCCGTAAAGCGTGATCGATCCGCTGTTGTCGGGAAACTCATATTTCAGGTTGCCGCGGATCTGGAAACCCTCGGTATCGAGCCCCGTCTTGAGGGGGCCGTCGTCCTTGCGATAGAAGCCCGACAGCGCGAAGAACAGATTTTCGCCGAGCGGCCCGCTGATCGTCGCGTCGCCGCGATAGCGGCCCTTTTCGGCCCATTCGATCTGCGCCGTGCCTTCGAGTTCGTCGCGTCCGGTCTTGCTGATATAGTTGATCAGGCCGGCGACCGACCCGGGACCGAACAGGTTCGACACACCGCCGCGGACGAACTCGAGGCGCGAAATGCCGAGGTCGTTGCGGTAATAAACGTCATAGGCCGACGAGTTCAGGCCGAACGTCGACATGACCGGGATGCCGTCATACATCAGCGGCGTGAACTGATATTGGCCGCCCGACGGAAGGCCGCGCACGAACACGTTCGAGGCGACTTCGCCGCCACCGGCGTCCGCCTTGATCGTCGGGATGCTGGCGAGGATGTCCGCCTGGCTGCTGACGCCCAATCGAGCAAGCCCGTCCTCGCCGACCGAGGTCACGGCGAGCGGGGTGTCGAGCGCGATACGGCCGCGGCTGGTGCCGGTGACGATGATCGTGTCCTGATCGCCGGCGACCGCATCATCACTCGCCGCGGCCGCATCGACCGAAGCGTCGGTTTCCTGCGCCTGCGTGGCCTGGAGCGGGATAAGCGCGGCGGAAAGCGATGCCGCGCACAGCAGCGAGCTGCGGAAATCGCCCGAAAAACGGCGGTGGATGGTCATGCTGGTCTCCTCCCATTGGTATCTTCCAGGCCCTTTGCAGGCCGTTGTCGTGAAAACTGAAGGGGGATAGCCGTGGATGAAAGCCCGTATTGTTGCAACGCTGTGTTGCTGATAATGATACGATAAGCAATAATATTACGGGAGATATGCGATGCTCGATCTGGGTGATCTGCAGGTGTTTTCGAAGATCGTCGAGACCGAAAGTCTGACCAAGGCCGGGCAGGCGCTTGGCCTTCCCAAATCGACGGTCAGCCGGCGCATTTCAAGGCTCGAAGAAAATCTCGGCGTCCAACTGCTCCACCGTTCCACCCGGTCGGTAACGGTGACCGAGGACGGCGCGATGTTCTTTGAATATTGCCTCCGCTCGCTCGGCGTCCTGCGCGATGGCGAACGTGCCCTGCAGAACCGGCAAAATGTGCCGCGCGGCGTCGTCAAGATCGCGATCCCCTATGTGCTGGGACAAAGCCTGATCGGTCCGCTGCTCGCGAGCTTCCTCGATCTTTATCCGGACGTGCGGCTCGTCAGCGTGCTGACTGACGATGCGGTCGGGCTGCTCCGCTCTGGTTTCGACGTTGCGCTAGCGGTCGGCCCGTTTGCCGATTCCGAGCTGGTTGCGGTCAAGCTCGGCGTCACCGAATGCGGCATCTTCGGCGCTCCGGGCTATTTCGAGCGCAAGGGCATGCCGCAAAATCATGTCGAACTGCCACGCTTCGACCTGCTCGCGATCGGCACCGTCGACCGGCGGCACCGCTGGCCGCTGCACACCGACACCGAGCAGGTGACGGTCGAATTTTCACCGCGACTCGTGTGCAACGACCTGATCCTGCTGCGCCACGCCGTGCGCTCCGAACTCGGCATCGCGACGCTGCCCGCCTTCCTCTGCAAGAATGATCTCGCCGAAGGGAATCTGGTCGAGGTGCTGCCCGGCTGGCAGGCGCCCGACATGTCCTTCTATGCGCTGTTCGCCGATCCAAAGGGCGTCCCGGTGCGCGTCCGCTCGCTGATCGACTATCTGTCCGAGACGCTCCGTCCGACACTTTCGTGGGAAATCGAATAGCGTTGCCCGTTCCGGAACAGAGTGTTCCAAAAACTGGTGCTAGCCGCTGCGGCGCCTCTGCTTCAACTCCCGGGACAAATAAAAAACGGAGGATGTCATCAGCGTCGATACCGAACAGGAGAGCATGTCTTGCCAGCACGATCGGCTGATTGCGCTGTTCCGGGAGGCGGTGCGCGCGGTGACGCCCGAGGTCGCCATGCCCCGGAAAATCCCGCATTCTCCGCATGGACGCACGGTGGTGATCGCGGTCGGAAAGGCTGCGGCCGAGATGATGCGCGTCGCGCAGGCGCGCGCCGAGCAGCCGCTGAAAGGGCTGGTCGTCACCCGCCACGGCCACCTGCCTGACCCCGCGCCGCGATGGACCGACGTCGAGATCATCGAGGCGGGTCACCCCTATCCCGACGAGAACAGCCTGATCGCCGCCGCGCGCGCGCTGGCGATCGCCGACAGCCTGGAAGCCGGCGACAATCTGTTGCTGCTTTTGTCGGGCGGCGGGTCGGCGCTGCTCGCAGCGCCGGCGACGGGCCTGACCCTCGCCGACAAGCAGCAGATCACGCGTGCGCTGCTGCAATCGGGCGCGACGATCGAAGAGATCAACTGCGTGCGCAAGCACCTGTCGCGCATCAAGGGCGGGCGGCTTTCCATCGCCGCGGGCGCGGCGCATGTCACCACCTGGATCATCTCGGACATTCCGGGCGACGACCCGTCCTTCGTGTCGTCGGGGCCGACGGTCG
This sequence comes from Sphingopyxis sp., assembly GCF_050725655.1. Lineage (GTDB taxonomy): Bacteria > Pseudomonadota > Alphaproteobacteria > Sphingomonadales > Sphingomonadaceae > Sphingopyxis. The sequence goes on along the minus strand of NZ_JBOHHT010000118.1, from coordinate 31,684 downwards.
CCGACCTCAGCAGCCTGTCGGACGCGCGCGACATCGTCGCCAAATATGGCATCGAACCGTCGGCCGAGGTCGCCGCGGCGCTGAACGATCCGGCGAACGAGACGCCCGCTGCCGATGCGCTGGGCATCGCGGGCGGCGAGACGCAGATCATCGCCAAGGCGCGCGATGCGCTCGCCGCGGTGCAGGCGATTGCGGCGGCACAAGGCTATCAGGTCACTAACCTCGGCGACCAGTTGCAGGCCGAGGCGCGGCATCTGGGTGCGAGCCACGCCGCACTCGCGCGCCGTATGGCAAAGGACGGCAGCCGGCGCGTCATCATCTCCGGCGGCGAAACCACCGTGACCGTCACCAACAAGGCAGGGCGCGGCGGCCGCAACCTAGAATATCTGCTTGGCCTCGCGATCGCGCTGAACGGGGAGCCGGGCATTTTCGCGATCGCGTGCGACACCGACGGCATTGATGGCACCGACGATGCGGCGGGCGCGACGATCGGCCCCGACACGCTGGCGCGCGCGCGACAGGCGGGGCTCGACCCGGTCGAGTATCTGGCGTCGAACAACGCATACCGCTTCTTCGAGCAATTGGGAGACCTGGTGATTACCGGTCCCACGCTGACCAACGTCAACGACTTCCGAGCAATCTTAATCGAAGGATTATAGGCCATGGCTGGACGGACGAAACTTACGCAGGGATCGGACGCCGACTTCGAGCGGCGCGGCTATACAATTTATCGGGATGTCGTCGATGCCGACCTGATCGCGGAGGCCAGTCGCCACGTCGATTGGCTTGTCGCGCGTAATCCGGACACCCGATCCGAAAATCTCGGTACGCGCCTTGTTGGCGACGACCCCTTCTGGTTGCGGCTGGTCAGCGATCCGCGCCTGCTTGATATTGCCGAGCAGTATATCGGACCCGACATCGCACTTTTCGCCTCGCACTATATCTCGAAACCGGCGGGCGACGGCCAGCCGGTGCTGTGGCATCAGGACGGCAGCTACTGGCCGCTTGAGCCGATGGAGGTTATTTCCTTGTGGCTGGCGATCGACGACTCAACGCCGGAAAATGGCTGTCTGAGAGTGATTCCGGGTTCGCAGCATCTCGGTTTACAAGATCTCGAACGGCGCGACGATGTCGCGAACGTGTTGGGTTCGGGGATAAATACCTCGGCCGTCGATGAGGACGCCGCGGTCGATGTCGTGCTCCGTGCCGGCGACGTGTCGATTCATCATCCGAACGTCATTCATGGATCCAACGCCAACACGTCCGCATATCGCCGCTGTGGCCTGACGATCCGCTATATTCCCACGACCACGCGTATCGTCAGCGAAGACCCCTGGGCGTCGGCCTTTCTGCTGCGCGGAAAGGGCGTCGAAGACGTCAACGACTACCGGCCTCTGCCCACCTGGGACGCGGGACGGCATATGGCTTTCAGAGGCTGCGAAAACTGGGCGCCGATGTGAATACGCAAAGGGCTCCACGCGCCAAGAGCTGGGATTATCCCTGGATTCTGATTGGCCTGCTCTGGCTGGTCGCGTTTCTCAACGCTGCCGATCGCTCGATCCTCATCGCGGTGATGCCGCAAATCAAGCTTGAGTTCGGGTTGACCAACACCGAGTTGGCGCTTCTCAATTCCCTATTTTTCTGGATTTATGCGCTCTGTGCGTTCCTTTCTGGGCGTGTAGGAGACAGTGTGCGGCGTACGCGCATTATCATTTATGGCCTTGTTTTCTGGAGTATGGCGACCGGGTTGACCGCACTCTCGACCGGTTTTGCCATGCTGCTCGCCTTTCGCGGGCTCGTCGCGATGGGTGAAGCGACCTATTATCCGACCGCGACCGCGCTCATTTCGGATTGGCATCAGCCCAAGTCGCGCGGCCGTGCGCTATCACTCCACCAGACCGGTGTGTTTGCAGGTGCCGGCCTCGGCGCTGTCTTCGCCGGGTTTCTTGCCGACAAGTTCAGCTGGCATCTTCCGTTCGCGGTCTTCGCCGCCGTCGGCGTGGCACACGCGTTCCTCCTTTACCGCTGGCTTCGCGATGCACCTGTCACCACGGCGAAGGCGGTGAATGACGAGCCATTGGGCGTCGTCTGGCGTATCAAGCCCGCGCTTTTGCTTTGCGCCGTTTTCTTCCTCGCGAACGGCGCGGCGGCGGGCGTGACAGTATGGGCGCCAACTTATGTCTACGACACGCTGGGTCTTGACCTTGCGGGGTCTGCTCTGGTCGGCTCGGCGACGATTAACATTGCCGGCTTTCTGACAGTGCCGCTGGGCGGGTTCGTCGCGGACTGGCTGGCGAAACGCACCCCGCTCGGGCGCTTTTACACCCTTGCCATCGGGCTGATGCTCGCCGCGCTGCTGCTGCTGCCGCTGACCTCGATGACGACGGCCGCGGGTGTCGGTTTGGTGCTTGTCGCCACCAGCTTTGGCAAGGGATTGTTCGACGGCTGTATATATGCAGCCATGCACGACGTGGTTCCCCAGCACGCCCGTGCGACGGCCGTAGGTGCCATGACGATGATCGGCTTTTTCGGTGCGGGCCTGACGCCGTTGTTCGTCGCCTGGGCGTCGGAAACGATTGGTATGGCAGGGGGGATGGTCTCGCTGGCTGCGTTTTATGTCATTGCCGTCGTGCTGATCCTTTCCATGCGCCGCTCGATCGCTCGCGCGGTCGAAGCCAATTCGGCGGATGCGCACTGATGAAATCGCTGATTCTCAAGGCGCCGAGGGTTTTGGAGTTCGAGGAATCCGCGGATTCCCCGCTGGAGCCGCAGGATGTTCGCATCCGCACGCTTTTTTCGGGGATCAGCGCGGGCACCGAGCTGACGCAATATCGCGGCACCAATCCCTTCATGCACCGCCGTTTCGATGAGGCGCAGCGGCTGTTCGTCGATGCCGATGTGCCGAGCTGGGACTGGCCGGTGCGCAACCTCGGCTATGAGGAATCGGGCGAGATTATCGAAGTGGGGAGCGCGGTGGCCGACCTGCGCGTCGGGCAACGGCTGTTCGGCACCTGGAACCACCGGACGCATCATGTCGCGACCGCCGACTATGTGCGCGACCGGCTCCTTCCCGAGGACGCCGACCCCCGCATCGGTATTTTCTCGCACATCGGCGCGGTGGCGCTCAACGGCGTCCACGACGCGCAGATCCGCATCGGCGATTGTGTGGCGGTCTTCGGCCTCGGCGTGCCTGGGCAGATCGTCGCGCAGGCGGCGCGCGCGTCGGGCGCAAGGATCATCGCGGTCGATCCCGATGCGGCGCGGCGTGCGATCGCGCTGCGCCACGGTGCGCATATCGCGATCGACGCTGCGGGCGCCGCCGAAGAGATCAAGCGGCTGACCAGCGGACGCGGCGCCGATGTCTGCATCGAGGTGTCGGGCGCGGCGCCGGCGCTCGGCGAAGCGATCCGCGCCGCCGCCTATAATGCGCGTGTCGTTGCGATGGGCTTTTTCCAGGGCGCGATCGCCGGGCTGCGGCTGGGCGAAGAGTTCCACCTCAACCGCATCCAGCTGATCTGCTCGCAGATTTCGGGCGTTGCGCCCGATACGAGCTATCGCTGGTCGAAGCCGCGGCTGTGGCGCGCCGCGGTCGAATTGCAGCATGACGGCACGCTCGACCTGTTGCCGCTGATCACGCATCGCGCGCCCTTTGCCGAGGCGCCGAAACTATTCGAACAGCTCGACGCGGGGACGCCGGGGATGCTGCAGGCGATGCTGGAGTTCGACACATGAGGAAACTGCGGGTGGGACTGCTCGGTTGCGGGGGCATCGGCGCGCGCCATGCCGGCGCTGTCGCCGAGTTGCCGAAGCAAATGGAACTCGTCGCCTGTTGCGGCCGCGATGCGGAGCGGACAGGGGCGTTTGCCGGCGATCGCGCCGCCGCCGGCTATATCGACCTCGACCTGATGTTGCAGCACGAGCGTCTAGACCTCGTCATCGCGACATTGCCCCCCTTTGACCGCAGCGGCGAGATCGAGCGCGTTGCCCGCGCTGGCGTGCATCTGCTTGTCGAAAAGCCGATCGCGCTCGATCAGCAAGCCGCCGACGCGATGGTCGCCGAAGTCGGCAGGGCCGACGTCGTCGCGGCGATCGGCTTCATGTACCGCTTCGGCGATGCGGTGCGCCGCTGGAAAGACGCCGACACCGGGCAGGTCGGTCTTTATGCCGGCGCCTATCATTGCAACGCGCTCCATGCCGATTGGTGGCGCGAGGAGGCGAAGTCGGGCGGGCAGATCTTGGAGCAGGTGATCCACCAGGTCGACCTGATCCGCCACCTGATGGGCGAGCCCGACAGCGTTTACGCGCGCCGCGCAAATTTCGCGCACCACGACACGCCCGGCTATGACATCGAAGATATTTCGGCGATCGTCTTCGGCTGGGACGACGGGCGGATCGCGACGCTCAACGCCTCGAACATCGCGGTTCCGGGCGTTTGGCACAAGGAATGGGCGGTCTATGCCGAACGGATGACCGGGCGCTTTACGGGCTGGAACGACGCGGTGCTGACGCGGACCGCCGGCGAGGCGGCGGTCGAGGAGATTGCGGGTCCGACCGATCCCTTCGTTGCGCAGCTCGCCGATGTGCACCGCGCGATCACGGCTGGCGGCGCGCCCGCGATCCCGCTGTCCGAAGGCGCCGCCTCGCTGCGGCTCGCGCTCGCCGCGCGGCAGTCGGCCGACGAGCGGCGCGAGATCCGGCTGACCCGATGACCCAGTTCGCGAACAAGGGCGTTGTGCTAGCCGACGTACAGCCGCTGCTCGACGGCGCGGTGCCGCCGCATCGGGTGACGCATAGCGCACCCGACCGGATCGAATGGGCGCTCGATGAGGGGCGGACGATCACGCTCGCGGTGGGCGAAGAGGGTGACGCGCTCCGCTTCGATATTTCGGTGTGCGGGCTTGGCGACGCGCCGCTGTCGCTCGGCTTGCGCTTCGGCGCAGTGCGCGGGGTGCAGCGCTACCTTCGCAACGGCTATCACAGCTGGGACGGCAGTTTTTTTGCCGATCCCGGCACGCCCGCGGGCGATGCGCCGCCGGGCAAGGAGCCGACATTGGGCTTTGCGATGACCGCACTGGTGCCGCGCGCGGCGCCGGGCGCGGTAATGCTCGGTTTCGATCGGCACGATCGTTTCCAGAACCGCTTTCGCTTCGGCGGCAATGCCGAGGCGATGACGATCGATGTCGAAACCTTGCTCGACCGCACGGGTGCGACCACCGCCGAACCGCTCTATCTTTACGCCGACGACGATGTCGAGGCCGCGCTCATCCGCTGGTCGGAGCGTGTCGCCGCGGCCTCGCCGTTCACCCCGCGCATCCCCGCCAAACGGATCAGCGGCTGGTGTTCATGGTATAATCTCTACGCCGCGATCGACGAGGCGAATGTCCGCGAGCATCTAGACGCCGCAGCGGCTTATCGCGACGCGCACGGCACCCGCCTCGACATCTTCCTGATCGACGATGGCTTCACCCCCGAGATGGGCGACTGGCTCGACGTCAAACCGCAATTCCCAAGCGGCATGGCGCCGCTGCTCGGCGAGATCGCCGGTGCGGGCTTCACCCCCGGTCTGTGGATCGCGCCCTTCATGGTCGGCAATCGCAGCAGGCTGTTCGCCGAGCATCCCGATTGGGTCGTGCGCGAAAGGGCGACGGGCGAACCCTTGATCCAGATGGCCTTTTACGGCGAGTTCCGCTGGCACAAGCGGAGCGAGGAATATTATGTCCTCGACATCACCCATCCGGGTGCCGAGGCGTGGATTCGGCAAGTGTTCCGGACCTGGGCGCAAGATTGGGGCGCGCGCTATTTCAAGACCGATTTCATGTTCTTCGGCGCCGAATATGGCCCCGACCGCGCCCTCTGGCACGAGGCTGGCCAATCGCGCATCGCAATCTGGCGCAAGATGGCGGCGGTCGTCCGCGAAGAGATCGGCGACGCGCTGTGGCTCGGTTGCGGTTGTCCGCTGTGGGCATCGGTCGGCCTTGTCGATGCAGTCCGCATCGGGCGCGACGTCGGGGTAAAATGGTCGGGCGACCAGTCGGCTGAAAGCCTGCTGCGCGACCAGGCGACGCGCAACCATGCCGCTGGCCGGCTGTGGCAAGCCGATCCCGACTGCATATTGCTGCGCGACCGCTATCACGACCTCAGCGACGCGCAGGTGCGCAGCCTCGCGTTGCTCGCCGGGCTGTCGGGCGGAGTGCTGATGACGAGCGACACGCTCGACACGCTGTCCGCCGACCGCGCAGCGCTGTTCGACCGCATCGCCGCGCTCGATATCGGCTCGTGCCGTTACCCCACGCTCGGCAATGGCGAGGCAATGATCGTCCAGCGCGCCACGCTGGTTGACGGATCGACGCTCGAACTGCGGCTCGACCCGGCGACGGGTGAGAGCCGCTGCGTCGACGGGCAAGGGAAGGTCTGGCCGTGACCGATACGCGCTTCGACCCGGCCGAGCATCCGCACCGGCGCTACAACCCGCTGCGCGGCGAGTGGATATTGGTCTCGCCGCACCGCGCCAAACGCCCCTGGCAGGGCGAGCAGGGCAAGGCGACCGCGGCGCCCTCCGAAAGCCACGACCCTTCCTGCTATCTCTGCCCCGGCAACACGCGTGCTAACGGCTCGGTGAACCCCGAATATTCGGGGCCGTTCGTGTTCGACAATGATTTCGCGGCGCTGCTCCCCGACACGCCCGCACCGCCCGAAACGGCCGACCCGTTGTTTCAGGCCGGTGCAGCGTCGGGGACGAGCCGGGTGATCTGCTTCTCGCCCGATCATGCGCGCGGACTTCCTGCGCTCGACGAGGACGAGATTGCCGCGGTCGTCGATTGCTGGTGCGACCAAAGCGCGGACCTTGGCAGAACCCACGCCCATGTGCAGATCTTCGAGAATCGCGGCGAAATGATGGGCTGTTCGAACCCGCATCCGCACGGACAGGTCTGGGCGACGCGCCATGTTCCCGACGAGATCGCGCGCGAAGAGGCCGGCCAGCGCGGCTGGGCGGGCGCCAGGCCGATGCTGACCGAACTCGCCGAGCGCGAAGCCGACGGCCCGCGTGTTGTTGCCGAGCATGATCTGTGGCTGGCGATCGTCCCCTATTGGGCGGCATGGCCGTTCGAGACATTGCTGTTACCGCGCTTTGCCGCGCAGCGCCTGCCCGACCTCGATGCCGAACAGCGACGCGCACTCGCCGCGATGCTCCGCGAACTCACGCGGCGCTACGACAATCTGTTTGGCTGTCCCTTCCCCTATTCGATGGGCTGGCATGGCGCGCCTTTTGGTGCCGGTGACGTCCGCCATTGGCAGCTTCATGCGCACTTCTATCCGCCGCTGCTGCGTTCGGCGACGGTGCGCAAATTCATGGTCGGCTATGAACTGCTCGCCGAGGCGCAGCGCGACCTGACCCCCGAACAGGCGGCCGAACGGCTGCGCGCGGTCGAGATCGGCGCATGACGCTCGCCGAACGGACGACCGCGCGGTTCGGCGAGTTGATCGGCGCCGCACCCGACATCGCGGTGCGCGCGCCGGGGCGCGTCAACCTGATCGGCGAGCATACCGACTATAACGACGGCTTCGTCCTCCCCGCCGCGATCGGCCAGCATAGCATCGTCGCGGCGCGCCGACGTCTCGATAATGTCGTCCGGATGATCGCCGCCGATTTCGGCGATGTCGTCAGCGAATTCGACCTGTCGCGGCCGATCGCGCCCGCGCCCGATCAGCCTTGGTCCAACTATATTCGCGGCATGGCGGCAACGATGCAGGCGCACGGCGTGGACCTCGGCGGTACAGATATCGTCGTCGCGGGCGATATTCCGCAAGGGTCTGGGCTGTCTTCGTCGGCGTCGCTGTCAGTTGCGACAGGGATGGCGCTCGGCGGATTGTTCGCGCGGGGCCATTTCGGTGCGACGCAGATCGCGTTGATGGCGCAAGCGGCCGAATGCGATTTCGTCGGGATGCGCTGCGGCAACATGGACCAGCTTGCTTCGGCGCACGGTGTACTGGATCATGCGCTGCTGATCGATTGCCGCAGCCTCGACATCCGCCCGGTCGCGCTGCCGCCCGGCGCCGCGATCCTGATCGTCCATTCGGGGATCAGCCGCGGTCTCGTCGACGGGCAATATAATGAGCGCCGCGCGCAGTGCGAGGCGGTCGCGCGCCAGCTCGGCGCGGCAGCGCTGCGCGACGTGTCGCTGGATGAACTCGATGCCGCGCGCGCCGACCTCGATCCAATAGCCTATCGCCGCGCGCGCCATGTCGTTACCGAAAATGTCCGGGTGCTCGATGCCGCGCAGGCGATGGAGGGGGGCGATCTGGTGGCGCTCGGCGAATTGATGGCGGCGTCGCATGTCTCGATGCGCGACGATTTCGAGATCACTCTGCCCGCGATCGATCACCTGGTGGCGGAATTGCAACGCGCGATCGGCGGTCGGGGCGGTGCGCGCATGACCGGCGGCGGCTTCGGCGGCGCGGTCGTCGCGCTGGTCGAGGCGGAGGCGGCGCAGGCGGTGATCGATCATGTCGAAACAGGCTATCGAACGCCGGACGGCAACACGCCGGCAATCATGGTCGAACGCGCCCATGCCGGCGCATCTTTTCTGTGAGCTGGCATAAGGGAGGGGGTCGTTCAAATGATGGACGGTAAGATTGCGCTGATCGAAGCGGGCGGCACCAAGTTCATTGTCGGCGTCGGCGATGCGTCGCGGCAGATTCAGGCGCGCACGCGCATCGACACGACGCGGCCCGAAGAGACGATCCCCGCCGCGATAGACTGGCTGCGACAGCAGGGCGGCGATTATGCGGCGGTCGGCATTGCAAGCTTTGGTCCGCTCGATCTCGATCGCGCATCGCCGCAATGGGGCCATATCACGCGCACGACGAAACCGCACTGGAGCATGGCCGATGTCGCGGGCCCCTTTGCGCGCGCGTTCACCTGCCCCGTCGCGATCAACACCGACGTCAATGGCGCGGCGCTCGCCGAATGGATGTGGGGCGCGGGGCAAGCGACCAATTCGTCGCTCTATCTGACCGTCGGCACCGGTGTCGGCGGCGGCGCAGTCGTCGGCGGGCAGTTGGTCCACGGCGTCACCCACCCCGAAATGGGGCATATCCGGATGCCGCGGCATCCCGCTGACACCGGGTTCGAAGGGACCTGTCCCTTTCACGGCGACTGTCTCGAAGGGCTCGCTGCCGGGCCTTCGATCATCGCGCGTTGGGGGGCGTCGCTATCGGACCTGCCGTCCGACCATATCGGGCATCGGATCATTGCCTGGTATCTGGCGCACGCGATCGCGACCTTTCAGGCGATACTCGAACCCGCACGCATCATTCTGGGCGGCGGCGTTATGGAAAGCCCGGGCTTGCTCGCCCGAATCCGCTCAGAGGCCGTGGAAGCGGCGGCCGGCTATTTCGCGGGTCGCCCCCAAGAGATGATCGTACCTCCCGCGTTGGGCGATAGCGCTGGCCTGCTCGGCGCGCTCGCATTGACGCTCGTCGAGGGACATCCGCATAGCGCCGGGGCCAAGCGTCAATGAACGGTTCGCGAAAATTGCAGACGATCGGCGTCGAATAGCCCTGGGGCGTAAGCGTTCTCCCGCCTCCATTCGCGACGCCCATCGGTCAGCGGATTGGCGAAACTTTTTCGGTCGCGCACGTCACCGGGAGCGACCTTGGCCCGCTTGCGACAGCGACGCCGCTGCTGCTGGTTCCGGTAAGCGGCGCAATCGCCGCGAACGGTTTACGAGCCGACGTCGGGGAATGTCTCTGGGCGGCCGACGCAAAGGCAATTGAAGCACCGGACAGTTCCCGCTTTCTTGCCGCGTGGACGCGCTGACCGTCTGCTCACGTTGGCGGGAACAGGCCCGGCAATAGCAGATCGCCTTGCTTGTAGCGCAGGCGGATGCTCCGGACTTGACTCAAATCGGCAAGAGGATCGCCCGTCAACGCCAGGAAACTCGCTTCATAGCCCGCTTCGAGCCGGCCGATCCGTCGCTGTGGGAAGATCGTTCGCGGGGTGTCCTCGCACCAGATTTTGAGCATCTCGAGATTGCTGAAGACGCCGAGGGTATTCAGGTAGAGCACGTCCTTCACCGGCGATCGGCCGAAGCTGTCCGAACCGAACGCGATGCGGACATGATGGCGGCGGAGGCGCTGGAGGTTGCGGATGCGGATGTTTTCGGTCCGCGCCTTTGCCGCAGCGTCATAGGCCGGGTTCTGCGGGTCGAACATGGGATAATAGGCGGGGGCCGGTATCACCCATATGCCGCGCTCGGCGGTCCGCTTCGCATCCTCGTCGCTGAGTTCATATTCGGCCGGATCGGCGTTTTCGGGGATGCTCGAGCCCGGCAGATGCGCCATCTCGTCGACGCCGGCCGCAAGTGCGACGCGGTAATCCGCGGCGGTGGTCACATGCGCGCTGACGCGCAGCCCGGCACGGTGCGCCCGCCTCACGATCGACGGGACCAGCGCGGGGTCGAGTCCGCGGTCGCCGACGCTGTCGGTCCGGCGCTTCCGCTCGTCATATTCTTCGCTGTGGATGAGGTAGAGCTTGATGAAATCGGGCTTGCCGGCCAGAATCGCGGACCATTTGGCGTCGAGGTCGGCCGCGGTGTCGATGATATAATAGGCGTCATTGTCGACCAGCCGGCTGTCGCGAACGCGCTGTACATCGCCTGGGCGGGGGCCGGGCCGGCCAAGCAGGGCGAGGCCCTCATAGGTCGCCAGCGGATGGCCGTTGGTGGCCGAGAGGCCGCCATGCGCATAGGATATGTCGACACTGCCCGGTATGTTGACCTTCGCGGCGACACGCCGTGCGCGGCTGCGCACATCGGTCTGGACTTTCGCGTAGAAGACGCCGTCTTTCAGATACATGGCGATATGCTTGTCGATGTTCGCCGGATTGTCGAAATGATGCGTATGCGCGTCGGCGAAGGGCGGGATGACATAATTGTCGCCGAGGTCGATGACCTCATCGATCTGGCGCGGTTCGCGGGTGGTGAACATCCCGTCGACCGCGTAATATTGTCGTGGCCGATACCCTGAACCGTCGAACCAGCGGCCGCCCTTGAATGCGCAGTTTTTTGCGCGGGGAGCGTTTACCCGCGGGGTGGGCGAGAGCACCGGGGCGCAGGCCGCGGCGAAGCTGGAGACGAGGACGATCACCATCCCCCGCCGCGACGGGAGATCGGCGAACGGCCGCCTGCCGGTCACGGCCGGTCGGCCGCGATTTTTACATCGGCAAGCATCCGGTCGAGTTCGGTCCGCGTGAAAAGCCGTCCTCCCAGCACCACCGCGCTGATTTTTCGCGTGTTGCGTATGTCGCCGAGCGGATCGGCGTCGAGGAGGATGAGATCGGCCTGCTTGCCCACCTCGATCGTGCCGAACCGGTCCAGCTGTCCGAGATACGCCGCCGGATTGCGCGTCGCCGCCTGAAGCGCCTCCATCGGCGTGAGGCCGGATTCGACGAGCAGGGCGAGTTCGTCGTGAAGGCCAAAGCCGATCGGCAGCATGTCGGTGCCCGCGAGGATGCCGACGCCGGCGCGCTGCATCGCGCCGACTATCCGCATTTCCTGGGCCTGGTTCTTTGACAGGCGCATATAATCTGCCGCGCTGAAATGCTTGTAGACGGGGTGGTCGAGCGGATTGGTCGACCGCGCCGCTGCGGGTAGATAGGCGCGGCGCGGATCGGCAAAGTCCGGCGCCGATTGCAGCCCCGCCGCGCGGTTCACCAGCAGCGTAGGGACGTGCCAGGTTCCGTTCCGCCGGAAGCGCGCGAACAGTGCGGTGCATCGGCGCGCGTCATAGGCATCGAGATGCTTGCCTTCGAGCCGGCGCAGCAGGGTGAGATAACTCGCCCCCGCAGCGGCTTCGGCCTCGAGTTTTGCAATGTCCGCGGGAAGCTCCGCCTGAAGGCGCGAGCAGGCGAAGGCGATCCCGCTCAGATGCTCGATGCTCTTCTGTCCGGCGTCTGAAGCTTCGCGTGTCGTGATCGCGCGCGGAACATGCCCGGCGACCGGGATATTGCGCCGCTTGGCTTCGTCGATGATACCGAAATAGGCGTCGCGGGGCAGCAGGCTGTAGACCTTGATGAAGTCGGCGCCGCCGCCGACGGCCTTAGCGACCGCAGTGCGCCCTTCGTCTGCGTCGCCCGCCGTGATCGAGTCGCGATGAACCGGGTTGGGCCCGTCGACGAGCGGACTCGCGATGACAAGATGCGGCGCGAGCAGCTCGTTTTTTGCGACCGCATTTCGCCATTGCTGATGGACCGGAAGCCCGCGCAGCAACCGGATTCCGGTCACGCCATTGGCGATGTAGAGCGGAAGAAATTCGGTGCGGCTCCAATGGGTGTGCATGTCCCAAAGGCCGGGGATCAGGAACTTGCCCGACCCGTCGACCAACTCGGCATGTTCGGGAATGGCGATGGCTTCGCGGCTTCCGATGGCGGAGATTCGCCCCGCAGTGACGACGACCGTGGTTCCGGGGCGGGGCGACCGTCCGGTTGCATCGATCAACGTGACGTTCCGCAAAACGAGCGCGGCGCCCGGCTCGCGCCCCGCCGCCGCCCCCGCCGATGCGGCAAGCGCGACGGCCGATAACAGCAGCGCGCTGCGCAGCGCGCGCCGGGCGGTTCGGGCAAGCGCGCTAACATGGGCGATGGGCGCGGCCCCGGCGGTATCCCACCGGAACCGCGCGCTTGGCGGCGACGATAGCATCGACGCGCTCAGAATTTTGCCTTGGCGGTGATCGAATAGCGGCGACCGAACACGTCGTAGCCGAAGGATTGCGGCGCCGGCTGTTTGTCGAAGATGTTGGTGACGGCGAACCGCAGCTCCATGTCTTTCGACACCCGGAACTGGACCCCGGCGTTGTGCAGCCAATATTCGGGAACTGTCAGCCGGTCCTGGCTTTCGGCGGTGAAAGTGTTGTTGTAGCGAACGCTGCCGGTGTAGCGCGTTTGCCAGGTCAGGCTTACCGGGCCGATGTCCCAGCCAATATTGCCGAGGACCTGCGTTTTCGAAAAGCCGATCTCGCCGATCGAGTCCTCGATGGTGATGCCGGTGTTGGTGGTCTCGTACTGTTGCGGGCTGTATAATGTCGCGCCCAGCCGCAGATTGCCGTAATTTCCCAGGCTAAGCTGGTACAACAGGTTGGCGGTTATGCCGCTGTAGTTCAGGAACTCGCCGTTGACATAGCGCGAATCGACATTGGTGATCTGGCCCGATGCGGCGCGCGTGATGAGCTGGCAATAGACATTGCCTTGCGCAGCGTTGCTGACATCGAAGTCGGGGTCGTCATAACAGGAGGTGGCGATCTGATTCTCGGTCAATCGCGCGATGACGTTTTTGATTTTGATATTGATATAGTCGACCGACAAGGTGAGGTTCCGGATAGGCTGAAACACTGCGCCGATGCTGTAGGCGCGCGACGTTTCGTTCTCCAGAGCCGGGTCGCCCTGCTGGGTGCCGCGGATGCCGCTGCTGGTCGGCGAGAAGGGGAGCGGAATCGCCGATTGAGCATGGAGAGCCGCGCAGTTCCGCTGACGTGCAGCGGGATTGGTGCCATTGACAAGTTGCGAGCTGGCGCATGGATCGGTGATCGTAACGAAGCGCTCCGAGAGCGGCAGAAACAGCTCGGTGATCGCCGGCGCACGCAGCGAACGGGTATAGTTGCCGCGGATTTCGAGCCCGCGGACCGGCCGCCATTGCGCGCCGGCCGTATAGGCGAAAAAGCCGCCGTTGACGGTATTGTCGACGTAACGGACCTTGCCGGTGAGATCGAACCCGTGAACCAGCGGGACGCCGTTATCGGCACCGATCAGCGGGATCAGCACTTCGCCGAACAATTCGTCGGTGTTGAACGAACCCGACGTCGGCGGCACCGCCACCGAGCGGCCGAGGCCGAGCAGCTGGAAATCGTCGGGGGTGAACGAGGCACTCTCCCGGCGATGTTCATAGCCGATGTTGAACGCCACCGGTCCGCCCCAGACGTCGAACAGGCTGCCGCCAAGGTTGATGTTATAGACCTGCTGCTCCTGCCTCGACCTGGCGGTGGTGTCATCGGTGACATAATCGATCGCCTCGGGCGATGCCGAGCCTTCGCCGAACAGGTTGAGCGGCACGCAATTGGGATCGGCGACCGGCAGGAAGTCGGTCGCAGCGGTGGTCCCAGTGCCGTAGATCAGTGTCGGAACCTCGGTCGGGCTGCAGACGACCTGCCCGGCGGTGTTCCTGACCACATTGACCGCGTTGACGAATTTCTGCTGGTTGAGCTGAGTCTGGAAGTAAGTGGACGAGTAGCGGCCGAAATTGGCGGTCGCCTCCCAATTGAAGTTGCGTCCGCCCAGCTCGAACTCGCCTTCCAGACCGGCGACGCCGCGGATCATCTCGCTTTCCGACGAGGTCGCCTGACGGAACAGATCGTCGAGGTTGCGCGACAGGCGGAACGAGGTGATGCCGTTGGCGGCAAGCGTGTTTCGCGCCTGTTGGCTGAGCAACGGATAGTCGTTGCGGATGGTGAGCATACCGCTCTCCCCGGTCGTCAGGAAGCCGCCGTTCACATTGCCGGAGTCGCCCAGCTCCCGCGCCTCAGCCGAATAATAAATGCCTTCGAAGAAGACATCGACGTCGTCGGTGATCGAATAGCGCGCCAGCGCTGTGAAAGCCCGGCGGTCGAGATCGGAAGTGATTTGCTGATTTTCAGCCGGAAAATTGCCTTGCCCGCCGCTGAAGGTGCTGCCGAACGGAATGCCGGGATCGTAGGTAACAATGTTGCCCCCCGGTGCGAATTGCAGATAGTTCGTCAGGCTGGGCCCGAAGCCGCGAAGCCGCGAACCCGACATCGTAGTGGCGCCGGTCGACGGGAAGAGCACGCCATTGTCGTTGCTCAGCGCCACGCGCGAGTTACGGAGCAGCACGTTGTTCGGGATGCCGTCGGGCGTGGCGGCAGCCGTCAACTGGAACGGGATATTCGGATCGACGCGGCCGTCATTCGCCGGCGTTCGTCCGGGGATGGTTGCGGCCTGCGCTTCGGTCGGATTGGCGGCGAAGGCAAAGGCTTCGCGGAAGAAGGGGCGGTCGATCGCGAACACGCCGTCCTGACGGTCGATCGAACCGCTCAGCGTGATGTTGCCGCGGCCGCCGGCGAAATTGTGCCCGAATGCGGCGGAGACGTTGTAGCGTCGGCCGTCGCCGCGATCGGTTATACCGTTGGTGAGCTGCACCTCGAGTCCCTCGAAATCGCGCTTGAAAATGACGTTGGTGGTGCCCGCTATCGCATCTGAGCCATACGTCGGCGCGCCGCCGACCGAAATGCTCTCGACCCGGTTGACCAGCTGCGTCGTGATGATGTTGAGATCGACCTGGACACCTGGATTTCCGCCGCTGAAACTGCTCGCCGCATTGGCTGACACGACGCGGCGGCCATTGAGCAGGGTCAGCGTCCGCTGCGTTCCCAATCCATAGAGATTGACGAAATTGGCACCCGCGCCGAAGGCATTCTGGGCGCCGGCCGGGCTGGCCGGCGTTCCGAAGCCGGGAAGCTCGTTGAGGGCATCGGCAACGTTGGTGAGGCCGCGATTCTCGATATATTCGGCATCGATGACGGTCGCCGGCTCCAACGTGTCGAAGCCGGCGCGTTTGATGCGTGAGCCGGTGACGACGATCGTTTCTCCGTCGCTCTCGTTGCTTTCGAGCTGCGGTGTCGTGGTCGGCGGCGCCTCCTGAGCGAGCGCGTCGGACGCCGCCAGCGCCAACAGGGACGCGGATATTGCATAGGCCAGTGTACGGCTAATCATTTTCGTTGGTCCTCACCTGTTTGGAGTGCGCATCTTCGTGCCCGCGATTTTCACCCGACATATCGCGTTGTGGCGCGCCGAAATTTTTGCAGCCGTCCGAAAACCAATTCGATGCGACGTTCTCGATGCATGCCAGTGGACGGCGCGCCGAATTGGCCGAATGATTGTCCATGGCCAGCCGCTTGGCGCTTGCGCGCACTCGCTGGAAGCATCGATCAACTGATCGAGTGAGCCCGCAACGGGAGGAAGAAATGATGCGCAAGATCACGACGTGCCTGCTGACGATGATCGCTTTTGGGAGCACCGCCTTAGCGCCTGCGCGCGCCGAGGTGCTGATCCTGAAAAATGCGACGGTCGTCGATGTCGAAGCGGGAACGACCCGATCCGGGCAGACGATTCGCCTCGACAACGGCTGGATCGAGGCGGTCGGTGCCGCGGGCGGCCCCGCCACCGAAAAGGCGCGGGTGATCGATCTGGCGGGCAAATATGTGTTGCCCGGGCTTTGGGACATGCATTTGCACCCCGACAGCGAAAGCGATCTGTTGCAGATGATCGCGAACGGCGTGACCGGCGGTCGCATCATGTGGGGCAAGCCCGAACATCTCGCCTGGCGCGCGCAGATCGAGCTCGGCGAGCGCCGCGGCCCGCGGCTGTTCATCTCGGGTCCGATCATCGAGGGTCGTCCGCCACCCGAGATGGCGTCGGTGATTGCCACCGAAGGTCGGCGGCTGCTCGACACGCGCGCGCAGGCGATCGCCGAAGTTCGCGCGCAAAAAGCGGCGGGCTATGACTATCTGAAGGTCTATAACAATCTTCCGGCCGACGCTTATGCCGGTCTTGTCGAGGAAGGCGGGCGCCTGGGCATGCCCGTGGTCGGGCATATTCCCTTCGAGGTCGGCCTCGATGGCGCGCTCGCCGCGCGGCAGAAATCGATCGAGCATCTGCGCGGCTACAACATCCCGCTGGTCCCGGCCGACGCGCGGATCCAGCCCGGCAAGGACTATCGGTCGCGCACGCTCGCTTGGGCCTATGCCGATCTTGCGAAACTGGCGCCGCTGGTCGACGCGAGCCGCGCCGCCGGCGTCTATGAAACCCCGACGCTGTCGACCCGGATTTACACCGCTCCGGTGCGCGTGGTCGAAAACTATCTTGCCCAGCCCGCCGCAGCCTATCTCGATCCGAGCGACCGCGCGAGCCTCAAGGACCGGTCGCGCATCAAATGGCTCAGCAATTTCAGCGCCGCGGATTGGGAAGCGGCATCGCAAGGCCATGCGAAACAGGACGCGGTGCTCGTAGCGCTGCACCGGGCCGGCGTTCCCATCCTGGCGGGCACCGATCTGGGCCCGTGGGGCTTCACGCTTCACTATGAGCTCGAGCAACTCGTCGCAGCGGGGCTGACGCCGCGCGACGCGCTGATGACGGCGACGATCAACGCGGCGCAGTTCGCAGGCATCGCCGACCGGGCGGGCAAGGTCGCGCCAGGCTATCAGGGGGACCTGCTCATTCTCGACGCCGATCCGCTTCAGGATATCCACAACACCCAGCGCATCGCCGCGGTCGTGACCCGCGGCGAATGGCTCGGCCGTACCGATCTCGACGCGATGCTCGCCGAGATACGCGCCAAAATCGCCAAGAAGGCGGGCGCCCAATGACAAAGGAAGCCTTGATGACCGATACAGATTCGCACGCTTCGCGGCTGCAGGCGCAGCTCGAAGATTCACCGTTCCACCAGCTGTTCCAGATGACGATCGCGAGCGTCGATACCGCGGCGCAGACGCTCGCGCTCCGGCTCGACTTCACGTCGGCGGTCGAGCGCCAAGCGGGAACCGGCCAATATCATGGCGGCGCGATCGCCTCGCTGATCGATATAGCCGGCGATTATGCCTTGATCGCGATCCTCGGCCATGGCGTACCGACGATCAACTTCCGGGTCGACTATCTTCGTCCGGCGTCGGGCGCCGCGCTCGTCGCAACGGCAACGGTCCGGCGCGCCGGTCGCACCGTCGGCGTCGTCGACATCGACGTCGAGGACGACGCGGGCCGGCTCGTCGCAATTGGCCGCGGCTGCTATGGAACGCAGGCCGGATGATAGCGCGGGGCATCTTGCAGCGCCTGCTGGGCCTGTTCGCCGGTCTGGCGTGTCTCGCATCGTCGGCGACCACGCACGCGCGGGAACCGGCGAAGGACGGGGGCGGCTACGCCATCGTGAACGTCTCGGTGCTTCCGATGCGGACCGGGGGTGTCCTCGCCAATCAAACCGTGATCGTCCGGGGCGATCGGATCGTCAAAGTCGGGCCCGCGCGGTCCGTCAAGGTCGGCCGCGATCTCGAGGTGATCGATGGCAAGGGGCGCTATTTGATGCCCGGCCTCGCCGACATGCATGTGCATTTGTGGGACGAGCGCGAGCTGCCGCTCTATCTTGGCAATGGCGTCACCTTCGTGCGCAACATGTGGGGAGAGGACACCACGCTCACGATGCGCCGACGCATCGCGGCGGGCGAACTGGCGGGGCCGACGATCCTTACCGCGGGTCAGCTGATCGATGGCGAACCCCGGATATGGGCGGGGAGCGCACAGGCGCTCACACCGGTTGCGGGCGAGGCGCTGGTCGCCAAGCAAAAGGCCGCGGGCTTCGATTTCATCAAGGTCTACAGCAATCTCAAACCCGATGTGTTCGATGCGATAGCGGCAGCGGCGAAGCGCGAGGGAATTCCGTTTGCCGGCCATGTCCCGCGTTCGGTGCCGCTCGATCACGCGCTGCGTTCGGGCATGCGCACGATCGAGCATATGACCGGCTACCTCGAGGCATCGCTCGCCGAGGACCGCACGATCGGCGACAACAGCCGGTCCGAAGCGGGCATCGCGCTGGCGAAAAGCCTGGCATCCGGCGAGCTCGCCTATGACAAAGTGTTCGATCAGCAAAAGCTCGCCGCCGCGGCCGATCTCACGCGTGAGATGGGTGTCTGGAATGTTCCGACCCTGATCGTCCTGAAAAACGGCGCCCTGACTCGCCGCGAAATCGGGGCGGCGATGACGCGCGACGAACTGCGCTACGTCTCGCCCTTCATGCAGATGGGATGGAATCGGTCGAGCCGCACCGACGCCGAGCAGGAAATGCTCAAGGTCTTCGCCGAAAAGGGACCGCGCGAACGCATTGCGGCGTTGCGCCGGGCGGGCGCGCCGATCCTGGTGGGAACCGACACGCCCAATCCGCAGATCATCGCCGGTTTCGCGGTCCACGACGAAATGGCGCTTCTCGAAGAAGCGGGTTTCACGCGCTTTGAAGTGCTGAAAGCCGCGACGGCGAACGCATCCACCTTTCTTGGGACGCCCGATGAATTCGGCGTCGTCGCCGCGGGTGCGCGGGCGGACCTGTTGCTGCTCGAGGCCAATCCGCTCGACAATCTCGACAACCTCAAACGCCGCGCGGGCGTGATGCTCCGCGGTCGCTGGCTGCCCGAGGCCGAATTGCACGCCAAGCTCGAGGAGGTCGCCGCCGGCTACCGAAAGGCGCCCGATTGGTTCGCGGCCGCGTCGCCGCTTGCCGGGCTGGCCGAAAGCCCGGCCGCAGCGCGGCTGCAGTTCGTCACCGAATTCGCCGGCAAGCCGATCACAGCCGACCGGCTGGCATTCGCCGCGGCTGGCGACGGACGCCTCATCATCGCGCAGACCCAAACGACGGGAAGGGCCGCGGGTCTTCGCGACTATCGCCTCGAACTGGATTCGGCCGGGGCGCTGACGCGATATGTCCTCGACGATCATTCGCGCTTTGGCAGGAACGCCAGCCTGATGCGCGATGGCGCAACCTATCGGCTCGCGGTGGCGGGCAAGGACGATCAGGTCATCACGCCCGCAGCCGGTGAAGTCGTCCTGACCGACACGATCGCCGACGGCGCGCTGTTGGCGGTCGCGTTGCGCGCGATTCAGGTGGGCGAAACACGATCGCTTCCGATATGGACGATGGCATCACCCCGCGGCGGATTGCGCCTTGAGCGCCGGAACTGGTCGGTCACGCGACGGGCCGAGACCGCGGACGGTGCCAGCGGGTTCGACATTCGGATCGGCAGCGCGGGTCCATTGCCAGCGATGACGATGTGGGTCGACCTGGCAGGAGGGCTTCCGGTGCGGGTCGAGGAGTCCGGTGGTCTTCTGGTCCAGCGGCGGACCGACTGACCGCCGCCGCGCGCGACATGATCGTCTTTGAGCCAGCGGCTCCGTCCCACCCGGACGGGGCCGCTGTTGCATTTCCTGCGGCGCTGAATCTGTAATCCCTGCGCCGATCGACCGACGAGGGCGCCGGGGAGGGCGCCGGGGAGGGCGGCCCAGACTCCAGCCGGAAGCGGATTGCCCCCAACGCGAAGCGGCGGCGGTTTGGCGGGATCAAAATCCCGCCGAAACCACCGCCGCCACGCGCTGCTGTTATTTGTCGCGATGCTGCCCGTCAGAAGCGCATCTCTGCCCTGATGCCATACATGCGGGGCTTGCCGACGGTCAGCAGCGGCGGGAAGGTCGATGCCGAGATCGAGCCGCCGGTCAGATAGCGTTCGTCGGAGGCATTGTCGGCGAACAGCCCGATCTGGAATTGTTCATTCTGTACCCCGGCATAGAGGTTCACCACCGAATAGCCGTCGGCAATCAACAGGTTGGTGACGTTGAATGAGCGGTCGCTGACCATATTGATGTCGGCGCGCAGCCGCGCGTCCCACCCGCCCACGCCGATCGGAAAGACATATTGCGCGCCGGCGCTGACCGTGACGCTCGGCGCAAAGGACAATTTGTTGCCGCCAAGATCGGGACTGATGCCAAAGACCGACGCCGAGATCGGGTCGATATAGTCGACAAACCGGGCATCGAGCACCGAGATCGACGCATTGACATCGAAACCACGGGTTGGCGTCGCGGATACCGATGCTTCGATCCCCTTGATGCGCGACTTGCCGGCATTTTCGACGTAGGTGCGGACCGGGTTGATCGGCGATTGCCGCGTGATCTGCTGGTTCGTCCAGTCCATCAGGAAGGCGGCGACGCTATAGCTCATGCGCCCGCCCGCAAGCTTTCCTTTCATGCCGACTTCATAGTTGGTCAGAAATTCGGATTCATAGTTGATCCGGTTGGCGGGCGCGAAGGCGGGGTCGTTGGTGCCGCCGGAGTGATAGCCGCGCGTGTAGGTGGCGTAGAGGTGAATATCCTCGGTCGGCTTGAACGACAGTGTCGCGCTCGGCAGCCATTCTCCGGCCTTGCGTTCGAATAATGAGTTGATCACGGGATTCTCAAGACTGCGCTTTTCCCAATCATAGCGCAGGCCGCCGATGACCGAGAGACGGTCGGTCAGCTTATACTCAAGGTTGGCAAACGCCGCGAGGTTGGTGATGCGCACAATATTGCTGGAGAATATGCCGACGCCGTTGGACAGGGTGTCCGACCGGCGGCGATTCTGATACGCATAGCCGCCGACGAGCCAGATCAGCGGGCCATCGCCGTCCGACGCGAGCCGCAACTCTTCGCTCCAACCCTCGTTCCGGATCTTGACGTTGAAGAACATGCTGCCGAGCGAACTGGTGCTCAGTGTCGGCAAGCGATTGGTGTCGGCGCGCAAATCCGTATCCTGGCGCGCCGCGCCGGTGATGCTGGTGAGCGTGACGCCGCCGAAATCATAGGTCGCATTCAGGACCGCAGTGGTCTCTTTGCGTTTGAAATAGCCTGGAAAATTCTGATTTATGGTCAGGTCGAAATCGTTGAAGCTGATCCGGCCGAGACCGATGTCGCGAAAACTCTGGGGATTATTCACATCGAACCCGATCGGAGCGACCGCGCAATCGCCGCAGCCGTCGTCGGTATCCGAATAGTTCATCGTGAGATTGATCTCGAGCGCGTCGGTCGGGGTGAAGCGGAGATGACCGCGCACGTCGATGTCGCGCTCGTCGTTGATATTCTTGCTGCCGTCGAAACGATTGTCGAGGTAGCCGCCGGACTTGCGGTAGCTTGCACCCACCTGCGCCGCGAGAATGTCGGTGACGATGGGGCCGCCCACCGATCCGGCCAGGCGATAGGTGCCGTAGGAGCCGACCTCGGTCCGGACGAAGCCCTCGAAATCATTGCCGGGCTTGCGCGTGACATAGTTGATGATGCCGCCGAGCGCATTGCGGCCGTAAAGTGTCGGTTGCGGACCGCGAAGGATTTCGACGCGCTCGAGGTCAAAGATTTGCGCGTTGTTCCCCGACCGGTTGAAGCCCAGCGTGAAGCCGTCGACGAGAACCTGCACCGTCGGATCCGAAAAACCCTGGGGCGAAACGCCGCGGATGATCGCGTTGGTGGTCTGCCGACCGATGGTTTCCGAAAAGACAAGGCCGGGCGTCGATGTGGCAAGGTCCTGAACGCCGGTAATCCCGGCTTCGCGCAGTTCGTCCGCGCCGATCGCCGACAGGCTGAGCGGGACGTCGATCAGGCGTTGTTCGCGCTTCTGCGCCGTAACCACGATGTCGACCGAACTGTCGGTATCGGCCGCCGCATTCGCAGCGTCATTCGGGCTCGCCTGCGCCGATGCCGGCGTGACATGCATGCAACTCGCCAGAAGCATCGCGCTGCATCCCAAAACCTTCTTTGCCATTTTCATCCCCTCCTCTTCTTCCCCATTTCCGCTTCGAGGCTAATATCGGGCTTGACGGCTGTCCTGCTTCCGTCCGACGAAATTCGATTGCAGTCCGAACGCTGGTGCGCCGTATCGAAGTGCCCGATACTGCAATCGGACGGATGAGTGTTGCGGTCGGCCATGGTGCGATCGCCGGGCTTGCCGACCGCCCGTCGTTCATGGTCGTCTGGGGCCGAAAACTAATATTCTTGGGGAGAGACGAGGATGGCGAGCAACGTTGCAGAGAGTCAGGCGGTCGCCTCGGCACCGGCGCGCGGTCTGCCCAAAGGCGCGATACTGGTCATCCTGTTCGAATTTTTCGAACGGTTCGGCTTCTATTCGCTGCTTTCGCTCCTGGCCCTGTTCCTCACCGCGTCGCGCATGGCCGGCGGCTTCGGCTGGGAGCAGGCGTCGGCGCTGGGCGTGCTCGGCATCTACACCGGCCTGATGTACGCCCTGCCGGCGATCGGCGGCTATGTCGCCGACCGGATCCTCGGCCATCGCGCCGCCATCGTCGTCGGCGCGGTGTTGATGCTGAGCGGTTATGTGCTGCTCGCGCTGATCGGCATCCTCCCCGCCTTCTTTGGCGCGTCGACCGCCGCTGCGTTCGCGGCGTTGGCCGTGCCTTTGGGAAGCTGGACGACGCCTGCCGGACTGAACGCCGATCTCGCGAGCGCATACGGGCTTGTCACTTTGTGTTTCTGGGGCGCGCTTCTGTGCCTCGTGCTTGGCAATGCGCTGTTCAAATCGACGATGGTGATCGTATTGGGCGACAGTTTCGCGCCGACCGATCCGCGCCGCGACCGCGCCTATGCCTATTATTATATGGGGATCAACATCGGCGGCTTTATCGCCGGGATCGCCGCGGGATCGGTTGCCGTCAGCTTTGGCTGGCATCCGGCCTTTGCGATGTCGGCCGTCGGCATCGGCATCGGCCTTGGCGCCTATTCGCTGCTGGCCAGCCGGATGCTCGGCCCGCAGCGCCTGGCGGCGGAGTCGACCGAAACCGCGGAAGCTGAAGTTCATGTGGTGCAGCGACTGCTCATTCTCGCCCTTCTCGCGCTTCTCCTGTGCATCTATGCGATCGGCCATTTTCAGGTCTATGGGACCTTCTCGCTGTTCCTCGAACAGCATGTCGACCGCCATGTCGGGTCCTTCGAAATTCCCACCCAATGGTTTACGTCGGTCAACGCGCTGGGCCTGATCATCGCGGCGCCGGTCTTTGCCGCAATCTGGCACCGGCTCGCGCGCGCCGGGCGCGAACCCGACATCATCGTCAAATATGCGATTGCGCTCATGATGGGCGGCGCGGGTGTGCTGCTGTTCGCCTGGCAGGCATCGGGGGCAGTCGAAAAGCCGTCGTGGCTGATGCTCGCCCTCGCGATCCTGGTTATCGCGGCGGGCGAAGTCGCGGCGTGGGTCTCGACCTATGGGATCGTCTATCGTCTTGCGCCGCGGCGGATCGTGGCCGCGGTGATGGGCGCCTTCTATGCCATCACCCTGGGGCTCGGCGGTTATGCGGCCGGCGGGCTGGGACGGTTCGCCGGCGCCCTTGGCAACACGACCTATTTTGTCCTGCTGTCGTTGCTGATGCTGGGCGCGGCGGGCGCGGCGTTGCTCTTCCGCGGCAAGCTGCGCCGCTTCGCCGCGGCGCATGGCGCCGATCTTTCGGCCAACGCCAAATAGGGTGCAGCTTCACCCTGACGGGGCGAGGCGGTCCAGAAATTCGAGCACGCGCTGCCACGCGTCATAGCTGGCGGCGCAGTTCGCTTCGGGGTCGCCGCCGGTGGACGACCAGCGCTTCGAGACCGGATGGACCGAAAAGCCCGAGATCGCGTTGGCGATGCCGACGCGCGACAGGCCATGTCCGGCGCCGGGATAATTGTGCAGTTCGACGAGGTCGCCCTTGCCGAGCGTCGTCATGCGCTCCTTGATCTTGGTGGCACCGAATGCCGAAGGCCACATTGTGTCCTCGCCGCCGCCGAGTAGGAGCATGGGGACGTCGATGCGCGCCAGCGGGGTTGCATAATAGTCATAGGCAATCGGGTTGCTCCACTCGGTCATGAAGCGCGGGCTGCCGGCATAGCCCGGCGGCGCATCGCCCGCCGCGTCGCGCCTTTCGTTCGGTGGGCGATCGTCGGCCGCCTCGAAGCGCGGAAAGGGGATGCTGCGGCCATCGAGGGTCCACGCGGATTGCCACGGCTGAACGTCGGGCCCGAAACCGCCGTGGACAAGCGGCGAGGGGACATAGCCGACCAGCCCGGCGACATGATCCGGAAAATAGGCCGCGGTCAGCTGGACCGCTTCCGAACCGCGCGACGTGCCGATCAGCGCGACCCGCTTTGCGCCAGCCTTGGCCGAAAGCCACCGCGCCCCATCGGCGAATGTTTCGAGCGGAATTTCGACAAGCGAGGGCTTGAGATCCTTGTAGTTGAAATAGGCGAGCGCAAGCGCCGGATGGCCCCGGCTCGCCAGCAGTCCGGCCTGCGCGCTCGGCACGCCGCCGCCCGACCCGCCGAGGGCGACGACCGGGATGCCGGTAACGCGGGCGGGAGCGAAATAGAGGCCGTTCACTCGGCCCTCGGCGACCGGCGTGGTCGTGACGTCCGATGCGACATAGCGCCGGGTGATGGTCGATGAGCCGATGCGTTTTCCGTCGGCCGTTGCCGTGATCGCGACGGTGAAGCTGTCGCGGGTGCCGAGCAGCGGCGAGGTGCGACCGGGTGTTTTTCCGAGCTTTTCGAGAAAGGCCGGAATATCTTCATGTGGTACGGGCAATGCCGAACAGGCGAGGCCGCCGGCCAGCACGCCCCGATAGCTGCCGCCGGTCGAAGCGGCGCGCGAGGTCATGATTTCGCCCTTGCTGTCGGCACGGTACTGGCCGACCGCGGTCCAGCTTTGCGGCGGCGTTTGCTCGTCCTCGACCTTCGCCTCGATGACGATATTGGCACCGGGCTTGGCGCCGCTCACGGTCACCGCGAACGGATGATCGACCAGACCGTCGCCCGGATCGACCTTCACCGTTGGAGTGGACGTGGCCGCGACGAGGGGAAAGGCCGAGACGAGCACCGCGGCACGTGCCTTGCGAAGAAGGTGCATAAAATATCCTTTCGACCAACTGGGTTCACCAACAAGCGCTGGCGCCGCCGCCCGTAAAGTCGCGCGGCGATTGCAAAGCGCCGGATTGCTGTTGGAAGTCGAATCCGCGGCACCGCCGATCAGTCGAGGCTTTTGGGCGCGGCCTCGAAAGCAAGCATCGTGTCGCCAAACGCCTCGACCCGCAGGACGATGGTCTGGCCGCGGCGCTCGGGCCGGAAACCTGCCGCTTCGATCATCGCCGCAGCGCGGTCGAGATCGGCAACGGCGATCCGCAGCGTCGTGAATCGTGGCGCCCGGTCGGATGAATTGTCGTCATCGCGCTCGATGCCGAGCCGAATTGCGCCAAGCTCGATCCGGCCCTCGTCCCCCGTGGCCGTGAAAGGCGCGCCAAAGAGACGGCCCAGCAGCGCGCCAGCCGTTGCCGGAGCCCCGGCCGCGACATCCACACCATGGATACGGAGCGCGCCATTGGGGTGACGCATCCACTCGCTGCGCCAGACAAGTTCGGGCGTCCGATGTTCGCAAAAGAAGAAATAGCCGTCGAACGGCTCGTGTGGGCGAAGCTGCGCGGTGCGGAACCCCGCCTCGCGCACCGAGCCGTCGATGTCGACCGGACGGACGAACGCCACCGGCGCGTCGGTCGGGATACCGGCCGCCAATGTCCGTTCCCGATCCCGTGCGATGTCGCGGGTGGCCAGCGCGCAGCCGAACAGGCCAGGGTGCGACAGCGCCTCGCGAACACGGCCGTTGAACGGCGTGGGTTCGTCGACCGCGAGCAGTTCCCAATAACAGTCGGGAAGGACGATCAAATGGTTCGAGGTGCCGCGCCCGCTGTGGACGCCGCGGTCGGTCACGGTAAAGCCGATTCGCCGCGCGGCGTCGGCCGCCGCGGCCAGATCCGGGACCACCGACATCAGATGATCGATCCCGTTCACATATTTTCCTGTCGCGATGGGGGTGGATTGGCTTTGATTACGGCCGCTTCCAGTTGCTTGGCAGCGCGCCGAAATATTTCTTGAAGGCGCAGGTGAAATTGGCCGGATATTCATAGCCGGTCTGATACGCCACTTCGGACACGCTATACTCGCTCGTCAGCAGCAGCTGGGAGGCGTGCCGCATCCGCTGCTGGATGATGAAATCATAGATTGTGACCCCGAATACCTCCCTGAAACCCGCCTTCAGCTTGGTCTGATTCACGCCGACCATGCGGGCGAGATTGGGGATTTTCGGCGGCGCGACGAAATGTTCGGCCAGATAGTCGCGGGCCTCGTAGATGCGGTTGAGATCGCGCGCGTTGAGGCCCGAAGCCGACCGGCGGACGAGGTCCCGGTTGGCGAATTCCCCGAGCAGGGTGCAGAGCAGCTCGAGGCACACCGCCTCGACATAGGAGGCGCGCAATTGACGCGGCAGCGCATGGCGTGAATCGATAATCTGCTGGGTGGCGCGCGCCAGGTCGGGGCCGAGCGTCAGCGCCTGCGACAAAACCTCGCCGGTCTTGTCGAAAAGCCGGTCGAAGGGCGGCGGCGTGCTCGCCCGGTCGAGGCCGAGCATCGCTGTGAAAAGATCGCCGCGGCAATGGAGGACGACCATCCTTGTTTCCTGCCCGCCGGCAATGAAATAGCCCTCGGCGGCGCGCCCGACAGAGACGTGGAGATGCGCCTGGGGGCCCTTGATCAGCGTCTCGCCGCGCGAATCGAGGAGACGGCCCGAAAGCATGAGCCGAAGCTTGAAGTGCCGTTTGCCTTCGACATTGACCCAATGATCTTCATTATAGGTGGCGTCGGTGACCGACGCGACGAGATGTTCGTTGAGCCGGAAGAAATCCCAATAGCCCGACCCCGTATCATCGGTCAGGAAATGCCTTACCCCGACGATGCTGTTACGCCCCGCGGTGGCGCGCAGACGGAGGTCGAGACGGTGGTGTTTGGGCGTCGGCGAGGCGCCGACCGCATCGTCGAGCGCCCGATCGAAACTGTCCTGGTCCATCCCGACGATTGCTCCGTCCGAAAGGATGAAGCCGTCCAGGTCGTCGGCCCCGTCCCGTTCGGCCGAAGCCGGCCGCGCGCTCGCGATAAGCTCGTTCATCGACTCTCCTTTCGCAAAGCTCGCTGCGGGTGGAGCAATGATATCCGCCGACTTCGCGCGGGTAACCGAATTGCGCCAATCTCTGCTTATAGCTAGACCGAATTCCGCGCGCGCGCCAATTGATACGCGATAGAATATTAATGCGATCCGACGGCGATCGATCCGCCGCGGCGCGCATGCGCCCACCCGGATGGTCGAGGCAGGCCGCGTCCGGCGTCCCTTCGCGACAATAATCCGTCGGCTCCCATTAGATTTGCGCGCCGCTGGGCTGGTAAGCCCTCGGCACTTGAGGTCGGCAGCACGGATGCGGGCGCCGAAATATTTGGGGAGGTTTTCTTGCGTGCAGTCCTGACGATGGCCCATGGGGATCGAAGCAATTTGAAGCTAGTCGAGGATTTTCCCGATCCGGTTCCCGCCGAAGACGAAGTTGTCGTCCGCGTCGCGGCGACAGCGCTCAACTACCACGACATCTTCACCCGCCGCGGCATGCCGGGCATCCGGCTCGAACTTCCCGTTATCGTCGGATCCGACATCGCGGGCGAGATCGTCGAAACGGGTTCGGCCGTCACCGGCTGGTCGGTCGGCGACCGCGTGCTGATCGACCCGGTTTATCGCGACGGCAAACGCTCCGGCATGATTGGCGAGACCGCGCATGGCGGACGCGCCGAACTGGTCAGCGCACCGGCGTCGCAGTTGATCCGCGTGCCCGATGCGGTCAGCCTCGAAGACGCGGCCTCGCTGCCACTCGGTTACGGCACCGCGTACCGAATGATGATCACACGCGGCCAGATCGCCGCGGGTGAGAAAGTCTTGATCCTCGGGGCAAGCGGCGGGGTCGGTGTCGCCTGCGTCCAGTTGGCGAAGCTTTACGGAGCCGAAGTCGTCGCCTGCGCCAGTTCGCAATCGAAGATCGAGCGGCTGCGGCAGCTCGGCGCCGATCATGTCATCGATTACAGCAAGCAGGCGATTCTCGACGGCATTCGCGAAATCTATGGCAAGCCGCGGACGAACGGCGATGGCGGCGTCGATGTTGCGATCAATTTCACCGGTGGCGACACCTGGGTCGAAACCCAGAAATGCGTCAAGAAACATGGCCGGATCATAACCTGCGGCGCAACCGCGGGTTACGAGATGATGACCGACGCCCGCTACCTGTGGACCTATGAGCATCACATGCTCGGTTCGAACGGCTGGTCGCCGGCGGACCTCGAGGCGCTTCTTGCGCTCATCGAGAGCGGGCGCCTCAAGCCGGTCATCGACAAAGTGTTTCCGCTCGAAGAAATCGACGAGGCCGAGCGCCTGCTCGAAGACCGCGAGGTTTTCGGGAAAGTGATAATGCGGCCGTGACGATCCTGGCATCCGACCTTCAATCGGTGGCCCGGGACAAACGCCTTGGGACCGCCAATCTGGGTGATATCGTCCCGTCGCTGGGCGAGAGAGTGGCGCTGATCGACGAGCGCGCGGGCGGCACGCGGTGGACGGCAACGGGTATTCGCGAAGCCGCCGCCGCGATCGCCGGCGGTCTGCGCGAGCGTGGCTGCCCGCCGGGCGACGCGATCGCGATCATTGCCGAAAACAGCGGCGAGTTCCTCTGCTGCTATCTCGGTATCATGCAGGCGGGCCTGGTCGCGGTGCCGGTGAACTATCGGCTGCCCGCCGAAACAATAGCGTTCATCCTCAACGATTGCGGCGCGAGGCTGGCGTTGGTCGATGCCGTCGGCCGGTCGGTGATTCCGTCCGATTTCCCGATAATCCGCCTCGACAGCGATGGACCCGGCACATTCGAGGCGCTCGTCACCGGGAAGGCGATGTACCCGACCGAGCCGATCGCCGGGGAAATCGCGACGATCCTCTATACGTCGGGCTCGACCGGCCGACCGAAGGGGGTGCCGCTTTCGCATAGCGGGCAGCTTTGGGCCCTCGGCATTCATGCCCTGCCCGAAAAGACGACCGGCGAAAGCACGCTGATCGTCGCGCCGATGTATCATATGAACGCGCTTTTCAACATGTCGGTGGCGCTCATCAATGGCGTCGAGATCGTCCTGATGCCGCGCTTCGAGGCGCGATCGTGGCTCGGGGCAATCGCGACGCACCGGTGCACGCGGCTCAGCGGCATCCCGTCGATGTTCGCGATGGCGGCGCGTGAACGCGACTTGATCGACGTGTTCGATCTGTCGTCGGTCACCCGGATCACCATCGGATCGGCGCCTTTGACCGAAGCGCTGGTCGACCGCGTCCGCGCGATCTTTCCCAATGCGCTGGTTACCAACGGCTATGGCACGACCGAGGCGGGGCCGTCGATCTTCGGCGAGCATCCCCAGGGTCTCGTTCGGCCGCCGCTGGCGCTGGGCTATCCGCTTGCCGAGGTCGAATTGCGTTTGACCGAAGGCACCGACGAGCAGGGCGTCCTCGAACTGCGCACCCCGGCCCAGCTCGACGGCTATCTGAACCTGCCCGACGCGACCGCCGAGCGGATCCGTGACGGGTGGTACATCACCGGCGACATCATGCGCCGCGACGAACAGGGGTTCTTCTATTTTGTCGGTCGTGCCGACGACATGTTCGTGTGCGGCGGCGAGAATGTCTATCCCGGCGAGGTCGAAAAGCTGCTTGAGCGCCATCCCGATGTCATGCAGGCGGCGGTCGTCGCGGTGCCCGACGAGATCAAGGGACATATCCCGATCGCGTTCGTCGTGCCGGCGCCAGATGCCGCTCTATCGGAGGCGCAGCTCAAGGATTTCGCGCTCGCCGAGGGACCCGCCTTCAGTCATCCGCGCGCCGTGCTGATCGTCGACGAGTTGCCGGTTGCCGGAACCCACAAGATCGACAAGCGGCCGCTGTTGCCGCTCGCCATCAAGGCCGCTCGCGCGCTCAAGCGCGGCTAAAAATCCCCAAATTCTTGGCTTGGCGTGAGGCTGCCCGCGAGGCGGCCTCGCGCCAAGCCGCCGGATTCAGGACGCCTATCCCCGTCTTCGCGGGAGCGATGCGACCGCGGCAACGAACCGGTCCAGATTTCCGTCGTTCAGCCCGGCCACATTGATGCGGCCCGAACGCGCCATATAAATTCCGTGGTCCCGGCGTAGCGCGTCGACCTCCTCGGGATCGAGCGGAAGGAGCGCGAACAAGCCGTTCTGGGCGGCGATCGACGAGAAATCGATCGACCCGCCATCGGCGCGGGACAGCCGTGTCCTGACGGCGCGGATACGGACGCGCATGGCCTCCAGCCCGGCCCGCCAGTCGCGTTCGAGCTGCGTGTCGCCCAGGATCGTGCGAACGACCGCGGCGCCGTGATCGGGCGGATTCGAATAGAGAAGGCGCGCCATCGACTGGAGGTTGGACCCGACCGTGGCGGCGTCCGCGGCGTTCGCGGTCAGCGCGATCAGGATACCGGTCCGTTCGCGGTACAGGCCGAAGCTCTTCGAGCAGGACGCGGCGATGAGCGCCTCGGGCACATGTTCGAGCAGATAGCGGACGCCAGCCGCATCCCGGTCGAGACCCTCGCCCAGCCCTTGATACGCCATGTCGATCAGCGGCAGGAGGCCGCGCCGTTCGATCATCGCCGTTACGTCGCGCCACCGTTCGAAACCGAGTTCCGCGCCGGTCGGGTTGTGGCAGCAGCCATGAAGCAGCACCACGTCACCGGCCGCCGCCTTGCTCAGCACGTCCATCATCACGGCGAAATCGAGCGTCGCGGTGGCTGGATCATAATAGCGGTATGTCCCGAATTCCAGACCGGTCGCCGCGATCAGCGGGGCATGGTTGGGCCAGCTCGGGGTGCCGAGCCACACGCGGGCGCCGGGCTTCGTATGGGCGATCAGTTCCATCGCGAGCCGCAGCGCCCCCGTTCCGCCTGCCGCCTGCACGCTGGCGATCCTCTCCGCCTCGGGGGCGCCCCGACCGATCACGACATCTTGCACCTGGCGCGCGAACTCGGAATCGCCTGCGGGGCCGACGTAGGCCTTGGTCGCCTGTGTCTCGAGCAGATATCGCTCGGCCGCCTTTACGCTCGCCGAAACCGGGGCGCGGCCCGCTTCGTCGCGATAGACACCGATGCCAAGATCGATCGTGTCGGGCCGCGGGTCGGCGCGCATGAG
>NZ_JBOHHT010000117.1:0-35829 GCF_050725655.1 Sphingopyxis sp. | reverse complement strand
CGCCTACACTCATCGCCATAGGATTAGCATCCTGTCACAAAATTTCTGTCACGGACATCGGGACGGCGTGCCTTGAGCCCACCTTCCCTGTCCAACGGACCCCGCCTTTCGCCATGCGGCGACAAGGCAGGGATCCAGGAGACCGATCAGGCCTTCTTCGGTGCCGCGGCCGGAGCAGCGGCCTTTGCGGGCGCCAGCGACGCCGGCTTCACCTGGCCGTTCGACATGATCGAACCGAGAACGTCGTTCGAGAAGATCGACAGACGGCGAGCGATCGCCTTGTTGCGGCTCTGGAGCCAGTTGAACGCGAGCACCGCAGGAACGGCCACGATCAGACCGATGGCGGTCATGATCAGAGCTTCACCGACCGGACCGGCGACGGTGTCGATCGAAGCCTGGCCCGATGCACCGATCTTCACGAGCGCGCGAAGAATACCGATAACCGTACCGAACAGACCGACGAACGGCGCGGTCGAACCCACGGTCGCGAGGAAGGCCAGGCCGCCGTTGAGCTTCGAGTTGATGTGATTCTGCGAACGCTCGAGCGTGCCGTGCATCCAGTCATGCGATTCGACAGGGTCGGTCAGCTTGGTATGCTCTTCGTTGGCGCGCAGACCGTCTTCGACGACCTGACGGTAGGCGCTGTTCTTTTCGAGCTTCGCGGCGCCATCGGCCAGCGTCGGTGCGCGCCAGAAATTTGCGTCGACGGCCTTGCCCTGGTTCATCACCTTGTTCTGTTCGAACAGCTTGGTGAACAGGATGTAGAGCGTGCCGACGAACATGATCAGCAGGACGAGGAAGGTGACCTGCGAGACGATGCCGCCTTCGCACAGCGCGGGAACGAGACCATAGGGGCTCGCGCCCTCTTCCTTGACGCACATCGCGGCGGGCATCAGGCTGAGCCCCGCTTCGTGGGCCGGTGCTGCCGCGGCGGCGGCATTTGCGATCAGATTAAACATACTGGAAAATCCCTCTCAAAATATTCGATAAGTTCGAAACACAGATCCGGTCGCGCGATCAGCGCGGAATCTGCCAACGGATACGATTGCTGTAGCTGCCGCCCACGGGGTTACCCGCGCGATCCTTGCCCGGGTTGAACCGGCCACGGCGCGTGATGAGCTTGCAGGTTTCGGCATCGAGATCGGCGTGACCGCTCGAGGCCGTGATATCGCATGACGTGATGCGGCCATCGGCACCATAGGTGACGCGGAAGCCAGCCGTACCTTCGCGCTCTTCGCGCATGGCACGGGCCGGATAGTCGTCATTCGTCGCCCAACGACCGGGGTTGCCCTTCGGCGTACCGGCGGCGCTCATATCGGGCGTCGGCGGCGGCGCAGGCGGAGCCGGCGGCGTATAGACCGGCGGCGGCGGCGTGCGCGGCGGCGTCGGCACCGACTGCATCGTGTTGGTCGTCACCGGCGGCGGAATCGGCGACGGCGGCGTCACGACCGGCGGCGGCGGCGGCAGCTTGTTGTCTGGCGGCGGCGGCGGCGGGGGTTCCTCCGGCGGCGGCGGCTCTTCAACGTCCACCACGTCCAATTTTTCGGCGAGTTTCTTGACGATACTGATATTCAAGCCGTTAACTAGGCCGTAGCCTAGAACCGCTGTGAGCAGACCAACCAAGACAATCGCCACTACCCTATTTTTAGGGTCGACATTATCACCATAAGCCATTCAGGGACGACGCTCCTTGCTAGATCATCCTGACACCAATTCCCTGCCGACGGGTTCGGTTGCCAAATGCCCGGATGATTTCCGATGCGTTGTGCGAGACCCGACGGCGCTACGTTCGGCTTATTATGTTTTTGCCGGACGCTTCGCGGCCCGTCCTATCGCGGTGGCGGCACATTCGCAAACCCTTTATCAGCGGTTAATGTGCCTTGTCCCATGATGGGGAGTTCAACGCCGATACCGGTGTCATAAACGACGGAAAGTGGAACGATCATGCGCCTCCCCCACCCGGCCGCTATCGCCGGCATTCTCGCCTTAACTCTTGGAATCCCAAGCGTTTCCGCGATGCAGACGCCCCCGGCGGCGGCGGCGGCCAGTCCGTACAGCTATGCCGACATCGCCGATCTGGCGACCGCGGCGCCGATCGCGCTGCACGCGCGTATATATAAGGCCACGCCGCTCAAACCTGCCCAGGCACCCGGAGTCGCGACGGGCCACGCCCGATTCTATGTCGAGTCCGACGTTGTCAGCCTGATTCGCGGCGCGGGACCGCTCGCGGCGCGAATCTCCTACCTCGTTGACCTGCCGCTCGACGCCAAGGGAAAGCCGGCGAAGCTGAAGAAGAAACAGCCCGTCCTGCTCTTTGCCCGGCCTGTCGCCGGCGCGACGGCGGGCAGCAGCAACACCGGCAGCGTCCAGCTGATCGCACCCGACGCGCAGTTGCCCTGGGATCCGGCGACCGAGGCGCAATTGCGCGCCGTGCTGACCGAACTCGTCAAGCCTGGCGCCCCGCCTGCGATCACCGGCGTCGCGAACGGCTTCCACGTTCCCGGCACCCTGCCCGGCGAAGGCGAGACGCAGCTGTTCCTCAACACCAGCACCGGCGAGCCGGTATCGCTGACCATATTGACCACCGCCGACGGGTCGCGGCGCTGGGCGGCGGCGTTCGGCGAGATCGTCGACGGATCGGCGGCGGTGCCGCAGCGCGGGACGCTCGCCTGGTATCGGCTCGCCTGCGGGCTGCCGCGCCAGCTGCCGCTGAGCAAGTTGGCGGGAACCGCCCCCGAGGATCGTCGCAAGGCGGCGTCGGACTATGGCGTCATCCTCGGCGCGCTCGGCGAATGCACGCGCACGCGCAAGCCGCCGGTGGGTTGATTTTCTTCGCCTGACGGCGAGGGCGGCACCGGGCCGCTTTTCCATAACCGAATAAAGTTCAGCTTCGGCGAGCCCTAGGCGCGCCGGGCTTGTTTCCATTACAAAAGCCGATAGGGCGCTCGCAACGGCGGGGCGAGGCTCCGTGCCTTATACGGAGTCCTTCGCATGTCGCCTTATTCCGCCCCGACCGCCCCTCGCCCGCCGCTGCGTGTCGCGCTCGCGGGTATTGGCGTCGTCGGCGGCGGGGTCGTGCGGCTGCTCGAGGCGAACCGCGACCTGATCGCGCGGCGCGCCGGGCGCGCGATCGAGATCGTCGCGCTGTCGGCGCGCGACCGGCACAAGGATCGCGGGGTCGACCTGTCGCCCTATCGCTGGGAAGACGATATGGATGCGCTTGTCGCGGCCGACGATGTCGATGTCATCGTCGAGATGATCGGCGGCGCCGACGGCCCGGCGCTGACGCTGGCGCGCCATGCGCTTGGCGCGGGCAAGGCGCTGGTCACGGCGAACAAGGCGATGATCGCGCATCACGGGCTCGACCTCGCGCGGCTCGCCGAGGAAAAGGACACGCCGCTGAAATATGAGGCGGCGGTCGCGGGCGGCATCCCGGTGATCAAGGCGATCCGCGAGGGCGCGTCGGCGAACGAGATCGCGCGCGTCTATGGCATCCTCAACGGCACCTGCAATTATATCCTCACGCAAATGGAGCGGAATGGCGCGAGCTTCGCCGATGCGCTGAGCGCCGCGCAGGCGGAGGGCTATGCCGAGGCCGATCCAACCTTCGACGTCGACGGGATCGATGCCGCGCATAAATTGTCGATCCTCGCCGCGCTGTGTTTCGGGACGCGGCTCGACATCGGCTCGGTGACCGCCGACGGGATCCGCGGGCTGATCGCCGCCGACATTCGCGAGGCCGAGGCATTGGGGCATCGCGTCCGCCTGATCGGCATGGCCGAGCGCGATGCGAATGGTTTGTACCAGCATGTCCAGCCGTGCCTCGTCCCCGCCGACCATCCGCTCGCTTATGTGCCCGGCGCGCTCAACGCCGTTGTGGCCGAGGGCAATTTCGTCGGCCGCCTCTTCTTCGAGGGCGCGGGCGCCGGCGCAGGCCCGACGGCGTCGGCGATCGTCGCCGACATCATCGACATCGCGCGCGACGAATATGGCCCCGCCTTTGCGATGCCGGTCGATTCGCTCGATCAGGCACCCGTCGCCGACGCGGGCGCGCGGATCGGCAAACATTATGTCCGCCTGATCGTCGAGGACCGCATCGGTGTGCTCGCCGAGATCGCGACGGCGATGCGCGATGCGGGCGTCTCGATCGAAAGCCTGATCCAGCGCGGCAGCGAAGACGAAGGCGGCGTCGTGATCGTGCTCGTCACCCACGAAGGTCCGGCCCGCACGATCCATGCGGCGCTCGATATCCTCGGCGCATCGGACCATGTCGTCGGCGCGCCGATGCATATGCCCATATTGGCGCTTTAAGGCTCCGGCTCGGGCTCCGGCGGCGTGCCAGTTTCGGGATCGGTCGCGCGCTTCACCGCTTCGTAGAGCGCATTATATTCGGGCCCCGGTTTATACCGGCCGCCCAGCGACATCCAGTTGTGGGGCAATTTATCGAGCGGTGTCGGGTTGATGTAGGGCGCGGGCGGGATGCTGTCCTTGGTCGAGCGCCCAATCCCCGCGATCGCACGCAATTCGGGCGACAGGCGGTGCAGATCGGTGTCGGAACCGCACACGTTGATCGAACCATCGTCGGCGGGTTTGCAACGCTTGATCGGGTCGACCATTTCCCTGGCCTTCGCGGCCGCCTCGTCGGCTTTGGATTTGGGCGGCGGAGGCGCCGGGGGGCCGGCCATCTGCGCGCTGGCGGAGGGCACCGTCATGCCAATGACACAGGTCATCGCGACAGCGGCTCCGAATCGGGCGAAGTATCCTCGACAAGCGGCGCGGGCGACCATATGGCGCCCACCATGCCCGACCGGGGCGCCAAGGCAAGACCAAAGACGGAGAGCAGCAGACATGACGGATACCGGCAGCAACCTCGACCGGGTGCTCGTGCTCGAAATGGTGCGCGTCACCGAAGCCGCGGCGATCGCCGCCGCGAAGCTGATCGGCCGCGGCGACGAGAAAGCCGCCGATGCTGCCGCCGTCGAGGCGATGCGCACCGCGTTCAACACGCTCTATATGGACGGCACGATCGTCATCGGCGAAGGCGAGCGCGACGAAGCGCCGATGCTCTATATCGGCGAAAAGGTCGGCAACGCGCCGGGCAAGGGCCCGAAAATCGATATCGCGGTCGATCCATTGGAAGGCACGACGATCACCGCCAAGGCCGGTCCGAACGCGCTCGCGGTGCTCGCGATCGCCGAAGAAGGCTGCCTGCTCAACGCCCCCGACGTCTATATGGACAAGCTCGCGGTCGGCCCCGGCTATTCGCCGGGCATAGTGAATTTCAGCAACAGCGTGCGCGAAAATGTCGAGGCCGTGGCGCGCGAAAAGGGCTGCCCGCCCGAACAGATCATCGTCTGCGTGCTCGACCGGCCACGCCACGAGGCGATCATCACCGAACTGCGCGCGATCGGCTGCGGCGTCGCGCTGATCCCCGACGGCGATGTCGCCGGCGTGATCGCGACGACCAACCCCGACACCAATATCGACATCTATATGGGTTCGGGCGGCGCCCCCGAAGGCGTGCTCGCCGCGGCGGCGCTCCGCTGTGTCGGCGGCCAGTTCAAGGGCCGCCTGCTGTTTCGCAACGACGACGAACGGCTGCGTGCGAAGAAATGGGGCATCGAGGATCTCGACCGCGTCTATGACCTTGAGGATCTCGCCAAGGGCGACGTGATCTTCGCCGCGACGGGCGTCACCGACGGATCGCTGCTGCGCGGCGTCAAGCGCCGCCGCGACGGCGTGATGACCACCGAGACCGTCGTGATGCGCGCCTCGTCGGGCACGGTGCGCTGGGTGAAGGGCGAGCATCGGTCGCACTGACGGGGTTCGAGCGGAAGCTGCCCTATCAATCCTCGTTACCCCGGGCTTGACCCCGGGCCCGCCTTGTATTTTCGGAGCCGGGCAGGAGGAAGGCGGGTCCCGGGTCAAGCCCGGGATGACAGAAGTGGGTGATTGAAAAGCAGCCAACCATTCCAAAGCCGACCTTGCAAAGACCGCCAGCTTGACCGCCCCATCCTTTCTGTATTATCTATATAACACAGTCAGGATGATGGATGGCATGCTCAAAAAATTCCCGCCGCGAGTCCCTCGGCGAGTGCCGCGCCGAGATCGCGTGCCTCGGCGAGCCGGTCGGGCGCGATGGTTTTCAGCGCCAGTATCGCTTCGGGAGACTGCGCCGCGGTGTTCACGATCACCCGATCGGCGACGCGCCGCAGCCGCCAGCCGGTGGCAATGCGGTCGAGCTGGCGCTGCGCGTTTTCGCCGTCGGAGCCCGCGCAGATGATCGTCGCATACGGGCGGCCTTCGAGCCGGCCGAGGCAGGGATAATAGCAAAGATCGAACATCTCCTTCATCGCGCCCGAAAGCGCGGCGAGATTTTCGGGTCCGATGAAAAGATAACCGCCCGCGGCGAGCAACAGGTCGGGCGTGACATCCTCGACCGCGACCAGTCGTGCCGCTGTACCGGCGCCGTCGGCCGCGGCGCGTGCCAGCGCTTTGCTGCCGCCAGTGCGGCTGTGCCAGGCGATCAGCAGGTGCGGCGCGTCGGTCATGGACCGATGCTTGCCAAGCACCGGCACGCGACGCAAGCTGCCTCCCGAATAAGGGGGAGAACATCATGCATCGATTGACCACCGTGCTGCTCGCCAGTTGCCTGCCCTTCGCCGCTGTGGCGCAGGACGCCGCGAGCGAGGCAACGCGCACCGCGCAGGCGGAAATCGCCAAACGCCTGCCGCTCGGCGATCCGCGCGACGAAGCCAATGTGATGCGCGGCAAGCTTGCCGAAATTCCGGGCGGCGTGATTTTGGGGAAGGACGGCAAGACGGTGTGGGACCGGCGGCCTTATGCCTTCCTCAATGCCAAAGAGGCGCCCGATACGGTCAATCCGTCGCTGTGGCGGCAGGCGCGGCTGAACGCGGTGCACGGATTGTTCGAGGTCGTGCCGGGCAAGATCTGGCAGGTCCGCGGTTACGATATTTCGGTGATGACGATCATCCGCGGCAAAAGCGGGTGGATCGTCGTCGATCCGTTGCTGTCCGAAGAGGCGGCGGCGGCGAGCTGGAAATTGTTCGCCGATACGGTCGAGGCGAAGGCGGGCAAGCTGCCGATCAGGGCGGTGATCTTTTCGCACAGCCACAGCGACCATTTCGGCGGCGTCGGCGGCATCGTCACCCCCGAGCAGGTGAAGAAAGAGAAGATCCGCATCATCGCGCCGCACGGCTTTTCGGAGGAAGCGACGTCGGAGAATGTCCTTGCGGGCACCGCAATGGGACGCCGCGCGCTGTATATGTTCGGGTCGATCCTGGCGCCCGGAGCCGCGGGACAGGTCGACACCGGGCTCGGGCCGAAACTGTCGTCGGGGACGATCGGCTATATGGAGCCGACCGAAACGGTGGGCGAAAAGGGCGGCACGCTGACGATCGACGGGCTGGCGTTCGAATTTCTCGACGCGGGCGGGACCGAGGCGCCGTCGGAGTTCGTCTTCTATATCCCCGCCTATAAGGCTTTGCACACGACCGAGGTTGTCACCCACACGCTGCACAATGTGCTGACCTTGCGCGGCGCGCAGGTGCGCGATGCGCTGCACTGGTCGAAGGTGATCGACGCCGCGCTCGTCCGCTGGGGCGGCAAGGCCGAGGTCGCGATGGCGTCGCATCACTGGCCGACGTGGGGGGCGGGCGAGGTCAGCAGCCTGCTGACCAGCCAGCGCGACATCTATCGTTATGTCCACGACCGGACTTTGTTCCTCGCCAACCGCGGCGCGACGCTCCACGAGCTCGCCGATGTTACCCCCGAGGCACCGGGGCAGGCGACCGACTTCGGCGCGCGCGGCTATTATGGGACGGTCAACCACGACATGAAGGCCACCTATCAGCGCTATTTCGGCTGGTGGGACGGCAATCCCGCCAATTTCAACCCGCTGCCTCCGGAACAGTCAGCACCCAAATATGTCGCGCTCGCGGGCGGTGCCGACAAGCTGCTCGCGGCGGGCAAGGCAGCGATCGCGGCGGGCGACTATCGCTGGGCGGCCGAACTTTTGAACAAGCTGGTCTTTGCCGAGCCGGGCAACAAGGATGCGCGCGCGGCACTCGCCTCGGCCTACGATCAGATGGGCTATCAGGCAGAGTCAGGAGCGTGGCGGAACTATTATCTCGCCGCCGCCGCAAGCCTGCGCGGCACCGCGGTCGAAAGCCTGTCGGGCAACGGGCAGAGCCGCAGCTTCGTCAGCGCGATCCCGACCGCGGTGTTTTTCGACGCGCTCGCGACGCGCTTCGACGCTGCGAAAGGGAGCGCGGTAAAAGGGACATTCCAGTTCATACTGCCCGACAGCAAGGAGACGGTCGCGATCGTCGTCGGCGGCGGGGTCGAGGTGCCGCGTTACGGCATGACCGACGCCGCGCCGACCGCGACGATCACCATCGACCGCAAAACACTCGACGATGTGATGCTGGGGCAGGCGCAATTCCCCGCGCTGCTCCAGTCGGGCGCGATCAGGATCGATGGCGATCGCATGGCGTTCCTGTCGTGGTTCGCGCTCCACCCGCCCGGCGACCCGCGTTTCAATGTGGTTGTGCCGTGAGGACGTAACCGACTAACGGAGGAATATGACCGACACCCCCGCCGCGTACCCGACCGATCCCTTCGCGCCCGACGCGCTGAATGCAGCCGAGGGACTCGACCCGGTCGACCCCGCCTATGCGCAGGTGCTGCGCATCGCGACCGCGCTCAACCTGATCCCGCTCGCAATCGGCGCGAGCGTGTTCGACGCGCTGCTCATCCGGCATCTCGAGGGGCCGTACGGGCTGATCACCGCGGCCGCGTGGGTGATCGCGGCGATCGTGATCGTCAGCTTTCCCTCGCGCCGCGTGTCGCGCTGGGGGTACAAGATCGGCGAAGGGCAACTTCGCGTCGCGCGCGGCTGGCTGTTCCGCACCGACACGATCGTCCCCTTCGTACGCGTCCAGCATATCGACGTCGGGCAAGGGCCGATCGAGCGCTGGTTCGGACTGTCGCACCTGATCGTCCACACGTCGGGAACACACAACAGCACGGTGACGCTGCCGGGGCTGCACAGCGACCTCGCCGCCGCGATGCGCGAGACGATCCGCCGGCATATCCAGACCGACTTCGCATGAGCGACGCCGCCGCAGCACTCCCCGCCAGCCCCTCAACAGATTTTGGGGGCGAGCCGAACTGGCAGCGGCTGCACCCTGCGACGCTCGCGCTCGCGGTCGTCAAACTCGGGCCGCGCTCGCTCAACTTCCTGCCCGCGGTCGCTGCGCTCGGCTTTACCGGCAACTGGATCTGGATCGTGCCCGCGATCGGCGCCTTCCTTCTGATCTCGCTGCTCGCCGCCTGGTTCCAGTGGCTGCGTTTCCGCTTTCTCGTCGGCGATGATGAGGTGGTGATCGAAAGCGGCGTGCTGTCGCGCCAGCATCGCACCATCCCGTTCGACCGTATCCAGGACGTCAGTATCGAACAGGGGCTGGTGTCGCGCGCGCTCGGCATCGCCAAGGTCGGGTTCGAGACCGGGGCGGGCGGCAAGGAGAATGACGCGAACCTCGACGCGATCGCGCTCGATGCAGCGCAGGCGCTGCGCACGACGATCCGCACGCACCGCAGCGGCGAGGCGAGCGCCGTACCCGTTGCGGCCGATGCGCCCGAGGCACCGCCCGCCACCGAAGACCGGTTGCTCTTTGCGATGGGGCCGCGCCAGCTGCTGGTTGCGGGGCTGTTCAACTTCTCGCTCGCCGCGCTCGCCGTGGTCGGCGCGGGCATGCAGTTTTTCGACGGGCTGCTGCCGTTCGACTTCAACGTCTTCAACCCCAGGGACTGGATCGATATCGCCGAGGATTACGGGCTTGACCAATGGCTGCTCGCGCACCGCTGGATCGCGGGCGTCGGCGCGGCGCTGTCGCTGCTGCTGATCGGTTTCGCGAGCGGGATCGCGACGATGTTTTTCGCCAACTGGGATTTCCGCCTGACGCGCGAACCTCGCGCGCTGCGCCGCACCCGCGGCCTCACGACGCGCACCGACGTCGCGGTGCCGGTGAAGCGCGTGCAGGCGGCGATCCTCGTCACCGGCTGGTTCCGCCAGCGCTTCGGCTGGCACGAACTGCGCCTCCAAAGCCTCGCGAGCGACGGCGGGAAGGAACGCGATCACCAGGTCGTGCCCTTTGCGAAGCTCGACGCGATCGACCCGGTGCTGGACGAGGTCGCGATCCGGCGCCCCGACGCCGGCCAATCGTGGCAGCGCAGCCACCGCATCGTCGCGCTCGGCGGGCTGATCGGTGCCGTCGGTGCGACCACGGGCGGCCTCGTCGCCGTTTCGTTCGGGCAGGATCTCGGCTGGTTCGGTCCTGTCGCAGGACTGCTCATCGGCGCCGGATCCTTGTTCGGGGCACGCTTCCATCGCTGGGCCGACCTTGGCGAACAGGTCGCGATCCGGCGCGGTGCGTGGAAACCCAAGACGACGCTGCTGCCGCACGCGTCGGTGCAGAGCGTCGACCTGAAGAGCGATTTCGTCCTCCGCCCGCTCGGCCTTGCAACGCTCGTCTTCGGCGTCCCCGGCGGCAGCTCGCTCGCGACGCACGAGATCCCCGCGATCCCGCTCGCCGCCGCGCTGGACCTGCGCACCCGCATCCTCGCCGCGAGGGCGCGGTCATGAGCGAAACGGCGCTGGGCATTACGCGGTCGATCAAGGGCCAGCCGTGGCACTGGCGCCGCGCGAGCGCCGACATGGCGACCGAGAATCTCGCGCCCGACGATCTGGTCACGCAATTGCTGCTCGCGCGCGGGGTGACGCGCGACGACCTCGACCGCCAGCGCACGCCGACCTTGCGCGGCTTCATGCCCGATCCCTCGCTGTTCCGCGACATGGACGCCGCCGCCGCGCGGCTCGCCGATGCGGTCGAGCGCAAGGAAGCGGTGACGATCTTCGGCGATTATGACGTCGACGGCGCGACCTCGGCGGCGTTGCTCGTGCGGCTGCTGCGCGGGCTGGGGCTGCCCGCGGGCGCCTATATCCCCGACCGGCTGATGGAGGGCTATGGTCCTTCGGGCGCGGCGCTGGTCAAGATCGGCGAAGCGGGATCGAAGCTCGTCGTCACGGTCGATTGCGGCGCGCAGGCGTTCGACGCGATTGCCGAAGCCAAGGCGGCGGGGGTCGAGGTGATCGTCGTCGACCATCACCAATGCGCGACGACGCTGCCCGCGGCCTTCGCGCTGGTGAACCCCAACCGGCTCGACGAAGAACCCGACGCCGCGATCCACGGCAATCTCGCCGCGGTCGGGGTCGCCTTCCTGCTCGGCGCGGCGCTGCTCCGCACGCTGCGCGCACGCGGTTTCTTCGCGACGCGCGACGAGCCGGCGCTGATCGACCTGCTCGACCTTGTCGCATTGGGCACCGTCGCCGACGTCGCGCGGCTCACCGGCTTCAACCGCGCACTGGTGACGCAGGGGCTGAAGGTGATGGCGCGGCGCGGCAACACCGGGCTCGCGGCGCTGATGGACGCGGCGCGCCTCACCAAGCCGCCGAGCGCGAGCGACATGGGCTTTGCGCTTGGTCCCAGGATCAACGCCGGCGGGCGCGTCGGCAAGTCCGACCTTGGCGTGCGCCTGCTGACGACATCGGACCCGCAGGAAGCCGCCGACATCGCGGTCGAACTCAACCGGCTCAACGAGGAGCGGCGCGCGATCGAGGCCGCGGTGCTCGACCAGGCGATCGAGGCGAGCGCGGCGTGCGGCAACGCCCCCGTCGCGATCGTCGTCGGACAGGGCTGGCACCCCGGGGTGATCGGTATCGTCGCCGGGCGCCTGAAAGAACGGTTGCACCGCCCGGCGATCG
Organism: Sphingopyxis sp.; assembly: GCF_050725655.1. Taxonomy (GTDB): domain Bacteria; phylum Pseudomonadota; class Alphaproteobacteria; order Sphingomonadales; family Sphingomonadaceae; genus Sphingopyxis. The sequence goes on along the minus strand of NZ_JBOHHT010000117.1, from coordinate 23,984 downwards.
TCATCGCGGTCGACGAAAACGGCGTCGGCAAGGGTTCGGGGCGCTCGATCAGCGGCGTCGACCTCGGCGCCGCGATCCTCGCCGCGAAAGAGACGGGGCTGCTCGTCGCGGGCGGCGGACATGCGATGGCGGCCGGCCTCACCGTCGCCGCCGACAAGGTCGATGCGCTCGGCGCCTGGCTCAACGATCGCCTCGCCGCCGACGTCGAGCGCGCGAGCGGCGACAAGTCGCTGTTGATCGACGCAGTGCTCGCGCCGCGCGGGATCAACCCGTTGTGGTGCGACGCGATCGAGAGCGCGGGGCCTTATGGCGCCGGCTGGCCCGCACCGCGTGTCGCGACCGGCCCGGTGCGAATCGTCGAAGCCGGAATCGTCGGCACCGACCATGTCCGCCTGATCGTGTCGGGCGACGATGGCGCGCGGTTCAAGGCAGTGGCGTTCCGCAGCGCCGAGACCGAGCTGGGTCAGGCGTTGCTCCACGCACGCGGCAGCCGCAAGCTGTGGCTCGCGGGCCGCGCGAAACGCGACGATTGGGGCAGCCGGCCGGCCGCCGAACTCCACCTCGAGGACGCAGCCTGGGCCGACTGAAGGCACGAAGGGAACAGCAACGATGTACAGCCACACCACAATCGGCGTCGACGATTTCGCCAGCGCCGAACCCTTTTACGACGCGATCATGGGGGTGCTCGGGCATCCCGGATTCGTGCGGCAGAGCGAAGGCAAGGGCTATGGCACGCCGACCGGCCCCAAGGTCTTCGTCGGCCCGGCCTTCAATGGCGAGCCGATGTCGGTCGGCAATGGCACCCACATCGCCTTCATCGCGTCCGACCGCGCAACGGTCGATGCCTTTCATGCCGCGGCGCTTGCGAATGGCGGCAGCGACGAGGGCGCGCCGGGGCTCCGCCCCCATTATCACGCCAACTATTACGGCGCCTATGTCCGCGATCCGGAAGGCAACAAGCTGCAGGCGGTATGCCATTCGCGGCACGGCTAAATTAGCGCCGATTGAGTCCTTGACCGGGGGAACACTCACGGCTAATGCGCCGCTTCACCGATCAGACGGCCCCTTCGTCTAGCGGTCTAGGACGTCGCCCTTTCACGGCGAAAACACGGGTTCGAGTCCCGTAGGGGTCACCATCGGTCATGGGAGCGGTCGGCTCCCTTTTCCGCAAATTTCCGACCCATAAGGCCCCTTCGTCTAGCGGTCAGGACGCGGCCCTCTCACGGCTGAAACACGGGTTCGATTCCCGTAGGGGTCACCAGCGGTCAAGCGCGCGGACCGTGCGCGCTATCAAAACTTCTTTCGCACCGTCAATCGAACCACGCGGCCGAGGGGCTCGATTTCGTTGCGGCTATATCCCGCAGGCACCGTCCCGTCTTCGCGCGTCACCCGGCGATAACCGTTGAGGAGATCGTTGATATCGACGGACAGTTTGAGGCCGCTCATCATGCCCTTGTTGCCCGCGATCGCGAACACGCGGTCGGGTTCGATGAATGCCGAAAGATTGAGCTTCAGCGGCGGCTTGAAGACAAAAACTTCATCTCCCCCACGCAATCGTCCCGGGCTGCTCCAGTTGCCGCTCAGCGTGCCGCCGATCCCCCGTCTGCCGATCGACGCCTGAAACGACAGGCTGTGGCGCGATTGCCCGCCAGCGCGAAGCTGGTCGATCACCGGGACGCCGGGGCGGGTCTGCAGCTCGCTTTTCAACCGCATGCCGTGATTGAGCGACAGGTTGAGCTGCAGCGCATCCCCGGCCGTTTCGCCTCGCCCTTCCCTGCCCCCGAGCGCCAGCCGGAGAGCGACGCCGGTGGACAGATCGGCATTGGTGTCGCGCGCAAGGTTGATCGCACGCGCATCGACCGCGACGAGCCGCCCCTCCGCGTCGCGCGTGACCCGCTCGGGAAACGCGGCCTCGATAGCAGGGGTCAGCTCGGGAAAGGCTGCCAAGCCGCCCTTGGCGACCGACTGGCGATAACCGAAGTTGAGGGTCAGTATCTGGCCGCCCAGCGGCCGCACGGTCGCTGTGAATGTCAGGCTTTGCCGGCGGCCGCGCGTCAGGTCGGGATTTCCCCCCGTGACCCAGACGGGTTCGGCGATCTCCTGGCGCGCATAGTCAAAGATGCGATTGATCGTGGTGACGATCGGCGCATCGAGCTGGTCGAACGACGGCGCGGCGTCGGCATAGTCGATCCCTCCGCGAAGCTGGAGAGCCGGCCAGGGCGACCAGCTGACGTTGCCGCCGAACCCCTTTTGCAGCCGGCTGTTCGTCATCGCCTGCGCGTTGGCGGACAAGTCGACGGTCAGGTCGCCCAGCCAGCCCGCTTCCGCCCCGCCGTCGCGCGAGATCGGCACGCTGAGCGACATCCGTCCGTTCGACTGGCTGCGCGTCACGCCGTTTGAGGAGATCAAATTCCCCACGGCATCGCTTTGCCGGCTTTGCGTGCGATTGCGTCCGGTATTGGCGGTGAGATTCCAGGTGAGCGGCCCCGCCGGAAGGTCGATGACCGCCTTTCGGACGTTGAACCGCGCGTTGAGGTTTTCGCCTTTCGTCCGGGTGCGGGTCGCGATCATCAAGCCTTCGTCCCACAGGCCATAGGGATTGAAGGCGGGATCGCGGTCATCGATCAATCGCTGAACGCGCGCGACATCGACGCCGCTTTCAAGGAAATTGTCCGCGCGGTTGCGCGCATAGCTCGCCGCGAGGCTGGTCTGCCAGCCGCTAATATTGCCGGTCAGCGTCAGCGAGGCGCCGATCGAGGTGGACCCATTGTCGGCGCGAAGCGCACGCTCGCCCGCAAAAGGCCGCGTCAGTGCGACATCCTCCGCAAAGGGCGACCAGGGATGGCCCGCGGGGATGACGACCGAGACCATCGGCAGGCCCCGCTCGCCTTCGCTGCTGTTCCGGTTCGCATTGAGGTTGAGCGCGAGGGAGAAGTCACCCAGCGGGCGCGTGACGCCGATGCCGAGCCCTGCGGTGCGCCGCGACGATTGCAGCGTTTCGAAGCGGTTGGGATCGACTGGGTGGAGCGCGCCCGCCGTCGCGGCGAAAGCATCGAGGCCGGGGCCCCCCGTCAGCGCCCCCGGCGGGATGGCGGCGGCGGTTACCGTCTGCCCCGCAGCAAGGCTGAGCGCGGGATCGATCTCTCCGCCGCCGGGCGCAGAGATGAAACCGACGCTGTCGAACACGCCGCCGCGCGGCGGGATGTCGCGCGCGGTCTTGCGAAAGGCGCTGTCCGCACCGACCCGCGCCTGCGCGTTCCAGCGCGTGTCGCCGTTGATCACCGTTCGTTTGGCCGACAGCGTACCGCCATATTGGCCGCCGGCGGTCGCGAAATCGGCGCCCGCGTCGGCATTGAGCATCGCGAAACTCTTCTTGAGTACGAGATTGACGACGCGCTTGCCCGCCGGTTCGCCATAGTGCGCCGCGGCTTCCGGCTCCAGCACGGCGAGCCGGTCCAGCGCTTCGGCGGGGTAGGAGAGAATCGAGCGATCGAAGCCGGCGGGCTTGCCGTTGATCAGAATGACGGGCTCTTCGCCGCTGCCGTCGATAAAGGGCGCGAGGCGCGCCAGCAGGTCCTGGATGCTGTCGACGCCCTGGGTCGCGATTTCTTCCTCGCCGAACTCGCTTTCCGCCGCGACCTTCGCTTCGCCGCGGCGCTCGGCGGTGACGACGATTTCGTCGGGGTCCCGCAGCCGAACAATAACGCCCGGCGGCGTGGCTCCTTGCGAAACCGGCCCCGCCGCGACGTCCCCCTTATCCGTTTCGGCATGGGCTTCCGTGCCGTGCGCCGCGGATAGTGACAGCGGCACGCAAAGCAGAAACTGTTTCACCGTCAGACGCATTGTGTCAGGAATCTTCGCTGCGCCTCCCCATCGTCTCGATAGAATATGCCCCGCCTGCTCGCGTCACATCCGAAACCCCACGACGCCGCACGAATCGCTACCGCATGAAAAATCCTGAACGATACAAGCGGGCGCCCCCGATGGATGCGCCTGCCGGTCTACAATCACACCAGAGATTTAGTGCATGAGGGGGCCATTGCTCGTAATGAAGCAATTGCGGCCGCCGTCGCGGTCGGTCAGTTCGTCATCGACGGAGACTGTGTCGTTGACCGAATCATAGGTGGCGATCAAATCGTCGAAGCATCGATTTGGATCCATATTTACATCTTGGATCGTTATTGTTGTACCGGATACAGAATATTCGTGCGGATTGCTATTAATGGACCAATAAGCACAAAAGGATTCGGGGGAAGCGATACTGACATCCGCTTTCATGCCTATGGGGTCAAAAATTACTGAAATATGACAGTTTGATGCGATGTCTTTGAAAACGTCGACCGTTCCCGAATACACTCCAGATTGAGCCATCGCCGCACTGCTCACAAATGCAGAACTAATAATCGCAAACGATGAAACGCAGCAATAAAACCTACTCATTCGTCCGCCCTCCTTTATAAGCGGGCGCATCCGATGGCTGCGCCCGCCTTCTTTATAAATGCGTCAGCAATTTACGGCGTGAGGGTGAGGGGACCATCGCTCGTAATGAAGCAATTACCGCCGCCGTCGCGTTCGGTCAGTTCGTCATCGACGGAGACTGTGTCGTTGACCGAATCATAGGTGGCGATCAGATCGTCGAAGCAGCCGCCCCCGGTAATCGTGTTTACATTGACATCGTCGACCGTGATCGTCGAACCCGAGACCGAATAGGTGTGCGGATTGCTGATAATGCTCAACAATCCACAGTTTGGTTCCGGTGCGGTGATGGAGAGGACCACCGTCGAAGTCAAAGGATCAAAATCCGCTGAAACCACGCAATTCAACGCGATGCCTTTGAAAACGGCGGCCGTTCCCGTATACGTCCCGGACTGGGCCATCGCCGTGCCGCTTGCAAGGCCCGAGCCGATCATCGCCAGAGCTGCAATAGCAGAGGTAAATTTATTCATGATAAATCTCCCATATAATTGTCAAATTTGATTATTGTGAATAGAATTACTGGAATTATCTTCATTTTTTACCGATATTTAACCTCCATCTTCTTGAGTGGAAAAATCAAAACTTGATCGCGGCATTGAACCCGATGATGCGCGGATCCAGCGTAAAGACGTTGGTCGTCAGGCCGGTATCATCGGAGTTGACGAAGAAGCCGGTGATCGGCGCCTTGTCGAAGAGGTTTTTGATGTAGAGCTGAAATGTCAGGTCTGACTCGGGGTGCGTCAGCGATAAGGCGACGTTGACATTGTCCCATGCCCGCAGCCGGTCGAATGACGTGTTATAGATGCGGCCATAGCTTTTCGACTGGCGGTAATAGTCGCCGCGGAGCGTCAGCTCCCAATCGCCGCCTTCCAGAAAGACGGTATATTGCGCGCCGATATTGGCGGTTAGGCGCGGGGCATTGGGCAGTTCGTTGCCGGTCAGATCGGCGTAAAAACCGCGACCGCCATTGGGCGCGCCGCTGCCGCCCTGGTTGATTGGCAGGCCGACCGTGTCCGGATTATAGGGCGCGAGCGGGTCATAAGAGATGCCAAATAGCTGCCAGAAAACTGGGCCATTAGAGGTCCGGGCGGGATTCCAGCTGCCGATGCGATCAGCCCCGGGACACAGAGCGCCCACCGCAACGTCTTGAAAAAATCCCCGTTGAAAAATTGTTTCGACGATGGAGCGAGGCGCAACGCAGTTGGACGGCACCTGCAGCCAAGGGCGCAACACGACCCAATCGGGATCCCCCTGCGTCCTGTTCATCACGTCAATCGACTGCGACCCCTTGCCCAGCCGCGTCCTCAGATAGCCCAGATTGCCATCGACCCGGAAAGCGCGGGAGGGTCGCCAGGCCGCCTCCAGTTCAAGCCCCCAACTCGTCGCATTGAAATTCTCGTTAAAGGCAATGCGATCGACAATCTGGGAAACCTGGTAATTCTTATAGTCATAGAAAAACCCGGTCGCGTTGAGCGTGAAGCGCCCGTTGTCGAAACTATTTTTGATGCCGACTTCAAAGGCATTGACATATTCGGGTCTGAAAGTTTGCGGCAGGAACTGATATTGCACCACTTTCGGATTGAAATCGATGCGCGGTGGATTGACGCCACCGCCCTTATATCCGCGCGATGCAGAGGCGTAGATCAGCGTGTCATCGGTGAAATTCAGGTCCGGTTGCCAGTCGAGGACGATGCGTCCGGTAAACTTGCCCCATGACTGGCGGATATCGTCCAAAGCGGGATAGCCGCTATTGACGCTGCCGCCGGTGATATTGCCGACAAAATTGGGACCCGAGGGATTATTGATGCCGCCGGCCAATAGAAGCTGGCTTGGTATCTGATCCGCGCGCTTTTTGTCGCGCGTGTAGCGCCCACCGACGGTTAATTTGAGCGTGTCGATAACATCCCAATAGGCTTCGCCAAACAAAGCAGAGGACCGTATTCGAACGCCGTTTTGGCTCAGAAAATAATTATGCCCCTGATTGTTCAAACTGTCGATCGGATTTGGATCAACATAGGGGCACTCTCTTGATTCGTCTCCCAACTCGCAAGGCAGCAATTCTATACCATTTTGCCCCCTTGGCGGCGCGCGATGGTATTGCCACTTCGCTATTAGTGTAAACATATTGTTGAATACGTAATAATCATCTTGGGATTTGAAATCGAGATAGTTAGCACCGGCAAGGAAATTCACGGGGCCGTCGAAACTGGACTGAAGGCGGAATTCCTGAGACCATTGCCTGTTTTTGGACCGGCTCAAGTCGGCCGAGACCATGCGATCCGAGCATCCAAGTTGCGGATCGCAAAAAATGCCGCCTGGCGTCGGTCCCGGGAAAAGCGCGGGATTAATGGGCCGATTGAAATAGAAAAGATTTGGTTGCGCCGAATCAGCGAAAAGCGGGACAGTAACGTATCGATTATAATCTTGTGTTGAAAAGAATCTATCGCGAGCATAAGCAGTTTGTGAAATAAACTGTAAAGTATCGGAAGGTTTGAACTCCAGATTCAGCTGAAATATGTCATTCTGTGCCCGAAATTTTGGATCATAGTTAGATGACACTTCTCGTAAATTTCGTGATTGCGTCACCCCGGCAAATGGATCGGCTACCTTTACCGGAAATATCGTCCGGTTTGGCTTGCCCGGCTCGCGAAGCTGGCCGACATTCACGGATGTGCTCGGCAGATACAGATAAACGAGACTGGCTCCGTGAGGCGTGCCGAACGCCGCGTCGTCATAAAGCGATCCGGGAAGACACCCCTGACTCACGCGCCCGCGCAGCGACGGGTTGGTAATAGCCACGTTCCCGATCATCGACGGCCCCGGATCGGTGGTGCACAACTGCTTGCCGGTGCGCGACCGCTGGTCGTCTTCCTCGAAATGCTGCCAGATCACATTGGCCTGGAAACGATCGCTCGGTTCCCACGCCAGCGAGGCGCGCGTCGACCAGAGGTCGCGGTCGTTGATGCGGCGTCCGGTGAATGTGTTGTAATCGAATCCGTCGCGCTTGGTCCATGCGCCGGCGACGCGCACGGCCAGCGTGTCGGTGATCGGCACGTTCAGCATGCCATTGAGGCGCGTCGTCGAGAAATTGCCGACCTCGCCGCGCAATGCCCCCGCAAATTCGCGCGTGTCGGGCAGCGCGGGGATCAGGTTGACCACCCCCGCGGTCGCGTTGCGGCCATAAAGCGTGCCCTGCGGACCGCGAAGCACCTCGATGCGCTCCATGTCGAAGAATTCGGATTCGAACAGCCGGTTGCGCACCAGCGGGGTGGAATTGAAGCTGACTGCCACCGCAGGGTCGCTCGACGCCGAGATCGCATGCGTCCCGACACCGCGAATCGAGAAATTATACATGCTGAAATTGGTTTTGGAGAAGCTCACGTTCGGGACCGCGCGCAGCAATTCGGCGCCGCCCTCGATCTTGCGATCGTCCAGCGCCTGCGCCGACAATGCCGTCATCGCGATCGGCACGTCGATGATCTTCTCCGCCCTCTTCTGCGCCGTGACGATGATTTCGCTGCCGTCGCTGATCTCCTGGACCGTCGTATCGGGCGCAGCGGCTATCGGCGCGGCGCTCGCCGTCTCGGCCGGAAGCTGCGCGATCCGGCGCATCGGGCTGATGACGAAAATCTTTCCATCGCGGCGATAGGTCAGGCCCGTCCCGCGAAGCAGTTCGCGGAGCGCCTCCTCGGCGTCCGACCGGTGCCGCAAGGCTTCGCTGCGCTTGCCCCGCACCGCCTTGCCATCGAAAATCACCTGCGCGCCCGAGGCGCGCGCAAAGGCGCGCAATGCGCCGCCCAGATCCTGGGCCGGAATATCAAACTGCTGAACCTGACGCGCTTCGGCATAGGCAGGTGCCGACACGGCAACCAGTGCGCCGAGCGCAAGACTCGACAACAAATAACGATGATTGGACATACCCTCTCCCTCTATGCGAGGGATCGATATTGCTGCCCCTCTGTCATAAAGACGAACCACCCACCAGGTTGCGCCCCAGATTTTTACCTTTGGTCCATTTTTTCTTGGTCGTTACTCGAATTTACAGTTTCGATAATGATCTTGCCGTTTTCTTCGTGGGCGACCAGCGGATAGAGCGAGGTCACGCCCTTGACGAAACTGTCGGCGTCGCCCGCATCGAATACGCCATTGACGAGATGACGGCCGGCCGCCGCATCGCGGAGGACGATCGGCGATGCCGCGTAACGGTTGATCCGCTCGACCGCATCGGTCAGCGGCATATCGACGAAATCAACCTGCCCGCCTTCCCATCCGAGCGAGCGCCCCGCGTCGACGGGAAGGATTTCTGTCGCGCCCGACGAAAGGCTGGCGACCAGTTCCTGCCCGGGCAAAAGCTGGGTCGTCGCCCGGGTTACCGGTCGCTGCTTCTTGAGATGCCCCGCAGCCGCGGCGCGCGGAACGACGGCCACCTGTCCTTCGAACAGCAGGACACGGAGCTGGTCGCGCAGCAGCTCGACGCTGAAACTCGTCCCGATCGCCACCACCGCTTGCGAACCCGCGGTCACGGTAAACGGCCGGAGCGGATCCTTTGCGACGTCGAACTTGGCCCGGCCGCGATCGAGTATGATCGCGCGGCGATGATCGGTGAAGGATACCGACATCTGGCTGGCGGCATCGAGCGAGACACTCGACCCGTCGTCGAGCCGGACGATCCGCCGCTCGCCGACCTCGGTGGAATAGACGTCGGGCCCTTCGCTCCAATACCAGGCGCCCATGCCCGCGGCCATCGCGAGAGCGGCCATCGTCGCGACGGCACGGCGGCGCGTCGGAGCGGGCGGCCCCGCGCGGCGCGCCTTTTCCATCGCGGTCAAAGCCCCGGCCCGGAGCGACAGGAAGCCCGGCATTTCGGCGATCGCGTCGGTTCCCTGCCACACCGTCACCATCTGTTCGAAATGGTGGGCGTGGCGCTCGTCCGCCGCCAGCCATGCGTCGAAATCACTTTGTTCGCTGATGGTGAGCGCCCGGTCGGCGATGAGCAGGCACCAGGCGGCCGCCTGCTCCTCCCGCTCGGCGACGCGATCATTGTCATTCTGCGGGACCATCATGTCCGCCGCTCCATGCGGCGCGCAAGGAAGACCAGGGCGCGCGAAATATGCTTGTCGACGGTGCGGAGGTGAAATCCGAAATTATCGGCGATCGTCTGCTTCGGAATATTCTCCACGCGGTACAAGATGAAAATCTGCTGCGTCGGTTCGGGAAGCGCCTGGATAGCGGCCCACAGGATCGAAATGGATTCGCGCGCGGAAACAATCCGGAAAGGATCAAAACCGTCAACGCCGGCGCTGGCGTCGCTTCGCACTGCGTCCGCGAAGTTCCGGCGTACACGATCGTGGCGCGCCCGATCCGTTACCAGATTGGCGGCGATCCGGAAAATATAGGCGGCACTCGTCTCTTCGTTGCCCCTTTGCGCGTTCGATAACCGCAAAAAAACCTCCTGAGTCATGTCTTCGGCTTCCGCGAGGCTGGCAACGCGCCGGGAAAAAAACGCGATCAGCGGCGGCCGGAACTTCCGGGTCAACCGCTCGAGTTCGGAGGCAGGTTCCGCCGTCACGTCTCTCCCTTTTTCCTTCTCCAAGACAAGACGGTTAGCGGAGCGAAATGCGCCCTGTTATTTTTTCAAACACGGCCGATCCCGAAAGATCGTAGAGATGCGAAACTGCAGAGTGCCCTACGCACCAGTGTCCAGCAAGTCTTCGTACGCCCAAAGGGCAGGTGGCGAGTAACATTTGATTTTCTCGACTGGTTCGGGAAAAAGGCGGCCGACGATTTAGCTGTCTGTCTTTCGGGGGGAGGATGTGTTGGGGCTTGAACGCAAGCATAAGCGAGGCGTGGCGCGGGTGTCATGGGGAGCGTATATTCTCGCCGCGACAACGCTTCTTTTCTGTCCGGGCACGCTCGCCGCGACGGATTCCAAAGCGCCGCCCGTAACCCGCGGCTTTACCCCGCTGCCGACCAGCGCCTTCGCCCAGCTTCCCTTTGTCGAAGATGTCGACCTGTCGCCCGACGGCACGCATATCGCGGGTCTGTTCGGGATCGCGGGCGAGCAACGCATCATGTTGATGTCCCTGCTGGGCGACCGGTCGAAACGGGTCTTGGTCGCCGTTCCCGATCAGACCCAGGTCGCGTGGATCCGCTGGGTCGGAAACGACAATATCATCGTCGGCCTCTATGCATTGATGCCGGTCGAGGCCGACCGCTGGTATATTTCGCGGGTGATCGGCATCAACCGCGGTACAGGAAAGATCACCAGGCTGCTCTGGGACAGCGGCGGGCAGAACGCATCCGATGTCCTGTGGATTCCGTCCGACGGCAGCACCGAAATCCTCGTCGCGGCGCAAAATTCGATTTACGGCAGCGATCCCGACTTCTGGCCGGCGGTCTATCGCGTCGACGTGACGACCGCGCGCAAACGGATCGTCGAAAGGCCGCGCACCAATATCGTCGACTGGGGTAGCGACCATCTGGGCCAGGTGCGCTTCGGCATCGGCTACCGCGATGCGAGCACCCAATCGACCCTGCTGTTTCGATCGCATGGCGAAGGGGGCTTGCGCGTGATCGACAGCGCAAAGCTCGGTGCCGAAGAAGAACTGACAATTCCCTTCCACTTCGTGCCCGGTAGCAACAACGGGTTCGTTATCAAGGACATCGAGGGTGGCCGCTCGGCGGTCGTCGAGATCGACATCCCGACCGGCAAGGCGGTGCGAACCGTCTACGCCGCCGACGATGTCGATGTCGAAAGCGCCTTGCTGGCATCGAACGGGGCGAAGCTGCTCGGCGTCCGGACCAGCGACCGCAGCACACCCTTGCGCTGGATCGATCCGGCGATGGCGGCGCATCAAAAGACGCTCGAGGCGGCGTCGCCGCAATCGAAGGTCCGGATCGAGAGCCTGAGCGCCGATCAGAGCAAGATGCTGGTGCGGTTCAGCACGCCCGACAATCCCGGCCTGCTTTTCTATTTCGACGCGGCGACGGGTGACATGCTCCAGCTGGCGGCGATGAACGACACGATCGGCGGCAAGCGCCTCTCGCGCGGGCGGATGGTCCAGTACAAGGCGCGCGACGGGCTCGAGATCGAGGGTGTGCTGACCATGCCGCGCGGCCGGCGCGACAAGAATTTGCCCTTCATCGTCATGCCCCACGGCGGGCCGTGGGGCCATGACGAACTGAGCTATGACTATTGGGCGCAATTCCTCGCCGAACGCGGCTACGCGGTGCTCCAGCCCAATTTCCGCGGATCGACCGGCTATGGCACCACGTTCGAAAAGGCGGGTCAGGGACAGCTGGGCTTCGCGATGCAGGACGATGTCACCGACGGCGTCCACTGGGCCGTGAAGGAGGGGATCGCCGACCCGAAACGGGTCTGCATCGTCGGCGGCTCCTATGGCGGCTATGCCGCGATGTGGGGGACCGCCAAGGATCCCGATCTGTATCGCTGCGCGATTTCCATCAACGGCGTCGCCAACCTGCGCCGCGAGGTCAATGATTTCGGCGGGCTGATGCGCGAACGCCTCTATCGCGGCCAATGGCAGAAGATGACCCCCGATTTCGCCGCCGTCTCCCCGATCAATGCCATCGCCCGGATCAAGGCGCCGCTGCTGCTCATCCACGGCAAGAAGGACGTCACGGTCGATCATGGCCAATCGGCGCGCATGTATTCGGCGATGACGAAAGCCGGCAAGACGGTCGAGTTCGTATCGGTCCCGCTCGCCGACCATTATTTCACGCGCCAGGCCGATCGCATGACCTTGCTGACCTCGATCGAAACCTTCCTCGCCAAGCATAACCCGCCCGACTGACCACGGGCGTATAATCGCCGTCCGTCAGCGGCTCCAGAATGGCGCCATCGCCGACCGTTCGTCGCTGTTCGCGCGGCGCCATCACAGGCATCCCGGTTTCGTGACCGAAAACGGGGGCCATATCCATCTGATCCTGCCCGATCCGACCGAGCGGGCGGCCTGTTTCCGTGTGCTCGCGGCGGGATCCGAACGGGTCGTGCGCAGCTTTGCGAGCGCCGATGCGTGGATCGAAGCCGAGGGGCAGGAGTCGTGCGGGATCCTGCTCTTTCACTGGTGCCAGCCCGGCCGGACCGGCGGCGCGGCGCTGCTCGACCGCATCGCCGCGCGCGCCGCGATCGTCGCCTTTGTCGCCGCCGAGCAGCTCAGCATCGCCGAATCGCGCGCGATCCTGCGCGGCGGGGCACAGGATCTGCTGCCCGCGCCGCTCGACCCGCGCCTCGTCCGCCGCACGATCGAGGCGGCGCTCGCCGAATGGCGCGCGCGGCAGGGCGCGACCGACCGGCACCGCGAGGCCGAGGCGCGGCTGGCGGCGCTTACGCCGCGCGAGCGCGACATACTGGATGCGATCGCCGCGGGTCTCGGCAACAAGGCGATCGCGCGTCAGCTGGCGCTCAGCCCCCGCACCGTCGAGGTGCACCGCGCGAACATCATGCGCCGCGCGGGCGCCGGCAATGTTGCCGAATTGCTGCGGCTCCAGTTTATCGCCGAGTTCGCGCGCGGCGCGCCGGGCAATCCGCTCCGTTTTGGCGTTTGATTGTGCGGGAACCCGGCCGGATGCAGCGCGGTGCGCCTATAAAGGACATGAACGGTGTACCGCCCTTGAGTTGGTCCCCATTGGCGCTGCCGTTCATCCGCATGGGGTCGACCCCACCTGATTCCATGCGAATGGGTCGGCAGGGGATGTTCCTCCTCTGCCGGCCCTATCCTTGTCCGGTAACGATCCCGCGCTGTTCGGCGCGGCCCATCGACAGCAGGATCGGGTCGGCCGCCTGTCGCGCCGCGAAATCGGCCTTGCTCCGGATTCCCTGCCAGCCGATGCCGATCAGCGATTGCGCGATCGCGCCGCCCAGCGTGTCGCCGGGGCCTGGCAGGATGATGACGTCGGGCGCATATTCCTTCACCGCGACCTGCACCGACAGCGCGAAATCATAAGGCGCCAGTATCTGGTGCCCGAACGTGTAATCCCGCACCATCGCCGGGTCGCTCGCATGCCGGCGCCAGATATGGCCGCGCCCGTCGACCAGCGGCAGCGCGGGGCGGTGAAAGAGCGAATGCGGGAGCTCGGCCTTCGCCTTGTCCGAACTGCCGAACATCAGCGGGGTGTGGAACGGGCCGTGGCCCGCGAGGCGGAGCGGATCGCGCCCGGGGGTCGGCGGCGCTTCGGCGAGCAGCGCGGCGAGACCGTCTTCATTGCCCGCGAGCACGAGCATGCCGGCAAGGTCGATCGACAGCGCGAGCGCATGGCCGGGACGTGCAGATATGTCAGCGACAAGGCCGAGCAAGATGTCACGCAGCCCCGGCACCGGGCGCCAGTCCTCGTCGACGACCTGCAACAGGATTTGCCCGCCAGGTCCGTGCGTCTGGCTGTTGAGCCCCATCGCGTTCGATATGCGAAATCCGTCCTCGACCGACACCGCGCCGCCGAGCGCAAGCGCGCTGTACCAGCCCATCGAATTGCCCAGCGCTGCAACGACGTCATATTTGTCGCGGTCGATGCTGAGATAATCGAGCAGGGTCGCGGTGTAGATCAGCGGCGCCGCGACATCGCCGCGCATATGCGTGCCGACGCTGAAGCGGTCGGCGCCGTCGAGTTCGGTCACCGTCGGCTGGCCGCGCTCGCGGCGCTGCGCGTCGAAATTGGCGATCAGGTCGCCGAAACGCGCGCCGTGCAGCCGGGCGATGCTGCCGAGCTCGCCCTTGCCATAGGTTCCGCGACCGGGTGCGACGACGAGCGCGATCTTGCGCGCGCTCATGCCAGCAACTCCTTCGCGGCGGCATGGATGGAATCGCGGCTCGGCAGCGTGAGCGTCGCCGCGCGGCCGAGCGGGATAAAGCTGTCGTCGGCGGCGATGCGCGCGAGCTTCTTGCCCGGGGTGCGTTCGACGAAGGTCGCCATCAGCGCCTCGCTCTGCGACCCGGTGATGCGGCATTCGTCGACGATCAGGATGCGTTTCGCGTCGCCGACCGCGGCGACGAGCTTCTCTTCGTCGACCGGGCCGAGCCAGCGCAGGTCGATCACCCGCGCCTTGACGCCGTCGGCGGCGAGCAATTTTTCCGCCTGCCGCGAATAATAATAGCCGTTGCCATAGGTGACGATCGCGAGGTCGGTGCCGTGACCGTGCACCCCGACATCGCCGAAGCGGGCCGGCGCGCCGTCGCCCGGCGCCTCATAGGCGCTGGTCCACAGCCCATCGCCCTCTTCGTGCAGGTCGCGCGTCATATAGAGCGCGATCGGTTCGACGAAAACGACGACGCGCTGCTCCTCGCGTGCAAGCCGCACGCATTCGCGCAGCATCGCCACCGCATCGCGCCCGTTCGACGGCACCGCGAGGATCACGCCGGGAATATCGCGGAAAACCGCGAGGCTGTTGTCGTTGTGGAAATGGCCGCCGAAGCCCTTCTGGTAACCCAGTCCCGCGATGCGCAGCACCATCGGGTTGGTATATTCCCCGTCCGAGAAGAAGCTGAGCGTCGCCGCCTCGCCGCGGATCTGGTCCTCGGCATTATGGACATAGGCGAGGAACTGGATCTCGGGCATCGGCAGAAAATCATTGTGCGCCATGCCGATCGCGAGGCCCAATATCGCCTGTTCGTCGAGCAGCGTATTGACAACGCGCGCCGATCCGAAGCGCTGGTGGAGCTTCGCGGTGACATTATAGACGCCGCCTTTTGGCCCGACATCCTCGCCCGCGACGACGATTTCCTTGTGCGCGAGCATCAGGTCGGCGAGCGCCCAGCTCAAAAGTCGCGCCATATGCTGCGGCTTGTCCATCGCGCCGGCGTCGCTGCCGAACATCGCCTTGCGATCCTCGTCCGACGGCGTGTTGATCCGCGCCACCTCGCGCTTCGGCGGAATGAGGCTCTCCATCACATGCGCGGACGTCGTGATCTTCGGGCGCAGGATCGCCGCCTCGGCCTGCCGCGCCAGCGTCGTGCCGATCTCCTCATAGGCTTCGGCAATTTCTGTGGGCGACATCCAGCCATGCCCGGCCATCAACGCCGCGCCGGCGAGCAGCGGGTCGCGCGCCTCGTCGGCCTCGATCAGCGCCTTGGGCAGATACGCGCCCTGCACGTCGGAGCCGGCATGACCATAGAGGCGCACCGTCGCCATATGGAGGAAGACGGGCTTGCGGTATCGCCGCGCATAGTCGGCGGCTTCGGCCGCGCCGGCATAGGCCGAGACAAGGTCGGTGCCGTCGCATTTGATATAGTGGAGCCCCGCGCGGTGGCGGAACTGCGCCTCGATCCAGCCGGTCGGGGTGCGCGTCGAAATGCCGATGCCATTGTCTTCACAGAGGAAGATGAGCGGCATCGGCGAGCCCTGGAACGCTGCCCAGCCCGCCGTGTTGAACGCCCCCTGCGCGGTTGAATGGTTCGCCGACGCGTCGCCGAAGCTGGTCAGCACGACCGCGTCGTCAGAAAGCGGCAGCCCGGTCATGCCGAGCCGGCGCGCGATGCCGATCGAGAAGGCCGCGCCCACCGCCTTTGGCAGATGCGAGGCGATCGTCGAGGTTTGCGGCGGGATATTGAGCGGCTTCGATCCGATCACTTTGTGACGTCCGCCCGAGATCGGATCGTCCGACGAGGCGGCAAAGCTCAGCAGCATGTCCCACGTCGGCGTCCCGCCCGGAAGCTGGCGCGACCGGTGGAGCTGAAAGGCGTTCGAGCGATAATGGAGAAACGCCATGTCGGTGACGCGCAGCGCCGCCGCGACCGCGGCATTGCCCTCGTGCCCCGACGAGCCGATCGTGTAGAAACCCTCGCCCCGCGCCTGCAGATGGCGCGACAGGCGGTCCATCTGGCGGCTGGTCAGCTGCGACAGGAAGACATCGGTCGCGTCAGCGCGCGACAGGCCAACCACCGCAGGGTCGGGCGCGTCGGCGCGATCGGGCAACCGTCCTTCGGCCAGCGCCGCAAGGAATTTTTCATGCACCGCCTGCGCTGCGTCCACCTTGGTCCTCCGTCTAAACTCTTCGCGCGCTAGAACGGGGCAGTTTCGCGCGCAAGCATGTCTTGCCTTCCCGATCAGGCTCGCGCTACCACTTACCGCGATGATCGACCGGGGCGGAACCACAATTTCAACATGATATCGATGTGGATCGCTCAGGCGTCGGCTGCGTCCGACACGCCCAGCCAAGCCTGGCTGCTCGATCCCGAACTCGTCGATCCGGGCTATAGCCAGACGATCGCGGGCGGCGAGATCCAGACCGCCTTTCCGCCCCCGCCGCCGCCCCCGCCGCCGACACCCGAGTGGCTGAGATCGCTGTTCGACGCGATCGGCAGCTTTTTCCAGTGGAGCGCCCCCGCCGCCAAGCCGCTGATGTGGATTGCGGTCGCGGTGCTGCTGCTATTTCTTCTCTATCATTTCGTCCCCGCCTTCGCGCGCTGGGTCGACAATCTGCCCTTCCGCCGCAAGGCGGGCGAGGCAGATGCCGAGGACGTCGCCGGCCTGGCCGAAGCGGGCGCGGCGCGCGCGCTGCTCGCCGAGGCCGATGCGCTCGCCGCCGAGGGGCGCTTTGCCGAAGCGGTGCATCTGCTGCTCTATCGCAGTGTCGAGGACATCGAGGGCCGTCGTCCCGGGCTGGTCAAGCCCGCGATGACCTCACGCGATCTCGCCGAAGCGCGCGACCTGCCCGCGACCGCGCGCGACGCGTTCAGCCGCATCGCGCGCGCGGTCGAGATCAGCCTGTTCGGCGGACGGTCGATCGACGCCGGCGCATGGCAGACGTGCCGCAGCGCCTATGCCGAGCTGACGGTGCCGAAGAATTGGGCGCGTGCATGAGCGATACGGCCGCGACCAGTGATGGCTTCAACCCGCGCCTGATCGCCGCCGTCGTCGCGATCGGCATCGTTGCCTTTGTCGCGCTGTGGGCACTGATCGCGCTCGGCCCGCAGGTCAGCAGCGGCAACGACGGCGGCGGCCATGCGCTGTCGAAGGCCGCGCCGGGCTATGCCGGCATCGTCGATCTGGTCGAGCGCGCCGGTGCCGACGTCGATCTGCGGCGCCGGGTCGAGCCCACGCAATATGACGACTATACGCAGCTCGTCGTCCTGACCCCGACCGCGCGCACCCGGCCCGAGGAGATGAAGGAGCTTTTCGTCGCGCAGGGCGACGCGCCGATACTGGTCGTGCTTCCCAAATGGGCGACGGGAGTCATCCCCGGCAAGGCGCCGAAGCCCGGCTGGGTCAGCGCCGGCTTCGCCGTCCTGCCCCCGGCACGACTGCTGCCCGAGGATTATTTCGGCAAGGTCCGCGTCGGCCGGGCCAAATGGGCCAATGAGAACGCGCTGGGCCGGGTCGGCGGACACGAAATACGCCTGATAGATCCTGGCCAGCTCCATACGATCACGGGCGATGGCCTCGACCCGCTGATTACGGCAGCGGATGGCAGCGCTATATTGGCGCGCGTGCGCGACCGCGATCTCTATATTCTGGCCGATCCCGATCTCATCAACAACCTGGCCTTTTCCAGCCACGAAAAGGCGGCGGCGGCGGCGAGCCTGATCGACGCGATCGCCGAGGATGCCGATGCCGATGGCCTCGCCTTCGACCTGACGCTCAACGGCTTCGGCGGTCAGCGTTCGCTGCTGCGCTTCGCCTTCGTCCCGCCCTTCATCGGCATCACCCTCTGCCTGATCGCCGCGGGGCTGCTCGCGCTGTGGCAGGCATGGATGCGTTTCGGCCCGGCGCTCAATCCCCGCCGCGCGATCCCGGTGTCGAAGGCGGCGCTGATCGCGAACAGCGCCGACCTGATCCGGCAGGCGCGGCGCGAACTCGACGGCGCCGACGCCTTTGTGAAGAGCCAGCGCATCGCGATCGCGCGGCGGCTGCACGCCCCCGGCGGGCTCGACGACGCGGCGACCGACCGCTGGATCGACAAGCATCTCGATGCGGGAAGCGAACTTTTCTCCAGCCTCGCGCGGCGCTTGCCGCTCGCGCGCAACACCCATGAGTTTCTAGAGGGCGCGCAAGCGCTGCACGACATCAGGAAGGATTTACTCCGTGACAGCTAACCCCGTCGAAAGCGTCCAGGCTCTCGGTGCCGCGATCGAGGGCGAGGTCGCCAAGGTCGTGTTCGGGCAGGGGCCGCTCACCCGCATGGTGACGATCGCGCTGCTGGCGGGCGGGCATGTCCTGCTCGAAGGCCCGCCGGGCACCGCGAAGACCCTGCTCGCGCAGGCGTTCGCGCGCGCGACCGGCCTCGGTTTCGGGCGTATCCAGTTCACCCCCGACCTGATGCCCGGCGACATTCTGGGGTCGAACCTGTTCAACTTCCAGACGTCGAGCTTCACGCTGACCAAGGGGCCGATCTTCACCGAGTTGCTGCTCGCCGACGAAATCAACCGCACCCCGCCGAAGACGCAGGCCGCGCTGCTCGAGGCGATGCAGGAGCGGCGCGTGACGATCAACGGCGAGGCGCATGTGATGAGCCCGCGCTTCACCGTGCTCGCGACGCAGAACCCGATCGAACAGCAGGGCGTCTATCCGCTGCCCGAGGCACAGCTCGACCGCTTCCTGTTCAAGCTGGTCGTCGATTATCCCGCCGCGGACGAAGAGCGGCGGATCGTCGCCGATCATGGTGGACGCTTCAAAAGCCCTGCGGTCGCCGATTTTGGCGTCGCTGAAGTGGCGAACGCCAAGACGATCGAGGCCGCGATCGACACGATCGCGGCGGTGCGCCTCGCCGACGAGATCGTCGATTATATCGTCCGCATCGTCCGCGCGACACGCGAGAGCGCCGACCTCGAATGCGGCGCGAGCCCCCGCGCCGCGACCTTGCTCGCGCGCGCCGCCTGCGCCGCGGCGGCGCTCGACGGCCGCGATTATGTGATCCCCGACGATGTCCAGCGCCTCGCCGCTGGCGTCCTGCGCCACCGCGTCATCCTGTCGGCCGCCGCCGAAATCGAGGGCCGCAATGTCGAGCAGGTCGTTGCGGCGCTGCTCGAACGCGAGGACGTCCCGCGGTGATCTACCCGACGCGGCGAGCGATATATTTGCTGCTGCTGGGCGCCCCGATGGCGCTCGCGCTCGGACTGATCCGGCCCGAACTGTGGCTGGTCGCGCCCGGCTGGATCGGGGTGATCCTCGCGTGCCTGATACTCGACACGATCGCGGGAGCAAACCCCCGCCACCTCAGCCTCGATGCGCGTTTTCCGCACCAGGTCGGAGTCGGCGATCCGTTCGAATTGTCGCTTACCACGAACGGGAAGGCCGTACCGCCGCGCGCCGCATTCGCACTCGCGCTCGACGAACGGCTTGCCGAGGGCGGGCGGCTCGCCGACGATATGCGCCGGACGAGCTCGGGCGAAGCGCTCGTCCGCACATTGTCGCTCACCGCATCGCGGCGCGGGCAAGCGCTGGTCGAGGCATTGTGGATCCGCTGGGCGGGGCCGCTCGGGCTCGTCTGGAAGCAGCGTAAATTTGCGATCGGCGGCGCGATCCATGTCGTCCCCAGCCTGCGCGCAGTGACCGACGAAGGCAGCCGGCTATTCCAGCGCAACAGCTGGTTCGGCCTCCGCCAACAGCGTTTCCGCGGTGAAGGCACCGAGTTCGAGGCGCTCGCCGAATATCAGCCGGGGATGGACCGCCGCGCGATCGACTGGAACGCCTCGGCGCGCCACGTCAAACTGCTCGCCAAGGAATATCGCGTCGAACGTGATAACCGCGTCGTGCTCGCGATCGACAGCGGGCGGACGATGGCCGAGCCCGTCGGCGGCATGCCGCGCGTCGACCGCGCGGTGTCGGCGGCACTGCTGCTCGCCTATGTCGGGCTGAAACTCAACGACCGGATCAGCTTCTTCTCCTTCGCCGCAAAGCCGCACACGCTGACCCCCGCCTATATGCATACGCAGGATTTCCCGGCGCTGCAGCGCGCCGCGAGCCTGATCGACTATGCGCATGTCGAAAGCAATTTCACCCTCGCGCTGACGACCTTGTCGACGCAACTCAACCGCCGCTCGCTGATCGTCCTGTTCACCGAATTCACCGATGCGACGAGCGCCGACCTGATGATCCGCGCCGCGGGACGGCTGGTGAAGAAACACCGCCTGCTGTTCGTCGTGATCAAGGACGAAGAGGTCGAGGCCGAAGAGCGCCGCCGCCCCGAAAGCGGCGCCGACGTCACGCGCGCGAACGTCGCCGCAGCGATGCTGCGCGACCGGCAGCTGGTGATCGCGCGGCTCCAGCGCCTCGGTGCCGACGTCATCGAGGTGCCCGCCGACGCGATGGCCGCAAACGCGGTCGAAGCCTATCTCGGCATCAAACGGGCCGGCAGCCTGTGATCCCGCCCGCAGCCCCGGCGCGCGCGCTCGACGCCCCGACTTTTTCGACGAGCCGCTTTCGCGCCGAGCGCGAGGCCGACTGGATCGCTTTCGACCTGCTGCTCACCAAACTGGAGAAAAAGGGCGCCGCCGCGCTGACCAGCGACGAGCTGCTACAGCTCCCTTTGCTCTATCGCGCCACCCTGTCGTCGCTGTCGATCGCGCGCGCGACCAGCCTCGACAAGGCGCTGCTCGACCATCTCGAGGCGCTGTCGATCCGCGGCTATTTCCTCGTCTATGGCGTGCGCGAGAGTCGGCTCAACCGCCTCCGCCGCTTCTTCCTCTACGACTGGCCTGCTGCGGTGCGATCGGTGTGGAAGGAAACATTGGTCATTTCGCTGATCATCCTGCTCGGCGCGCTGACCAGCTATTCGCTCGTCGCGAGCAATCCCGAATGGTATTTCAACTTCGTCGACGAGGAGATGTCGGGCGGGCGCGACCCGCGCGCGACGGTCGAATTCCTCCAGTCGACGCTTGGCCACGGCAAGGCGGTGGCGGGCGAGGGTGAAAGCGGCCTGCACGTCTTCGCCACCTATTTGTTCACCCACAACAGCCAGGTGTCGATCCTGTCCTTTGCGCTGGGTTTCGCCTTTGGCGTGCCGACGATGATGCTCGAATATTATCAGGGCATCGGACTCGGCGCGATGCTGGCCGTCTTCTCGGCCAAGGGGCTGGGTTATGATTTCGGCGGCTGGCTGTTCATCCACGGCACCACCGAGCTGTTCGCCGCCGCGCTGTCGGGCGCAGCGGGCCTCAGGATCGGCACCGCGGTCGTCTTCCCCGGCGCGCGCGGTCGGTTGCAGGCGGCGTCGGAGGCGGGGCGCACCGCGGGCAAGGTGATGGTCGGGGTGATCATCATGCTGTTCGTCGCTGGCCTCCTCGAAGGCTTCGGCCGTCAGCTGATCACCGACACGATGCTGCGCTATGCGATCGGCTCGCTGATGCTGCTGTTCTGGCTCGCTTATTATTACATCCCGCGGCGCGAGGATGTGACATGACCGCTGCCGCACAGGCCAATGCCCGGCAGCGCGCCGCGAGCGCCAAAAAGATCCGTCAGTTCATCACGCCCGAGGGCGTCGACCTGGAATTGAAGATCGCCGGCTCGGGGCTGCGGTTCGGGGCGCTGCTGGTCGACCTGATCCTGATCCAGCTCGCGCTCTTGCTCTTCTGGCTGGCCATGCTGTGGATCGGCGTCGCCTCGCGATCGGACGTCACCGAGGTCATCTGGATGCTCGGCGCCTTCCTGCTGCGCACCTTCTGGTTCATCGGGTTCGAGCTGGGTTCGCGCGCCGCGACGCCCGGCAAAAGGTTGATGGGCATCCGCGTCGTCGCGCGTGACGGCGGCCGCCTCACCGCCGACGCGGTCGTCGCACGCAACCTGATCCGCGAGCTCGAAATCTTTCTGCCGCTGATGATGCTGGGGGCGGGCGTCGCCGAGGATGCGGTGTCGGGCTGGCTCATCCTTGCGGGTGTGCTCTGGTCGCTGACCCTCAGCCTGTTCCTGCTGTTCAACCGCGACCGGATGCGGATGGGCGACCTGATCGCGGGAACCTGGGTCGTGATGGCGCAGCGGGTGAAACTCGATGCCGACATCGCCGCGAGCAGCGAGGAGTCCGACGCAATCGCATTCAGCGAGGCCGAACTCGCCGTCTATGGCATTTTCGAGCTGCAGGAGCTCGAACGCGTGCTCCGTGGCCGCGATCCGCGCGCGATGCGCGAGGTCGCCGACGCAATCCGCGCCAAGATCGGGCGCCCCGTCGCCGAAGAGGATGACGTCTTCCTGCTTTCCTACTACCGCCAGCTCAAGGCCCGGCTCGAACGCAAATTGCTGTTCGGCAAGCGGCGAGAGGATAAATATGCCAGCGATTGACACCCCTGCAACTGAGAATGGCGTCACCCGGGCCTTGCACGCGCGCCGTTCGGTGCGCGCCTTTACCGGTCAGCCGGTCAAACAGGCTTTGCTCAAGGACATCTTCGCCGCCGCGCAGCGCGCGCCCTCGGGCGGCAACCTCCAGCCGTGGCAGGCGACGCTGGTGACCGGCGAGCGGTGGCAGGCGGTGAAGGACGCCGTCGCGGCGCGGACCGCGATGGGGCGCGAAGGCTATGAGCCCGAATATGACATCTATCCCAAGGGGCTGACCGAACCGTGGGAGGCGCGCCGCTTCGGCGTCGGCGAGGCGCTCTATGCCTCGCTCGGCATCTCGCGTGAGGACAAGCGCGGCCGGATCGCTCAGTTCGTGGAGAATTATCGGGGTTTCGGCGCACCGGTGATGCTTTTCCTCCATTGTTCGCGCATCATGGGCCCGCCGCAATGGTCGGATATGGGCATGTGGCTGCAATCGGTGATGCTGCTGCTCGTCGAACATGGCCTCGCCAGTTGCCCGCAGGAATGCTGGGCGATGTACGGCCCGACGATCCGCCGGACGCTGGGGTTGGACGACGGGCAGATTTTGTTCACCGGGCTGGCGATCGGCTATGCCGATACCAAAGCGGCGGTGAATCAATGGCCGGTGCCGCGCGCACAGCTCGACGAAGTGATTGATTGGCAGGGATTTTTAGGATGAGCAGCAAGCACACGGGTTTTCGCTATGGGATGGCGGGCGCGCTGATGCTTGTCGCCGTGGGCTGCACCGCGATCCCCAAGCCCGAGACACCGCCGCCCGCTCCGCAACCCGTCGCCCCCGCACCGACGCCCACCCCGCTGCCCACGCCTTCCCAGTCGTGGGAGGACCGCGCAGTCGACCGCGGCGCATGGCGCTATGATGCCGGAAGCAAGGTCGCGGCGTTCGTCCCGACCGGCAGTTCGAACCCGCTATTCAGCCTGACCTGCAGCGGCGGCGGCATCCGGATGACCTCGGCGCTCGCCGGCAATGTCAGCCTGCGCACCAGCGCAGGGATCGACCAGATCCGCTTCGACGGCGGCAGTGCGAACCTGACAAACCGCGACCCGCGTCTCGACCGCATCGCGTTCAGCCGCGGCCGCTTCGCGCTCGAAACGGCGGGCGGCGGCGCGCTGACGCTGCCCGTCCAGTCCGAAATCGGCCGCGTGATCGAAGATTGCCGGTAAAAAATTCTCCCTGTCGCGCAGCGATGGGGAGGCGGACCGCTTGCGAAAGCGAGTGGTGGAGGGGCAGCAGCGCTGCACTATTCGCC
>NZ_JBOHHT010000116.1:0-22617 GCF_050725655.1 Sphingopyxis sp. | reverse complement strand
TCTCTAACGCTCTGGGCCCCGGCCTTCGCCGGGGAACAGGGATGGCAGACAACGGCTGCTCACAACCCCATTTTAGCCATTCGTTGCCGATCTGGGAGCAATGACCGAAATCGACCATAATTTGACGTTGGACGGCCAGCTAGCGCCGTCGAAAGCCGTCGCTCGGGAAAAACGGCCTCTCCGAGAAAACAACTAATTGATCGGCCCCATCGATGGGAGCATCGAGATCAGTCATTGCAATTCTATCACTGCCGACGGTCCGCCGCACTGCCCGGCAACGGGTATCGCCGACTTTGGGATCGCCTGAGCGTCCTTTCGTAAGTTTGACGCAAAGCTTGTCGTTTTCGATTGTCCATACGCCTTCTAGCTGAACCAAGGCGCGCTCGGCCCGCCAGCTCTGCCAAGTGCCATCTGCTACAAACCTCTCTACGAAATCGAAAGCAACCTGTCGGACGTCTGGGCTGGGCACCCATTCACGACCGATAACGATGACCCGAATTTCAGGTTCTTGAAGCACTTCCAATTGATCAGCTGGCTTTTCGGCCGACATTGCAGGTGCAATGGCGGCGGCCGCGAGCATCGTAACTACAATCCCTATCGAAGGTTTCATGCTCGGCTCATTCCTAGGCAGTAAAAGCGCTCGTCTGCCTGAGTTTGGGCCTTTAATCGTGACAGTCCGCTTAACGACATACAGGTCCTGAAAGCTGACGGTCCTCTTCCCACCCCAAAGCAGCCATTTCCTCATCGTCATCCCGGACTTGATCCGAGATCACGAAGATGGGGAAGCGGCGGTCGCCCTACTTCACCAACCCGATCTCGCGCAGCCGCTGTTGCAGATACGCATCTGCAGTGATCGGGTCGGGATAGAGGTTCGGGTGCGACGCATCGACGCAGCTTTCCAGTGTTTCGATCGAATAGTCCGAACGGAAGTGCAGGAAGAAGGGCATCGAGTAACGCGCGACGCTTGCCCTGCCCGCGTCGGGGTTGCGTACGCGGTGGGTGGTTGAGGGCAGCTTGTTGTTGGTCAGCCGTTGCAGCATGTCGCCGACATTGACCGCCATCGCGCCCGCAGGCGGGCTGACCGGAAGCCAGCTTCCGTCCTTGTCGAGGATTTCAAGCCCGGCTTCTTCGGCGCCGAGCAGCAGCGTGATCGTGTTGATGTCCTCATGTGCTTCGGCGCGGATGCCCTTTGCGGGCGCCTCGACCGGCGGATAATGAAGCAGGCGCATCACGCTGTTGCCTTCGGCGACGGTGTCGTCGAAGAAATCGGGCGCGAGGCCGAGGTAGTGCGCGATGCCCGATAGCAGCCGTCCGCCGACGCGGTCGAATTCGGCGAAAAGCTTGTCATAGGCGGTGCGAAAACCCTCGACTTCGGCGGGCCAGACATTGTTCGGCTGCTGCGCGGCGAGGCGGTGGCCGGCGGGCAGGTCGCGGCCGACGTGCCAGAATTCCTTGAGGTCGACTTCCTTCGCGCCCTTGGCGATTTCGGTGCCGAACGGGGTGTAGCCGCGCGCGCCGCCGCCGCCGGCGATATGATAGGCGCGCTTGGTCTCTTCGGGCAGCGCGAAAAATGCCTTCGCTTTCGCCCAGGCTTCGTCGATCAGCGCGGGGTCGATGCCATGGTCGGTGATCATCGCAAAGCCGAAGCGTTCGAACGACGCCCCGAAATCTTTCGCGAACTGGTCGGCGGGAAGCGACATCGAAATGGTCGGAACAGCGTCAGTCATCATATCATCCATATTGGGCGCAGGCTCGGCCTCCGCGACTCTGTTCCCGCATGTAGGACTGTCGGCGATGCAGGGAAAGAGGCTGGGCAGGGAAAGAGGCGGGCTCTTTTCAAAATGGCGATGCTTGCTAAGAGGGCGGCATGGCAAAATCATATTGGCTGATGAAATCCGAACCCGACGCCTATGCGTGGGAGCAGCTCGTCAAGGACGGCACCGGCATCTGGGACGGCGTGCGCAATCACACCGCCAAGCTCAACATGATGGCGATGAAGGTCGGCGACGAAGCCTTTTTCTATCACAGTAATATCGGCAAGGAATGCGTGGGGATCATGCGCGTAACCGAGGAGAGCTTTCCCGACCCAACCGCCGAAAAGGGTTCGCCGTGGGTGGTGGTGCGCGTCGCGCCGGTGCGTCCGCTTGCCAATCCGGTGACGCTGGCGGCGATCAAGGCCGATCCCAAGCTCGCCGACATGGACCTGATCCGCCAGTCGCGGCTGTCGGTCGGACGCGTGACGCCGGTAGAGTGGAAACATATCCTGAAAAAGTCGGAGAAGCCCGAGGGCTGATTAGCGCCCCAGCTTGAGCTGCAGATGCTTCGCCACCGACGGGTGGAGCGGATTGACGAATTCGCACCCGTAATTATTGCCGTCGGCGCGGCGGACGACGGCTTCCAAAGGCTGCAGCCCGGGCAGGTTCACCCAGATATGCTTGCCGATCTGGGGCCGAAAAGACGTAACCATGCGAAAGCCTGTCGACGACAGGTCGAACAGTTCGACGTCGAAAGGGTTCAGACCCGGTTCGCGGAAGCGCGCGCGTGCGGTCACGGGTGCGCGCTCGGCGCCGCGCCCGGCGGTCGGCGCTTTCCTGGTTTCGATGGTGTGATTCCCCAACACGGATTCGGTCCCTGCATTTCATTCTTGGTCGAGCGGCTTTTAGGGTATCGTTGGTTACCTCAAAGTGAAGCAATATGGTGAAAATCGGCTACATCGGTGGCGTGTCGCCGACCGCCATCAACTGGCTGGGAAAAGGGATCGCAAGCGCCACGGCGGCGCGCCACTCGCCGCTCAGCCAAGTGTCATAATCCTCCGGGTGGAGGATCACGGGCATGCCCTTTGGCTGGTGGTGCGCAACCAGGCGGTTGGGGTCGGTCGTAAGTACCACGAAGCAGGGCCAATCATCGCCCTGACGATGGATTCCGGCAAAGGCGAAGACAGGCCGCGACGGCACCGAGAACCAGTGCTGCTGCCGCGCACCCTCGGCGCCCGACCAATAGGCAAAGGCGGTCGCGGGGATCAGGCAGCGCAATTCGGCGTGGCGGAGCGTCCCGATCCAGAAGGGACTTTGCAGGTTGCGGACGGTGGTGACCGGCCGGTCGCCCTGCGGCGGCGGCGGGACGCCCCATAGTTTCGGGCGCACGTAACGTCGCGATCCGCCGCGGCCGTCGCTGACGATCACCGGTGCGGGACGGCCCGGCGCGACATAATCGCCGGTCCACGGGTCATTGCCCGCCTCGGCGCCGAACGCCGCGGCGATCGTGCTGGCGGGGGCATCGAGGCGGTAAAGGTTCGTCATCGCAAGGCTAGTCGGTTCCGCGCACCCGTCCGCGACCGGCCTTGACCGTGCTGCGCGCTTTCTTGCTGTCGACGCGCTTCGCCTTGGCCGCTTTGCTCGGCTTGGTCTTGATGCGGCGTTCGGGGCGGACGAGCGCGGCGTCGATCAGTTCGGAAAGGCGCTCGCGCGCATCGGCGCGGTTCGCCTCCTGTGTGCGATAGCGGCGCGCCAGGATGATGAGTTCGCCCTCGGTCGTCATTCGACTGCCCGCTAGGGTTTTCAGTCGCTTGAAGGCATCGGGCGCGAGGCCGAGAGCATAGACGTTGACGCGCAGCTGGCACGCGGTCGCGACCTTGTTGACATTCTGACCGCCCGGCCCCGTGCCCGCGAGAAATTTTTCACTAATCGCGCTCTCGGGTATCTCAGCCACGCGTCGGCTCCGCTCCCTCCGGTGCAACGAAGCCCAAAGCGATGAAGCTGTCGGGGAACGGCGCCTCGGCAATTATCGACGGCTTGACGTCACGTTTTACGACGAGCCGTTCGGCGTGAAGCAAGGTGCGCGTCCTGGTGCCGCCGCGGCCGTAGACAGGGTCGCCGACGAGCGGGAAACCGAGCCCTTCGAGCGCGTGGACGCGCAGCTGATGCGTGCGGCCGGTTTCGGGGCGGAAGCGCAGCAGACTGCGCTCGCCGACGACCGTGAGCTTTTCCCAATGCGAGACCGATGGCTTGCCCTTCGGGTCGCCGACCATGCGCCAGCCGTCTTCGGCGGTCGACACCTTGGCGAGCGCGATGTCGATCGTTCCACCGTCGCCGTCGGGGACGCCATCGACGATTGCGAGATATTGCTTTTCGACCTCGCGGCTTTCGAACGCGCGGGTGAAACGGCCGTGCGCCTTGGGATTGCGCGCGAGGAGCAGGCAGCCCGAGGTGTCGCGGTCGAGCCGATGGACCGCGAGCGGCCAGCGCTTGAAGCCGAATTTCAGGAGGTCGAGATGATTCTCGAGGCTGATGCTGCCGTCGCGCGGGGCGTCGACGGGAAGGCCCGCAGGCTTGTCGATGACGAGGGCCTCGCCGTCGAGGAAGAGAACACGATCTGAAAGGAGCATGGCGCGCTATAGGGGCGCCGCGTGTCAGCCGAAAGCGTAAACGTCCATCGCGAGCAGACCGTAGGTCGCGCTGTGGTGCAGCCGCTCGGCTTTAAAGGGTGCCCCGCCCGCGCCCATCGCAACAAATAGCGGCAGGATATGGTCAGGGGTCGGGTGATTATCGGTGCCGTGCGGGGCACGCTCGACGCTGTGCAGCACGTCGCCGATGGCGCCCGCCGTCATGCGGTCCGCAACCCAGTCGGTGAAGTCGGTGACCCACGCCGGCGCCGGGGCGTCGATCGGCAGGCGCGCCGCGAACAGGGCGCGCAGATTGTGCGTGATGCTGCCCGATCCGACGACGAGTACATCCTCGTCGCGAAGCGGCGCGAGCGCCTGGCCGAGCGCATAATGCCATTCGGGCGAGGCGTTCGAGGCGATCGAGAGCTGGACGACGGGGATGTCGGCCTCAGGATAGATGAGGGAGAGCGGCACCCATGCGCCGTGATCGAGGCCGCGTTCGGGATCGGCAGTGACGGCAAGGCCGTGACTGGCAAGCAGCTCGACGATGCGTGCAGCGAGCAGCGGGTCGCCCGGCGCGGGATAGCGCATCGCGAACAGTTCGTCGGGAAAGCCGCCGAAGTCGTGGATCGTCGGCGGCGCCGGCGATGCGGTTACGGTCGCACGGCCGCCCTGATACGCCGCATCATGATGCGCCGACACGACGAGGATCGCGCGCGGGCGTGGGAGTTGGGCGCCCAGCCCGGCGAGGAAGGTCCGCGCCGGGCTGGGCTCGAGCGCCATCATCGGCGAGCCGTGCGAAAGGAAGAGGCTCGGGAGACGGCGCATCGGTTCAGGCAGCCTGCTTCAGGCCATCGATCGTCGAGGTGGCGCGAGCGACGGCTTCGCCGTCCATCATATGGCCGTCGGCGGCGATGATCGTAACGTCGGTGATGCCAACAAAGCCGAGAATATGCTTCAGGTAACCGCTCGCGAAATCGACCTCGCTGCCCAACGGTACGCTGCCCGAGGCAAAAACGATGAACGCGCGCTTGCCCGTCAGCAGCCCTTCGGGACCGGCTTCGGTATAGCGGAAAGTGCGGCGCGCGCGGGCGATCAGGTCGACCCAGGCTTTCAGCGACGCTGGGATTGCGAAATTGTAGATCGGCGCGGTGATGACGATCGTATCGGCGGCTTCGAGTTCGGCGATCAGTTCGTCGGACCCCGCGAGCACCGCCTTTTGTTCGTCGCTGCGCGCCTCTTCGTCGGTGAAGTTGGCGCCGATCCAGCTTTCGGTGAGCAGCGCGGGCGGTGCGGTGTTGAGGTCGCGGCGGGTTACGGTGGCGCCGTAACCCTGTTCGACAAGGCGGTTGACCAGCTGGTCGGCGAGCGGACGCGTCGTCGAACCTTCGTTGCGGGCGCTGGCGTCGATCCGAAGAATATGGGTCATATCAAATACTCCTTTTCACTTCAGGGGAGGGGGGTGCCGCGAGCCGCCCGTATATTTTTCGGGGAACTCGCGGCACCGGTTGGGCCGCCGTCAGGGAGGGGACGTCGGCGGCCCGGGGGGCTTCTTAGAGGCTGTCGACGAGCACCAGCTCGGCGTCGTCGAGCGCCTCGACCTCGATCGTACCGACATCGCGGAGCGCGATGCCGTCGCGGGGATCGGCATCCTCGCCGTTGACGCGGATGCGGCCCTTGGCAGCGACCAGATAGGCATGGCGCCCGGCTTCGAGATCGTAGGAGACACGCTCACCGGCGTTCACCGCTGCCGCCGCAACGCGGGCGTTGGCGCGGATCGGCAGGGCTTCGTCGCCCTCGATCCCGCTCGCCAGCGTCACGAACTGGCCCGACCGGTCGGCCTTGGGGAACTGGCGAGCGCCCCAGCCCGGATTGCCGCCATCACGGTCGGGCATGATCCAGATCTGGAACAGCGTCGTTTCCTCATCCTCAAGGTTGAACTCGCTGTGCGTCACGCCGGTGCCGGCACTCATCACCTGGACATCGCCCGCCACGGTGCGGCCGGTGTTGCCCATGCTGTCGCGGTGGGTGATCGCGCCGGTGCGGACATAGGTGATGATTTCCATGTCACGGTGCGGATGCGGAGGGAAACCCGACTGCGCCGCAATGGCATCGTCGTTCCAGACGCGCAGCGCGCCCCAGCCCATCCGCTTCGGATCGTGATAGTTCGCGAACGAGAAATGGTGACGGGCGTCGAGCCAGCCGTGGTTGGCGTGGCCCAAGCTGTCGAATTTGCGGATGTCGATCATTGGCCTTGTCCTTTCTTGGTGACCGCCCTGGCGTTTCAGGTGCCCGGCGGTGTTCATCTGTTGAGGACAAAATAGGGATTGGGATCGTTTCGAAAATAGCATAGATGGAAAACCATCGTTTCCATTCAGGAGCTATTGTGTGGCGCTTCCCGACTATGAAGGCTGGGCCTGTTTTGTCGCTGTCGCCGATGGCGGCAGCTTTACCGCCGCCGCGGCATCGCTTGGGCTGTCGAAGGCGAGCGTGTCGAAAGCGGTGACGCGGCTCGAGGCGTCGCTGGGTATCACCTTGCTGCACCGAAGCTCGCGCGTCGTCGCGGTCTCGACCGCGGGCGCCGGCCTGCTCGACGAGGCGCGCGCGATGGTCTCGGCGGCGACCGCGGCCACGGAAGCTGCGCGCGGCGACAGGGTCGACCTGGCGGGGCCGATCCGCCTCGCCGCGCCGATGAGCTTCGGCATCAAGGTGCTCGGGCCGCCGCTCGCGGTCTTTCTCGAGCGGCATCCGGCGGTCGAAATCGAGGTGCTGCTGAGCGACGCGCGAAACGATCCCGTCGCCGAAGGCATCGACCTGACGCTGCGCATTTCGCCGCTCGCCGATTCGAGCCTGCTCGCGCGCACGATCGCGCCGGTCGCGGCGTCGGTGATCGCCAGCCCCGCCTATCTGGAAAAGCATGGCACGCCGAAGCACCCGCTTGAACTCGCAGGTCATCGGCTGATCGGTTACGGCCACCGCCAGCGCGCGATGCCGCTGCATTTTCATCGCAAGGGCGAAGAGGCGACCGTGCTGCCCACCGGGCCGCTGTTCGCGAACAATGGAGATGTTGCGGTGCCGCTGGTCGTTGCGGGGGTCGGGATCGCGGCGCTGCCCGACTTCATCGCTGCCGACGAACTGGCTACGGGGGCGGTGGTGCCGATCCTGACCGACTGGTCGCTGCCGCAATCGCACCTGCACCTGTTGTCGCCGCCGTCGCGCCTGCGCCCGGCACGCGTGCGCGCGCTTTCGGACCATCTGGTCGACACGCTGAAGATGTCGTGTACCGGCGCGCACGATCGCTATATCGCGCTTCACCATAGCGTGAAATCCGCCTGAACCAGTGTTGCAAAATGGCCGCGACTCGCGGACTTCTGCGGGTTAAATCAAAATTAACCTTTTCCCTTCATTAGTTTCGTGGTTAATGTTCCGGCAGTCCTGCAACGGGGGGTTGGTCGGTGACATCCTTGATGGTCACGCGATCGGTTCGCGGGATTATCGTGGAAAAAGGGGTGCCCAATGCGCGTACTGCTGATCGAGGACGAGCCGACGACCGCGAAAGCGATCGATACGATGCTCACGACCGAAGGCTTCAATGTCTATACCACCGATCTCGGTGAGGAAGGCTTGGACCTGGGTAAGCTCTATGATTACGACATCATCCTGCTCGACCTGAACCTGCCCGACATGCACGGCTATGACGTGCTGAAGAAGCTCCGCACCGCCAAGGTGCAGACGCCGGTGCTGATCCTGTCGGGCATTTCGGAAATGGATTCGAAGGTGCGCTCGTTCGGCTTTGGCGCCGACGATTATGTCACCAAGCCGTTCCACCGCGACGAGCTGGTCGCCCGCATCCATGCGGTCGTCCGCCGGTCGAAGGGCCACAGCCAGAGCGTCATCAAGACGGGCAAGCTGGCGGTCAACCTGGATACCAAGACGGTCGAGGTCGACACAACGCGCGTGCATCTGACCGGCAAGGAATATCAGATGCTCGAGCTGCTCTCGCTGCGCAAGGGCACGACGCTCACCAAGGAAATGTTCCTGAACCACCTGTATGGCGGCATGGACGAGCCCGAACTGAAGATCATCGACGTCTTCATCTGCAAGCTGCGCAAGAAACTCGCGCTCGCCTGCCACGGCGAAAATTATATCGAGACGGTCTGGGGCCGCGGTTATGTCCTTCGCGACATCGACGACGAAGGCAATGAAGTGCGCCGCGTCGCCTGACGCGGAACGTTTCACATAAGTTTACCGAGGGAACCCGGCGCGGAGCGATCCGCGCCGGTTTTCTTTTGGCGTGTCGACCATAATGCGCGGGAACGCAGCTAGCGACCGTTAGACGACATTTCACTGAAGGTCTGGTAACCACCGATGCGGGCTGTCGGCATCAGTCGCGCGAAAATCGTGAGGGGCAGGGCGAGATGATGGAGAGTTTTGGAGCACTGGTCGGCTGGTCACACCAGGATGCGGGTGACCGTATAATGCTCCGGCTCGAAAGCGTACGGTCTTCGGAAGCGGCAAAGAAGCACGACCCCGATTTGTTTCGGTTCCTTATGACTAAGCAGCAAGCGGCTATCTTGGGCAATTATCTGGTGCGGCTTTCCGGCCAACCCCCAGTCGTTCCCAAAAAGCGGGGTTGGTTTCGTCGTCACTTCGGCTGACGGGCTTCTGGCCATTGAGCCAAGCTGCTGGGCGTCAGTCCACTCACGTCGCCGATCGCGCCGCGACCGCAATCGACCAGTTGCGGACGTAATCCTCCCCGCGACGGAGCCGTGGGGAGGGTGACCGCCGCGTATCGGTGGTGGAGGGGCCGCGACGTCACGCCATAAGCCCCTCCGTCAGCGCTTCGCGCTGCACCTCCCCATGCCTGCGGCACAGGGAGGATATGCCCCTTCCTCGCCACCCCAGACTTGATCGGTGACCGTCCCTTTCGAACATGTAGCTGTTCCCCGGCGAAGGGTGTTGGGAGGCACGTGACTCCCAACACGGCCCAGGGCGTCATCGGGCAACCGTGGCTTTCCAACGCTCTGGACCCCGGCCTTCGCCGGGGAACAGCCGCCTAGGTGTTTGGTCCCGGTGTGTGATGGTGTGGCTTTACATTAAAGATTTCCGGCTTTGATTTCCAGAGTTCTTCGATGGCTTCATGCGGTGTTTTGAACCGGAGGGCCTTGAGCTGCTTGGCGAAGTTATAGGCGGTGAGCCAGTCGCGAACATGGCGTCGCAGTTCCTGGACCGAGCTGTAGTGGAAGGATTTGACGGTCGCTTCCTTGATCGTTCGGACCATGCGTTCGGCCTGGCCGTTGGTCCAGGGGTGATAGGGTTTGGTGAGCCGGTGTTCGATTCCATTCTGCCCGCAGACGCGACCGAAGATATGGCTGATCCAGCCACGGCCATCGCTCTGGTAGCGGTCGGTGCACTGCACGCCGTTATCGGTCAGGATGGTGTGGATTTTATAGGGCACCGTTTTGACCAGCACCTTGAGGAAAGCCGCCGCCGCCAGCTTGGTTGCCTTGCGATAGATGCGGGCGAACACGAGCTTCGAGGTGCGATCCACCGCAACGAACAGGAAGCCTTTGCCGCCCTCATAGCGCAGTTCGGCAATATCGATATGGAAGTAGCCGATCTCGTATCGCTTGAACTTTTTGGGCTTTTCCCGATCCGCCTTCGGCAGACGCGAGATGCCATAACGTTGCAGACAGCGATGCAGGGATGCGAAAGAACCGTGCTGCGGCGCTCCTTGGGACCCATAGGCATGTCCTCGACAGACCGCCGCTTGCGCCATTTGATCACCGTCTTCTCGTTGATCCCGAACCTTTTGGCGAGGCTCGCGACCGAAGCTTGCGATCACTGTAGCTCGCCTCGAATGGCGTGCGTGGTCTTGGCGCTCCCATGTAGAACCTGTCCCATAAGTCCCTCCGCTGCGATGATGATAATATTACACCATCACACACTGGGACCAAACAACTAGATGTCGCAAGGGGATAATCGCCGACTTGATCCGGGGTCCACAGCTACCGTTGCGCTAGAGCATTGCGCCTGAAATAGGAATCGGGGTGATACCCCTTGGCGGCGATTTGTGATTCACCGTTGTCGGAGGTGGATTATGGGCAAGAGCAGTTCGGCGGATCTTCGGGTTCGGATTATCGGCGAGGTTGAGCGCGGGCGATCCTGTCGTGCGGCGGCTCGCCGGTTCGGGGTTGCGCCCTCGACGGCGATCCGGCTGATGCGCCGCAAGGCCGAGACGGGCTTGCTGGAGCCCGCAAAGCAGGGGCGCCCCGCTGGCGGCGGCCGGTTGACGGGTCACATTGAGGCCCTGGTCGGCTGGGTTGAGGCCAATGGCGAGATCACCATGCCCGAGCTGGCTGCCAAATTGTTGGTTGAGCGCGGAGCGAAGGCGCATCCGGCCTCGCTGTCGCGGTTATTGATCCGGCATGGCTTTACCGTCAAAAAAAACGCTGCTGGCCAGCGAGACCGATCGCGCTGACATCGCCCACGCCCGGCGGGTGTGGCAAGAGCACCGCCAGCCTTGGATGAAGAAACGCCCGGAACGGCTGGTGTTTATCGACGAAACCGGCACGACGACCAAGATGACCCGCCTGCGCGGCCGGGCGCGCCGGGGAGAGCGGCTGAAGATGAAGGCTCCCTTCGGCCATTGGGGAACGCAAACCTTTATCGCCGCGCTACGCCACGATGGCCTGACCGCTCCTTGGGTCATCGACGCTCCGATGAACCGCCGGACCTTCGAAACCTATGTCGAAACCCAGCTCGCTCCGACGCTCAAGCCCGGCGACATGGTGATCCTCGACAATCTCTCCAGCCACAAAAGCGAGAAGGCCAATGCCATCCTCAAGGCGCGCGGTGCATGGTTCCTCTTTCTGCCGCCCTACAGCCCGGACCTGAACCCGATCGAAATGGCGTTTGCAAAGCTCAAAGCCCATCTGCGAAAAGCCAAGGCCCGAACCATCGACGCCCTCTGGAAAGCCGTCGGCAACATCTGCAACCTCTACTCACCACACGAATGTCGCAACTATCTCAAACACGCCGGATATGTTGCAGATTAAAAGCACGATGCTCTAATGGATCCCGGATCAAGTCCGGGATGACGAAAGCAGGAGATGTCCGCTTCCTGCCCCCTACCGGACATTCCACTTGCCCGCCTCCGCCGCGCGCCGCGGGTTAGGCCCGCGACTGGGTCAGCCCATGGATGGGACCGAATTGCGCAATCGCGGCGCCCACGAAGGGCAACGCGACGAGCCAGAGGCGCACGCCGGTCACGCCCAGCGGGCTCGCGATGCTGATCGCGGCCGTGGCGCCAAGCCCCGCGCAGATGAGGAGCAGCCCGACGATCAGGCGCCAGTGCGGCACCTCGCCGCTGTCCTTGCTCGCGCGCTCGTAGCGGGCAAAGAGCGTGATCAGCGGGAAAAGCGCCGCAATATAGAGGATAGACCAGACCGGGCGCGCGAGCCACCATGCGGTGCTGCCCGGCGCCACATCGAGCCCGATCCCGCCGAGCAGCCACGCCGCAACCATCACGAGCACGAATGCGGTGAGGTGCCAGAGGTAGATCGTCATGATCATGCCGTTGACGAGCACGACGCTGGTCCAGACGCGGATATTATCGAGCATCCGCCGTCCCGCGGGTTCGAGCGCGAGCGCGAAACCCGCCTGTGCGATGCCGAGCGCCAGCAGCGCGAGTGTCGGCGGCATCGAGTTGCTGAGACCGCTTCCCGGCACGCCGATCATCGCGACGGGATAGGACCCGAAGCCGACAAGCAGCCCGAGAGCGACCAGCCCGCCGATGCCCCACAAGAGCGCCCTGCCCGGCGCGAGGCGCCCTTCGCTCCACGCAAAGCCGAGCTGGTGGATCGCGAGCCAGACGAAAGCGAAGTTGAGGAAGTTGACATAAGGCACATCGAAGCGCAGCGCCGCGACGTCGATCGCCACCGCGCCCGCGACGAGCGCCCAGAAGGAGGCGAACCCCCAGCGCTTCCACGCCCGCCACGTCAGCGGCACGACCGCCGCGACCATCAGATAGACCGAGAGGAACCACACGGGGATCAGCGCGAGCTGCGCCGCCATCGCGACGATGCCGCGGTCGATCCCCGCGAGCGTCCCGAACATCGCGACGAGCGTCCAGATCAGGAACAGCGGCAGCACCGGATTGATCAGCCGTTGCAGCCGCCCGCTGTACCAGCCTTCATAGTTGCCGCCCTTGCGCTGCGTCGCCGCCCACGACATGCCGTTCGAGAAACCGCCGACGAGAAAGAAGAGCGGCATCACCTGGAATCCCCAGGTCAGCCACTGCGTCCACGGCAGGATGCCGAGCAAATGCCCACCCTCGACCGCGCCGTCCTTGATATAGGGCGCCGCGACGAGCCAGTGACCGACGACGACCGCGAGGATCGACAGCGCGCGGAGGAAATCGACGTAACGGTTGCGTTCGGGCGGCGCCTCAGCGGCCATCTCGCTTGCGCGCGACCAGATGCTCTTGCGGCGTGCGCCCTCGCGGCTTTCGGTCAATATCCCATCCCTTCCCTATCAGACATCGAACCTAATGGCGCGCGGCGCAAGCTCAAGTCCTTGTGAACAAAAGATCAGAAGCGAAACTTATTGCGAATTAATCGCAACAAGGCCATGATGCAGACCTTGAGCGAAGGAGACGCCGTGACCGCCATCGACAGCATCGCCGCACTCGAAGCCGTGGTGGGCAAGGCGCCGCCCGCGATCGACCTGAAGGTGATCGACCATCTCGATGCCACCGCGCTGCGCTGGCTTGCCGCCTCGCCGCTGATGTTCGCGGGCACCGGGGATGACACCGGCATCGCGATCACGCTCGCCGGCGGGGCACGGGGTTTCGCGGGAGGCAGTGCGGCGACACTCTCGATCCCGCTCGAGCTTTTCGACGACCCCGCCCTTCTCCGCCCCGGCGCGGGGTTCGGATCGCTGTTCCTCCTCCCCGGAATCGGCGAGACATTGCGCGTCAACGGCCGCGTCGAGAGCGCCGACGGCGTGGCGCGGATCGCGGTCGAGGAATGCTATGTCCATTGCGCCAAGGCGCTGATCCGGTCGGACTTCTGGAAGGCCGAACCCGCCGAGGATGCGCCCGCCGATGCCGATGCTTTCGTCGCGGCGAGCCGCTTCATGGCGCTTGCGACGATCGACGCCAAGGGCGCCGCCGACCTCAGCCCCAAGGGCGACCCGGCGGGGCTGATGGCGCGCAAGGATGGCGACGCGCTCTGCTTCCCCGACCGCCCCGGCAACCGGCGCACCGACAGTTTTCGCAATATCATTGCGCAGCCGCGTATCGCCGCAGCGCTGTTGATCCCCGGCTCCTGCTCGGTCGCGACCTTCACCGGATCGGCGACGCTGACGAGCGCCGAAGCCGCGCGCGCGCCCTTCAATGTACGCGACAAGCAACCATTGCTCGCTGCGCGCATCGACGACCTCACCATCCGCGTCGCGCCCAGCGCCGCGCTTCGCCGCGCCGCGCTGTGGCCCGCCGCTGCCGCCCCCGCCGACATCAGTCCCGCCAAGATGTTCGCCGAGCATCTGCGGCTGAACAAAAACAAGGGCATCGGCGCGCGGATCGCCAGCGCGGTGGTTTCGATTCCCGGCTTTATGCAGAAGGGTCTCGACAAGGATTATAAGGACAACCTCTACTAATCCGCATCCCCCTTTGCCTTGGCGCGCCAGCCTTGCTATCGGCGCCAGACAATGGCGACCACCACCGACGATCCCGACAGCAATGCACCCGTCCCCGGCATGACCGATACCCCGTTCGACAGCGCGCTGTCCGAACGCTATCTCGTCTATGCGCTGTCGACGATCACCGCGCGGTCGCTGCCCGACCTGCGCGACGGATTGAAACCCGTCCACCGCCGCCTGCTCTGGGCGATGCGCGCGATGCGGCTCGACCCGTCGCAGGGCTACAAGAAATCGGCGCGCGTCGTCGGCGACGTCATCGGCAAGTTCCACCCGCACGGCGACACTTCGGTGTATGACGCGATGGTCCGCCTCGCGCAGGACTTCTCGCTCCGCTATCCGCTCGTCGACGGCCAAGGCAATTTCGGCAATATCGACGGCGATAATGCCGCTGCCTATCGTTATACCGAGGCGCGGCTGACGCGCGTCGCGATCGACCTGATGCAGGGCCTCGACGATGGCACGGTCGATTTCAAGCCGACCTATAATGGCGAGTATGAAGAGCCCGAAATCATGCCGGGGCTGTTCCCGAACCTGCTCGCCAATGGCGCGAGCGGGATCGCGGTGGGCATGGCGACGAACATCCCGTCGCACAACGCCGCCGAGGTAATTGGCGCGGCGCTGGTGCTGATCGAGAACCCGCAGGCCGAGCTGTCCGAACTGCTCGAGCATGTCAAAGGCCCCGATTTCGCGACCGGCGGCATCGTCGTCGACAGCGCCGAGACGATTGCGCACGCCTATGAAACCGGGCGCGGCGGTTTCCGCGTCCGCGCGCGCTTTTCGACCGGCAAGCTGGGCGATAGCTGGGAAGGCAGCGGGATCGAGAAACAGTCGGGCGGCACCTGGCAGCTTGTCATCAGCGAAATTCCCTATGGGGTCGCGAAGGGCAAGCTGATCGAGCAGATCGCGCAGCTGATCGCCGACAAGAAATTGCCGATCCTCGAGGATGTCCGCGACGAAAGCGCCGAGGATCTGCGCATCGTCATCGAGCCCAAGAGCCGCAACGTCGACCCCGACATCCTCAAGGAAAGCCTCTACCGGCTGACCGATCTCGAAAACCGCTTCGCGCTCAATCTGAACGTCCTCGACGCGACGCGCACACCGAAGGTGATGGGGCTGCACCAGCTGCTCACCGAATGGCTGCAACACCAGATCGTCGTGCTCGTCCGCCGCGCGCAGCATCGCATCGCGAAGATCGACGACCGGCTTGAGCTCGTCGCGGGCTATATCATCGCCTTCCTCAATCTCGACCGGATCATCGAGATCATCCGCACCGAGGATGAGCCGAAGCCCGTGATGATCGAAGAATTCATCCTGACCGACCGGCAGGCCGAAGCGATCCTCAACATGCGCCTGCGCAGCTTGCGCAAGCTCGAGGAAATGGAACTGAAGCGCGAGCAGGCCGATTTGACTGCCGAACGCGAAGAGCTGGTGAAGCTGGTCGAGAGCCCGGCGCGGCAGAAGACGCGGCTGCGCAAGGACCTGGAGAAGCTGCGCGCGGTTTACGGGCTCGAGACCCTGCTCGGTGCGCGCCGGACGACGATCGCCGAAGCCGCGCCGGCGCGCGAGATTCCCTTGGACGCGATGATCGAGAAAGAGCCGGTGACGGTGATCCTGTCGAAACGCGGCTGGATCCGCGCTCAGCGCGGCCATGTCGCCGCCGATCAGCGGGCCGAATTCAAGTTCAAGGAAGGCGACGAACTGCTGTTCGCCGCGCACGCCCAAACGACCGACAAGTTGCTGATCGCGGCGAGCGACGGGCGTTTCTTCACCGTTGGCGCCGACAAGCTGCCCGGCGGGCGCGGGTTCGGCGAGCCGCTGCGGCTGATGGTCGACATCGACCCCGACGCGCGGATCGTCGCGATGATCCCGGCGAGCGCCGAAGGCCGGCTGCTGCTCGCCTCGTCGAGCGGCCACGGCTTCGTCGCGCAGATGGCCGAAGTGGTCGCCGAAACGCGCAAGGGCCGCAACGTCGTCAACCTGAAACCCAAGGCGGCGCTCGCCATCGTGCGGCCGGTTCTGGCGAGCGACGACAGCGTCGCGGTGGTCGGCGAGAACCGCAAACTCGTCGTCTTTCCGCTCGCCGAGGTGCCGGTGATGGCGCGCGGTCAGGGCGTAATGCTGCAACGCTACCGCGACGGCGGCCTGTCCGATGCCGTCAGCTTCGCCTTTGCCGACGGATTGAGCTGGGCGATGGGGGGCGATACCGGCCGCACGCGGACCGAAACCGACCTTGCCCCCTGGCGCGTCGCGCGCGGTGCCGCCGGGCGGATGCCTCCGACCGGTTTCCCGAGGAACAATCGCTTCGGCTGAGCGTATTTCGTTGTAGCCGTAAATCCCTTCTTTACTTCCCGTGACCTAGGCATTGGGCAATGGGGAAAGGTCGCACAAAACCCTCTGTTATGCCTATCGATAGAACCGGCGAAGACCGGCCCTTATTGTTCGTCGGCTGGATCGACGCGTTGCCGGTTCCGGCCGCGCTGATCAGACCGATGGCGCGCGGCAATTTCCGGCTCCATGCAAGCAATGCGGCGTTCGACCGGTTGAGCCTGTCGCCCGCGGGCGTCGAGGCGCCGATCGAAATGCTGCGCGCAATCGAGCGCGCATCGCAACATCCGGACGAATCGCAGGAATTTTCCTGCCAGCTCGGCGCAGGTCCCGCGGCGCGCGACCTGCGCGGCTCGATCGGTCCGCTGCCCACCGAATCGGGCGACGACGGGCTGTTCCTGCTGACGCTGATCGACCGGACGCAGGAAATGATGACCGAGCGCAACCTGCGCCGCGAACTGGTTTCCGACAGCCTGACCGGCCTTCCCAACCGGGCCGGGTTCGAGGAACTGGTCGAACAGCGCGCGATCACCGATGGCGTCGGCGCCGACCATGCGATCCTGCTGCTCGACCTTGCGCGGTTCAGCCGCATCAACGAACATATCGGGCCGATGGCCGGCGACGAACTGATCATCACCGTCGCCCGGCGGCTGAAATCGAGCCTGCGCAGCGGCGACATATTGGCGCGCACCGGCGGCGACGAATTCGCCATATCCACGCGCGTCGTGGGCGGCCGCGCCGATGTGCGTGAAATGGCGCGGCGCATCCGCGGCTGTTTCGACCACCCCTTCCGCATCGGCGAACTGAAGGTCAGCGTCGATTGCGCGCTCGGCTGTGCGATCCAGCCCGCAGCTGACACCGATGTCGCCGATCAGCTCCGCCATGCCCAGATCGCGCTCAAACGCGCGAAGCAGACCGACCGCATCGAAATCTATGAGCCCGAAGCGGCGATGCTGTCGGATAACCGGTTCGGGATGGAAACCGAGCTGCGCAACGCGATCGAGGAAGACCGGCTGCACCTCGCCTTCCAGCCGCTAATCGAGCTGTCGAGCGGCCGCGTCGCCGGGTTCGAGGCGCTCGCGCGCTGGGACCATAGCCGCGGCCATTCGGTTTCGCCGACCGAGTTCATTCCGATCGCCGAAGATTCGGGGCTGATCGTTCCGCTCGGCCAATGGGCGATCAGCAAGGCCGCCGCGGTCCTCGCGGATTGGGACAAACAGAATGGCGGCGCGATCGTCGACTGCTATTTCTCGGTCAACGTCTCGGCGATCCAACTGGTGCGCGATGATCTCGCCACCGTGGTGCGTCAGGCACTGGAAAACCAGAAGATCGGCGGCGAACGGCTGATGATCGAACTGACCGAAAGCGCGATCATCGGCGACCCCGACCTCGCTTTGTCGGTACTCAGCGAGTTGAAGGCGCTCGACGCGCGGATCGCGATGGACGATTTCGGCACCGGCTATTCGAACCTCGCCTATCTCCAGCGCTTGCCGATCGACGTGCTCAAGATCGACCGCAGCTTTGTCGAGCATATGGTCGACGACCGCGACAAGGTCGCGATCGTCCGCACGATCCAGAGCCTGGCGGAAGTACTGGGCATGCGCACGACGGCGGAAGGGGTCGAGACCGCCGACCAGGCGCGCTTGCTGTCGGCGCTCGGATGCGATTTCGGGCAGGGCTTCCTGTTCGCTCGGCCCATGGATAGCAAAGCCGCGCTCGATTATTGGCGTCAGTCGCTGGCGCGGCCGATCTTCTGATCGACGAGTTGCGCCACAAGTTCGGCGACTCTGGCGGCATCCGGAAAATCCTCCTCCACCCACTCGGCCTCGACCGCTTTCAGGATTCGCGCGACCTCGGGGCCGACCGCAATTCCGCGTGCAACGATGTCGCCGCCCTTGAGCGGCATTTCGGGGACGGTCCAGCCCGACAGCGCCGCGACAGCAGCCTTTGCCGAAGCCGCGTCGTCCGCGAGCAGATGCACGTCGCGCGCGGCGTCGACACCGATCGCATGCGCCAACTGCCGGACCGGCCGTGCGTTATCGGCGCGGCGTCCTCCTAATGCTGCAAGATGTTTGCGCTGGCGCGTCGACAGGCGCAACCGGCTCGCGACCTGTTCGGCGATGGCGGCGTCGGCGGGAAGCAGCGCCGCGAGGCGGCGCAAAGGCGCGACAGCCACGCCTGCGGTTTCCTCATTAGCCACCAGCCGGTCGAATGCGGCGACGAAGCCGGCATCGCGTTCGGGTAGCAGCACTTCGAAAATGCCGTCGGCGGCCATTTGCCCGACGGCCGCGCGCGGATCGGGCAGCGACAAGATCTTGAGCAGTTCGTCGGCGATCCGCTCGCGCGACAGGCTTTTGAGCGACTGGCGCGCGGTCACGACCGCGGCGTGACTGACGGCATCGAGGGCGCCGCGCCCGAAGCGGGCCGCGAAGCGATAAAAGCGCAGGATGCGCAGATGGTCTT
The DNA here is from genome assembly GCF_050725655.1 of Sphingopyxis sp. Lineage (GTDB taxonomy): Bacteria > Pseudomonadota > Alphaproteobacteria > Sphingomonadales > Sphingomonadaceae > Sphingopyxis. The sequence goes on along the minus strand of NZ_JBOHHT010000116.1, from coordinate 3,746 downwards.
CGGCGATGCGTGTCGCGGGGTCGCCGATGAAGGCGACGCGCCCCGCATCGAGGTCGGCAAGGCCGCCGAACCAGTCGTCGACGGCGCCGGAATCGGGGTCGGCATAGAGCGCGTTGATCGTGAAGTCGCGCCGCGCGGCGTCGTCGCGCCAGTCGTCGGCGAAGGCGATGGTCGCGCGGCGCCCGTCGGTTTCGACGTCGCGGCGCAATGTCGTGATTTCATGATGGTCGCCGCTGGCGATCGCGGTGACGGTGCCGTGCGCGATGCCGGTCGGGATGACCTTGACATCGGCCGCCTCGAGCCGCCGCGTCACTTCCCCCGGCAGCAGCGGCGTCGCGAGGTCGATGTCGGTGACGGGGAGATCCAGCAGTGTATCGCGCACCGCGCCGCCGACGATCTTCACCGCCCCGCCATCGGCGGTCAGCGCGGCGACGATGCGCCGCAGTCCGGGCCGGTCGCGCCATTCGGCGGCGGGCAGCACCGTCACCGGTGCCAGCCCGCCGGCATCCGCCGCGCCAGATTGATGATGATTCCCGCCGTCACGCCCCAAATCCGCCGTCCCTGCCAGTCCATGTCATAATAATGGCGGTCGTGCCCCTGAAAATTCGCATGCTGGCGCGCATAATTGTCGGGATCGAACAGGATGTCGAGCGGCACCTCGAACCAGTCTTCGACCTCGTCGGGATTGGGATCGAGCGGCAGATCGGGCGGGATGACGCCGAGCACCGGGGTGATGATATAGCCGCTGCCCGAACGATAGGGTTCGGTCACGCCGGCCACCATCACGTCGCGGCGGCTGAGGCCGATTTCTTCCTCCGCCTCGCGCAGCGCCGCGTCGATCGCATCGCGGTCGCCCGGATCGATCTTGCCGCCGGGAAAGGCGACCTGCCCGGCATGGCTGCGCAGCCATTGCGGGCGTTGGGTCAGGATCACGCCGGGGTCGGGCCGGTCGGTAAAGGCGATCAGCACCGCGGCATCGCGCAGCGTCGGGGTGCCAAGATAGGTTTCGTCCTCGCCCGCGTCGGGCAGGAGATTGTCGAGCGCGGCGCGCAGCTTTTCCGAAAGCATCAGGCGTCCACCAGCGCGAAGCGCGTGCCGTTGGACCATATCGCGGGCGTGTCGCCGCCCTCAGCAAGCGCCAATTCGACGAGCTCATAATAGAGCGCGCGGTCGATCCGCGCCTCGAGCCCGTTGCCGATCGTGCCGCGGACATGGAGTCGCGGGTCGGGGCTGTCGGCATCGCTGCCAAAGCTCAGCGGCTGATCGGCGCCGGCCATCACCAGATCGTCGGTGTCGAGGCGAAAGACGAGCTTGCGCGCTTCGCCCTCGCCTTCGCTCTTCATCTCGACGGCGCGGAACGGCGTGTCTTCGACCGCGATGCTCAATTTCTCGGCGGGAGTGACAAGGACGTGGCTGCCGTCGGCCTCGCGCCGCAGGATCGTCGAGAAGAGCTTGACCATCGCGGGCCGGTTGATCCGCCCGCCCTCGTGAAACCAGCTGCCGTCGGCGCGGATTTCCATCGCGCTGTCGCCGGTGCGCTCGGGGTGCCACTGCTCGACCGGCGGCAATTTGCGCGCGCCAAGCAGTTCGGCGGCCTCGGCCAGCGAGAGCTGCGAAAATTCCCTGGGAAGCGGCGGTGCGGGGGTGACCATCCATCCGACATAGGAAGGTGGGTGCTCAAGTAAAGACGTCATCCGCGCGAAAGCAGCGACGGGCTTGCAGGGAAACTCGGCAGAAAACTGCGCAACTTCACGCGCTATGCGCTTTTGACGCGCAAATTTGCGGTCGTCGGGAATGGATCCCGGATCAAGTCCGGGATGACGAGGAGGGCGCGCGAGCACATCCCGCGAAATGGCGGAAAACTGGGCAACTTCATTCGCAAATCGCCGTTGCAAGTGGAGACCGGGGACCATCCCTCAAGGCTATGCGGCCCGAATAATGTAGGACAGCATTTTCTGGGAACCGCCTACCTTGGCCCGATCATCCCCGCACCCGTCGGCAGGCCGTGCCCGTTTACCGCCCGCGCGAGCAAGCGGCGTTTCTCATACGGGCCGGGCAAATCCCATTCGCCCGTCGCGTCCGCAGTGAAGCCAAAGAATCGGCCATAATATTCGGGATCGCCGATCATCATCAGCGCGCCGTCGGCCCGGGTTTCGGCCGCATCCAGCATGTGTTCCATCAACGCGCGGCCGTGGCCGCCGCGTTGGACGTCGGGGCGGATCGCGACCGGACCGACCATCACCAGCGGGATGTCGTCGGTATCGGGCGCACGGAGCGCGACGGGCCAGCACTGGATCGTGCCGACGAGCGCGCCATCCTCGACCAGCGCAAAGCTGAGCGCCGGCACCGCATCCACGCCTTCGCGGATGCGATAGGCGGTTCGTCCAAAGCGATCCGATCCGAAAGCGGCGTCGAGAAGATCCTCGACGGCTTGCGGCTCGATATTCGATAATGGAAGTAACTCGACCAACGCGTACCCTTTCGCTAATGCGGCGGCGCTTTAGGGTCCGGTGTCGGTATTGCAAAGCCGAATGTCGCGCCCACCTGCAGGATGATCGTGTGACCGATAGTTTGTGGCTGGAAGTGGACGGGCTGACCGTCCAGGTGCTGACCGGCATTTATTCCGAAGAAACCCATCTGCCGCAGCCGCTGCGCATCTCGGTGCGCGCGAAACTTGCGATGGCCGATCATTATGTTCCGGCGACGCCGCTGAGCGCGTCGAAAAACTACATGCACCTGAAATTCGCGGCGACGGAGGGCATTCCCAAGGATGTCCATTTCGTGCTGATCGAAAGCGTCGCCGACCATATCATCGACACGCTGTTCCTGCAGGGCGACAAGGTCGAAGAGGTCGAGGTGAAGATCGTCAAGCTCGCGATCGCCGAGGACGGCGAAGAGATCGGCATCACGATGCGCCGAAGTCGTTTGGAAGGGCGCAAGTGACGCAAAGGCTCGCTCTCGTCACGGGCGGGCTCCACCGCGTCGGCGCCGCGATTTCCGCGCGGCTCGCGCGCGAAGGCTATGCGCTGGCGATCCACAAGCGCAGTCCCGGCGAGGCAGATCCCGTGCTTACCGAAGCGCTCGCCGAGACCGGCGCGCTCAGCCACCGCTTCGCCGCCGACCTTGCCGATCCAGCCGCGGTCGATGCACTGATTCCCGCCGTAACCGACAAATTCGGCCGCGTGCCCGACCTGCTCGTCAACAATGCCGCGTTGTTCGCCGAGGGCGAATGGTCCGACCTGTCGGCCACCGCGCTCGCCGAGATGATGCAGGTCAATCATCATGCTCCGGTGATGCTCGCCAAGGCGCTCGTCACCGCGAGCGAGGGCAAGCGCCCGGCGATCGTCAATATCGTCGACCAGCGCGTGTTGCATCCGGTGCCCGACCAGATCGCCTACAGCCTGTCCAAATCGGCGCTGTGGCAGGCGACGGCGACGCTGGCGGTCGCGTTCGGGAACCGCGCGCGCGTCAATGCCGTCGCGCCGGGTCTGACGATGGCGACCGACGATTATTCGGCGGCGCAGGTCGAGCGGCTGGCCAAGCTTATGCCGCTCGGCGCGCTGCCGACGCCGGCGCAGATCGCCGATGCGGTTGTGTTTTTGGCGCGCGCCGAGGCGGTGACGGGGCAGACGATCTTCGTCGACGGCGGGGCGCATCTCGCGCCGATGGAGCGCGATTTCGTGGCGCTGGAGCGGGATTGAACATATCGATCCTCCCTGTCGCGGAGCGATGGGGAGGTGGCAGCG
>NZ_JBOHHT010000115.1:0-103581 GCF_050725655.1 Sphingopyxis sp. | reverse complement strand
GCTTCCGGTGCTCACGTACCAGATGTACGCTGCGCTCCGGGTCACGGAAAACCACCATTTTCGACTCACCCTGAGCTGAATGTCGATTGGTCCTAGTTCAGCGGCGGTTTCTCGACCTTGCAGGCAGCGCAGACGATCGACGAGAGGGCATAGATTCATCCGTGCGCCGCGATCATTTGACTGCTCGGGAAGCCCTAATTCGGGAGCGACACGCGCACGATTCGATCCGCCAGTTTCGCGTCCGGCGAGAGTGCTATGCGCAGCCTCGAAATGTCTCAGAAAACCGTCACTTTCCTAATAGCGAGGCGACAGAGCACTCTAACCGCACCCTCGAAAAGTGGCGGAAAAGCGTTATGCACCCGTGCGTAGGGTGTGTGATTATAATATGTGGGTCCGATGCGGAGCATCGCGGCCCGACAGCGGCATCGTGATGAAGCTGCCCAGGCAGGCATGATGAGTGCTCAGATTCGGGCGGTTGCTTCGAGTTCGGCAATGCGTTCGGAGCAGACGGCATGAACCGCGCGGCCCAGTTCCTCGACGCAGCCGCCCAACCAGAGAAGCTCTTCCTCAGTGATGCGATAATGCTTCGAGTAGCGGGCCTTCACATAGGCATCCTTCAGCTTCTCGAAGCGCACGCGATTCTCGCGAAGTTCGCCGCCGCATCCTTGAAAGTCGGCACCGCCTGCCGCTTGCGCCGCTCGAATTGCGGGTCAATGCCCAATTCTATCTGGTTGCGGATTTCGCGCGCCAGTTCGCGGGCTTGCGCCAAGCTGACTTTCTGGCAGCGACCCAGGCCGAAGTCGCGGCGATTGCCGTGCTTTTGGACTCTGCATACCCAGCTGCTTGTGCCTCCCGGCCGATCTAACCGGACGAGGCCGTCGCCGTAGCTGACGCGGCGCGATTTCCTATTGGGCTTTGCAGCCCCCTCTGGAGTGATTTTCATAGGGGTAATCATAATTTTCCGTCCCACATTGGCAAAAATGTCGGACTGGATCCTGTGGGGCACACAGGGACCCGAATCGCTTCTCAAGCCCGCAGAAAATCTGGGATCCTGAAAATGGTTCGGGAAAATGTGGGATTAGAACTTGGCGGAGCGGGTGGGATTCGAACCCACGATACGCTTTTGACGTATACTCACTTTCCAGGCGAGCGCCTTCGACCACTCGGCCACCGCTCCGCATGCACTGGAACGGGCGTCCTAATCGCTTGACGGGGCTTTCGCAAGCCGATTGGGCATGGCAGACATCAACCATGAAACATCTGCTCCTGACGGCCGTTGCTGCCGTGTCGTTCGTCCTTCCCGCGTCCGCCGATGAGCCGGCACCGGTTCCCTCGCCGGGAGAGATCGCGGCCACGGCTCCGGCGGCGGACTGGACCCTGATCGCGCCGTCGGACCTGCTGGTGATGGATCTTGCGCCCGATGCGAAGGGCAAGCCGCGCCGCGTCGTCATCCAGCTGATGCCCGCGCCGTTCAGTCAGGGATGGATCGGCAATATCCGCATGCTCGCCGCCGTGCACTGGTGGGACGGCACGAGCGTCAACCGGGTGCAGGACAATTATGTCGTGCAGTGGGGCGATGCCACCGAGAAGAAGGCGCTGCCGGAGGGGTTGGCGGTGATGGCGGAGAGCGGGTATGTTGAGTCAGGTTTCGCATCCGCCGGAGTGCATGCAGGTGTGGGCGGAACCGAGAGGTTGCTTTCCGTGCCCGTCAAGACGGACGCCTTCAGTGGGCTGACCGGGTTTTGGGACGGGTGGCCGGTCGCTGGTGCAAAGGAGGGATATCATGTCTGGCCCGTCCATTGCTACGGCGCCGTCGGGGTAGGCCGTAATATGTCACCGGACACCGGCAGCGGCGCCGAACTTTACACCGTCATCGGCCACGCACCACGTCATCTCGACCGCAATATCGCCGTCGTCGGCCGCGTGATCAGCGGGATCGAGCATCTGTCGAGCCTGCCGCGCGGGACTGGCGCGCTCGGCTTTTACGAGGATCCGGCTGAACGCGTCGGGATCAGGTCAATTCGCATTGCAATCGAACTGCCCGCCGCAGAACAACCGCGCTTTGAATATCTGTCGACCGAAAGCGACAGTTTTGCGCGCTATGCCGATGCGCGGGCGAACCGGCGGGATCCCTTCTTCATTACGCCGGCGGGCGGCGCCGATATATGCAATATCCCGGTGCCCATCCGTCCGGTCGTCGCCAAATAGGTCATGGAAGCGTTCACGACCACGACGCCGCTGTGGCGGTGGCAATCGGCGACCGCGCCCGCTGCGTGGTTCTTTGTGACCATCGCGGGCGACCCCGCCGACGGAATTCGCATGGCGGCGATCAGCGGCCAGTGGCTCGACGGCCGCAAGGGATTTGGATCGGCGCGCGTGGAGGCGGTTATCGGCGACACGCGTTGGAAAACGTCGGTCTTTCCGCACAAGGAAAGCGGCGGTTGGCTGCTGCCGGTCAAGGCCGCGGTGCGAAAGGCCGAGGGGCTTGTCGAGGGCGATCCGGTGACGGTGACCGTCAGTCTTTAGGCGGGGTTTCGGCCTTGGTGTCGCGCGCCTGCGCCTTGCGTTTGCGCAGATTGGCGCGCAGCGCCTCTGCGAGACGGCGCTCGCGTTCGATGTCGGCGGGGGAGGGCGTCTTGCTCACGCAGCGAGCCATGCCCGTGAAATTGCCGCAGCGTCAAGCCTCGCACCTTGACAGGCGAAGGGCGCCCCGCCATAGGCCGCGCCTGCCCGGCGAACATCCGTTTGCAGGCGTCCCGGTTGCTGCTGTAGCTCAGTGGTAGAGCGCGTCATTGGTAATGACGAGGTCGACAGTTCAATCCTGTCCAGCAGCACCATTTTTCCTATAACGACATACGTCATAGGCCGAACGCATGCCTGGCCGGGCGGTTCGGTTTTCAGCATATTTTTTTGTCACCGCGTGCGTTGGTCGAGGCCGTCAGGCAGCCTTGCGTAACAGTATTGACGCCGTCATGTTTTTTCCGGACGTATGGCACGGGGGCCAAGCGTTCAGGGGAGTGCGGAATTTGGCGACTTTCAATCGTATTTTTCGCGAATTGTCCGAAGTGCCCAACCTTCCGAGTCCGTGGGAGACCCCGCAATGGGTATCCCACATGAATCGCTATGCCGATAAACTGGGCCATGTCACGGTCGCAGACCGGGGCCGCGAGTTGGCGCGGGCCGTACGATATGGCAATGGGTTACCGCGAACGATGACCCCGCTGAAGGCGTTGATCCGGCGTAACCGTGGTGCTCCGATCCTCGACATCGGCGGCGGCTTTGGCGACAATTTCATCATCCTGCGAAAATATCTCGGCGAAACCCCTTATACGGTCGTTGATGGTGCTGAATCCTGCCGGGTCGGCAGGCATCTGCTGGGCGACCGCGTCCGTTTCCGGACTGACATGCCGGCCGACGGGCAATATGGGTTATCCATCCTGATTGGGACGTTGCAGTATATTCTGGATTCGAAGCCATTTATTTCGTCCTTGTCCAGATTGACGGACGATACGATTTTCGTCAGTCGCTCACCGCTTCGGAAAACGGGCGATGACTTTTATTCCATTCAGGAAATCACGCCGGACTTCGGATCGAATTCGGCCGGCGAATGCATGGTGCGGATCCGGAGCGTAAAGAATGTTGTCGACGATTTTGCCCAGGCCGGCTTCGGTCTGGTCGAGAACAGGGAAGTTCTGAGTTACAAGAAACAGATGTCGTCGCTTCCAGAAGAATATAGGGATTGTTCTTATTTCAACATGACGTTCAGGAAAATCGCGCTGATGTTCCTGAGCCTGATCGCAATCGGCGATCGATACGCCAATGAATTGGCGATGGTTTGAATAAACTGGTGCTCAAATTTTTGCAGCGAGCAACCAGTCGTGAAAGAGTTTGACCGCGGGCTGGCGCAGCGCGCGGGGGCGGCACACGAACCAGTAACTGTACGGGCTGTCCACGTCGAAATCGAACAGGCGAACGAGACGCGGGTCGTGCGCGTCGTCGAAATGATGGCCGTGCATGAAAGCGACGCCGATGCCCTGCGCCGCAGCCTCGAGCATCAGAGGCCCCGAATCGAAATAATCGATCCCCGCGGGCTCCAGATAGGGCATGCCGATCGCCTTCTTCCACTCGGTGAAGGTCTCGGGCATTTCGCGGTGGAGCAGGACGGTCATCCGTTGCATCTGTTCGGGCACGGTGATCGCGCGATCGCCGTCGGTCAGCGTCCGCGAGGCAATCGGAAATACCTTGTCCTGGTCGAGCCGTGCCGCATAGAGCACGGGATCGATCGAGCGGGCGAGGGCGATCGCAGCATCGATGCCGTCGCCCAGCCGAGCTTCGGCATGCGACATGGTGTCGATGTCGATATGCAGTTCGGGGTGCTTGCGCCGAAGCTCGGGAAGCCGAGGGAACAGGCGCTGCTGCGCGAAGAGCGGCAGGACGTTGAGGTGCAGGCGCAACGAGGCGTCGGGGCTGCCGACCTGTTCGATCACATTGCGCAATTCGTCGAGAATCGGCGACAATTGCTCGTGCAACGCCCGGCCCGCTTCGGTCAGGCTGAGCCCATGATGGTGGCGGTTGAACAGCGGGCGGCCGACGGTATGCTCGAGTGTCTGGATGCGGCGCGACAGCGCGGGCATCGACAGGCCGAGTTCGATTGCGGCCGCTTTGACCGTGCCGTGACGGGCGACCTCGAGAAAGGCTTCCATGCTGCTGATGGGGGGAAGACGTGGCATCGGTTACCGATGATGACATGACCTTGCCGGACTTGCCAGAATTTTGTGCAGTGCGTCATAAAAGGACGGAGCCTCGGCGCGGGTGAGGGGTCGCAAATCGGGAACGACCATCCTATCTTCGGCATTCTGACTTTTTTGCGGGAGACGCGCCTTGGCCGATGCAGTGGTAAAAGAAAAACAGGTCAAACTGCAGGTGGCGAACGCCCGTGCCGAAGAAAGCGGCGGAGGAATCGCCCGTATTCCGCGCTCCGCGATGGCCGAGCTTGGCGTCACCGAAGGCGATATCGTCCAGATCAGCGGAAAGCGCGAGACAGCCTCGCGCGTCGTGCTCCCCTATCCTGAGGACGAAGGGCTGGAAGTCATCCGTCTCGACGGCCTGCAGCGCGCCAATGCCGGCGCGGGCGCGGGCGACATGGTCGTGCTGAGCCGCGTTGAAACGCGTCCCGCGACGCGCGTCGTCTTCGCCCCGGCGCAGGAGAATCTTCGCCTGCAGGGTTCGGCCAATGCCTTGAAGCGCAGCTTTTTCGGCCGTCCGCTTGTTGCGGGCGATACCGTCGCGACCGCTGGGCAACAGCGGCTGGAGTCGGGCGACATGCCGCCGCAGCTTCGCCAGATGCTCAACGCGCCCGCCTACGCGCTCGCCGAAGTGCGTCTGCTTGTCGTGTCGGCTACCCCCAAGGGAATCGTCTTCATCGACGAGAATACCGAAATCGAACTGCTTCCCGAATATCAGGAGCCGCAGGACGCGCGCCGCACCGATGTCACCTATGACGATCTCGGCGGGCTCGGCGATACGATCGACCAGCTTCGCGAGATGGTCGAATTGCCGCTGCGCTACCCTGAGCTGTTTCAGCGCCTCGGCGTTGACCCGCCGCGCGGGGTGCTGCTGCATGGCCCGCCGGGAACGGGCAAGACGCGGCTGGCGCGTGCGGTCGCCAATGAAAGCGACGCGCAATTCTTTCTCATCAACGGCCCGGAAATCATGGGCAGCGCCTATGGCGAGTCCGAGAAGCGTCTGCGTGACGTTTTCGAGGCCGCGGCGAAGGCTGCTCCATCAATCCTGTTCATCGACGAGATCGATTCGATCGCGCCGAAGCGCGGGCAGGTGCAGGGTGAGGCCGAAAAGCGCCTGGTCGCGCAATTGTTGACGCTGATGGATGGGCTCGAACCGCGAACGAACCTTGTCGTCATCGCGGCGACGAATCGTCCCGACGCGATCGACGAGGCGCTCCGCCGGCCCGGCCGCTTTGACCGCGAGATCGTCATCGGCGTCCCCGACGAAAGCGGCCGGCGCGAGATCCTCGGCATTCACACGCGCGGCATGCCGCTGGCCGAGAATGTCGACCTTGCGGAGCTCGCGCGCACGACCTTCGGCTTCGTCGGCGCCGACATGGCGGCTCTGACCCGCGAGGCCGCGATCGAGGCGGTGCGTCGGATCATGCCCAAGCTCGATCTGGCCGAAGGCACGATCCCCGCCGAGGTGCTCGAAGAGCTGCGCGTGACGCGAGAGGACTTTAACAATGCGCTGAAACGCGTCCAGCCGTCGGCGATGCGCGAAGTGATGGTGCAGGCGCCGAAAACGCGCTGGAGCGACATCGGCGGGCTCGACGCAGCGCGCGAAAAGTTGATCGAAGGGATCGAACTGCCGCTGAAGAATCCCGAGGCGTTTCGCCGGCTCGGAATCCGCGCCGCGAAGGGCTTCCTGCTCTATGGCCCGCCCGGAACCGGCAAGACCCTGCTGGCCAAGGCGGCGGCGCGCGAATCCGATGCCAATTTCATATCGATCAAATCGTCCGATCTTCTGTCCAAATGGTATGGCGAGAGCGAGCAGCAGATCGCGCGGCTGTTTGCGCGTGCGCGCGCGGTTGCGCCGACGATCGTCTTTATCGACGAGCTCGACAGCCTGGTGCCCGCGCGCGGCAGCGGGGCGTCGGGCGAACCGCAGGTAACCGAGCGTGTCGTCAACACGATCCTCGCCGAAATGGACGGAATCGAGGAGATGCAGTCGGTGGTCGTCATCGGCGCCACCAACCGCCCGAACCTGATCGACCCGGCTTTGCTTCGCCCGGGCCGACTCGATGAACTGATCTACGTCGCGGTGCCCGACAAAGAAGGGCGCCGGCGTATCCTTGAAATCCAGACGGGCAAGATGCCGCTCGCGAAGGATGTCGACCTTGCGGTGCTCGCCGAAAAGTCGGATCGCTTCACCGGCGCCGACCTCGAAGATCTGACGCGGCGTGCGGGGCTTGCCGCGCTCAAGCGCTCACTCGATAGCGACACGGTGACGATGGAGGATTTCGAAGCGGCGCTGAAGGAGACCCGCGCCTCGGTGACCGAGGCGATGGAAAAGGATTATGAAAAGATCCAGGGCGAGATCAAGCAGGCCGCGATGAGCGTCGATCCGATCGGCTTCTTCGCGCCCGGCATGCTCAAGCCCGTGCGCGAGCGCAAGCACGACGACACGGCCGATTAGAGCTGCTGTTGTTCCTTGGGCTGGTTCGGTTTCAACGCCGACCAGCCCCACAGGACCAGCCAGCCGCAAAAGCCCGCCATCAGGCCGTAGGCGACCATCGGGTGCCAGTTATAGAGCAGCACGCCGACCGCAGGCGATATGATATAGGCCGATCCGTTGATCGACGCGGTCATCCCCGCGACGCTGCCCTGATCGCGGCGCGGCACCGATAGCGATGCGCCCGCGGTGAAACCGGGGCGGAACAGCCCGAAGCCGAGCGAGGCGAGCGCGAAACCGATGATGATGCCGTGAAAGTCGTAGGACAGGCCGGTCATCACCGTCCCCAGGCCGCCAAGGCTGGCGCCGCAGAGCACGGCGGTGCGCGGCGACATCTTGAGCAACGGGATCAGGCCCCATTGCGAAAGCAGCGTCGCGAAAGCGCCCGCCATCAACACGATCCCCGTCATTGCGGCGCCTTCGTCGGGACGCAGGCGCAGGTGCAGGCGGTCGAGAATCAGGAAGCCGATCACGCCGAGCACCATCGCTTGCGCCTGCCCGCCGAACAGTCCGGCGAGCAGCCATGGACGGACGCGCGTATCGGTCCAGCGAAGGGGAGGGGTGGCGGCGGCCGACGGGTCGACGACTTCATCTTCGCTCTCGTCGGTCGCGGCTTCGGGAGAGCCCGCGGCGGCCGGATAGGCCGCGATATTGCCGCGCGCGGCATAGCGGGGCATGTCGTCGGGCAGGCGCCAGCGCAGCATGACAAGCACGCCGAGGCCGATCAGCGCAAAGACGAGCAATGGGCCGGCGAGGCCAACGATAGGCAGGATGAAGAAGGGCGCGATCGCCGGGCCGATGACGGTGCCGAGCCCGAAGGACGAGGAAACGAGCGAGAGCGCCTGCGTCCGCTGCTCGGGATCGGTGCGCGCGGCGACATAAGCCTGCACCGCGGGGGGCGACGCCGAGCCGAAGCCGCCGTAGAGGCTGCGAAATACCGCGAAGACGATGAAGGTGACGCCCGCGGCGAGATAGCCTTGGAGTCCGGCCCAGAGGGTCAGCCCGCACAAGGCCATCGACGAGAGGAAACCGACCACGCCCAGCGCCATCAATGCCTTGCGGCCGCGCTTGTCCGACTGGCGCGCCCAATGCGGCGCGGTGAGCACCCAGAGCAGTGCAGACCAGCTGAACGCCAGGCTGACCCAGACGTCGGGGATGCGCAATTTTGCACCGATTGCGGGCAGGATCGATTGCATCGCGGTGTTGCCTGCGGCGGCGACCAGCATCACCGCGAAGAGCACCGCCATGCGGTCGGAGGGGATGGAATGCGATGTCGTCGCCATGTTCGCCCCCTCCTTGGCTTTGGTCGGTAACGCCGCCTCTCCCTACACGCGGGCGCCCCGCTGTCCAGAGTCAAGACAGACTCTTTCCTTGCGCCCCGGCGCCGATTTTGCCACGCCCTTGGCAACCGCAACAACGCGAAAGCCATCATGACCAATCCGCGGGCGCAGGCCCAAGAAACAAAAGCTCCGCTCGCCCGTCGGCTGCGCGTGGGCGTAAAACGCTTTTTCGGGCCGTGGGGCATGTTCGTCCGCGGCTTCATCAAGCATCCGGTCATGGTGGGGTCGATCGTGCCGTCGTCGCCGACGCTGATCCGCCACATGCTGCGCCCCGTCGACTGGAAGAACACCAAGCTGTTCATCGAATATGGCCCCGGCGTCGGCACCTTCTGCCGCCCCGTGCTCGAACGAATGGCGGGCGATGCGACGCTCATCGCGATCGACACCAATCCCGATTTCATTGATTATCTGCGCAAGGATATTCGCGACAGTCGCTTCATCGCGGTCAACGGATCGGCCGCCGATGTCGAAGAAATCGTGCGCGCGCACGGCTTCGATCAGGCAGACTATGTTCTCTCGGGCCTGCCATTCTCGACGCTGCCCGCCGGTGTCGGCCCGGCGATTGCTGCTGCCACGCACCGCGTGCTTCGCCCCGGCGGCGCTTTTCTCGTCTACCAGTTCCGCGCCCGCGCGCGCGATTTCCTGACCGCCCACTTCAATCGCATCGACAATGCGTTCGAATGGGTCAACGTCCCGCCCTGCTTCCTTTTCTGGGGCTGGAAGGACTAGACTTCGGGGTCGGGATCGCCGAGCCCGAAGTTCAATTTCCGCGACACCGTATAATCGACGATGCCGACGACGAACCAGGCGAGCGTCCAGCGGACGCGCGTCAGCCAGCCGGCGCGTGCCTTGTGCGAATTCGGTGTGATGACTTCGCTATCGGGTCGCAGGCCAGCCAGAAAATTGCGCATCTTTTCGGCAAAGCCCGCGTCCGCGATCCGCACCATCACTTCGACGTTCACGAACAGGCTGCGGACATCGAAATTGGCCGATCCGATATAAACGACATCGTCGATGACGATCAGCTTCATATGCAATTTGCACGGCCGATACTCCCAGACATCGGCGGTCTTGCGCAGCAGATAGCCATAGAGCAGCCGCGATGCGCCGATCGTCGCCGGATTATCCGACTTGCCCGCCATCACGAACCGCGCCCGCCCGCGCTGCGCGACGCGGCCGAGGCGGCGGAGCATGCCTTGGCCCGGGGAAAAATAGGCCATCGCCATGTCGAGCTGCCGCGCGTTTTCGAGGTCGGCGCGCACCGCTCGCGCCCATGGCGACAGCCGCTGGGTCGGCCCGCCGACGAGCCATGATATGGGTCCGCCCTCGATCGGCCATTCGCGGATCATCCGTCGTAACATCAACAGCTTGCCGTCGTCGTTGACGGTATAGTCGTGTATTTCGGCAAACCATTGCGCCGCGCGCGCGACGGTCGGTCCCTTGACGATCATCCCGATGTCGAACCAGCAATCGCTGCGCGGTGGGCTGAGATAATCGTTGGCGATGTTGAAGCCACCGGTCACCGCGATATATTCGTCGATCAGGATCAGCTTCTGGTGATTGCGGATCAAATAGGTCGAGCGCCAGCGGCGCGAGAAAAAAGTGACGCTGCCGCCGGCGTCGCGAAGCGGCGCGAACAGGCCGTCGGACGTGTCCCCCGATCCGAAGCTGTCGATCACGGCACGTACGCGGACGCCGCGCTTGGCTGCGATCAGCAAAGCATCGAGGATATGGCATCCCGCCGCGTCACCCTCGAAAATATACATGATAAGGTCGATACTGTGCGCTGCGCCGTTGATCAGGTCGAGCAACCGGGTCAGCCGGTCGCCGCCGTCGAAGATCAACTCGAGCCGGTGACCCGCCACGTCCGCCGTCAGTCTTTCGGACAAGTCGACGGGTGCGCAGGTTTCAGCCATGACCGCTCATAGGCTGGCATCTGCGAACGCCGCAAGGGCGGTGCTCTGATTGACATATCGAGGCAGGGCTGCTAGCGCGCAGCGCTTGCCGCCACGCCCCTTTAAAGGGCTGGCCTCTCCTATACCTAAGGAAACAATATGGCCCGCGTTACCGTCGAGGATTGCGTCGACAAAATTCCCAACCGTTTCGACCTGGTCCTGCTCTCCGCGCACCGCGCGCGTGAGATTTCGGGTGGTTCGGAGCTGACCGTCGACCGCGACCGCGACAAAAACCCCGTCGTCGCGCTGCGCGAGATCGCCGAACAGACCGTGCGTCCGAAGGACCTTAAGGAAACGCTGGTCGGTTCGATGCAGAAGGTCGTCGTCGACGATGACGATACGCCTGATGAAATCAGCTCGATCAGCCGCTCGGCCGAAGCGCTTCGCCTGACCGCGGCCGCGCCGCCGCGCAGCCCCGCGGGCGGTGGCAGCGACTTCGAATAAGCGCCGCTCCAATCCAATCACCAAGGGGGCCGCAGGAAACTGCGGTCCTTCTTGTGTCAGTCGACCTGCGTCAGCTCGGCGATGCGGATCGCCTTCGACGCCAGCATCGGCTCGATGATCCGCTGGATCCGGTATGCGCGCGGCGAGCCGACGGTGATATTGAACAGGCTGTTCGCGATCACATCGGCAATCTGGACGCCATCGCTGCGCTTGCTGTCGGCCAGCGACGCGCGGCCCCATTGGCCGAGCCCCGCCTGTATCTCTTCGCGCACATGCGAAAGAATCTTCGGATCATAGCGCCCGTCGTCGATCACCACATCGGTGCAGACACCGCCGGTTTCGGGCAGCCAGTGCCCGACCGCGCTGTTGAGTAATGCGCCATAGAGCGCGAGGTCGCTGGGCAGGGTGCCTGCCGGGTTCTGCACGAGCTTGTCGCGTTCGGCGACCGCTACCCAGGCGCGGCCACCGGCGCGGTCGAAAAGTTCGAGCAGATAGGCGCGCTCGACGATGCTGATCCGGCTGCCCTTGAGTTCGCCGCGCAGCCCGGTCACGCTGCGAAAGCGCGCGTGGATGTCGGCCGCGGCCTTCGGGGTCAGCATCACCGCCGAAAAGGTCATCGCACCGGCATTGAGACCGCCCGATTCATCACAATAAATGGTCACTTAGCGGATCACCGAACCTGGCCGAAAAAAGCGACCGAGCGGCTTTGCCCCGGACCGATCGCATCGGGCCACTGCCAACGGACATGGGTCACATCGGCGGCCGTCGCGGCGCGGGGGGCTGCGCCGTTGACGGGCACCGTCAGCGCCGCGAGGGCGCCGAACGTCTTGCCGCCGTCGGTCGACACGCCGAAACCCGCCGTATCGGCGGTATCGTCGAACACCAGGCCGTCGGGGATCGGATTGACCAGATTGACTCCTGCCGCCGGGACGCCGCCGTTGTTGGTGAAGGTGAGGGCAACGCGGACGCGGTCACCAGGAACGACTACATCGGGCGTAACATAGGTTTTTTTCGGCGGTTGGCCGTCCGAAGACGGGGTCGATTTTTCGAGTTCGATCTTGCTTGTCAGCAAACCGGTTCCCTGCGCCGCCGCCGGCTGAATGCCCGCCGCGAGAAGGGCCGCCAAGGCCAGGGCATTCCACGCTTTGCCGATCATCGCCGTCTCCTTTGGTCCTGGGCGCACCTTTGACGCATCAAGCGGGGCAGGGATAGCGTTTCTTCATCAGCGCATCGAATGCCGAATAGACGCTGACCGACTTGCGCGCGGCAACGGGATAGCTGCGGAGGTGGGAAAGCCATTGATCGGGGGTCAGGCTCCCCGATTCAGGGGGGCAACTCGTCGTCTTGCGACCGGAGCGGCGTTCGGCGTCGATGCGCGCCTTATAGCGCTTCCCCGCGGCAACGACTTCGCCCTTTAGCTGGTTTCCTTGTGGGGTTGCAAGCGCCAGCGGGCCAAGCCGCTCGAGCGACGTCGCGCGCGCGAGAAACGCCGCGACGCTCATATCGCCGGGCGCCATCGCGCACAGCACGGGAGCAGCGAGGAAGGCAGGCAAGATGCGTGCATATGTCCCTTTGGTCATATGCCGCAACTTGCCCCCACCCAATGAATAGTCCCTGAATCGAAGGGGCTAGGCGTAAAGCCTAGGCCCCTTGGGGATTGGCGTCGCCGAAGGGGCGCGGCTTGCGTTTGATCTGCGGGATACCGCCGGCATGGCCCGACACCGGCGTGCCGCGCTTGCCGGCTTCGTCTTCGCGGCCGATGTCTTCGCCCTTGATCGCGCGCTTCGATTCTTCGCCCGACAGCGTCTCATATTCGAGCAGCGCACCGGCGAGCAGGTGGAGCTCGTCGATATTGTCGGTCAGCACCTTGCGCGCGACCTTTTCGCCCTCCTCGACGAGGCGGCGGACTTCGGCGTCGATGAGCTTGGCGGTTTCTTCGGACATATTCTGCGCGCGCGACACGCTGTGGCCTAGGAAAACCTCTTCCTGATTGTCGCGATAACGCAGCCAGCCGAGCTTTTCCGACATGCCATATTCCATGACCATGGACCGCGCCATGTCGGTCGCCTGCTGAATGTCGTTCGACGCGCCGGTGTTGAGTTCGTCCTTGCCGTAGATCAGCTGTTCGGCGATGCGGCCGCCAAAGCAGAGCGCGAGGCGCGCCTTCATCTGCTTCATGTTGGTCGAATAGCGGTCGCGTTCGGGCAGATTCCACGTCACGCCCAGCGCGCGGCCGCGCGGGATGATCGTGACCTTATGCAGCGGATCGCAGCCCTCGACGTGCAGCGAGACGAGCGCGTGGCCGGCCTCGTGGTACGCGGTCGACTTCTTCTCGTCCTCGGTCATCACCATCGAGCGGCGTTCGGCGCCCATCATGACCTTGTCCTTCGCCTCTTCGAACTCGTCGTTCGCGATCAGGCGCTTGCCCTTCTTGGCGGCGAGCAGCGCCGCCTCGTTGCAGAGATTGGCGAGGTCGGCGCCCGAGAAACCCGGCGTGCCGCGCGCAACGCGGCGCAAATCGACGTCGGGTGCGAGCGGCTTCTTGCGCGTATGCACTTCGAGGATCTTCTGGCGACCCTCGATGTCGGGGCGCGGCACGACGACCTGGCGGTCGAAGCGGCCCGGACGCAGCAGCGCGGGGTCGAGCACGTCGGGGCGGTTGGTCGCGGCGACGATGATGATGCCCTCGTTCGCCTCGAAACCATCCATCTCGACGAGCAACTGGTTCAGCGTCTGCTCGCGTTCGTCATTGCCGTTGCCAAGCCCGGCGCCGCGATGGCGGCCGACCGCGTCGATTTCGTCGATGAACACGATGCACGGTGCGTTGCGCTTCGCCTGCTCGAACATGTCGCGGACGCGGCTGGCACCAACACCGACGAACATTTCGACGAAGTCCGAACCCGAAATGGTGAAGAAGGGAACACCGGCTTCGCCTGCGATCGCGCGGGCGAGCAACGTCTTGCCGGTGCCGGGCGAACCGACGAGCAGCGCGCCCTTCGGAATCTGGCCGCCCAGTTTCGAGAATTTGGTCGGGTCGCGGAGGAACTCGACGATTTCCTCGAGCTCTTCGCGCGCTTCGTCGATGCCGGCGACATCGTCGAAGGTCACCTTGCCCTGCTTTTCGGTCAACATCTTCGCGCGCGATTTGCCAAAGCCCATCGCGCCCGAGCCGTTGTTCTTCTGGACCTGGCGGAAGACGAAGAACGCAATGCCGAGGATGAGCAGGAAGGGCAGCGACTGGACGAGCATATACATCCAGAAATTGGGCACTTCGGTCGGCTTGCCGTCATATTTGACGCCATTGTCGTTGAGCATCTTGAGCAGTTCGGGATCGCGCACGACGTTGGCGCTGAAACGGTCGCCGTTCGACAGCGTGCCCGTCACCTTGTCTTCGGACAACACGACGTCCTTGACGGCGCCTTCCTCGACCTTTTGCCGGAACTCGGAATAGGCAAGCGGATTGCCGACAGGCTGCGAAGCGCCGCCGAACATCGAGGCGACGAGGAGCATCGCAAGCAGGATGCCGCTCCAGATCATCACGCTCTTCATCCAGGGATTGCCCTGCGGTTCCTTGTCGTCCTGCATTCGGATTCGTTCCTCAACGGCGCGGTACTGCGCTCCTATCCGCACAAGATAGGATAATCGGATTAAATGACAATGAGGCAATCAGCCCTTTTTCGCTGTTTTCCGGCGCGGCGCCGCGGAAATGCGCCAGATCGTCCCTTCGAGGCCGCGAACCGCATCGATCAGCAGCGCGCCGACCATCGCCCGCCGCCCCTCGTGCATCGCCGCGATCACGCCGTCGAGCGAGGCACCGCGCAGCACGAGCTGCGGCGCATTGGCGCGCAGCCGCTGTGCGACGATCCGGCGAAACATCTCGGGCGGATAGCCGTCGTCGCGGATCACCGCGATGTCCGACGCGTCGGGCCAGGAGGCGATCAGCCGCTCGACCGCCCAGTCGAGCGCCTCGTCGGCCTCGGCAAGCCACGCCGCCGATTTCGCCGCGGCGGCAGGGTCGAGTGCGGTCTGCGACTGGAGGGCATGACGCAGGCGTGCCCGATCGAAGCGGTCGTCGCTGTTCGACGGATCGTCGACGAAGGGCAGGTCGTTTTCGAGCGCCAGATGGACGAGTTCGCTGCGCCGCCAGTGCAGGAGCGGACGCAGAATTGCCCCGTTGCGGGCGCGGATCGCGGCAAGCCCACCGACGCCGCTGCTGCGGTTGAGCCGCATGACGATCGTCTCCAACTGATCGTCGGCATGGTGCGCCGTAATAATATGTTTGAGCGCCTTGTTTTCGCGCCATTGTTCGAGCAGGCGGTAGCGTTCGGTGCGCGCCGCCGCTTGCTGCGATCCCTTGATCGGCGTCGGCGGGCGCAGCGTCGAATGCGGGATATGCTCGCGTTCGCAAAAGCCCGCGACCATGCGAGCCTCGTCGTCCGAGCCCTTGCGCAGGCCATGGTCGACCGTCGCCGCCCAGACCTGGCCGGGCAGCAGGGACGCCATCAGCCAGAGCAGCGCCATGCTGTCGGGGCCGCCCGAAACGGCGACTCCATAATGGAGGCGGTGCCAGTCGGACCCGACGAGCGCGGCGAGATCGCCGGCGAGCCGGTCCGCGGCGTCGCGGTCAGCAACCTGCTTTTGTTTTTGCGGCGGCAGCATCGGTCCGGACATCCTGCGGCGTCTTGTCGCCATAGACTTCGTCGAGTTCGCGGAACGCCTTGCAGGCGTCGGCCTTGCGGCCGAGCTTGTCGAGGGCAACACCCATGTACATCAGGCTGTGCGGCGCGCGTGCGCCGCTCGGGCGATCCTTGTAATTATTATAGAAGGCGACCGCGGCGAGGCTCGGCTTGCCCTCGTCGAGATAGGAGCGTCCGAGCAAATTCTGCGCAAAGCTTGCCTGGCTGCTCTTCGGCCATTTGGTGACGACGGTCTTCAACTGCGCCTGCGCCTCGGGATAGAGCTTCGCTTCCCACAGGCGATAGCCATAGTCGTAAGCATCCTTGGTTTCGTTGCCGCTCGCCGGAACCTCGACCTTTTTGACGAGCGCGAGCCGCGCGGCGTCGGTTGTCGCGGGCTTCGCAGCGGGTTTGTCGGCGGGCTTCTTCACCGGGGTCGCCGCGACCGTGGTCGCTGCTACCGGCGGTTTCACCGTCGGAGCAAGGCTGGCGGGCGTCGCGGTGGGGACGGCTTCCACTGCGGGATCGGCGAAGCGCTTGTCCATTTCGGCCTTGTAAGCGGTGAACTGCTTTTCGAGTTCGCGGAGCTGGAAGGCATTTTGCTCGGTCTGGCCGGTTAGCGCCTGCAGCTGCGATTCGAGCGCATCGACGCGCGCGGTCAGGTCGATCACCGGGGCGTTGGTGCGGGCGCGCTCGCCAGGCGTGTTGTCGGGCGCAATCTCGCCTTCAAAGAAGGTCGGGCTGCCGCCGGGGAAGACCGACCGCTGGACTGCGCGCATTTCCTTTTCGAGCCGCTCGACCCGCTTGACGACATTATTGTCCTGCGCCGCCACGGGCATCGCCGCGGCGAGCGCGATCGTTGCCATTCCCAGGAAAGTGATCTGACGCATCATCATCTGCCGTTAGGTCCCCACTAATTAACCATTTCGTTGCTCATAACGCGGCAAAGCACGGCAGCGCAAACTCATTTCGGTGCGCTGCCGCTCGGGCCGGCTCGAATGATCCGCGGTTCAGCCCTTGGGACGTGGTCCCGCCGCAGGTGCCGCGGCGCCATTGCCTTCCGCACGCGCCACCAGATCGGCCGGCTTCAGCGAGACGTTCTTGACCAGCGTATCGGCCGCGCCGATCGGGCCAATGTCGCGGCCGCCGACGGTGACCTTGAGCGCCTGAGGGATGCTCGTCCGCAATGTGAATTGTTCGATATAGGCGGGCGGAACCTGATAGGTTTCGCCGGCGTCGAGCGTGCGCCAATTCTCGGTCTTGCCCTGTGCGTCGTCGAAACCGATCCAGACTTCCGAAACCCCTGTCAGCACGACGGGGGCATTTGCCGCGACGGCGGACTGCCCGGTTGCGGCCTTGGTTGCCGGGGCAGCGGCAGCATCGCTCTGCGGCGCTTCCGAAGCGTCGGCGGCGCGATTCTGCGCGGCGATCAGCGCCTCGTCGGGCTCGACCGACAGGAAACGCCACACGCCGTATGCCGACGCCAGCAGCAGCGTGACGATGACGAGCGTCCAGGTCAGCCGTGCGGTGGGCAGGCGTGCCGGATCCGTCGGCTCATAGGCTTCGTAGAGGGGACGCGAACCATAAGCGTCCTCTTCGAGTTCCTGGCGGATTGCTGCACCGATCTCGGCCTCGGGCAGGTCGACGGCGCGCGCGTAAGCGCGAGCGAAGCCGGTGACATAAGTACGGCCCGGAAGTTCCGAGAAATCGGACTTTTCTATCGCCGCCAAGTGACGCTGGGTGATGCGCGTCCGCGTTGCGACATCGGCGAGCGAAAGTCCCGCCGCTTCGCGCGCAAGGCGCAGCCGATCACCCGTGCGCGTAATCGCCAGTTCGCCTTGGGGGGCGACCTCTTCTTCTGCCATTGCTGTCTCCGGTGCCGACCGTTCGCAACCCATGTCGATCGTGCCGCGCAGTCATCGCATTGACCGCGCGGCAAAGTCAAATGAAGTTCGGCAATCGACCGGCTGAAAAGAAAGCCGATCTAGTTCCGTCCGAAAAACAGCACGTCAGAGCACATATTTACTGAGGTCGGTGTCGCCGACGATCTCCGAAAGCTGGCGATCGACATAGGCGGCATCGATCTCGAGCGTCGTGCCGCCGACGTCCTCGGCGGTGAAGCTGATTTCCTCCACCAGCCGCTCCATGATCGTCTGCAGGCGGCGGGCGCCAATGTTCTCGACCTTCTCGTTCACTTCGGCCGCGAGCTTCGCGACGCGCGCGATCGCGTCGGGGGTGAAGTTCAGCGTCACACCTTCGGTGCCAAGCAACGCCACATATTGTTCGGGCAGGCCCGCCTTGGTCTCGCTGAGGATGCGTACGAAATCCTCCTCGGTGAGCGCGCCGAGTTCGACGCGGATCGGCAGGCGGCCCTGCAATTCGGGGAGCAGATCGCTCGGCTTGGCGACATGAAAGGCGCCCGAGGCGATGAACAGGATATGGTCGGTCTTCATCGGACCATATTTGGTGGCAACGGTCGTGCCCTCAATCAGCGGCAACAGATCGCGCTGCACGCCTTCGCGGCTCACCGAACCGCCGCGCACGTCGCTGACCGCGATCTTGTCGATCTCGTCGAGGAAGACGATGCCATTGGCCTCGGCATCGGCGAGCGCGATCCGCGCGACATCATCCTGATCGAGACGCTTGTCTTGCTCTTCCTCGATCAGCCGTGTTGCAGCTTCGATCACCTTGAGCTTGCGGCGCTTCTTGGGCGCGCCGCCCATCGCCTTGCCGAGCATGTCAGACAGGTTGATCATGCTCATCTGCCCCGGCTGGCCAGGCAGTTCGAACGGCATGCTCGGGGCATCGGCGACCTCGATCTCGACTTCGCTATCGTCGAGATGACCTTCGCGGATGCGCTGGCGAAAACTCTGGCGCGTCGCCTCGCTCGCGCCCTTGCCCGTGAGGGCGTCGAGCAGTCGCTCCATTGCGGCCTCTTCGGCGGCGGCGCGCACCGCCTCGCGGCGGCGCTCCTTCTCGAGCCGCACCGCTTCCTCGACCAGATCGCGCGCGATCTGTTCGACGTCGCGGCCGACATAGCCGACTTCGGTGAATTTGGTCGCCTCGACCTTGATGAAGGGCGCGTCGGCGAGCTTCGCCAGGCGGCGCGAGATCTCGGTCTTGCCGCACCCTGTCGGGCCGATCATCAGGATATTCTTGGGGCTCACCTCGTCGCGCAGGTCGGCCGACAATTGCTGGCGGCGCCAGCGATTGCGCAGCGCCACCGCGACCGCGCGCTTGGCGGCATCCTGGCCGATGATGTGCGTATCGAGCGCGGCGACGATCGCCTTGGGAGTCAGGTCCTTGTTCATGTGATTATGCCTGGATTTCGATGATTTCTTGGGTGAACTGGTCGTTGGTATAGACGCAGATGTCGGCTGCGACCTCCATCGCCTTGCGAACGAGCACCGCGGGATCCTTTTCATAGTCGACAAGCGCGCGCGCCGCCGAGAGGGCGAAATTGCCGCCCGATCCGATCGCGGCGATTCCGCCCAAGGGTTCGAGCACGTCGCCGTTGCCGGTAATGACGAGCGTCACTTCCTTGTCGGCGACGATCATCATTGCCTCGAGGTTGCGGAGATATTTGTCGGTGCGCCAGTCCTTGGCGAGTTCGACCGCGGCGCGCAGCAGCTGGCCGTTGTGGCGCTCAAGCTTCGCTTCGAGGCGCTCGAACAGCGTGAAGGCGTCGGCGGTCGCGCCGGCAAAACCGCCGATCACGCTGCCGTCGTGCAGGCGGCGGACCTTGCGGGCGTTGGGCTTCATCACCGTCTGGCCCATCGACACCTGACCGTCGCCGATGATGACGACCTTGTCGGCGCTGCGAGCGGAAAGGATGGTGGTTCCGTGCCAGGGCGCGG
Organism: Sphingopyxis sp.; assembly: GCF_050725655.1. Taxonomy (GTDB): domain Bacteria; phylum Pseudomonadota; class Alphaproteobacteria; order Sphingomonadales; family Sphingomonadaceae; genus Sphingopyxis. The sequence continues at coordinate 84,070 of NZ_JBOHHT010000115.1, read as the reverse complement.
CACTTTGCGCATGGGGATTGCTCATGCGGCGGGATATGGGCGATGGGTCCGCGCCCCGCAAGGGGAGGGCGGATTTGCCGTCAGGCGGCCCAGGTCAGGAGCGCGCGGGCGCCGTCATCGATCTCGATCGTCGACGGATCGGTGAGGAGCACCGCTTCGCCGAGCGCGACGCTTTCGGCCGCGACGCGGCATCCCGCCGACAATGGCACGAAGGTGAGTTCGCCGGTTGCCTGTTCGAGCAGCGCCGGGTCGACCGGTGCGCCGAGCTGCGCGAGATGGAAGTATGGCCCGCTGACGAGCATGCGGTTCGCTTGGCGATCGACCACCGTGTCGCGCGGATCGTGCACGGGACCGGGGTGCGAGACCTTCAGCCCTTCGGCGAGATGCAGCTCGCGCGGGCGGCCATAATCATAGAGGCGATAGGTGCAGTCGACATTCTGTTGCACCTCGACGACGATCAGTCCGCCGCCGATCGCATGGATCGTACCCGCGCGATTATAGACGAAGTCGTCCGGCTTCGACGGCCGCCAGTCGATCATGTCGACGATCGATCCGTCGAGTGCCGCGTCGTGCAGGGCTGCACGCGTCGTTTCAGCCGTCAGGCCGACGCCCAGTTCGGCGCCGGGTTCGGCGTCGAGGATCAGCCAGCACTCTTCCTTGCCGCGCGGAAAACCTGCCGCTTGCGCCGCTTCGTCGCCCGGATGGACCTGGATCGATAACCGTTCCGAGGTGAAAAGGAATTTGACCATGATCGGCGCATTGTCACCGGCGGGATTCGAAAACCATATCTCGCCAATCCGGTGCCCGCCGAAATCGCCGAACGCGGCCGGAATATCGGTGCGTCCCCAGGGCTTTTCGACGACGATGGTTTCGAGGCGCGTGAGCATGGCACCACGATGCGGAGCCGCCGGCGGAGCGTCAAGCGCGCTGCGTCAGGCCGCTCTGTGCAGGCGATTGCCATTGCCGCCGTTTGGCTGGTCGAGCCACAGGCCGCGCGTGTCATAGACGATCTTGTCGCCGCGTTCCTCGATCGGGATCGATTTGAACAGGTCGTGGTCGACGAGGACGATCAGCACGTCGCAGCCGGCGAGCGCGCTGTCGAGGTCGATCAGCTCGGCACCGGTGCCCGCAAACTCCATCGGCAGGTCGCGCGCATAGGGTTCGACGATCTCGATCTGCTTGCCGAAGCGGCGCGCGAGTGCGGCTGCGACCTCGACCGCCGGGCTTTCGCGGAAATCGTCGATATTGGGTTTGAAGGCGAGGCCGAGACAAGCGACGCGCGCCTTCGGATGCTGCGACACGAGCATTTCGGCGGCGCCGATGACGTGTGCGGTCTTGGCGAGGTTCACTTCGCGCGCGGTGCGGATCAGGCGGCTGTGGTCGGGGGCGCCATGGACGAGGAACCATGGGTCGACTGCTATGCAATGGCCGCCGACGCCGGGGCCGGGCTGGAGGATATTGACGCGCGGATGGCGGTTGGCGAGGCGGATCACCTCCCAGACGTCGACGCCCATATGCTCGGCCATCATCGACAGTTCGTTGGCAAAGGCGATGTTGACGTCGCGGTAACTGTTCTCGACCAGCTTCACCATTTCGGCGGCGCGCGCCGAGGTGGTGACGCACGCGCCGCGCACGAACTGGCGGTAAAAGGTCATCGCGCGGCGGGCGCAGCGCGGGGTGATGCCACCGATGCAGCGGTCGTTGTCGACGAGTTCGACGAGGATGCGGCCCGGCAGCACGCGTTCGGGGCAGTAAGCGACGAAGATGTCCGCTGCGCCGGTACAGGAACCCGGAACCTTGAGGTCGGGGCGGTGCTCCGCGAGCAGTTCGGCGACCTTTTCGGTCGTGCCGACGGGCGAGGTCGATTCGAGGATGACCAGATTTCCGGCCTGGAGCTTTGGTGCGATCGCGCGCGCCGCGACAAGAACATAACTGATGTCGGGGCGGTGCTCTTCGTCATGCGGGGTCGGCACCGCGATGACAAAGGTGTCGGCGGGCGCGACGTCAGTCGAAGCAACAAGCGTTCCGCGCGACACGACGCCCTGAACGAGGCCGTCGAGATCGACTTCCTCGATATGCACCTTGCCGCTGTTGACAGTGTCGACGACCTTCTGGCTGACGTCGACGCCGGTGACCTTGCAACCCGAGCGTGCGATCAGCGCAGCGGTGGGCAGGCCGATATAGCCAAGCCCGAGGACCGTGACCTTTTGTTCGCTATCAATGGGCACGCGCAACAATCTCCGCAATCTGTGTTGCCGCCGTGCCGTCACCGAAGGGGTTATGGGCACGGGCCATGGCCGAATAGGCGTCCTTGTCGTCCAAAAGCTTGAAAATTTCGGAAACAATACGCGCTTTGTCGGTTCCGACAAGCCGCGCAGTGCCGGCTTCGATACCTTCGGGGCGCTCGGTGGTCTCGCGCATGACTAGCACGGGCTTGCCGAGCGCAGGCGCTTCTTCCTGCACGCCGCCGCTGTCGGTCAGCACGAGTTCGGAGGTGGCGAGCAGGCGGACGAAATGGGGATAATCGAGCGGATCGATCAGTGCGACATTGTCGAGGGCCCCGAGGATCGGCTCCATCGCGCTGCGGACATGCGGGTTCGGATGGACCGGAAAGACCACCGCGACGTCGCTGCGCGCCGCGATGGCGGCGATCGCCTCGGCGATGGCTTTCATCCCGTCGCCGAAATTCTCGCGCCGGTGCGACGTGACGGCGATGATCCTTTTGCCTGCGAAGCGGCTGACGAGCGGGTCGAGCCCGGCGGCCAGCGAGGGCTCCTCGTCGATCCGCGCCTTTGTCGCGAGCAGCGCATCGATCACGGTGTTGCCGGTGATGTGGATACGTTCGGCAGGCACATTTTCGGCGCGGAGCGCAGCCGCAGCCGTTTCGGTCGGCGCGAAATGCAAGTCGGCGACCGCTCCGGCGACCTTTCGGTTCACTTCTTCGGGCCAAGGGTGATAGATGTCCCCGCTGCGCAGACCAGCCTCGACATGGCCAACGGGAATCTTGCGAAAATAGGCCGAAAGCGTCGCGGCCATCGTCGTGAGCGTGTCGCCATGGACTAGGATGCGATCGGGTTTTTCGGTGTCAAATGCTTCGCCAAGGCCGGTTACGAGCCGCGCCAACAAGCCATCGAGCGTCTGGTTTGCCCGCATGACATCCAGATCGATGTCGGGCGTGATGCGCCCGATTTGCAATACCTGATCGAGCATTTCGCGGTGCTGCGCGGTGACGCAGACCCGCGCCTCTATCTCGGACCGGGCGCGAAGGGCATGAACGACCGGAAACATCTTGATCGCTTCGGGGCGGGTGCCGAAGACTGCCATCACTCTCATTTTAAACGACTCTCCGCATCGTGATACCGTCGACTACTACCTGATGCGCGATTAAGCGACAAAGCTTGCAACACCCTTAAGCCCTGGACGGCAAGCGTCCGCTGAATGAGATAAATGGAAAGCCCGCAACGCCAGGCATTTTCGCACGTATATTGTCACCGCACGCGTGCAGGGCTAGGGGGGCGGCAATATCTCGACCGCGGTTCTCCCGCGGTTGCGCAGGGTTGAGTAAGAACGGTTCAACAGATCATGTTTTGGAAGCGTAAGAGCAAGGTGGTCGCGCAAACGCGCAGCAGCTTCGCGATTCCCGATGGGCGGCGTGTTTATGCTATCGGCGATATTCACGGACGCGACGATCTTTTCGCGCAGTTGATCGAGAGCATCCGGGCCGATGCGGCCGCACACCCCACCGGACGTGTCACATTGATCCTGCTCGGGGACCTCGTCGATCGCGGGCCGCAATCGGCCGAGGTGGTCGAGCGTGCCATCGGCCTGCACCACGAATTCCCCGACGTCCGCCTTTTGATCGGTAATCATGAGGAATGCTTTCTCGCCGCCCTCACGGGCGATGTCCGGCTGCTGCGCTATTTCATGCGGATCGGCGGCGAGGCGACGGTGCAGAGTTACTGGAATAGCGACGTAAACCTGTCCGAAGCGAGCTTTGAGGAGGTCGCTGAAATCCTCCCGGGCCTTGTTCCTGCCAGCCATGTCCAATTTTTGGGCGCCGGCGAAGACGTGATCGAAATCGGTGATTATGCCTTTGTTCATGCCGGAATCCGCCCCGGCGTACCGCTCGAGAAGCAGGCGCTTTCCGATTTGCGGTGGATACGCGAAGATTTTCTCGAGGATGATCGGGATCATGGAGTGATGGTCGTTCATGGGCACACTATCCGCGAGAATGTCGATGAATGGCCCAATCGGATCGGCATCGATACCGGCGCCTATCGGTCCGGCGTGCTGACCGCGATCGTTCTGGAGGGGACGGACAAGCGTTATCTAAGGACCGACCCACCTGGTGATGGGTCCGAGGCGGGAAGCTGATTCCGGCCTCGATAACAGGCAGGTTGGAGCATCCGCGCTTCTATCGGTTTTCATTGATTACCAATCCAGCCCACTATAAACCCGGTAAGTGGTCCCGGCCCGGTCGGTTGTCGGCCGGTAGCAAAGAGTGCAGGTTCTGACTAACGTGAAAATTGTAGCTTTGTTGTGACCGAACACCGTGCCTCTGATTTCCGGGCCCTTTCATTTATCGTTGCGATACTACGGAAGGTAGCGGACCTCCCGCGATCGATGCGGCGCCTTATCGCGGTCGCGATGGACGTCATGCTCTGCGTCGTTTCCGTCTGGCTGGCTTTTTCGATCCGCATTGGCGCATGGGATTTGATCAGTCCCGCGGTCGGGATGGCGATCGCTGTCGCCGTCCCGTCGTGGTTGATCGCGGCGCGTTGGTGCGGCGTCTATCGGTCGATCATTCGTTTTGCCGGCGGCCGCACGATGATCGATCTGGCGGTGGCGTGCCTGCTCCTCTCGCTTCCCATGATGACCGTCTTCATGTTCGTCGGGATCCCGCATATCCCTCGTACTATAGGCGTGTTGCAGCCCTTGCTGCTGCTGCTGCTGCTGGCGCTTAGCCGGATCGCGATCCGTTATGCGATTGTCGATGTCCTGCATGTCGTCCGGCAGAGGCAGGGCTCGCGCGTAGCCATCTATGGCGCAGGAAAGGCCGGGCAGCAGCTGGGCTTTGCAATCCGGCACGACGGCAACGCCTCACTCGTCTGCTTCCTCGATGACGATGCCGGCCTGATCGGGCATCGTATCGACGGTGTCCCGATTTTCGGCACCGACGATATGGGCGATCTGGTCGAAGATCTCGGCGTCGACGAAATCCTTTTGGCTTTGCCCAGCGTTCCGCGGTCACGTCGTCTGGAAATTGTCGAGCAATTGCAGTCCTATTCCCTGAAGGTTCGTTCGCTGCCGAGCCTCGCCAATATCATGGACGGGCAAGTGTCGATCCGTGACCTTCGCGAGGTGCAGGTGGAGGAGTTGCTGGGGCGCGATCCGGTTCCGCCCGATGAAAAGCTGCTCGGTGAAGCGATTTCGTCGAAGGTCGTGCTCGTTTCCGGCGCAGGGGGTTCGATCGGGTCCGAATTGTGCCGCCAGATCGTCGCGCGCCATCCGAGCCAGTTGATCCTTGTCGACCATTCGGAATTCAGTCTCTACACGATATTGACCGAGCTCGAAGAGCATCTCGGCCACGGGAGTCCGACCGAGATCATCCCCGAACTTGCCGACATTTCGGAGGCCGCGGTCGCCGCCCGCATCATGGATCGCTACCGACCGCAGACGGTTTTTCATGCGGCCGCGTACAAGCATGTGCCGCTGGTCGAGGCGAACCCCATATCGGGCCTTAGGAACAATGTTTTCGGAACCTATTATTGCTGCATCGAGGCCGAACGGGTCGGGGCATCGCGCTTCATTCTGGTCAGCACCGACAAGGCCGTCCGTCCGACGAACGTCATGGGCGCATCGAAGCGGATGTGCGAACTGATCCTTCAGGCGCGGGCCGCCGAGGGAGGCGATACCGTGTTTTCGATGGTTCGATTCGGCAATGTCCTCGGATCGAGCGGATCGGTCGTTCCCCGTTTCCGGGCCCAGATCGCCGCTGGCGGACCGATTACGCTAACTCATCGCGAAGTGACGCGCTTCTTCATGACGATTCCGGAGGCCGCCCAGTTGGTGATGCAGGCGGGCGCGATGGCAAAGGGCGGCGAGGTCTTCGTTCTGGACATGGGCCAATCCATCAAGATTTTCGACTTGGCCTGTTCGATGATCCAGCTGTCGGGATGCACGGTGCGCAGCGAAGACAACCCCGACGGCGATATCGCCATCGAGGAAATCGGTCTGCGGCCGGGCGAAAAAATGTACGAAGAATTGCTGCTCGGCGACAACCCGCAACCCACAGATCACAGCCGCATCATGCGGGCTCAGGAAGCGAAGTTGAGCTGGCCCAAATTATCGGAACTGCTCGAAGCATTGGATCTGGCATTGGCCGAAGGCGATGCTGAGGCCGCAATGAGAGTTGTTCGGCGCGCGGTTCCTGACTATGCGCACTCCATCCCGACGCCTGCAGCGATTCTTGAAAAGAATCTGCGTGCAGCTGGCCGCTGATCGAGTGCATTTCTTATGAAAAGTCAAAACGTGCGACGGACATTTTCCCTTACAGCATCGAACGCACCCGACCGCGTGCCGTTTATGATTTCGTTTTCCCTCGTGATTTTGGCCTTTTTCATGGTCGGGAGCAGCCGCGACGACATCGTGTCTCTTCTGATCTGGCGCCCCCTTTCGGCATTTCTGTTGGCGCTCTCGATCGTCAGCTGCGGAACGCAAGCTTGGCAGCGCGGAAAGCCGCTCCTGATTTTGGCGATGGCGATCGTGACGCTTGTCGCGGCGCATCTGGTGCCGCTCCCGCCGGAAATATGGACGGCTCTGCCCGGTCGCGGTATTCTGGTGAAAACCTATGAAGCGGCCGGCATGGCGTTGCCTTGGCAACCGCTCTCGATGGCGCAGGCGCGGACTTGGAACGCGCTTTTTGCGCTGGCCGGACCTATTGCGTTGCTGATCGCGGTTCTTGCCGTTGAACAGCGTCGCCACCAACAGTTGCTCTTACTTTTGTTGGGCTTGGGGTTTTTCAGCGGCATCACTGGCATGTTGCAAGCGCTCGGCCCGGAGAGCGGACCCTTGTATTTTTACCGCATTAGCAATTTCGGTATGAGCGTGGGTCTGTTTGCCAATCGCAATCACCAGGCGATCCTGTTGGCAACGATGTATCCGCTACTCGCCGCCTATATTTCGCTTTTCAAGGGGCGTCCGGACCAGTTGTTTTTCCAGCGGTCGATGACCATTGCCGGGGCGTGCTTGCTCGTCCCGCTGATTCTCATGACGGGATCACGAGCCGGCCTGATTCTTGCCGTCGTCGGGATCGGCACCGCTTGGTGGGTTTATCGTAAACCGGTCTCGCAGGGGCGGGCCGTTGGCATCCGCGCCGAGCATCGCTCACGGCTGGTCGGTATCGGCATTGCGGTTGTGCTTCTGGTGGTCGTTTTGATCGTCGCCGTCAGCACGCCTGCACTCCAGCGGCTGATCGATACGGATCCGGCTTCCGAATTGCGCGTGCAAGCGTTCCCCGTGATTGTCGAAGCCACGAAAACCTTCTTTCCGTTCGGAAGCGGGATCGGAACCTTCGTCGAGACATACAAGATATTTGAGCCCGATTCCTTCATCTCGGTCAGCTATTTCAATCATGCGCATAACGACTTGGCCGAAATCGTGATGACCGGCGGGCTACCGGCGCTCTTCCTCGCCATCTGGGTGGCCGGTCTGGGAGGCATCGCGTTTTTCGCCCTGATGAGGCGGCGCAAGGCCCGTACAGAGGACCCCGATTTTTCGGCTCAGGTTATGGGGCGCGCGGGCTTTGCGGTGCTCGCCATGCTTGCCCTCGCAAGCGTCGCTGATTATCCGCTTCGTGTGCCAGCGCTGACGCTCTATGCGATTATTGCGGCGGTGTGGTGTTCAAATGCTTATCGATTGATCCGGAAGTGACAGGAATTATGCAGAAAAAAGTGGGTGCCTATGGCGCCAAGGCGGCGTCGCGCGCCGTCATGCTGGCGCTGGCGCTGGCTATTTCCGGATGTTCGGCCGGCCTGGTAGGCAATGGACTGGGCGGACCAACGGTTACGCGCGTTGATATGAACGAATTGCCGGGCCCCAACGGGCAGGTTGGGGCGGATCAGGCCTATCGTTACACGATCGGGCCGTTCGACAAGCTGATAATTGATGTCCTGGGGGTCGCCGAACTTTCTGACCGCAAGATCACCGTCGACGGATCGGGCAACATCACGCTTCCGATCGCCGGCGTGGTTTCGGTGGGGGGGCTGTCGCTAGGCGAGGCCAGCGACCGGATCGTCAGCCAGCTGCGCGCAGGATATGTACGGAATCCGCAGGTTGGCGTGAATCTGGAAGAAGCCGTCAGCAACTATGTAACGTTAGATGGCGAGGTCGATCAGCCGGGTAATTATCCGATCGTGTCGGGGCTGACCTTGATGAGAGCCGTCGCGGGAGCGAAGGGCACCACCGATTTTGCCAAGCTGCGCGAAGTTGTGATTCACCGCACCGTCAACGGGCAAAAGATGGTCGCGCTGTACGATCTCGCAGCGATCCGGCGCGGTACCTACAGCGATCCCGTACTTTATCCGCACGATATTGTGGTGGTCGGGGATTCAGCAGGCAGGCGTCTATTCCAGCAGATTATCGCGGTTTCGCCATTGTTCATTTCGCCTTTGATCGCGATTTTGGATAATAGGTAACAATAACTCAGATTGAGATTGAGCAATATTAGATGTCCGACTTCAACAAACCCGCGTTAGCTTCTGGCGCCGATGCCCAAGAATTGACTACCGGGAAGGGCTCCAGATCGGTCCCAGTGCTTCTGGAGTACTGGAATGCACTGAAGCGCCGTATCTGGCTTGCTTTGGCGATCGTAGCTATCGTCACGGTGGCAGGGCTCATCGTAACGCTTCTGATGACGCCGCAATATACGGCGACGTCGCGTATCGAGATTGCGCGCGAGCAGGCAAACGTGACCAACGTCGAAGGGCTGAAGCGGGAAAATAACTCGCCTGACCAAGAGTTTTACCTGACTCAATATTCGTTGCTTAACGCCCGATCGCTGGCGCAGCGCGTTGAGCGGAAATTGCGTCTTGCCCGGAAAGAAGAGTTTTTTGCGGCCCATGGCACCACGCCTGAAGGGGAGGGCTTGCTCTCGGGGCCTTCATCGGGACCGGTCTCCGCCGCCCAACTTCGCGAACGGGAACGACAGGCGGTAGAACTTCTTCTCGATAATGTCAGTATTTCACCGCTACGCGGTTCGGCTTTGACGGACGTTGCCTATCCAAGTGCATCCCGCGATATGTCGCGTCAAATCGCCAACGCGTGGGTAACCGAGTTTATTCAGCAGAGCATGGATCGCCGTCTCTCGTCGACAGCGGACGCGCGCGTCTATCTGGAGTCCCGCTTGCAAGGTTTGCGCGACCGGCTGGAGCAGTCGGAACGCGATCTGGTAAATTATGCGGCGCGTCAGGGAATTGTCCGCCTAGCGGAAACTCAGAGCGAAGACGGTCGCACGCGGACGACCCAGACGCTTGCTTCGAGTGACCTCGAGCAGATCAACCGCGTTCTTGTGCAGGCGACGACCGAACGGGCCGACGCGGAAGTGCGGCTCGGCGCTGCGCGGTCACCGGGAACCACGCAACTCGCACTCGGCAACCAGTCGCTCAATCTCATGCGGCAGCGCCGTGCGGAGGCCAATTCTGAATATCAGGAACTGCTCGTTCGTTTCGAGCCCGAATATCCGTCCGCGCGTGCAGCGCAGGAAAAGGTACAGGCGCTGGACCGTTCGATTGCAGCCGAAGAAGGCCGGATTCGCAACGCCTATCTGAACGAATATAATTCGGCACGTCAGCGCGAGGATGCCTTGCGAGCCCGCGTCGACAAGCTGTTGAGCCGCCTCGACACGGAAAACCGGTCGAGCATTCAGTATAATATCTATCAGCGCGAAGTGGATACCAACCGGCAATTGTACGACAGCCTTCTCCAGCGCTATAAGGAAATTGGCGTTGCCGGTGTCGGCACGAACAATATCTCGATCGTCGATGATGCGTTCTCGCCGATCGATCCGTCATCGCCGCGCCTCATTTTGAACCTGGCACTCGCAGTGCTTTTGGGCATGGGCCTCGCGGGTCTTGCCATCGTCATTCTCGAAAACCTCGACGAAAGCGTGCGGGAACCCCATCAGATCGCGGACAAGCTTGAAGTGCCGCTGTTGGGTGCGGTGCCCGCCGTCGACGACGACGCACTGGCCGATATCGACGATCCCAAGTCGATCATATCGGAAGCCTACATGACCGTCCGGACGAACTTGAGCTTCTCGACGGATCATGGGGTTCCGAAAACACTGGCGCTGACCAGCACGTCGCCGTCCGAGGGCAAGTCGACGTCGGCTTATGCCTTGGCTCGGGTGCTGGGCCGAACCGCGGGATCTGTGGTGCTCGTCGACGTCGACATGCGTCGTCCTGTGGTCGCGAGCCGTCTCGGTCTCGACAACAGCAAGGGTGTTTCGAACTTTCTTGCCGGGGATGACGACTGGGCATCGCTGGTCCAGGCGATTGACGGATCAAACGTCAGTTTCGTTGCGGCGGGCCCGACACCTCCGAGCGCTTCGGAATTGCTCAGCGGAGATCGTCTGGAATTGTTCGTCCGCAAACTTTCCGAAAAATTTGATCATGTTATTCTCGATAGCCCGCCGATGCTTGGTCTGTCCGACGCCGCGTTGATCGGCAGGGCGGTTGAAGGGGTTATCTACGTTATCGAGGCCGATCGAACGGCGGTCCGCGCTTCGCAGGCAGCCTTGTCGCGCCTGCGCGAGTCGCGCGCGCATGTTCTGGGCGCGCTGCTCACCAAATATCGTGCCAAGCAATCGGGCTACGGCTACGGCTATGGCTATGGCTATGGCTATGGCAAGGACAATCCGTCCGGGCAGACGGCGTAGGGTCTGATTGGCATGAAGGGTGAAATGAAGCTGACGCCGTCGATTTTTGTGGGCCTCGTCGTGGGCCTTTTGCTCGCCGTACTCGCTTTCTCGCAGGCGGCAGCGTCGGTGGGACTTTCCATCGACAGTTTCCGGCCCCTGGGCGGCAGTTTCTTTTCCTGGCGAGCCGGGCAGACGCGTGCGGCGCTTGCTATCTCTTCACGTAGTTCGCGCGTCAACTCGGCTGCGGCTCAGCGACTTGGACGTGAGACTCTTGCGCATGCTCCGCTGACACCGCGGTCGCTCTGGCTTGTCGGCAAGAGCATGGAAATTGGCGGCGCGCAGTCGAAGGCGCGCAAAGCCATGTTGCAAGCCGAGCGGCTCTCGCGCCGCGACAGCGCCGTGCAGCTATGGCTTGGGGCTGATCGTTTGCGCGGCGGGTATATCGCATCCGGGCTTCGTCATTTCGACCTCATGATCCGTGGCGACGCCGACGCCGCTAATGCTGTGATTCCACGGATGGCGTTGATCATTCTGGCGCCCGAGGGGCGTCGGCATCTTGCGCCGTATATTCGCGAAAATAATCCCTGGCTGCCGCACCTGTTTCAGGTTGCGGTGACCGATTTGCCGCGGGCTGCACCGATGGCGCAGTTGTTGATCGATCGGCGCAAAATGGCGCCGGATATCGAGAACGGACGGTATGTTTATTCGACTCTATTAACACGACTGATCGCTGAAGGCTCGTATTCCTCGGCATTGCAGCTCTATCCCTTGTTGCCAGGCTCTAACCGCGACACCTTGCGCAACGTCGGCGGAACTGCCCGCGGCAAGCTGGATGAGGGGTACCCACCGTTTGTGTGGGCCTTCTCGGACGGCAGCGCCCAAGGCGGCGAATTCGTTAGTGTCGAAGGTGGCCTAACGGGGATCGACATCTTCGCCTCGCCGGGAACCGTGGGGGTCGCGGCGGTCAAGCTCGTCGCCGTCAATCCCGGCGACGCGCTTTACTGGCAGGCCGCTGATCGCGCGAGCAATCTCGACGGCAGCGCGACGTGGGTTGCGACCTGCCTCGCGGGGGCCTCGGCGAAAAAGAAAGTGGAATCGGCGAATATGCTTTCGGCGAGCGTTCCGCAGAACAAGCTGCTGAAAATGGCCATGCCAGCCGGTTGCAACCTCGTCCGGCTGGACATGCGCGTGGCGGGCGGTATCGGGCGGGATCCGACCAATCTGACGATTTCGGCGCTGAAGCTCGCGCGCGATACGAGCGCGAAATAATCGATGTTGAAGCGCGGGTTCGACATCGCGGCTTCGGCGGTCGCGCTATTGCTATTTTCGCCGCTGATCCTGATCCTCGCGCTGCTGGTGCGATCGCGATTGGGATCGCCGGTGCTGTTTCGTCAGACGCGGCCCGGCCTTGGCGCGCGATCGTTCGACGTCATCAAGTTCCGGACGATGACCGACGCGGTCGGGGCTGACGGCCTGCCTTTGCCCGACGCCGACCGGCTGCCCCCCTTCGGTCGCTGGCTGCGCTCGACCAGTCTCGACGAGTTGCCCGAGCTCTGGAACGTCCTGCGCGGCGAAATGAGCCTCGTCGGGCCGCGCCCGCTGCACACCTATTATCTTCCGCGCTATTCGCCGACGCAGGCGCGGCGGCACGAGGTCCGACCGGGGCTCACGGGGTGGGCGCAGATCAACGGCCGCAACGCGATCGGCTGGGAAGAGAAATTCGCGCTCGACGTTTGGTATGTCGATAACCGGACCTTCCTTCTCGACCTGAAAATCATCCTGATGACGGTCGCAAAGATCGTGCGCCGCGACGGGATCAGCGGCGAGGGTGAGGTCACGATGTCCGAATTCATGGGATCCGTGCCCGCAGGCGGGGCGAAGGGCGTCGCCGTCGGCACACATACGGAAGAAGGTTGAATCGGTTGCCGGACAAAATCGGTGTGCAAGAGGCCAAACGGCGGTGATCGGTAATTCGCAGGAACTGGAAGCGGACGGCCTTCACGGGCGCCTGGTCCGTAATGAGGGCCGACCGGCATCGCTGATCGTCTGTGTCCATGGTGGCGGGTGCAGCGGGCGATATTTCGACCTGCCTTCATTCTCATTTGCCGGAGCAGCGCTCGGCGCCGGACACGCGGTGCTGATGGTCGACCGGCCGGGACACGGGATGTCGCCGCCGATAGACGGCCCCGACCCGATATATTCCGCTAGCCGGCTCCTGACGAAGCTGGTCGGGGAGGCCGTCATGGCGTGCGGCGATCCCGACCTGCCCGTCGCGGCATTCGGCCATTCGATCGGCGGCGCGGTCACGATGCACTGGGCGGCGCAATCGCCGCCGATGCTGAAATGTCTCGCGACCTCGGGTATCGGTTCGCGCCCGACCGACGCGGCGCTGGCATGGCTCGGCAAGCTTCACGGCGACGGGGACATCGTCCTGCCACAGGCTTTTTTCTTCGGCCCCGATGGCAGCTTCGATTGGCGGGCGCCGATCGCGCTCCGCAAATCGGGAGAACCCTGGCGGAAAGATGACGTGGACGAAGTGCTGCTGCGCTGGCCGGATCGGTTTGCCGCCGTCGCATCGTGCATCCGCTGCCCGGTCCTCGCCATCCTGAGCGAGCATGAACGGATCTGGGAAAATGATGAGAATGCGCTGAAGGCCATGCGCGATGGTTTCGCGCCGGGCGGGGGCCAGGTCGAGATTGCGGCTGGCGGCGGTCATTTATATGAAGTACATCGAAGCTGGTCTGTGCACGCAGAGCGGATAATCGCCTTTATAGAGGGCCATATCGAATGAGTTCGTGGCCGCCCCCTGTTCAATTTAACGGTATCGGTTGATGACATCATTTGCAGAACACGAGGCAGCCGGAAGCGTGGGCGCCCGCATCGTGGCTGTTGCGACACATGTGCCACAAACTGTTCTGGATAATGCCGAGCTCGCCGCCTTGTATCCGGAATGGCCCGCCGACAAGATTCTCGACAAGACCGGGATAGCGGAACGGCATATCGCCGGGCCGGACGAAACCGCGCTGGATCTGGGCGTGGCGGCGGCTGAGAAACTGTTCGTAAAGACCGGGATAGGCAAGGCCGATGTCGATTTCCTGATCTTCTGCACCCAGGCCCCCGATTATGTTCTGCCGACATCGGCGTGCATCATGCAGAACAGGCTGCAGCTCGGGACCGGCATCGGCGCGCTCGATATCAATCTCGGCTGTTCGGGGTTCGTATATGGCTTGTCACTGGCGGCAGGGCTGATTGCGGGCGGCATGGCGTCCACGATCCTCCTCGTCACCGCCGACACCTATTCAAAATATATCAATGCCCGCGACAAGAGCGTTCGGACCCTGTTCGGCGATGGCGCGGCGGCGACACTGATCAGGCGGAACGGTCCCGGCGATACGGGGAGCATCGGTCCGTTCGAGTTCGGCACCGATGGCAGCGGCGCGCACCAGTTGATCGTTGAAGGCGGCGGCTTTCGCACGCCCCGCAGCCCGGAAACCGCCGAGGAAGTCGTCGACAAGAGCGGCAATGCGCGGTCGAGAGACAATCTTTACATGAACGGCGGCGCCGTTCTGAACTTTACACTGAAACGCGTGCCCGAAGTCGTAGGTCGCCTGACGGACAAGATGGGCTTGCCGATCGAGGCATTCGATAGCGTGATCCTGCATCAAGCCAACAAATTCATGCTGGATTCGTTGCAGAAGAAGCTTGGCCTGAGCGACGAACGGGTGCCGCGGCGCTATGCGGACGTGGGAAATACCGTCTCGTCGACGATCCCTTTCGTTCTGGAGAATATGGCCGAACAAAGTCGTTTTCCGGCCGGACGCCATATGTTAGTGGGCTTCGGAGTAGGGCTGTCCTGGGCGGCAGGTTCGATAAGTTTTTGAAATATAAGGAGTGACTATGTCTGACTTTCGCGACGGACTGGCTGAAATTCTGGAAGTCGAAGCGAGCGAACTCGAAGAGGGTTTCGAACTCGGCGAGCTTTGGGATTCGCTTGCCGTGGTTTCGACGCTGGCGCTGATAGACGAAGTGCACGACGTTTCGGTCAGTGCCGAAGATCTGGCAGAGTGCAAAACGGTCGGCGATATTGGCAAGCTGGTCGACGCGGCGGTGGCGTGACAGTCGAAGCGGTTCTTAAAAGCGGGCAGGCGGCCAAGGTCCAGTCCGCGTCGATCGTCGGTCTGGCGGCCTGTGTGCCGCCCCGCGTCGTCGGCAACGACCATTTCACCGAACAATTTGGTGATGGCGTCGCCGACGTCACCAAGATGACGGGCGTTCTGACGCGGCGCTGGGTCGATGATGCGACCACCACGGCCGACCTGTGCGTCGCCGCGGGCAAGCGTGTGCTCGAGGATCTCGACTGGGACCCGGCGTCGGTCGACGCGTTGATCTTTATCTCACAGACCCCTGATTACCGCCTTCCGGCGACCGCGGCGGTGATGCAGCCGCGGCTCGACCTGCGCCCCGGGATCATTGCGTTCGACATCAATTTGGGCTGTTCGGCCTATCCTTACGGCCTGTGGCTGGCGATGAGCATGGTGCAGACGGGCGCGGCACGGCGGGTGTTGCTTGCGGTCGGCGATACCAGCAGCCGCGTGGTCGATCCCAGCGACCGCGCCACCGCAATGCTGTTCGGCGATGCCGGCACGGTGACCGCGATCGAATATGACGAAAAGGCCGAGCCTGCTTATTTCGTTCTCGGGACCGACGGTCGCGGCGCCAATAATCTAATCATCCCCAGCGGTGCATCGCGCCAGCAGAAGCATGAAAAGACGCCGAACGAACAGGACAAGCTGTTCATGGACGGCGGCGAAATCTTCACCTTCACGCTGAAAGCGGTCCCGACACTCGTTGCCGAAACGATGCAGGTCGCGGGCCGGTCGGTCGATGACTATGATTATTTCCTGTTTCATCAGGCCAATACCTTCATGATCAACCACCTTGCGAAAAAGGCAAAGCTGCCGAGCGAAAAGGTGCCGATCAATATCGATGCGTTCGGCAATACGAGCAGCGCGACGATTCCGCTGCTGATCTGCGACAAGCTGGCGGGCGATCTTTCGTCGAAGCCGCTCCGGCTCGGTATGTTCGGTTTCGGGGTCGGCTATTCGTGGGGCGGCGCTTCGGTTGACGTTGGCGCATTGAAATCGGTCGTCTTGCTCACGCTATGATTTTCGCATCGGACAGCCTTGCGGGCAAACATATCGTCGTCACCGGCGCTTCGTCGGGCTTGGGGCAGGCGGCGGCGACGTATCTCGCGACGCTGGGCGCCAACCTGTCGCTGGTCGGGCGCGATGAGACGCGGCTCGGTGCAACGCTTTCGGGATTGGGCGGCGAGGGTGCACACGCGGTCTTCGCGGCCGATGTCGGCGATTTTGGCACGGCCGACGAATTGGTGCAGCGAGTTGTGACCGAACGCGGCGCGATCGATGGCCTGTTCCATTCTGCCGGCACGAGCCTCGTCATGCCGATGCGCCTGACCAAACAGACACAGATTGACGAGCTTTTCGGTGCAGCAGTGATGGGTGCGTTGGGCATGGCCAAGGCGCTGTCGCGGAAAAACGCGATGAACGACGGCGGCTCGCTTGTGTTCATGTCGTCGGTTTCGGCGGTGCGTGGGCGCCGCGGCATGGTCGCCTATTCGGCGGCGAAGGCCGCGACCAGCGGCATGGTGCGCGCTTTGGCGGTCGAGCTTGCCGATCGGCGGATCCGCGTGAATTCGATCACCGCCGGCGCGGTGGAAACCGCGATGCACCGCAGTTTTGTCGAGAGTGTCAGCGACGATCTGGTCGCCGGCTATCGCGATTTGCACCCGCTCGGTTTCGGGCAGCCCGACGACGTGGCGGCCGCCGTTGCCTTCCTGCTGAGCGACGCGTCGCCATGGATCACGGGTATCGACTTGCCCGTCGATGGCGGCTACGCGGCCAAGTGAAGAGCGCGCGCCCGTCGGCGCGGACGTCAGGATTGTCGAACCCGTGATTCCTGTTTCCAGCTATATTGATCCCGCCGCGCTGGAGCACGAGATGGAACTGCTGTTCCGCAAGGGCTGGCAATTCGTCGCGATGACCGACGAACTGGCGAACGATCAGGATTTCGTCTGCGTCGATCTGCCGGGGACCGCGATCGTCGTCCAGAATTTCGCCGGATCGCTGCGCGCGTTCCGCAACGTCTGCCCGCACCGGCTGAACCTCATTCAGACCGAAGAGCGCGGCAACCGGTCGCTGATCTGCCGCTATCATGGCTGGGCGTTCGACGGCGAGGGCCGCCCCAGGACCTTGCCGCCGCGCCAAGGCTTCGCCGAGAGCCGCGACGACGAGCGTGTGTGCCTGCAGCGGTTCCCTGTGGAGGTGTGCGGGCGCTTCGTCTTTGTGTCGATGGAAAGCGCGCCGCCGCCGCTCACCGACTATCTGGGCGACTTTGTACCGGTCCTTGAGCAATTGAGCCGCGCGATGGGCGCGTTGACCGACATCGATACGATCCATCACGCCGCGAACTGGAAGCTGCTCGCCGAGAATGTGCTCGAATGCTATCATTGCGGCTATGTCCATCCCGAGACGTTCGTCAAAGGGCTGGGCATCGGGAAGAAGTCGATCGTCGACGTCCGGCTCGACCGCGGGCACAGCTCCTCCCATTTTCCGAAATCACCGACGGCGCGCGACGCGTTGAAAGCACGGGCGGTCGCGCATCTGGCGGATCGCGAATTTGCGCATGAATCCTTCTTTCATGTGCATATCTTTCCCAATCTGTTCATTTCGTCGACCGAGGGCACGGCCTTCTATGTCGGGCACGCCATCCCGGTGTCGGCGCACGAGACGAACTTGCGGACGCGCTTTTTCGCGCCAGGAGTCGAACTCGACGAGCGGACGCAGGCGCGTCAGGACCTGATGAACAAGCAGGGCGCGACGCTGGGCAAATACGTCATCAACGAGGACCGGGCGATCCTCGAGACGGTGCAGCGCGGCATGGCGTCGGCGAACCGGCCCCCGCTTCTGGGCGCGGACGAAGTGCGGATCGAGGCTTTCGCGGCCGCCTACGAAGCCGCAATGGCGGGCTGATCAGCTTTTCGAAGCCGGCATTTTCAGCGATTTGGCGGGCAGGGTGAAAAGCGTCATCCCTGCCGCGACGTTACGCTGCGCGACGACATTGGCGCCGATACGCGCGCCGTCGCCGACCATGACGCCGGGCATGACGCGCGCGCCAGATCCGATGAAGACGCCTTCGCCGACCGTCGCATGACCCATCAGGTCGACGTGCGAGCTGACCGTCGAAAAGGCCCCGAGCCGCGCATCGTGGCCGAGGCCCGAGAAGGTGAGCAGGCTGGAGAAGGGGCCCATGTGCGTGTTCGCGGTGTTCATCGCGAGCGGGCAGATGATGACGCCTTCTTCATGTCGGCAGTTTGAGCCGATGATCGCGGTGGGATGAATGAGCGTCGCAAAGACGGCGCCGCGCGGGCGGAGGAGGTCGACGAGCTTGCGCTTGGTGTCGGGCGCGCCGACGGCGAGCAGCAGCCGGTCGCCCGCTTGCGGCTGATAACCGGCAACGCTGCCAATGTGGGGTACGCCGCGGCCGAGCGGCCCGCGGTCTTCATCGTCGAGATAGCCGCTCGCCGGGGGCAAGCTTCCCGCTGCGTGACAGTCCGCCGCCCAACTCGCGACCTCGTGGCCAAAGCCGCCGCCGCCGACGATGATCAGCCGGTTGATTTCCGTGGGCGCCATTATGCCGCCGCCGCGTCCAGCACTTCGCCGATCGCGGCGACATGGCGGCCGATCTCGTCGTCGGTCATCGTCGGATGGGTGAGGAACATCAGGCTGGTTTCGCCAAGGTCGCGGGCGACGGGCAGGCGTTCGGCGGGGCGCCAGGGCGTGCCATCGAATGCCTTTTCCAGATAAACCTCGGAACAGCTGCCTTGCATCACCGGGACGTTGCGCGCGTTCAATTCCGCCACGATCCGATCGCGCGACCAGCCGGGTTTCAAGCCGTCGGGCCGGACATAGGCATATTGGCGATAATAGGCATGCGTCATGCCCTGCACTGGCGCGGGGACGCGTACCGCGCCCGCAAAGGGCTTCAGTGCCGCCGCGACCGACTGCGCGATCAAGGTACGGCGTGCGTTCCATGCCTGCATACGGCCAAGCTGGATGCGCCCGATTGCGGACTGGACTTCCAGCATGCGCCAGTTGGTCCCGAAACTTTCATGGACCCAGCGGAAACCAGGGGCGTGTTCGCGCTCATAGACCGCTTCCCAGCTCTTGCCATGATCCTTGTATGACCACATCGCCGACCACAGGTCGGGATCGTCGGTGGTGACCATCCCGCCTTCGCCGCCGGTCGTCATGATCTTGTCCTGGCAAAAGGACCAGGCGCCGACGTGACCGATGCTGCCGACGCTGCGGTCGCCGACCTTCGCGCCATGGGCCTGCGCGCAATCTTCGATCACCCGGAGATCGTGTTCGGCGGCAAGGGCCATGATTCCATCCATGTCGCAAGGCCAGCCCGCCAGATGCACCGGAATGATCGCCTTCGTCTTCTCGGTCAGGACGGCGGCGATCGTCGCGGCGGATATGTTTCCGCTGTCGGCATTGACGTCGGCAAATACTGGAATGGCGCCGGCGTTGACGACCGTCGATGCCGAGGCGATGAAGGTGCGGGGCGTCACGATCACCTCGTCTCCGGGCCCGATATTCATCGCCTTCAGCGCGACGTCGAGCGCCAGCGTGCCATTGGCCAGGGCCACGGCGCGCGCGCTGCCGGCCCATTCGGCAAATTCGCGTTCGAATGCGCGGCCTTCCTGTCCGGTCCAGTAATTGACTTTGTTGGAGGCGATGACGGCGGCGGCGGCGGCGACTTCTTCGTCCGAGAAGGAGGGCCAGGCGGAGGGGGGAGCGCTTTGCATGGAGCGAGCGTTTATCGAGCAACGGAGCCGATGTCCATGCGCGTGTGGGGATGATCAATAGCTCAAAATTACGCTGCCCAGACCGATTGGCAGAACGACGAGGCTGAACGCGATGACACCGAGCGAAACTGCCGGTGTTGGCCGCAATTTTTCCCAGGGAAAGGTGAGCAGGATCGGAATGATCCAGAATATGGACTGCCGAAAAGATGTCACGGGATTCGTGCTCAGTACAATATATATGGCGAAGCTTGATATCGCGAACAGTCTGTATGTTCGCTGCTCTTCCCCGCTCAGGAAAATATACAACGTGAACATCAAGGTGGCGCCCGCAATGAAGAAAATATGGAAGAGCGACGTAGGTTCCCGGGCGGCGTTTACTGCCGCTTCTGATCCACCGGACGTGAAGTATACGACGTATTTTTGCATGAATCCGGGCGCTATGGCGATGATATTTTCGAATAGGTTAAACAGGTCCTGCCTGTAAAACAGAAATATAAGTCCTGTAATCGCCGATGCGACGATAATCACTGTCTTGTTCTCAAAAATCTTGACGGAGTTTGGGAATTTATTCTGAAACAGGATCAGCAGGATTGGAATTAGCGCGAGAATTGCCGTGTTGTGGAACAGAATGGCCAGCCCGACCAGGGCCAAAGCAAACAGGCTGCCGCGTGCGGCGAGCAGGGCTGCGCCGACGCATAGCAAGTAAGCCGGCGTGGCCCTGATTGTAACGATTGCGAGAAGGGGGCCGAACATTGCGATCGACATCATGACGCCCTGCCATTTCAGGCGGTATCGATATGACAGAAGAAGAATTGCGGCACAGGTTGTCAGACTGAGCAGCCAGTGCGCCGCCACGATCGCATAATGGGTTGACCCGGTAACCCAGCGCAGCGCGAGGAGCGAGCCCCAGCCGAAGGGCTCCGACAGAATCCAGCTGCGATCGAAGCCCGACCAATAGACGTCCGTAAAATAGGCATAGGCATCATAGTCCGCAATATTGAAGCTGTCGTAATTATACCGGATATACATCACCGATATAAAAAGACAAAATACGGATACGGCCACCATAACCTTATTAAAATTACTATTTTCGGTCATGTCAGGCCACCATTATCCCGATTGCAACAAGGTAGAAGATCGAAGCCATCATCAGACCGCATGTTCGCGACGATGTGTAAATTTCATTTGATTGCAGGATCGTTCCATGATCCCAGTCCCTGTACATCCGGTTGTCGATTACGAGCAGGACAAGCAACATTCCTAGTGAATTGATGATTTGCCCCAAATTGTTGAACGTCATGCGATATTCGGGGAATATCGACGCAACGACATAGGGGATGCTGATTCCCATGGAAAAGACGAAGGTCGCCAGACTCGACAATATAAAGAGCGGGCTCTTCAAGCTGTCGCGAGAGAATATTCTGAAATGTGCCGCCCCGATGTCATGGCTGCGGTGTGGCAGTCGTAGCGCCCAGGCAGCTCTCTCGACGAATCTCTTGCGCACGGGCCTGATCCCTAGAGCCATATGGTTCGCTAGGGACGAAAAAAAGAAACCTATTGCGGAGATTAAGATTATTTCCTTCGCCGTGCTCCTGATATCAACAAGATATGAAAGAGACGTCATGTAAAGAAGCGAAAAAAATCGGCCTCCGTAAAGGAATATATTGGTCCTAGAGATGAAAAGGCCGCGTTCTTCGATTCGCGAGAGCGCCCTTATGTGCCATGCCGTGCTATCGATTATCATTGCGATCGTTACGGCGGATATCGCAACGATGATAGTTATTAATTCGATCATCATAAGTCAGTCGCTTTGGCGGCCCATTTGCAAATACGGGTTCACAGGGTGTTACGGGTGCCGCTTCGCGCGGGCAGCGTCTCCTACGCTTCGAACACGGTCATAGCCAGAGAGGAATCGCGCGCGGTTTCCGAACGCCAAGGCGAGCATTGTTCCGCGACCGTCAATGAGTTTGAGGTCGAGTGACGGGGTCGACGGGCCGCCGGGGCTTGATTGCACCAGCCTCTCTTCCTAGACGGGCGGCATTTCGGTAACCTGCGGGGTGATAGGGATAATGCGTAAAGGTATAATTCTCGCGGGCGGCTCGGGCACGCGGCTCTATCCCCTGACCAAGGGCGTGTCGAAGCAGTTGATGCCGGTCTATGACAAGCCGATGATCTATTATCCGCTGTCGGTATTGATGCTGGCCGGGATCCGCGAAGTGCTGATCATTACGACCCCGCAGGATCAGGCGGCCTTTCAAGCGTTGCTCGGCGACGGCACCGACATGGGCATGACAATCGAATATGCGGTGCAGCCCGACCCCGGCGGGCTGGCTCAAGCCTACCATATCGGCGCCGACTTCGTCGGGACCAATCCGTCGACGCTCATCCTCGGCGACAATATCTTCTACGGCCACGGCCTGCCGCAATTGCTCGAAGCGGCCGGGGACCGTCAAACGGGCGCGACCGTCTTCGGCTATTATGTCAGCGATCCGACCGCCTATGGCGTCGTGTCGTTCGACGCCGAGGGCCGCGCCGAAACGATCGAGGAAAAGCCCGCCAACCCGAAGTCGAACTTCGCCGTCACGGGCCTATATTTTTACGACGGGCGCGCGGTTGAACTGGCGCATCAGGTCAAGCCGTCGGCGCGCGGCGAGCTGGAGATCACCGACCTTAACCGCATGTATCTGGAGGCCGGCGAATTGTCGGTCGAGATCATGGGCCGTGGTTATGCCTGGCTCGATACCGGGACGCACGGGTCGCTGATCGACGCCGCCAACTATGTCCGCATCACCGAAGAGCGGCAGGGGCTGAAGATATGCGCCCCCGAAGAGATTGCCTGGCGCAAGGGCTTCATCGACGACGCGCAGTTGCAGCGCATTGCTGAGCCGCTTCGCAAGTCGGGTTATGGCGAATATCTGATGAAACTGCTGGAGCGTCGCTTCTGATGCTGTTCACTCCGACCCCGATCGACGGCGTGATGGTCATCGAACCCAAGGTCTTTGGGGACGACCGCGGCTTTTTCATGGAAAGCTGGAACGCCGAGGTGTTTCGCAAGGCTGGAATGGACCTCAGCTTCGTGCAGGACAATCACAGTCGGTCGTCGCGCGGCGTTCTTCGCGGGATGCACTATCAACGGCCCGGGCCGCAGGGAAAGCTCGTGCGCGTGACCGCCGGCGCGGTTTTCGACGTCGCGGTCGACCTGCGTCGCTCGTCGCCGACGTTCGGCAAATGGTTCGGGGTCGAATTGTCGGCCGCGAACAAAAAGATGCTCTACGTGCCCGAAGGAATGGCGCACGGTTTCCTCTGCCTCGCGGACGGCACCGACTTCCTCTATAAATGCACGAGCGACTACGCGCCGGCGAACGAGCACAGCCTTTTGTGGAACGATCCGGCGATCGGCATCGAGTGGCCGCTGGACGGCATCTCGCCGACGCTGTCGGCAAAGGATATCGCCGGGCAGCCGTTGTGCGAAACGCCGACTTTTCCCTGAAAGATATGGCAATGAAGGTTCTGATCACTGGAGCTGGCGGCCAATTGGGGCGGGCGCTTCAGACCGTGGGGCCCGCCCATGCGGAGATCGTCCCGGCAACGAGCGCCGACCTCGATATCGGCGATGCCGATGCGGTGCGGTCTTATGTCACCGCGGCAGCGCCGCAACTGCTTGTCAACGCGGCCGCTTATACCGCGGTCGACAAGGCCGAGAGCGATGCGGAAACCGCGTTCCGGATCAACGGCGAGGCGGTGGGCTATCTGGCTCGGGCGGCGGAAACCGCGGGTGCGCGCTTCGTCCATGTCTCGACGGACTTCGTTTTCGACGGGACGGCGGGAATACCTTATGCCCCCGATGCGCCGACGGCGCCGCTCGGTGTCTATGGCGCGTCGAAACTTCGCGGCGAACAGGAAGCCGGCGAGGGCGCGCTGATAGTCCGTACCGCCTGGGTTTATGGTAGCCGCGGGGCCAATTTCGTCCGCACGATGCTGCGGCTGATGGCCGAGCGCGACGAAGTTCGCGTTGTTGCCGACCAGATCGGAACCCCGACCTGGGCGACCTCGCTGGCCGAGGGCATCTGGAAACTGACGGCGACGGGCGCGACCGGCCTTTATCACTACACCGATAGCGGTGCGGCAAGCTGGTATGATTTCGCGGTTGCGATTCAGGAAGAGGCGCTGGCCATCGGGCTGCTCGACCGTGCGATCCCGATCCTACCGATCCCGAGCAGCGCCTATCTGACGCCCGCCAGGCGCCCGCATTATTCGGTGCTCGACAAGGAAGTGACCAGCGCGCTCATCGGTGCACCCGCGGCGCATTGGCGCAGCAATCTGCGTCTGATGCTCCGCGAGGTGCGCGCGCAGGGCTGACCCGGCCGACGCTTATTTCAGCGTGCCGAGGCGCTCGCCCGCGTAGACCTTGTTGCGGATCGGTTCCCACCAGTCGCGGTTTTCGAGATACCAGCGTACGGTCTTTTCGATCCCGCTGTCGAAATCGTACCGTGCCTTCCAGCCGATTTCATTCTCGGTCTTCGTCGCGTCGATGGCATAGCGGTGATCGTGGCCGGGGCGGTCGGTGACGAAGCTGATAAGGTCGCGGTGCGAGCGATCCTTCGGCGCCATCGCGTCCATCAGGTCGCAGATGCGCTCGACCACCTGAAGGTTGGTACGCTCATTGCGGCCGCCGATATTGTATTTCTTCCCGGCGCGACCCTTTTCGAGGATCATAACCAGCGCGCGGGCATGGTCGTCTACATAGAGCCAGTCGCGGATATTGGACCCGTCGCCATAGACCGGCAGCGTCTTGCCGTGGAGGGCGTTGAGGATGACGAGCGGGATCAGCTTCTCAGGGAAGTGATAGGGCCCGTAATTGTTCGAGCAGTTCGAGATCACGCAGGGTAGACCGTAAGTCCGGACCCACGCCGTCACGATATGGTCCGACGCGGCTTTCGAGGCCGAATAAGGCGAGGAGGGATCGTAGGGCGTCTCTTCGGTAAAGAGACCCGTCGGGCCGAGCGAGCCATAAACCTCGTCAGTCGATATATGAAGGAAGCGCAGGGCGTCGGCACGCTCGGCGGACAGGCTGTCGCGATAGGCGCGCAGCGCCTCGAGCATCACGGCGGTGCCGAGGATGTTTGTTTCGAGGAAGACCTGTGCGCCCGAAATCGACCGGTCGACATGGCTCTCGGCGGCAAGGTGCATCACGGCGTCGGGCTGGTAGCGCGCGAAAACACCATCGACCGCAGCGCGGTCGCGGACGTCGACCTGTTCGAAATGATAGCGGCCGGAATTTTCGATCGGTGCGAGCGAGGACCGGTTGGCCGCATAGGTGAGCGCATCGACGTTGACCACCTCGTGGCCCAGATCCTGGACGAGATGACGGCACACCGCCGACCCGATAAAGCCAGCGCCGCCGGTGACCAAAACGCGCGTCATACGATCTCCATCTTCAAACTTACTTCGCGGCCGCTATGTCTACCCGAGCGGCCGGGTGCGAGCGCCTATCGCACGCAACAAAGTCGGCGCGCAAGTCAAGGACCCAAAGGTTCGTCGCACCGCTCGACCTTCCC
This sequence comes from Sphingopyxis sp., assembly GCF_050725655.1. GTDB lineage: Bacteria > Pseudomonadota > Alphaproteobacteria > Sphingomonadales > Sphingomonadaceae > Sphingopyxis. The sequence continues at coordinate 58,707 of NZ_JBOHHT010000115.1, read as the reverse complement.
GGCGTGTCATGGTATCGGCCACGGCTGCGGCCGTGGCGCCCCGTGCCTCTCAATAGAGATCGTAAGAATATCAATATGATGAGCAGTTTTGAGGATTTGAGCGAGGCGGGGGCGGTGCCGTCTGTCGGCGTAATGTTGGCAACGTATAACGGCGAGATGTTCGTCGCAGAACAGATCGAAAGCATCCTTGATCAGCGCGGAGTCGTGTCGACAATCTATGTTCGCGATGATGGCTCCAGCGATCGGACGCTAGAGGTCGTTCGTTCCTGTTCCGAAACGCACCCCAGCCGGATCATACTGCTCGACAATGCGCCCCGCCGCTTCAGCACCGCGAGCGGAAATTTTTTCAGCATGCTGGCCGACGTCCGCCGGGCGCCACATGCCTATTTCGCCTTCTCCGACCAGGATGATATCTGGCTGCCCGAAAAGCTGGAACGCGCAGTCGGGCGATTGAGGGAAAGCGGGGCATCGGGTTACGCCTCTAACCTGACCGCCTTTTCCGAAGCCCGGGGCGCCGAATGGACGATGGTGAAGGCTGGTCCCCAAAAGCGCTTCGATCATTTATTCCAGGCTGCGTCGGCGGGGTGCACCTATGTTTTCGATCAGAAGGCTGCGGAGTTGATCGCGATGCGGATCGGCCCGGTCGACGATCAGGACTGGTGGGGGGTGTCGCACGATTGGCTTTGTTATTCGATTTGCCGGTCGCACGGCCTGTCGTGGGTGATCGATGACTGGTCGTGCATCCGCTATCGCCAGCATGAGCAGAATTTTTTCGGTGCACAGTCGGGCTTGAAGGGTGCGCTGAAGCGCCTGTCGCTCATCCGCGAAGGTTGGTATCGGGACACAGTGGTTCGCAACCGGCGTTTCCTTGACCCGGACAATATGGCGGAGCGGCCGGTGCTGGACCGCGTGGCCCGGCTGAACCTCGGCGACAGGCTGTGGCTCGCCGCACACGTCGGGGACCTCCGGCGCGAGCCCAAGGCGCAGTTGGCGTTGGCCGCAGCCTTGATCCTGGGGCTGATCTAACCCTACACGCCGTAAAATTGGCGATACCACGACACGAAATTGCCGACGCCGGTGCAAATGCCGGTTGTCGGCGCATAGCCCAACTCGTCGGCGATCGCGCTGATATCGGCATAGGTTTCATGGACGTCGCCGTCCTGCATCGGAAGCAGGTTGAGCTGCGCCTTGCGTCCGCAGGCATCCTCGATTTCACCGATAAGTTCCATCAACAATTCGGGCCGGTTATTGCCGATATTGTACACGCGGTGCGGCGTGACAAAGCCGCCGGCCTTTGGTTCGCCATCGTCGGCCGGTGGATTGTCGAGACTGGCGATCACGCCAGCGACGATGTCGTCGATATAGGTGAAGTCGCGGCGCATATCGCCGTGATTATAGACATCGATCGGCCGACCTTCGAGGATGGCCTTGGTGAATTTCCACAGCGCCATGTCGGGGCGGCCCCAGGGTCCGTAGACGGTGAAAAAGCGCAGGCCGGTTTGCGGCACGCGGAAGAGATGGGCATAGGTTTCGCTCATCAGTTCGTCCGCACGCTTGGTGGCGGCGTAGAGCGAGATCGGATGATCGACCCGGTCCTCGACGCGAAACGGCATGGCCTTGTTCGCACCATAGACTGAGGACGACGAGGCGTAGACCAGATGGCGCACGCTGCGGTGGCGGGCTATCTCCAGGATGCCGAGATGGCCTGCTACATTCGAACGGATATAGGCGGCCGGATTGTCGATCGAGTAGCGCACACCAGCCTGCGCCGCCAGATGGACAACGCGGTCGAAGTCGGCATCGGCGAGGGCCGTGACCAGTGCGGCCTCGTCGCCGATATCGGCGCGATGGACGGCAAGTCGATCGCCACCGAGCCGCTCGAGCTCGGCTACCCGCGCTTCTTTCAGATCGACCGGATAATAGTCATTGAAATTGTCGATACCGATAACCGTTTCTCCGCGTGCGAGCAGATGGGCAGCGGCGTGCATTCCTATGAACCCGGCAATTCCGGTGACGAGGACAGCCATGTTCAGCCCTCGGCTTTGCTGTTGGGAGGGCAGTGGCGCGAAATATCGAAAACACGAAACGTGCAACCGGCTGTCAGCAAAGCCGCCGACGCGCGGCGGCCGATAGGGGCGGCACAACGGGTGACGACGGTGTTCATTCCTATTCCTTCTGCCCGGCGCGAATTGGCGCATTCAGTCAGCGGCCTAGCACGAATATATGGAACAGCGAATTAACTGTCGATGCTGCGGAAAAACCGGCGAGGCAAACCCGTTCTCGGTAAAAGTTCATTCGGATTGGTGTTCCGCTGAAGTGCTCCGAAAATAAGGTGGCCCAAGAAGTTGGCAAAGGAAAGGCGGCGCTTCGACCTTGCAATACGGTGCTGCACGGGCGAATGGTAAGTGACGAAGACGGCCGTAGTGGCGTTGTTTTTATCTCTCCCGTCGGCGCGCTATTCCTGCTTGGCTCAACGTAAAACCGACGCAGAACTGAAAGGCAGGACCGGACAATGCCTTACCCCCGACGCAGTTTCTTTGCCCTTTCGCAGGCCGCGCTGCTGCCTTTGTTGGCCAGCGATGTGCAGGCGGTGCCGGACGGAAAGCGGCGGCCGCTGTCGACGCTTTCATTCGATAGTTTCAACGAACTCCGGGCGTTTGTCCCGGCAGATGTCGGAGTACAGGTACTGGCTGTGGTGCTTGGTGCGAAGGTTCCTTTCGATGGCGGTGGCGGCGTGTTTTTGTTCGACAGCCGGTCGTCGGACGCTGATGACGGGATGAGCATTTTGGGCGCGGCGAAGGATGATCGGGGACGCTGGCGTCGATTCGGAGAACCGGCGGTTGCGAATCAGGCGGAGCGCCTTGATGCAAGGTGGTTCGGCGCGAAGGGGGACATCCGGTCGGACGATACGCGAGCAATCCGCGATCTCGTCAAAGCTGCGGGGCCATATGACGGCGTACATGCTAAAGCGGCCTATATGCAGAGCGGGCTCTACAGGCTGACGGGTTCGCTCACCCCCCAAAGCTTTTCCCGGGTGCACGGCGACGGCATCACCCAGTCGGTATTGTATAATTTCGAGCATAAGCTTCCGGATGTTCCGGTATTCTTCACTTCCGAGCGGCTGATTTTCTCCTCATTCGAAAATTTTGGAATGATGTCGCAACGCGCAGGTTTCGATATCGCGGGTGAAACCGATCACAATCACTTCGCGAATGTGGGCTGCTACGAAATGGCAGACGCCCTGTTCCGGTTTCGGGGGCCGCTCCAGACATCGGTGTTCGACCGAATAGTCGCCGATACCTCGACCTACGGCATCGTGTGCGAGCACCCGGTCGTTAATCGCAATACCTTTCGCGAACCCGAGTTCAAGAATCTTCGCAATTCGGCTATGAAGTTCGCCGGTGCCGAGGATGTACTCGTGATCGGTGGTCGCTTCGAGACCGGGGGGGCGCTGGGCAAGGCAATTCTGGATTTTTCGAATGTCCGTCTTATCACTTTTCTCGGCGGCTATTTTGAGGGTAGCCACGAATATATTCTTAGAGCGCGCAACACGGTTGGCCTCATCGCATTTGAATCTGTTCATTTTACGTATTTTCGACCTGGAGTTCCGTATAAGTGGGATGTCGACGCGAAAGCCCGACTTGTATTTCGTAACTGTCACTCAACCATACCTATGACTGTTCCCCGAGGGAGCCTCTTGGAAGGGGTCAACTATAATCTCAGCGTTGCGCCGCGCTGAAAATGCCGTGCGCGACGCGACACAATCTCTTGCATTCTTGATGTCAGCGCTCGACATTGGTGTCATGGATTTCGCGTTCGACAATAGTTTTCATCGTAGCATGGGAGGCTTTTACGCGCCCGCAGATGCTGCGAAGCCTTCAATGCCTGAGTTGCTAGCCATCAACCATCTCCTCGCCGATCGGCTTGGACTCGACGTCGGCGGCACCGCCAAAGACGAGCTTGCGCGGATATTTTCGGGCCATGTGCTTCCCGAGGGCTCCAACCCGCTGGCGCTTGCTTACGCCGGGCATCAGTTCGGGCATTTTTCGCCGCAGCTTGGCGACGGCCGTGCGCTGCTTCTCGGCGAAATCATCGCCCCTGAAGGCGCGCGATACGACGTCCAGTTGAAAGGGTCGGGGCCGACCGCCTTTTCGCGCAATGGTGACGGCAAGGCCGCGATCGGCCCGGTGCTGCGCGAGTTTCTGGTGTCGGAAGCGATGGCGGCGATGGGCGTCCCGACGACGCGTGCGCTGGCCGCTGTCGCGACGGGGGACCGCGTGCAGCGCGAACGTGCGCATCCCGGCGCGGTGCTGACCCGCATCGCGAGCAGCCACATCCGCGTCGGAACCTTCCAGTTTTTTGCCGCGCATTTCGGCGCGGATCACATCGTCCAGCTCGCCGACTACAGCATTCGCCGCCATTTTCCCGACCTGGCGCAGGCCGCCAACCCGTCGCTTGCACTCCTCGATCGCGTTATCGGCCTGCAATGCGAACTGGTTGCACGCTGGCTGGCTGTGGGTTTCATCCACGGCGTCATGAACACCGACAATGTCGCGATCAGTGGCGAGACGATCGATTATGGTCCGTGCGCCTTCATGGATCGCTTTGCCGTGAACACGGTCTTCAGCTCGATCGACGCCAACGGCCGCTATGCCTATGGCCGCCAGCCGCAGATCCTGCACTGGAATATGGCGCGCTTTGCCGAGGCGTTGCTGCCCGCGATCCACCGGGTGTCGCCCGCCGATGTCGATGCGGCGAAGGCATTGGTCGATGCCATTCCCGTCCGTTTTCGCACGATATGGCATGCGCAGGTCCGGGGGAAACTGGGTCTCGGCGGCGAGGGCCCCGACGACAGCGAGTTGATCGATACGCTCTTCGACGAACTCGAAGAACATGATGTGGATTTCACCTCTTTCTTTCGGGCGCTCGCCATGCTCCTGCGCGGCGACGGTGCGATGCTGGAAAGCCTGCTTCCCGCCCTTGACGCGATGGCGCCGTGGATCGCGCAGTGGTGGGAGCGGATCGCGCACAAGGCGACGGGGCCGCTGGAACACGCCGCCGCGATGGACGCGGTGAACCCGCTCTACATCCCGCGCAATCATCTGGTCGAAGCCGCACTGGACGCGGCGGAGGCGGGCGACCTCGCGCCGTGGCTCGAACTGCTCGAAGTCGTGCGTCATCCCTATGCCCTTCGTCAGGGGCATGAGCGGTTTGCCGCGCCGGCCCCTGCCGACGCCGGCCCTTACACGACCTTCTGCGGCACCTGACGCCGGCCACGGTTGAGCCGGTGCGCCGCAATTGCTAGGGACGGCGCCACATCGATCAGAGGATAAGTCATTGCCCCCAGCAAATGTGCCGCATGCGCCGTCCGTCAAAATCACAGTCGTCGGCACGGGCTATGTCGGTATTTCCAACGCCATATTGCTGGCGCAGCGCAATGAGGTGATCGCGCTCGACATCGATGCGCGCAAGGTCGAGCAGATCAATGCCAAACAATCGCCGATCGCCGATCCCGAGATCGAGGATTATCTCGCGAACAAGCCGCTGAACCTGATCGCGACGACTGACCGCGACGCCGCATACGCGGGCGCGGCCTTCGTCATTGTCGCGACGCCGACCGACTATGATCCCGATACCAATTATTTCAACACAAGCACGGTCGAGAGCGTGATCGCCGATGCGCTGGTAAAGGCGCCGGGCGCGCTGATCATCGTGAAATCGACCGTGCCGGTCGGCTTTACCGAGCGGATGCGGGCCGAACATGGCAGCGACGCGATCGTCTTCTCACCCGAATTCCTGCGCGAGGGGCGCGCGCTCTACGACAATCTCCACCCCTCGCGCATCATCGTCGGCGACACGCACCCGCGCGCCGCCGAGTTCGCGCGCCTGTTGCTCGAAGGATCGCTCAAGCCCGAGGCGGAGATTTTGCAGACCGGCAATACCGAAGCCGAGGCCATCAAGCTGTTCGCCAACACCTACCTTGCGATGCGCGTCGCCTTCTTCAACGAGCTCGATACCTACGCCGCCTCGCACGGCGTGGACTCGCGCCAGGTGATCGAGGGCGTTTGCCTCGATCCGCGTATCGGGCAATTCTACAACAATCCGTCCTTCGGCTATGGCGGCTATTGCCTGCCCAAGGACACCAAGCAGATGCTCGCCAACTATCAGGAAGTGCCGCAGAATCTGATCCAGGCGATCGTGTCGTCGAACACCACGCGCAAGGATTTCATCGCGTCCGAAGTCATCAAGCGGGCGCCGCGCGTCGTCGGCATCCACCGGCTCGCGATGAAGGCGGGATCGGACAATTTCCGCGCCAGCAGTATCTTGGGCGTGATGAAGCGAGTGAAGGCGAAGGGCATCGAGGTGATCGTCTATGAACCGCTGGTCGAGGAGGACCGCCTGTTTAATTCGCGCGTGATCCGCGATCTCGAGGCGTTCAAGGCCGAGGCTGATGTCATCATTGCGAACCGGGTGACCGAAGACCTCGCCGATGTCGCGGACAAGGTTTACAGCCGCGACCTGTTCGGCGCCGATTCCTGAGTTTTCTCCATCGCCGCAACTCGCCGCATCGCCGGGAACTGTCCCATTGTCGGAGAGTTAGCTTATCAAATGGGGAGAAACGGGTTGCACAGCCATATCTCGCAAGCCACAAGTGCGCATCGGTGGCCAGCAGATGAAAAAATCTGAAAATTCCTGTGTATCGTCAGGCCGTCGATCCTCGCGGATGCGGCCGCTATTGATCGCCGCGACCTCCTTTCTTTGCCTCGCCTGGGCCGGCGCTGCCCATGCGCAGCAAGTCGAACCGCCGCAGGTGGTCCGGACCGTCGAAACTAAACAGACCGAGCCGATCGCGGCGCCATCGCCCCCCCCGCCCGATGCCGTCCTGCCCGAAGTGGCGCCGATCATCGAGGATGAGGAGTTCGAAAAGGCGATCCCGCCGATTAGCGCCGAGGACGATGCCGAGCTCGACCGTCCGCTGGAATCGATTGCCGATTTCGAAAAGCGCCAGGCGGCCGAGGCCGCGAAAGGCGTAAAACCGGCCGCGGAGGGCTCCGCAGAAGCCACGGTGGAAGCCCAGCCGCCGCAGGTGGATGGCGTTCCCGTGCCCGCACTCGCCGACGGCGATACCGTCGAGGTGATCGGCGACGCGCCGATCAGCGACGTCGAGCTCGCGGCGCCGCTGCCGCCGCTCGAAAATTTCGACGTCGAACCGGTCCAGTTTGCCGAGGCCGACGACGACAAGGATAATGTCAGCGTTGCCTATACCGTCAAGGTCAACGGGCTGAACGCCGCCGACGACAGCACCGATGTCGATCTCGCCGATCTGTTCGGCGACCTGTCGGCGCTGTACGACGGCGACGGCAAGGCCGACAATGCGGCGATGATCCGTGCGCGCCTGACCGCCGATGGCGAACTGATGCACCGTATCCTCGCGTCCGAAGGCTATTATGATGCGGTCGTCGATACGCGTATCGACCGCAGCGAGCGCGAGGAAGGGCAGCAAGACCAGCAAGACCAGCAAGGCCAGCGCCGGTCGATCACCGCGGTTATCGATGTGAAGCCGGGCAAGCGTTACACGCTGGCCGACATCATTATCAACGCCGCGCCGACGGTCCCGCCGAGCCTGATCGCCGACAATTTCCCGCTCGCCGTCGGCGAACCGATCGTGGCGCAGCGGATACAGGGTGCCGAAGCGGCGATCGCGCTCAAGCTGCCGCAGGAGGGCTATCCCTTTGGCAAGGTCGGGCAGCGCGACATATTGCTCGACGGCGCGACCGGCGACGGCGTCTATACGCTGCCGGTCGAGATCGGGAAACGGTCGCGCTTTGGCGGGATCGAGACGACGGGCGACCTTGCGTTCGATGCCGAGCATGTCGAGGTGCTGGCGCGATTCAAGCGCGGCGATCTTTACGACAGTCGCATGGTCGACGATCTTCGGCAGGCGCTGGTCGCAACGGGGCTGTTCGCGACCGTCGCCGCCGAACCGCAGCCGACGGGCGAAAGCGCGGGCGACGATACCGAATATGTGACGATGCTGGTGACCCAGCAGGCCGGCCCGCCGCGGACGCTGGCCGCCAGCGCAGGTTACGGGACCGGCGAGGGCATCAGGCTGGAAGGCAGCTGGACGCATCGCAACCTGTTTCCGCCCGAAGGGGCGCTGACCTTCCGCGGTGTATTGGGCACGCAGGAGCAGGGGATCGGGGCGACGCTGCGCCGCTCGAACGCCGGCCGCCGGGACCGTACGATGGAGCTCGTCACCGAGGTCACGCGCAGCAATTATGACGCGTTCAATGCGATCACGGGCCGTGTCGGCGTGCGCGTCAGCTATGACTCGACCCCGATCTGGCAGAAGAAATTCACCTATGCCTATGGCGCCGAGCTGATCGCGACACGCGAGGATGATTATGATTTCACGACGGGTGCGCGATCCTATGATTTCTATACCATCTTCGGGTTGACGGGGCAGGTCGGGATGGACCGCACAGACAGCCTGCTCGACCCGACGAAGGGTTTCCGCATCGCCAGCCTGATCCAGCCCGAAGGCTCGCTCGCCGGGAGCTTCTCGCCCTATGCACGGCTACGGACCGACGTCAGCGGTTATTATCCCGTCACCGACAGCATCGTGGTCGCGGGCCGCGTCCGCGTCGGGTCGATCCTCGGCGCGGCGCGCGAGCGGCTGGCACCCTCGCGGCGTTTCTATGCGGGTGGTGGCGGCTCGGTGCGCGGCTTCGGTTATCAGGAGCTCGGGCCAAAGGATCCGAACAACGACCCGATCGGCGGCCGCAGCGTCGCCGAGGCAGCGTTCGAGACACGCTATCGCTTCGGCAATTTCGGCGTCGTCGGCTTTGTCGACGCTGGGCAGGTTTATCGCTCATCCGCGCCGACCTTCCAGAATCTGCGCTTCGGCGCCGGTATCGGCGCGCGCTACTATACGAACTTCGGTCCGATGCGTTTCGACATCGCCACCCCGATCGGACGCAAGCCGGGTGAGGCGCGCGTCAGCGTCTATGTTTCGATCGGGCAGGCGTTCTGATGGCCGACGACGCCGCCTTCGCCGAAGACGGGACCGTGCCGGCGAAAGCCTTGCGTTCGTGGCCGCTCACGATATTGCGCTGGATCGGGCTGAGCCTGCTCGGGCTCGTGCTGCTCTTTGCGCTGTTCCTCATCGGGCTCAACAGCGACGCCGGACGGCGTTTCGTCGTCACCCAGATCGAAAAATATGAATTCGAAAACGGGATGAAGATCGGCATCGGCCGGCTCGACGGGTCGCTCTATGGCCGGATGGTCATCCGCGACTTTACGCTGTCCGACCCGAAGGGCGTGTTTCTCGCGTCGCCCGAAGTGAAAGTCGACTGGCGGCCGATCCGCTATCTCGCCAATCATGTCGACGTCCGTTCGGCAACCGCCGCGACGATGACGATGCGCAAGCTGCCCGAGTTCAAGGTGGTTCCCGACACCGGCGAGCCGCTGCTGCCCGATCTCGATATCGACGTCGGGCTGGTGCGCGTCGATCGTTTCATCTTCGAACCGCTGGTGGCGGGCGAGCGCCAGGTCGCGAAATTGAACGGCAAGATCGCGATCGCCGATCGCCGCGCGCAGGTCACCGCCAATGCCGAAACGATTGCTGGCGGCGGGGGGCAGGGCGATGCGCTGAAACTGGTGCTCGATGCGGTGCCCGAGGCGAACCGGCTCGCGGTCAAGCTCGACGTCACCGCGCCGCAGGGCGGCGTGCTTGCGGCGATGGGCGGCTTCAAGGAAACGCTGACCGCGAAGCTCGACGGTCGCGGCGACTGGAAGGCGTGGAACGGCAATCTGACCGCGAACCTGGGCGCCGTGCCGCTCGCGCGGCTGGCGTTGACGGCGCGTGACGGCACTTTCGCAGCCAAAGGGACGGCGCAGGCTTCCCGCCTGTTTGCCGACGGCCCGGTGGCCGAGATTTTGGGCACCGAAACCGCGATCGATCTCACCGCGCGGCTGAACGAGCGTAAGGCAGCGATCGACGGGCGGCTCTCTTCGGACGCGGCGCGGCTCGGGATCAGTGGCGGGGTCGACCTCGGTGCCAGCCGCTACGATGGGCTGGAACTCGCGGCCAATATATTGCGGCCGGGCGCGATTGCGCCCGCGGTGCGCGCCAATGGTCTCCGCGCGACGGCCAAGCTCGACGGCGCCTTCGCATTGCCGACGGTCGAATATCAGGCGAATGCCAACAGTCTCGCGTTCAACGACATTATCGTCGAGGGGCTGAGCCTCGCGGGCAAGGCGCGCGTCGACGCCGACCAGATCGTCATCCCGGTCTCCGGCCGCGCGACGCGCATCCGCGGACTCGATACCGTCGCCGGCGGCACATTGGTGGCGGTCCGGCTCGACGGCGATCTCGCCTACAGCAACAGCCGCATCCTCAGCGACAACCTGCGCCTGCGCTCGCCGCGCATCGATGCGAAGGCGATCATCATCGCCGATCTGAATAAAGGTTTCTACACGGGCGCGATCGACGGGCGGATCAACGATTATCGCGTCGAAAGCGTCGGCATCTTCGACATCGACACCGATGCCGATTTGAAGACCGCGCCGCGCGGCGGGTTCGAGATCGTCGGCCGCGTTCGCGCGCGCTCGACCAGATTGTTCAACTCGGGCGTGCGCGATTTCCTCGGCGGCAATGCGACCGCGTCGAGCGACGTGCGCTATGGCACCGATGGCATGATCCGCTTCGCCAATTTGCGGATGTCGGCGCCGCGCTTGCGGGTCACCGGCGGGCAGGGGAGCTATGCGCCGAACGGCCAGATCCGGCTGACGGCGCGGGCGAATTCGTCCGACTATGGTCCCGTCGGGGTTCAGCTTGCCGGGACGATCAGCGATCCGCGCGCCGTTGTGACCGCCGCGCGACCGGGGCTCGGTATAGGGCTCGCCAATCTGGTGGCAAAGATCAACGGCGCCCCGAACGGCTATCGCCTCGCGGCGACCGGCGACACCGATTATGGCCCGCTGTCGGCCGACGTCGTCCTGCTGATGGCGAAAGGGCCGCTGACGATCGATGTCGAGCGCGGCGACCTTTCGGGCATCGGTTTCTACGGACGGCTGGTAAAGAGCGATGCCGGGCCGTTCGTGGGCCAGCTTAACGCGTCCGGGCAGGGACTTGGCGGTCTCGTCCGTCTGAGCGCCGCGGGCCAATATCAGGCCGCGGCGATCAACGTCCGCGCCAACGATGTCGTGCTCCCCGGCGCGGCGAAACTCGCGGTGGGCTCGGCAATCGTCGATGCCGATGTGACGCTCTACGACACGCCGCATATCGTCGCCGACATCCAGATCGCCGACACGCAGATCCGTGAATATGATATCGCGGTCGGACGCGTGAAGATCGACTATCGCGACGGCAGCGGCAAGGCGCAGGCGCTTGTCGAGGGCACCAGCGGCGTGCCGTTCCGCATCGCCGCCAACGCCGATCTCCAGCCCAAGCTCTGGCGCGCGGCTGTGCAGGGGCGCGCGACGGGGATCAGCTTCCGCACGACAACGCCCGCGCGCATCATTCCCGGCGCCGACGGCTACGAACTGTTGCCGACCAATATCAGCCTCGGCCGTGGCAGCCGGGCGCGGATTGCCGGGCGCTTCGGCGACGGGATCATGATTCAGAGCCGGCTCGAACGCGTCAACATGGCGATTCTCAACGCCGTCTATCCCGACATGGGGCTTGGCGGCCGCGCGACGGGCAGCCTCGATTTCGAGCAGGCCAATTGGGACAGCTTCCCGCGCGCCGACGCGCGGCTGACGATCACCGACTTCACGCGGACCACCGCCGCGTCGGTCAGCCAGCCGGTCGACGTCAACTTCGCCGGCAAGCTGCTCGCTGACGGCGGCGAAGCGCGCGCGGTGATGCGCAAGCGCGGCAGCGTGATCGGGCGCCTGCAGGCGTCGCTCCGCCCGCTCGGCGCCGGCGCGGGCAGCTGGACCGAACGGCTGATGGCGGCGCCACTTGGTGGCGGTATCCGCTACAACGGCCCCGCCGACACGCTCTATTCCTTCTTTGGCCCCGCCAGCCAACATGTATCGGGGCCGGTCGCAGTCGCCGCCGATTTCAGCTGCAGTGTCTCCGATCCCTGCTTGCAGGGCGTCGTCCGCGGCAAGGACATGGTCTATGAAAACCAGACTTATGGCACGCGGCTGACCAATATGGTCGTCAATGGCCGTTTCACCGGCAACCGGCTCGAGATCGAGCAACTGACCGCGACAGCGGGTGAGGGCACCGTACAGGCCAAGGGGTATATCAGCCTCGCTTCGGCTGACGGTTATCCGATGAACATCTCCGCGACGCTCGACAATGCGCGCCTCGCCAAGAGCGAGAATATCGCCGCGCGCGCGACGGGCAATCTGACGCTGGAAAAGGTCGCGGGCCAGACCGCGCTCCTGTCGGGCAGCCTGCGCCTCCCCGAAACGCGCTATCGCATCATTCGCGAGGGCGCGGCGCAGGTTCCGGTGCTCACCGGCGTGCGGCGCAAGCCCCCCGCGGGCCGCCAGCGGATCAGCGGGGACGGGCTCGCGGCGGTCGGCGGCAGCCTGTTCGACCTCATCCGCCTCGATATTGCGCTGAAGGCGCCCGACGAAATCTATGTCAGCGGCATGGGGCTCGAATCCGAATGGAAGGCCGACATCGTCCTGCGCGGCACGACCCAGGATCCGCGCGTCACGGGCGAAATCGAGCTGGTGCGCGGCACGCTAGGCTTTGCCGGCCGCTCGTTCGAGCTTCAGGAAGGACGAGTGACCTTCCCGACGGGCGAAGCCTTCGACCCCGCGATCCGGTTGCTCGCGAGCGACACGATCGAGACCGTGACGGTGAGCATCAGCGTGACGGGCCGTGCGAGCAATCCGCAAATCGCCTTCTCCAGCGTCCCGGGGCTGCCGCAGGACGAAATCGTGTCGCGCATCCTGTTCGGCGATTCGATCACGACGCTGTCGCCGCTGCAGGCGGTGCAGCTCGCCTCGTCGCTTAACACGCTGAGCAGCGGAGGCGGGGGTTTGAGCCCGCTCGGTGCGCTCCAGTCGGCGACGGGGATCGACCGGCTGCGCGTGCTTGGCCCGGACGATACCGTCGGGCGCGGCGCCGCGCTGGCCGCCGGACAATATATCACCAAGGACATCTATCTGGAGGTGATCACCGACGCGCGCGGCTATACCGCGACGCAGCTCGAGATCAGCCTGACCCCGGCGCTGTCGCTGCTCAGCCAGGCGGGCGGATCGGGCGGATCGAACCTCAGCGTCCGATACCGCAAGGATTATTGATGCGCGCCGCTGTCCTGCTCGTCCCGCTGCTGCTGCTCGCGGCGTGCAAGGACGAACCGCGTTTCGAGGACCGCTACGACAAAGCGGCCAAGGAGATCGAAGCGCGCGCGAAGGCGATGGATGCCGACATCGCCAAGTCCGACGAAGCGGCCGCCGCGGCATCCAAAGACTTGCCTAAAGACGCCAGGCCGTCTAACGCGCCCACGTCATCTGGGGAGTAGCCAGCCGTCGTTCAGGACGGGCCACCGTGTCAACATACTCGGCCGAGAGGTCGTGGTGCGGTGGAAGCGGGAGACCGCTTGGGCGAGACCAATGGCATCAACCTTCGTCCGGGCCGGGCGGCGGGTTTGATGTCTATTGGAATCGCGAAGCCGCTCGGCCCCGGAGTACCCCATGGAAGCCCTGTTCACCTCGACCGCCGTCGTTGCGCTCGCCGAAATCGGCGACAAGACGCAACTCCTCGCGATCCTGCTCGCAACGCGGTTCAATCGCCCGGTGCCGATCATTCTCGGCATATTGGTCGCGACGCTCGCCAACCATGCGCTTGCGGCGCTGCTCGGGGCGTCGGCCGCTGCTTTCCTCGACAGCCCGGTCTTTCGCTATGCGATCGGCCTGTCCTTCATCGCAATGGCGGCGTGGACGCTGATTCCCGACAAATTCGAGGACGACGACGCGCCGAAGCCGCGCTTCGGAGCGTTCCTGACGACGCTGGTCGCTTTCTTCCTCGTCGAAATGGGCGACAAGACGCAGGTCGCGACGATCGCGCTTGGTGCGCAATATCATGACGTCCCTTTGGTCACCGCGGGCACGACGCTCGGCATGATGATCGCCAACGTGCCCGCAATCTTCCTCGGCCAAGAGCTGCTCAAGCGCGTCGATCTCGCCAAGGTCCGCATGGCCGCTGCGGTCTTGTTCCTCGTGATCGGCCTGTGGGTACTGGCGCAGACCGCGGGCTGGCTCGGCTAGTCCGCGTTTCGTCCGGCGAGGGTGCGTTCGAAATGCCAGCTCGACGAGCACATGGCGTCAAGATCGCGCTCCGCAGTCCATCCAAGTTCATTCGCGGCGCGGTCGGGGCTGGCGAAGCAGCTTGCGACATCGCCGTCGCGGCGCGGCGCGATGCGATAGGGAATGCTAACCCCATTCACGCGCTGGAATGCCTCGACCATGTCGAGCACCGAATAGCCTTGGCCGGTGCCGAGGTTCCAGATCGACAAGGATGCGTCGGCCTTGCCGATCGCATCGAGCGCCGCGACATGGCCATCGGCGAGGTCGACGACATGGATATAGTCGCGCACCCCGGTGCCGTCGGGCGTTTCATAGTCGTTGCCGAACACCGACAGCTCGTTCAGCCGTCCGGCGGCCACGCGGCTGATGAACGGCATAAGATTGTTCGGGATGCCGTTCGGATTTTCGCCGATCAGCCCGCTGTCGTGCGCGCCGACAGGGTTGAAGTAGCGCAGGATCGCGATCCGCCACTCGGGATCGGCGGCGGCGACGTCGGCCAGCATTTCCTCGATCATCAACTTGGTGCGGCCATAGGGGTTGGTCGCCGAGGTCGGATGATTTTCGTCGAGCGGCAGATATTGCGGCTGCCCGTAGACCGTTGCGCTCGATGAGAAGACCAGTCGCTTTGCGTTGCAGTCGATCATCGCTTCGAGCAGCGACAGAGTGCCTCGGACATTATTGTCATAATATTTGATCGGTTCGGCGACCGATTCCCCGACCGCCTTCAAGCCCGCGAAATGGATGACGGCCTCGATCGCGTGCTCGGTCATCACGCGGCGCAGCGTGTCGCCGTCGCGGATGTCGCCTTCGACGAGCGGTATCGCCTGGCCCGTAATCGCCTCGAGACGATCCATCACCGCTGCATCGCTGTTCGACAGATTGTCGAAGCACACCACATGGTGGCCAGCCGACACGAGCGGCGCTGCGACGTGGCTGCCGATATAACCTGCACCGCCCGTCAGTAGAATATTCATTGCTCGATCATCTCCATTCGCGCGCAGCGGCCGTCGCGGATGGACCTATTCTATCCGCGACACCCTGCCAAATAATTGTCCGTCGGCCATGTGTCGATTTTCGTGTAACCTTCGCTGCCATATCGGCGAACAGGTCATCAAACGCCGTCATCTGCGTCGGGAAGGGATCGTTGTTGCAGCCGCTTCGGCCATCCTGGTTCCCGATGAGCTTCGTCAGGATATACGCGAAATGAGCATCGACGAACCTTCGCTGGCGCGCTTGATGGCCGCATCGCAGCGGGGGGACCGCGCGGCCTATCGCGCGTTGCTCGGCGATTGCCGCAAATGGCTCACCCGCTATTTCGCACGGCGAATCGCGCCGCACCATATCGACGATCTGGTGCAGGAGACGCTTGTGTCGATGCACCGCAAACTTGCCACATGGGACAGCGGACGCGCCTTTCTGCCGTGGCTTGCGGCGATCGCGCGCTACCGCTGGATCGACATGCTCCGCCGCCAGCGCGACGAGGCCGAGCTGGGTGACAATGATGCCGCGGTCGGCGCCGAGGACGAGGCGATCCACGCGCGCCTCAGCATCGACCATCTGCTGACGCTGCTTCCGCCGGGGCAGGCTCAGGCGATCACGCTCGTGAAGATCGAGGGCGCCTCGATTGCCGAGGCATCGCAGATTTCCGGCCAGAGCGAATCGCTCGTCAAAGTGAATATCCATCGCGGGCTCAAGAAGCTCGCCGAACTGATTGAGAGTGAGTGAGATGAAGGACGCATCGATCGACGATCTGATCGACGGCTTGGCAAGCGACCTGAAACCCGTTCGTCCGCGGCGCGTCGTGCGCGGATCCCTGTGGGTCGCCGCCGGCTGGCTGGGGGTCGGCGCTGTGCTGGTAACCCTGTTCGGGGCACGGCACGATCTTGCCGCCGGCGTGATGCCGCCGCTTTCGATGCTCGCCTTCTGGCTGCTCGCCGCCGCGGGTGTCGCCGCGGCATGGAGCGCGCTGCGCATGGGGCTGCCCGGCGTCGGGCGCGACTATGGCGGCTGGCGCTGGGCGGTCGGGGCGTTGCTGGCGTTGCCGCTCGCGGCCGTGTTCGTGTCGTTCGGCGATGCGCATGGCCCTGCTGAAACCGCGCGGCGCGGGTTCGACATACACTGCCTCGCGCAAGGCGTGGTTTCGGGACTGGGCGTCGGGGCGGCGCTGTTCCTCTGGCTCAAGGCGAGCGCGCCGACCTCGCCGACGCGCGCGGGCTGGGTTATCGGGATTGCGGCGGGGGCGGCGGGGGCAACGATCGTCGCGCTCCTTTGCTCGAGCGACGACCTTGTCCACATCACGCTCTGGCATGCGTCGGCGGTGCCGTTCTCGGCGATCGCCGGGCGGCTGATCCTGCCTCGCTTCCTACGCTGGTAAGCGTCAGCGGACCGCTATTTTACCAATGCGGGTATCAACGTGCCAAACGCACCGCGGAGGCGCCGAGCCCCGTGACCAACGCGGCCCTCGGCCAGCGCGAAAGCAGCAGCACGAGCGGCAGTCCGGCGATCGAAACCATGCCGATGAAGGCGACCGGCCCCTGATAGGGACCGAAGGCATGGACCGCGCGCCAGGCCGCGAGAACGAGCAGCACCACGGCGAACGCGCGTAAGGTGGCGACCGTCGGCAGCCGCGCAAACGCGACGTCGCGGCGCAACCGGTGGCTGCTCAGCGCAAGGCAGGCCAGAGACGCATAGGACAGAAGAGCCGACTCAAGGCGCATCGACGGCCTCGCGCAAGGGGCTGGCGGGGCGCGGCGCCGCGCGGGGTTTCCGTGCCGGGCGTGACGATATTTGCGCTGCTCGCCATGCACCGAAGCCGAGCAACGCACCCGTCGCAAGCATGGCGAGATCGAACGCGACGAACAACCAGTCGCCGTTCACGAAAGATCGGAGAAACCCCCGCTCGGTCGTGAGTGCGTTGACCAGCGGCAGCGCCAGGAAAGCGATCGCCGCAATCGCCAGCATTTCGGTCCAGGCGCGGCGGATCGGCCGCACACAGGCCAGCGCCGCGAGCCCGAACCAGGTCCAGAACATGATGCTCACCTCGACGTCCCCGCGCGCCGGCAGCGCGGTCGGCAGCAGGCGGTTGGCGAGGAGGAAGGCTGCCATGCCCGCGGGAAGGCAGGCGATGGCGCCGACGTTCATCCGCTCGGCCAATCCTATTCCGAAGAAGGGCGCCGCGTTCGGGCGCTTGCGCTTCAACGTCCAGAGCATGAGCCCGGTGCCGACCATCGCCGTTCCCGAGAGGCCGAGCAGGAAAAAGGTCCAGCGCAGCAAGGGGCCGGCAAAGCTGCCCGTGTGCAGACCGCGCATGACGCCGCTCGTCTCGGCCGCGGGGCCGGGGGGCGACGACGCCGACAGCTGCCGGCCATCGACGCCCGAAAAGACGATCGATCCGCCGCGAGCGTTGAGCTGGTCCCTCGAGTTCTGGAACAGGGTAATCGTGGCGGCCGCGTCATTGGGATAGCGAACGACCATCGTAGCGGGCGTGCCGCCGCCCCATTCCTGCGACGCCCGGGCGATGAGCGGGCCGACGGGCGTCAGCGCGGCCAGGCGTCCCGGTGCCTCGGCGTCGGGCTCGGCGCCGAAGACGGCCTTCTCGAAGGTTGCCGGGTCCTTGTAGTTGGCCTGGATCGGCCACGGCATATACATCGCGACCAGCGTGATCAGGCCGGTGTAGGTGATCATCGCGTGGAAGGGCAGGGCGATCACCGCCGATGCATTGTGCGCATCGAGCCAGCTCCGCTGCCCCTTGCTCCACCGCAGCGTGAAGAAATCGACGAAGATGCGCTTGTGCGTGATGACGCCCGAGATGATCGCCGTCAGCATCGCCATTGCGCAGAGCCCGGCGAGCCATCGCCCCCATGGATGCGGAATCTGGAGCTGGAAGTGAAAGCGGTAGAAATGCTCGCCGCCGCGAGTGTCGCGCGCCGTCACTTCTTCGCCGGTTGCGGGGTCGAGCCGGAGTTCGGGGCGGCGCGGCGCGGGCTTCGCAGCGGGATCGGGGTTCGGACGTTCGCGAATGAAGATGCGCGTCGCGGTCGTGCGTGCGTCGGGCAGCGAGATGAACCATTGCTCGGCGGTCGGCGCGACCCTTTGCAGGTGCGCGACCGCGGTGCCCGCGGCGGTCGCGGCCGTGACCGGGCGCAGGTCGATCTCGGGCTGCATCCAGCGCGTGATTTCGGGCCGAAAATAGCTCGCGGTGCCGGTGAGGAACATCGCGAACAAGATCCACCCCGCGAGCAGTCCCAGCCAGCCGTGGATCCACGCCATCGACTGGCGAACGCCCGGCGCCTCGTTCGATGAAGCTTTGCTCATAGCGCCGGTCCCAGCAGCCACAGACATCCCGCCGACGTCGCCAGCCATTACTTCGAATTGCGGGGAAGCGAGGCTGCGCTTGCGATAACGCGTCGGCAGGTCGAAACGCAGCGGCGCTCGTTTGAGGTGACGCGCAAGCTCGAGCGAGCGGGTGCGGGGGCACGCTTCGACATTGTGCGCGCGGAAGCTCAACTCTCCGCGATCGAAGCGAGGCTGCCCCGGATCGAGCAACGCATCGGTACGGCGCGTCATGCGCTCGCCGTGCTGCTCGGCCAGACGCCGCAGAGCTTCGCCGGCCCGCCCGCATCGGGAGCCAGCCTCCCGCAGATCGCCCGGATCGGTGTCGGCGCACCGGCTGACTTGTTGCGCCGTCGACCCGATATCGCCGCCGCCGAACGCGCGCTCGCCGCCGCTACTGCCCGACAAGGGGTTGCCAGGGCCGACCTGTTTCCCACGGTGCGCCTGACTGGCTTCATCGGGCTTCTCGCCGGCGGGTTCGAGTCCTTGTTCGGCGGCGGTGCGCTTGCTTTCTCGGGCGGCCCCGGTCTCGATTCGGGCGTATTCGATATGCCGCGCCTGCGCGCGCAGGTTCGCGTCGCCGACGCCCGCACCGAGGCCGCTCTGATCGACTACCACCGGACCGTCCTTGGCGCGCTTCGCGATGTCGAGGACGCGCTGGTCGCTTATGGCGCGATCCGGACCAGCTTCGCGATGCACACCGAACAGGTCAATGCCAGCCGTGAGGCGGCGCGGATGGCGTCGGTCCGGTTCCGCGAGGGCGAAGGCCAGTATCTGGATGTTCTCGATGCCGAACGCACCTCATACGAAG
Organism: Sphingopyxis sp.; assembly: GCF_050725655.1. GTDB lineage: Bacteria > Pseudomonadota > Alphaproteobacteria > Sphingomonadales > Sphingomonadaceae > Sphingopyxis. The sequence continues at coordinate 39,287 of NZ_JBOHHT010000115.1, read as the reverse complement.
CCGAAGCCATACTCGTCGATGCACGCGCGCAGCATCTGCTGTCGGTGGTCGAAATTCATCGCGCGCTCGGCGGCGGCTGGGAGGTGTGCGAGCCGGAAAACGGAGGCTCCTCAGGGCCTCGTCACCAATGCTGAGGATAAGGATCGGGGCCGGCATGTGACGGGAAATGGGGTAATATATATTCCGCCAGTTCCTGAATGATCTCGCCTGCCGGACGCGCGGAAAACTGGATGCCAAGCGCGGCGTGATTCACGCCCGCGTCCCGCCACTCGCGCAGCAGATCGATCAGCCCGTTGCGGCCGGTGCGCAGAACGAAGCCGCCTTGAACGGGCGTACGCGGGAAATCCGGATCCTCGACAAGATCGAGCCATTCGTTCGTCATATGCGGCCGAAAGCCTTGATCCGGAATGCTGTCCCGCCAGCCGCGTATCCTGGCGGCGAGCTTGTGGGGGCCGGCGGGCAGGTGCGTCGCCTCGGGATAGGTCAACCAGCCGTCGGCCTGCGCACCGATCCACTCCATGGACTGTCGGCTGGATCCGGTCACCATCAAAGGGATGCGCCCCGTCACGGGTTTGGGCAGCAGATCGATCCCCTGCATCTGCCCCAGTGGTGAAGCGATGGTCGGGCGCGTTTCCTCCACCAGACGCCGGAACATGGGAACCGCTTCGGCGAAGCGTCCGGCCCTTTGATCGCTGTCGAGGCCATAGGCCGGAAATTCGGAGGCGCGGTCACCGGACGCGATGCCGAGTATCAGCCGTCCGCCGGACAGGCGATCGATGCTAGTCGCGGCTTTGGCGAGGTCGATCGGATGGCGCAGGGAAAAGATCGCGCTGCCTGTGGCCAGCGCCGCATGCTTCGTGTGCGCGGCAAGCCAGGCGAGATAGGTGAAGGGATCGAAGAGCTGGCCGGCGTCGCCGAAGGCCGGGTCGAACAGGGGCACATCGCGCACCCAAATGGCGGCAAAGCCCTGGCGATCCGCTTCCGAAACCAGGGCGCCCTGATTTTCGAGGACGCGCATGTCGCCGTTGAAAAAGCGCAGTGGTAGGAACAGGCCGAGGGTCAGTGCGTCGGGTGCGAACATGCGCCGATAGCCTGGATGACCAGCGAATGCGTCGGAGGAGCGGCCGGCAGAAACGGCCGGTCCGTGGGAAGAAATGGTCGTCATGTTATTCCTTTGCGGGAGGAAGGCGCCGGGGGAGGGCGTCAGGGGCCGGTGGCGGGGGCGGGCAAGCTGATCCCGCGCTGCACGGCCGGCCTTGATGCGACGGCCTCATGCCAGCGGCTCAAATGGACGAAATTGCCGAAGGAGAAGCCGCATATGCGCGCGATATGCGTCCAGCCAAAGGTCGCGATATCGGCGATCGAATACTCCTCGCCGGCCAGAAATACATGGTCGCCGAGCCGGGCGTCGAGCACGGTGAATGCGGCGTGCGACAGTTCGCGATATCGCGCGATCGCGCCGGGAATCCTGTCTTCGGCGAACATCTCGAAGTGGACGCGTTGGCCTAAAATCGGCCCGGTGCTCGCGGCGTGGAATTGCAGCCATTGCAGCGCGGCCCAGCGCGCCTTGCGGTCGGACGGCAAGAGCTGCCCGCTCGCCTCGGCGATATAGAGCAGGATCGCGGCGGATTCGAAAAGGTCGATGCCGGTTTCGTCGTCGCGAAGGACCGGAATGCGCCCATGCGGATTGAGCGCAAGGAACGCCGGTTCGCGATGCTCCCCCCGTTCCATGTCGACGGCGTGCAGGTGATAGCGAAGGCCCGTTTCCTCCAAAGCGATCGTGGCTTTGAATCCATTGGGTGACGGGGCGGTGTAAAGTGTCAGCATGGCATGATCCATAAGTTAGACAAGCTCAATTTTTGAGCTTGTCTAACTGCCAATAGATCATGATATCGCAGAGGAAGTAGCGATCCTTTCTCCATCCAGAATATAGTTTGGCTAATTCCATATGGGCCGTGTCCTTCCTCTTCTCGCGCTTCGCGCTTTCGCCGAGGCGGGGCGCTATCAAAGCGTCAAGCGCGCGGCCGAAGCGATGGGCGTGACACCCGGTGCCGTCAGCCAGCAGATCAAGCAGCTTGAGGCACGGATAGGCATGCCACTGTTCCGGCGAACGCGTCACGGCATCGCGTTGCAGGAACCGGCCGAGGCGCTGCACCGCGAAATGCTCCGTGCCTTCGATCAGATCGAGGCGAGCCTCGATCGAATGGCGGCGGCGAGCGCGCGCCCTTTGCTCCGGGTCAGTACGGAGCCGTCCTTTGCGGCGTCATGGCTGGTGCCGCGGCTTGGCCGGTTCAGCGCGGCGCACCCCGGCATAGAGGTCCGGTTGAAGCGTCGGCCGTGCTCGCCGACTTGCACCGCGATGGCGTCGATATCGCAATCCGCCATGGGCTCGGACGCTACCCGGGACTGGTGTCGACGCTGCTGATGGCGCCTGCGCTGATCCCCGTCGCAAGCCCTGACTTACTGGCGCGGGGGCCGCGGATCGACACGCCGTCCGATTGCCTGCTGTATCCGCTCCTGCAGGATTCGGCGCGCGCAGATTGGCCGCTCTGGTTGGAGGCCGTGGACGATGTTGCCGATGAGCGCGCGGTTCGCGGGCAAGCCTTTGACGATGATTATCTGTTGCTGCGGGCGGCCGAGGCCGGGCAGGGGCTGGCGTTGGTGCGCGACGTTCATGCCGAGAGCGAAATCGCTTCGGGACGACTCGTCCACGCGATCGACCGTCCCTGGCCGGGGGCTTTCGCCTATTATGCCGTAACCCGACCCGACAGCGCGGAACGGCATGCGGTAAGGGCGTTCATCCAATGGGCCGGTGACGAGGCATCCTCTGGCTGCTGACGTTATCCGTGCGCTGCGAAACGCCGGTATGTTTCGTCCTGCTTCTTCTCGAACAGCTGCCATTTCGGCGCATCGCGGGACGGTCGTCGGTTCGCTGCGCTATAAATGGTGAGCTTTCGTCTGGTCGAACCGGGCGAATAGGCGAACAGCCGATGCCCATCTGTTCCGCCTTGGTCAGCGGCTTCAAAATTATGGGGTAGCGACCGCCGCGGCGATCACATGATGAAAGTGGTCAGACGTTGCGGTAACCGACCTTCCAGGGATCAGAGTTTTCCTTCATGCCCGGCAGGTAGGGCGCCAGCAGGTCCAAGTCGCCATAGTCGAAGGTGAGCTTGGGAAGGTCGATCTTGCGCGGCTGGAAGATCAGCGAAAATTCATTGGAACCGCGCACGAACTCCGCATCCGACAGATCGACGCCGCACAGGACCGTATTGTAGGCAAGCAGGCCGGGCGTCCAGAGCGAGACATGGCCACCCCAAAGCCCACGGTGCGGATCGGGAACGGTGATGCAAACCCATCCGCCGGGCGCGCAGTTTTCGATCAGGCGGGAAATGAACTCGCCCGGATTCCGCTGGTGCTCCAGCACATGGGATGCCCAGACCAGATCAAACCGCTCTTCGCTTTCGTAACGATTAAAGTCGGCGTTGACGATCTCGATACCGTCTTCGGTCCTGCTTTGTGCGTAGACCGAGGTTCCCAGGTCGATGCACACGACCCGGCTGCCGCTTTCCTTGAATCGCCGGGCATGTTCGCCGCCGCCGGACCCGACATCGAGAACCGCCGTGGGCTGCCGCTTCAAGACGTGGTCCAGCGCGTAGAGCGCGCGATATTTGATCGGCCCCGGGCGGGGGTCGCGAAATATATTCAGACCGAGAAAGGATAGCCCCGGCGAGAAGGCGTAGGTCAGATTGAGGTTGAGCGCGCTGAGGGTGTTCCTCGCGAAAGCCTTCAGCCTGCGATGCTGGACGTGCGAAGCGGAATCGGGGGACGTGAAATCTTCAGGCACATTGACCTCTCTTTCGGAAAGTCGCCGACTAGTTGGTGCGCTTGTCCGGGTCAATGTCGGTAAAATTGAAAAGCCGAACGCAGGTCGAAAGCATGACCTGGTCGCGCTATCGACTTGCAGCGCCGCACCTACCACGGTCTCGCGCAGGTGACCGGTCGGGACATGGAGCCGGAGCTGTTGCGGGCGTTTGCTTTCAAGTGGTGAGCCCTGCTGGGTTCGAACCAGCGACCTACTGATTAAAAGTCAGTTGCTCTACCGACTGAGCTAAGGGCCCATCGCGGCGCCGCCGAAGCGGGCTTGCGAAGTGAGCCGCCGCCCTAGTGCGCCGATGCGGTCCGGTCAACCGGCTTTGGACGCGAAAGTCGCGCGGCGAGTTGGCGGACGCTGCGCCCGTGCAAAGGGTGCTGCCATTCGGGGACGATCGTGCGCAGCGGGCCGAGCACGAACGCGCGCTGCTCGATGGCCGGGTGCGGGATCGTGAGGGCAGCGTCGGACCATGTTCCGCCCGACCAGAGCAGGATGTCGAGGTCGAGCGTTCGCGCGCTCCAGCGCTGGCCGGTGCGGCGGCCGAAGCTCGCCTCGATCGCTTGCAGCCGTGCCAGCATTTCGGGCGGGCTGAGCGGCGAGGCGACGAGCGCGACGGCGTTGGCATAGCGGCGGCGCGACGGGCCGATCGGGTCGCTCGCAATGATCGGGCTGGCGTCGACCGCTTCGATATCGGCGCTCTCCAGCGCCGCCAGCGCGGCGAGCAGCACCGCGCGCGGGTCGCCGAACCGCGCATGGCGCCGATTCGATCCGAGCCCGATGGCATAGAGGGGAAGCGGCATTGCGTTGCTCATGCCCCCGCGCCTATCGCAGAAGCGTGGAGATTGACAGCCCATTGCCCGGAACCGAGCCACCGCGCGATTGCCCGCGCTGCCCGCGGCTCGTTGCTTTTCGGCGCGAATGTCAGGCCGAGTATCCCGATTGGTGGAACGCGCCGGTCCATGCGTTCGGCGATCCAGATGCGTGGTTGGCCTTCGCCGGACTGGCGCCGGGCAAGCATGGCGCGAACCGGACGGGGCGGCCTTTCACCGGCGATTATGCGGGCGATCTTCTGTTCGCAACGCTCGCCGAATTCGGCCTCAGCAAAGGCCGGTACGATGCGCGCATCGACGACGGGCTGAGGCTCGACGGTGCGATCATCGTCAACAGCTTCAAATGCTTGCCGCCCCAGAACAAGCCCACGCCTACCGAAATTGTGAGCTGCCGGCCGTTCTTCGAGACGCAGCTGGCGGCGCTGCCAAAGGTTCGCGTGATCATCGCGCTCGGGCGGATCGCGCATGACGCGGTGCTGCGGGCTTTCGGTGAACGGCTTGCCGCCCATGCCTTCGCATGGCGCGGTCCATGCGCTGCCGGGTGGGCGGCATCTCGTCGATAGCTATCATTGCTCGCGCTACAACACGAACACCGGACGGCTTACGCCCGCGATGTTCGCCGATGTCTTTCGCATCGCGCTGGAGTTGCGCGCCAACACTACCTAAAAGCTCGGTCATTGCGAGCGAAGCGAAGCAATCCAGAGCTGCCTTGCACCGCCCCTGGATTGCCGCGTCGCCTTCGGCTCCTCGCAATGACGATGTGGCTGGCTATACGAGCGGGCCGAATTCCTCGACCAGCCCGCGGTAAAGGACACGTTTGAACGGGACGATCAATTTCTCGATCTTGTTCAGCTCGGCCCATTTCCACGCGCGGAATTCCTGGTGGCTGGTGTGGATGTTGACGTCGCTATCTTCGCCCATGAAGCGCATCAGGAACCAGTGCTGGCGCTGGCCGCGATATTTGCCGCCCCACATCTTGCCGATCAGATGGTCGGGCAGGTCATAGAAATATTCCTCGCGGCTGCGCGCAATGATTTCGACCAGCCCGCCGTGGACGCCGGTTTCTTCGCCGAGTTCGCGGATCGCCGCTTCCTCGGCATCCTCGCCGTCGTCGATCCCCCCCTGCGGCATCTGCCACGCTTCGCTCGACGTATCGAGCCGCTGGCCGACGAAGATGCGGCCGTCGCGGTTGGCGAGCATCACGCCCGCACAGGGACGGTAGGGGAGAGCATTATGGTCTATCATGCCGCCCCGGTAGCTTCGGCGACGATCGCTTTCAATACGGTCAATGCCCCACGAATATCTTCTTTGGCGCTCGGAATGCCCTGCGCCAGGTTGATGTAGCCGTGAATCGTACCGGCGGCTTCGCGATAGGTGGTGGGCACCCCGGCCTCGATCAGCTTCGCCGCATAGGCGCGGCCCTGGTCGCGCAGCGGGTCGAGCCCGGCGGTGACCAGCAGCGTGGGGGGCAGGCCCTCGGCCGGGAAATCGAGCGGCGAGGCGCGATAGTCGGCGGCGTCCGCGGCATAATGATTGCCGAACCAGGTCATGCTGCCTGTCGTCAACAGATGGCCTTCGCCGAAATCGCGATAGCTCTGCCAATCGTCGTGCGTCGTAACCGCGGGATAGATGGGGTGGATCGCGATCACCGGTTTCGAGGCCGGCTTGTCGCGCAAGGTGAGCGCGGTGGCGATGGTCAGATTGCCCCCGGCGCTTTCACCCGAGAGGACAAGCCCGGTGCAAGGGATGTTGTCGGCGACCCAGCGCGTCGCGGCTTCGCAATCGATCGGCGCGGCGGGGAAGGGGTGTTCGGGCGCGAGGCGGTAGTCGACCGCTATAACGGGCATGTCGAGCAGCCGCGCCGCTTCGGCGCAAAAGGGGTCATGCGTGTCGAGGTCGCCGATCACCCAGCCGCCGCCGTGATAAAAGACCATCACCGGGCCGGTTTCGCGGGTCGGGCGATTGTCGTAGATGCGGATGGCGATCTCGCCGGCGGGGCCGGGGATGGTGCGATCTTCGACCTTCGTGATCTCGCCGCGCGGTACGTCGGCGAGCTGGCCCATCATGCGGAACATCTCGCGCGCGCCCGCGGGCGGCATCTCTTCCATCTTCGGGCCTTCCTGCGCGTTCAGGAATGCAAGGAAAGCCGCCACGTCGGGGCGCGTATGTTGGGTGGTTCCGTCGGTCATCTGCGTCTCTCCCTGGTCGCTGTTTTTACCATGCTATTCGGTATCGGCGGGGCAAATTCAATCCCGAAATGAAACTCACCTGTGCTTCGCCCTTTGCGGCGCACAATTTTTTCTCAATTGCGGCTTGGCGCGCACGGGCCTAGGCCGATGTCACAGGTTCGCAAGATTTGAGGCAGAAGAGAAAATGGCGACAGCGGTAGTGGACCAGGCCGACAAACGGCAGTCCCCCCTTTCGGATGCGGTAGTGGTACGATTTGCCGGGGACAGCGGCGACGGGATGCAGTTGACCGGCGGTCAGTTCACCTTGTCCTCCGCGCTCGCGGGCAACGACTTTGCGACCTTCCCCGATTTTCCCGCCGAGATCCGCGCGCCGCAGGGCACATTGTTCGGTGTGTCGGCGTTTCAGATCAATTTCGGATCGTCGGCGATCGACACCGCGGGCGACGCGCCCGACGTGCTCGTCGCGATGAACCCCGCGGCGCTCAAGACCAACGTGCCGCAACTCAAGCCGGGCGGCCTGATCATCGCCGACGAGGGCGAGTTCAACGACCGCAATCTCGCCAAAGCGAAATATGAGGCGAACCCGCTCGACGACGGCAGCCTCGCGAAGTGGCAGTTGCTCAAGCTGAACATCAGCCAGGCGACGGTGGAGGCGGTCAAGCAGTTTGGGCTTGGCACCAAGGACGCGCTGCGCTGCAAGAATATGTGGACGCTGGGGCTCGCGCTGTGGATGTTCGATCGTGATCGCGCGCCGCTGATCGACTGGCTCAACGCAAAATTCGCCAAGGATCCCAATCTTGCTGCTGCGAACGTCGCCGCGCTCAACGCCGGCCATGCCTATGGCGAGACCGCCGAACTGGCAGGTCCGCTCAAGCAGCATCATGTCGATCCCGCGCCGGTCGCGCCGGGCCTTTACCGCACGCTGACCGGCGCCGAGGGTATCGCGCTCGGCCTCGTCGCGGGCGCGCAGTTGGCGAAGCTGCCGATGTTCTTCGGCGGCTATCCGATCACGCCCGCCTCGGCGATCCTGCATCATTTGTCGCGGCTCAAGGAATATGACGTCACGACCTTCCAGGCCGAAGACGAAATCGCCGCCATCTGTTCGGCGATCGGCGCGAGCTATGCGGGCTCGCTCGGCGTTACCAGCTCGTCGGGCCCCGGCATCGCGCTGAAGGGCGAGGCGATGGGCCTCGCGATCATGACCGAGCTGCCGCTCGTCATCGTCAATTCGCAGCGCGGTGGCCCCTCGACCGGGCTGCCGACGAAAACCGAGCAGTCGGACCTGTATCAGGCGGTTTATGGCCGCAACGGCGATGCGCCGATGCCCGTCATCGCCGCACGCTCGCCCGGCGACGCGTTCGAATGCGCGATCGAGGCGGTGCGCATCGCGGTTCAATATATGACCCCGGTGATGCTGCTCACCGATGGCTATATCGCCAATGCGGCCGAGCCGTGGGCCGTGCCCGACCTGACCAGCTATGAAGCCTTCCCGGTCGAATTTTTGACGGAGGTGCCCGAAGGCGGGTTCAAGCCTTATGGCCGCGATGAAAAGCTCAAGCGTCCGTGGGTCAAGCCCGGCACGCCGGGCCTGCTCCACCGCATCGGCGGGATCGAGAAGGAACTCGACACCGGCCATATCAATTATGAGGCATCCAACCACCAGGCGATGACCGACATCCGCAAGGACAAGATCGACGGCATCAAGGTGCCCGACCAGATCGTCGAACTCGGCGCCGAGGGCGGCAAGCTCGCGGTCGTCGGCTGGGGCTCGACCTTCGGCCCGATCCACCAGGCTGTGCGCCGCAAGCGTGCCGAGGGGCTGGACGTCAGCCACGTCCATATCCGCCATATCTGGCCGCTGCCCGCCAATCTTGGCGAGCTGCTGAAGAGCTTTGACAAGGTGATCGTGCCCGAAATGAACACCGGCCAGCTCAAGACCGTGCTGCGCGACCAGTATCTGGTCGATGCCAAGCCGGTGAACAAGGTGTCGGGCCAGCCCTTCACCATCGCCGAAATCGAAGCCGCCATCGAGGAGGCACTCAAGTGAACGAGATGACGACCATCGCGCGGACGACGACACTCAAGGATTGGGAAACCGATCAGGAAGTCCGCTGGTGCCCCGGTTGCGGCGACTATGCGATCCTGAAGGCGGTGCAGCGCACGATGCCCGAAATCGGCACCGCGCCCGAAAACACCGTATTCATCAGCGGTATCGGCTGCTCGTCGCGTTTCCCCTATTATATGGAAACCTATGGCTTCCACACGATCCACGGCCGCGCGCCGGCGTTCGCGACGGGGCTGAAGCTCGCCAATCCGAACCTCGACGTGTGGATCGTCACCGGCGACGGCGACGGCCTGTCGATCGGCGGCAACCACACGATGCACCTGATCCGCCGCAACCTCGATTGTCAGATCATGCTGTTCAACAACGAGATCTACGGTCTGACCAAGGGGCAATATTCGCCGACCAGCCGCGTCGGCACGACCAGCCCGTCGACCCCCTATGGCTCGGTCGACCGCCCCGCGCAACCCGCGGCCTTCGCGCTCGGCGCGGGCGCGCGCTTCGTCGCGCGCGGCTTCGACGTGTCGAAGGAATTGCCGAACGTGCTGAAGGCGGCGCACGCGCACAAGGGCGCCGCCTTTATCGAGATTTTCCAGAACTGTATCGTCTACAATAAAGACGTGTTCGAGGATTTTGCGGCGCCCAAGGGCGCCGAAGACCGCCAGCTCTGGCTCAAGCAGGGCGAGCCGATGATTTATGCCAAGGGCACCAAGGGCATCGCGCTCGATGCCGAGGCGCTGCACCTCAAGACCGTCGATGTCGTCGATGGCGACTGGCAGGCGGCGGGCGTGATCGTCCATGACGTGACCAACCGCAGCGTCGCGCATATGCTCGTCGAAATGCGTTTCGGCGAATTCCCGATGGCGCTCGGCGTGCTCTATGACGACCCGCGCCCGACCTTCGAGGCCGATGTCGTCCGCCAGAACAAGGCGGCGGCCGAAGGCAAGACAGCCGACCTCCAAAGCCTGCTCAAGAAAGGCCAGACCTGGACGGTGACCGAGGGCGGACCCGAACTCTGATCTTGCCGCGGCACTGCGCGTCGGATCTATAGTTCGGTATGGACAATCTCACTCACGGCCTCGTCGGCGCGCTTCTTGGCCAGATGGGACTCAAGAAGAAGACCGGCCTCGCGATGCCGACGCTGATCATCGCGGCGAACCTGCCCGATATTGACGCGACCTGCGCGATCTATGGTATCGAATCGCTGTCGATGCGGCGCGGGATCACCCACGGGCCGATCGCGCTCCTGCTACTGCCGGTCGTGCTGTGGGCGCTGATGCTCGCCTTAGACCACTGGCAGGGCCGGCGCGGAAAAAGGCCGGCGGAGCGGCTCCCGGTCCACAAGGGCTGGCTGCTCGCGCTCGCCACTATCGGCTGCTTCAGCCATCCGGCGCTCGATTGGCTCAACAATTACGGCATCCGCCTGCTCGAACCGTTCAGCCATCGCTGGTTCTACGGCGACAGCATCTTCATCATCGACCTGTGGATATGGATCGCACTCGCTGTGTCGGTATGGTTGTCGCTCCGCGGCGAGCGGCGCGGAGCGGCGAACTGGCGGCGCCCGGCCTGGATCGGCTTCACGGCGGTCTGCGCCTATATCTTCGCCAATGGCCTCGTCACCGGCGCTGCCGAGCGCATGGCCTCGCGCGCGCTCGATGCGAGTGGCCAGAAGGACGCGCTCGTCGTCGCGAGTCCGTCGCCGCTCGCCTTCTGGAAACGCGATATTTTCTGGCGGACGGCCGACCGCTACGGCACCGCAAGCTTCGTGCCGGGCGTCGGCGGCGAGGTCGATCTGACCGGCGCACCGACGGGCATGGACGATCCGCGCCTCGCGACGTGGGTCAAGGCCGACCCCGCGGCGCGCGCCTTCCTCTTCTGGTCGCGGATGCCCGTGGCGCAAAATGATGGCGATGCGATCCTGCTGCGCGACCAGCGTTTCATGCACCCGCTCGCACAGGACCGGTTCCAGGTTCGCCTGACCGCGCCCGACACCGCCAGCCATCGCGAATGAGGGTGCTAGGCGTGACGTCATGGCGCCGCGCTTCAACCGATTGTCAGCGGACCCGGTTTGAGGCAGGAAGGTGCCAATGAACACGCATGTCAGCCCGCGCCGCGGTAAGGAACTGCTCCGCGCCGACCGTGCCTATCGCTCGGGCGGCGGGATGGCGCGGCTGATTGCGCTGGCGCCCGCGAGTCTCTTTCACCGCATGCTCGACCGGATCGACGCGGGCCTTGCGGTCGGTACGATCGAGAGCCATCTGCCCGACGGCAGCGTGCGCCTGCTTGGCGGCCGCGGGAAGGGGCCGGTGGCGGTCGTTCATCTCCACAGCTGGGCCTCGCTCGCGCGGCTGGCGCTATCGGGTTCGGTGGGCTGGTATCGCGCGTGGGAAGCCGGCGAATGGTCGTCGCCCGATCCGGTGCCGTTGTTTGACCTGTTCATGCGCAACGGTGAAAGCCTAGGCAATGTTGCGCGCGCGCATGGTCCGTGGCGCTGGCTGAACAAGGCGGTCCACGCGCTCCATCGTAACGATCGGCGCGGCGCGAGGCGAAACATCCACGCCCATTATGATTTGGGCAATGATTTCTATCGCTTGTGGCTCGATCCGAGCATGAACTATTCGAGCGCGCTGTTTACCGATCCCGGGCAATCGCTGGAGGAAGCGCAAGCGGCTAAGGTCGATGCGATCCTCGATCGGCTCGACCTCAGGTCGGGAAGCCGGCTGCTCGAAATCGGCTGTGGCTGGGGGGCGCTCGCCGAGCGCGCGGTCGAACGCCACGATGTGCTCTACACCGGTATCACCTTGTCGCCCGCGCAGGCCGAAATCGCCGATGCGCGGCTCGCCGCGGTCGATCTGTCAAGCCGCTCGCGCATCGAAATCCGCGATTACCGCGACGCGCAGGGCCCCTATGACGCGATCGCCAGCGTCGAGATGGTCGAGGCGGTGGGTGAAGCCTATTGGCCCGCCTATCTCGACGCGATCGCGCGGCTGCTGCGCCCCGGCGGCAAGGCGGCGATCCAGTATATCCTGATCAACGACGCGCTGTTCGAACGTTATGCGGCGAGCAGCGATTTCATCCAGGCTTATATCTTTCCGGGCGGCTGCCTGATGTCGGAAAGCCGATTCCGTGCGCTTGCCGAGGCGCGCGGCCTCGTCTGGCGCGACGTGCGGCGGTTCGGCGGCGACTATGCCGAGACGCTCCGCCAGTGGCGCGAACGCTTCGACGCCGCGGTCGCGGCCGATCAACTGCCGTCGGGGTTCGACGCGCGTTTCGTCCGGCTCTGGCGTTATTATCTGCAATATTGCGAGGGCGGCTTTCGCGGCGGCGGTATCGACGTCGCCCAAGTCACGCTCGAAAAGACAGCCTGAAAACAGGGGGAGAGAAGCATGCGAAGATTTTTGGCGGCGGTGCTGCTGTGCACCGCGGCGGCGGGATGCAGCGCGCCCGCACCCACCGAGACGACCGACAAATTACCAAAGGATCTGAATGTGCTGTTCTGGACCCAGGATCAACGCGACGCCGCCTTCCGCACGATGGAAACGGTCCCGAAGGTGGTGGTCAACAAGGTCGCGGCGGGCGGGACGGTCTATCCACTGCCGCAGGGCAAGCCGATCGATCTCGGTTCCGATGTCGACGCCTATATGGCGAAACAGCGCAATGCGGGGCTGATCATCGTTCAGGATGGCAAGATCCGGTTCGAGAAATATGCCCTCGGCTATGGCGCCACGGGCCGCTGGACGAGCTTTTCGGTCGCCAAGAGCTTCACCTCGACCCTCGTCGGCGCGGCGGTGAAGGACCGCTATATCAAAAGCCTCGACGACAAGGTTACCGTCTATATCCCCGGCCTGAAGGGCTCGGCCTATGACGATGTGTCGGTGAAGCAACTGCTTACCATGACCTCGGGCGTCAAATGGAACGAGGATTACACCGATCCCAAGTCCGACGTCGCGCTGTTCAACATGCAGAAGCCCGTTGCCGGAGAAGACATAACGGTAAGCTATATGAAGACCTTGCCGCGCGAAGCGCCTGCGGGGTCGAAGTGGGTGTACAAGACCGGCGAGACGAATTTGATCGGCGTGCTGGTATCGAGCGCGACGGGCAAGACGCTGTCGGCCTATCTGTCCGAAAAGGTCTGGAAGCCGTTCGGCATGGAGCAGGATGCGGTGTGGATGCTCGGTGCGACGGGGCATGAGATCAGCGGCTGCTGCATGTCGGCGAGCCTCAAGGATTATGCACGCTTCGGCCAGTTCATCCTGAACGGCGGGGTCGCGGGGGGCAAGAAGGTGCTGCCCGACGACTGGTTGCCTGCCGCGACGACGAAGCAGGCGGGCATCGATCTGCCGGCGCGCGGCTATGGCTATCAATGGTGGACCAACGACGACGGCAGCTTCGCCGCGCAGGGCATTTTTGGTCAGGGCATCTTTATCGATCCGAAGCGGAAACTGATCATCGCATCGAACGGCAATTGGCCGACCGCGACCGATCCCGAGGGCGTCGGCGCCGCGCGTGAGGCGTTCTACAAGAGTGTGCAGGCGGCGGTGGACAAGGAGGCGGCGAGGTAAAGCGAACTGTTCGCTAAAAACTGTCGTCATTGTGAGCGAAGCGAAGCAATCCAGGGCGGTTCCCGCCACTCTGGATTGCCACGTCGCTTCGCTCCTCGCAATGACGACGATCCAATTATGCGGCGCCGCGCTTGTTGGGGCAAAGCGCGTTACTCAGTAACGATACTCGTGGCGCGCTGGGCCAGCCACACCGCGGCAAGCGGGACGGCGACGCCCAGCGCCATGATCCACCAAGCATCGGCGAGCGTCACGGCGCGGTAAAGCGCCGCGCCGATCACCGCGCCGGCGACGATCCAGCCCGCGCCGGTGCCGGCCGAAATGCGCATCGCGAACCAGCTGCCGCCAAAGGTGCCGATGAACCAGCCGACGATCAGCGCGATCGTCGAGCCGATCGGGATCAGGATTTCGCCGCTATTGGGATCATAGACGTCGGGCGAAATTTCGCTGCCGGCATATTGCGCCAACCAGATCAGCCCGAAAGCGACGACGATGCCGATCACGGCGGCAATCGCCGATCGCAAAATATCCTTGGTCATTCCAGCGCCCTCGCAAACCCTCTTATGCGGGTGTCTTAGCGCAGGAAAACGAAGATGGCGTTAAGCTTTTTCCATGACCTTGGGCAGTGCATGGAAGGCGGTGCTGTCGAAGCCTTGGGCCATCAGCTGGGCGACAAATTCGCCGACCGCGGCAGGATCCTTGATGCTTTGCGGATCTTCGCCGGGATAAGCGCGCGCGCGCAGTTGCGTCCGCGTGCCGCCGGGGTCGAGAATCGCGGTGCGCACGGTCGAGATATTGCGCATTTCGGCGCCATAGCTCGTCACCAGCGTCTCGAATGCCGCCTTCGACGCGGCATAGGCGCCCCAATAGGCGCGCGGCTCGCGCGCAACGCTGCTCGACAGCGCGATCAGCCGGCCGTTGGCGGCGCGGCGCAGCAGCGGGTCGAAATTGGCGATCAGCGCCTGCTGCGCGATCAGGTTCAGCGTCAGCAGCTTGTTGAATTCCTTGCCGTCGATCGCCGCCACGGGGGTCAGCGTCCCAAGCATCGCGGCGTTGAGCACGAGCATGTCGAGATGCTGCCAGCGTTCGGCGATCGCGCTCGCGAGGCGGGCGATGCTGTCGCCGTCGGTCAGGTCGAGCGGCGCAATCGTCGCGCTGCCGCCGGCTTCGTGGATGCGGTCTTCGAGTTCCTCGAGCCCGCCCGCGGTGCGCGCGGTGATCACGACATGCGCGCCGCGCGCGGCGAGCGCTTCGGCGATCGCTTCGCCGATGCCGCGGCTTGCCCCGGTGACGAGCGCGACCTGGCCCGTCAGTTCTTCAGACCTTGTAGTCATTGTGTCAGACAACCCGTTCGGCAAGCAGCGAAAATTGGTCTTCCAACCCATGCTCGTCGAAATCGGTCAGCGTGGTCGGATAGTCGCCGGTAAAGCAGGCGTCGCAATATTGCGGCGCATCGTCGCTGCGCTTTGCTTCGCCCAGCGCGCGATAGAGGCCGTCGATCGAGACGAAGGACAGGCTGTCGGCGTTGATGAAATTCGCCATCTGGCCGACGCTCATCTGCGCCGCGAGCAATTTGGCGCGTTCGGGCGTGTCGACGCCATAGAAGCAGCTGTGCTGCGTCGGCGGGCTCGCGATGCGCATATGCACCTCGGTCGCGCCGGCATCGCGCATCATCTGCACGATCTTCAGGCTGGTCGTGCCGCGCACGATCGAATCGTCGATCAACACAATCCGTTTGCCCGCGATCAGCGCCCGATTGGCATTGTGCTTCAGCTTGACGCCGAGATGCCGGACCTTGTCGCCCGGCTGGATGAAGGTGCGCCCGACATAATGCGAGCGGATGATGCCGAGTTCGAACGGGATGCCCGATTCCTGCGCATAACCGATCGCCGCGGGTGTGCCCGAATCGGGGACGGGGATGACGAGGTCGGCATCGACCGGATTTTCGCGCGCGAGTTCGGCGCCGATTGCCTTGCGTACCGAATAGACGCTTGTCCCGTCGACGATCGAATCGGGGCGCGAGAAATAGACATATTCGAAGATGCACGGGCGCGCCGACTGCGAAGCGAAGGGGCGGTGCGAGGTCAACTGGCCTTCACGAATGATGACGAGCTCGCCCGGCTCGACCGAGCGCACGAATTCGGCGCCGACCACGTCGAGCGCCACGGTTTCGGACGCGAGGATGTGCGCGTCGCCGAGCTTGCCGATGACGAGCGGGCGAATGCCGAGCGGATCGCGGCATCCGATCATGCCTTCGGCGGTTAGGCAGACCAGCGAATAGGCGCCCTCGACCTGTTTCAGCGCGTCGATGAAACGGTCGATCAGCGAGCGATAGCTGGAGGTCGCAACGAGGTGGATGATCACTTCGGTATCGCTGGTCGACTGAAAGATCGAACCGCGGCGGACGAGCACCTTCTTCAGCGCTGCCGCGTTGGAAATATTGCCGTTGTGCGCGACCGCGAAGCCGCCCGTCGACAGGTCGGCGAACAAGGGCTGGACGTTGCGCAGTGCGGTCTCGCCCGTCGTCGAATAGCGAACATGGCCGATCGCCGATCCGCCCTGAAGCTGGCGCATGATTTCGTCGCGGTCGAAATTACCCGCAACATGGCCCATCGCGCGATGCGTATGGAACTCCTTGCCGTCGAAGGCAGTGATGCCCGCGGCTTCCTGTCCACGGTGCTGCAAGGCATGAAGCCCCAGCGCGACTACCGCGGCGGCGCTATCCGCGCCATGAATACCAAATACGCCGCACTCCTCGCGGAGCTTGTCGTCATCAAAAGGGTGGGTCGTCAGCATGTCATTCCAGGGGCAGGGGGGCAGTGACTGGGGCGCATATAGGGACGGCAATCGCAAATGTCGCCCCCCATAATCACGGATTTGTCATATGGGCCGCGACGGACGGGGTGACAGCGGTTCATATCCTGCTCTAAAGCCCGGTTTATGGATGATCAGCGCGACACGACCGACCGATTTTCTCCGCGTTTCGACGCTGCCGGACTGGTGACGGCGATCGTCACCGACGCCGACAGCCACATATTGCTGATGGTCGCGCATATGAACGCCGAGGCGATCGAGCAGACTCGCGCGACGGGGCAGGCGCATTTCTGGTCGCGGTCGCGGCAGGCGTTGTGGCGAAAGGGCGAGACGTCGGGCAACGGCCTGACGCTGGTCGAAATGCGCGTCGATTGCGATCAGGACGCGCTGCTGCTCCGCGTGAAACCCACGGGTCCCGCGTGCCACACCGGGCGTCGCTCGTGTTTTTATCGCCGTGTCGAGGCCGGTGGCGGTCTGACGTTCCTGGCGGACGATGCGCAGGGCTAGCATCGCACTTGCCCTCGCGGCGCTGTTGCTCGCGGGATGCGGGCGGCCCGCGCCGGCCGAGCGCACGACGGGGATCGACACCAGCAATCCGCTCGAAGTGGCTGCCCGCCAGCGCGGCGTCGTCCATCCCGAAGCCGCCACGCCGGTCGGCGTGTTCGAGCGCGCGCACGACCTCGGCCGCGATGCGATGTGCGTCGTGCCCGATGGCGCCGGAAAATGGCGCTTCGCCGTCACCGCGGCCTTCGGCCCCAGCGTCTCCTGCACGGCTTCCGGAACGATGACGCGCGAGGGCCGCGGCTGGCGGATGCGCTTCGCCGGGACCGATGGCTGCGAAGCATTTGTGCACGAAGAAGAGGACGAGCTCCGCTTGCCCGGAAAGCTGCCGCCGCAATGCAGCCGCCTGTGCCCCGGCCGCGCCTCGCTCGCGGGGCTCCGCCTGCCGCGTGCGAGCTGGTCGGCCGCCGATGCGGGGGGCTTGCGGATCGCCGATCGAGACGGCAATATGCGCCGTCCGTGCGGGGGCCGACCTGCCCCGAAATGACCCGCTCTGCCGGTCTTGACGTTCACGTCAACGGAAACTAGTTTCATCGGCATGACCGAACAATATGGCCACGCCCATATCGATACGCCCGACCATCTGGGGCGCGAACAATTCAGCATCACCGACTTGTCGACCGAGTTCGGGGTCACCGCCCGTGCGCTGCGTTTCTATGAGGATGAAGGGCTGATCAGCCCGTCGCGCAAGGGATTGTCGCGCATCTATTCGAAACGCGACCGCGCGCGGCTGGCATGGATTCTGCGCGCCAAGCGCACGGGCTTCAGCCTCGCCGACATTCGCGAGATGATCGACCTTTACGACGTCGGCGACGGCCGCAAGACGCAACGCCAGGTCACGATCGAGAAATGCGAGCAGCGCATCGGCTTGCTGCAACGCCAGCGCGACGATATTGACAGCGCTGTAGATGAGCTGTCACGGTTCATCGACATGGTGAAGAAAGTCGACGCCGGCTAGTCAGCCGCCCGGTTAATGCCCCTCTGCCTCTCCCCAGGCAAGTTTGACATCGTTAGCTGCTTTTCAGAAGGATTCCCCATGCCCGTCTATCGCGCTCCCGTGCAGGACACCCTCTTTCTTCTCAACGACGTGCTCGGGATCGAGCGCTATTCGAATCTTCCCGGTTTCGCGAACGCGAGCCCCGACATGATCGAGGCCGTGCTGACCGAGGCGGGCAAATTCTGCGAGGAAGTGCTGTTCCCGATCAACCAGTCGGGCGACCTCGAGGGCTGCACGCGTCACGACGATGGATCGGTGACCACGCCAAAGGGCTTCAAGGAAGCGTATAAAGCCTATTCCGAAGCCGGCTGGGGTTTGTTGACGGCGCCCGAGGAATTCGGCGGTCAGGGCCTCCCGCACGTCATCGGTTTTCCGGTCGAGGAATATCGCAACGCCGCCAACCAGGCATTCGCCATGTATCCGGGGCTGACGCAGGGCGCGACCGCGGCGATCCTCGTCAAGGGCTCGGACGAACAGAAGGCGACTTATGTCCCCCGGATGATTTCGGGCGAATGGGGCGGGACGATGAACCTGACCGAACCGCATAGCGGCACCGACCTCGGCATGATCCGCACCCGCGCGGTGCCGAACGACGACGGCAGCTATGCGGTTACGGGCACGAAAATCTTCATCTCGTCGGGCGAGCATGACCTCACCGACAATATCATCCACCTCGTCCTCGCGAAGACCCCCGATGCGCCCGACAGCGTCAAGGGCATCTCGCTGTTCATCGTGCCGAAGTTCCTCGTCAATGAAGATGGCTCGCTCGGCGAGCGCAATACGCTCTCGTGCGGGTCGATCGAGCACAAGATGGGCATTCACGCCAACTCGACCTGCGTGATGAACTATGAAGGCGCAAAAGGCTGGATGGTCGGCGAGGAGAATAAGGGCCTCGCCGCGATGTTCGTGATGATGAACGCCGCGCGCCTCGGCGTCGGCATCCAGGGCCTCGGCCAGGCCGACGTCGCGTATCAGAACGCGGTCCAATATGCGCAGGACCGCCGTCAGGGCCGCGCACTGACTGGCCCCAAGGATCCGCAGGAAAAGGCCGATCCGCTGTTCGTGCATCCCGACGTGCGCCGTATGCTGATGGACGGCAAGGCGACGGTCGAAGGGCTGCGCGCGCTCTGCACCTGGGGCGCGCTGCAGGTCGACCTTGCGCATGTTGCCGAGACCGAGGAAGAGCGCCAGCGCGCCGACGATCTCGTCAGCCTGCTGACGCCGGTGATCAAGGGCTTTGGCACCGACAAGGGCTATGAGGTCGCGACCAACGCGCAACAGGTCTTCGGCGGCCACGGCTACATCGAAGAACAGGGCATGTCGCAATACGTCCGCGATGCGCGCATCACGATGATCTACGAAGGCGCGAACGGCGTGCAGGCGATGGACCTCGTCGGCCGCAAGCTCGCGCAGAACGGCGGACGCGCGATCCAGGCGTTCTTCGCGATCGTCGACGAGGAATGCGGCCGTGCCAAGAGCGATGAAGCGCTTGCCGACTTCGCGACGCGCCTCGAAAAGGCGAATGGCGAGCTCAAGGCCGCCACGATGTGGTTCATGCAGAACGGCATGGCGAACCCGAACAATATCGGCGCCGGCGCGCATCATTATATGCATATCCTGGGGATCGTCGCGCTGGGCTCGATGTGGCTGATGATGGCCGAAGCGGCACAAAAGGCGCTAGCCGAAGGGCGCGGCAACAAGGCGTTTCTCGAAGCCAAGCTCGTCACCGCACGCTATTTCGGCGAGCGTTTCCTGCCCGACGCGGGATCGCTCCGCCGCAAGATCGAGGCGGGCAGCGAGGCGATGATGGCATTGACGCCCGAGCAGTTCGTCGCCGCCTGATCCGCGCCTTTGCAACCATCGCCGCCGCCATGCGTGTCGGCGGCGATGAGCAACGGGGACCTCAAACCGATCGTCGTCGAAGGGCGCAATTGCTGGCGCATCGAACGCGCCGACAAGGCGCGGATGATCGTCGATGCCGCCGACTATTATGCGCTGCTCGAACGGCTGATGGCCGAAGCGAAAGAGCGCATCCTGCTCATTGGCTGGGATTTCGACCCGCGCATCGCGCTCAAGCCCGACAAGAAGGGCAAGGGTGAACCGCTTGGCAATTATCTGCTGCGGCTCGCAAAGGAAAAACCCGATCGCGACATCGACATATTACGCTGGAATTTCGGCGGGCTGAAACAATTTGCGATGCCGCGCATCCTGTCGATGGTCGCGCGCTGGAAGCTGACGCGCGCGATCAGCTTCCGCCTCGACAGCGCGCATCCGGTCGGATGCAGTCATCACCAGAAAGTCGCGGTGTTCGACGATCATCTCGCCGTGTGCGGCGGGATCGACGTCGGATCGCGGCGCTGGGACACGCGCGATCACAAGGATAGCGACCCGCGCCGCACCGCACCCGATGGCAAAGCCTATATGCCATGGCACGATTCGACGATGATCCTCGCTGGACCCGTCGGCAACGCGCTCGCCGACCTCGGCAACGAGCGTTGGCAGCGCGCGACCAAAAAGCCGCTGCGTGATCTGAAAGGCGAGGGTGAAAATTGGCCGGATGACCTCGAACCCGATTTCGAAGGCGTCGACGTCGCCATCTCGCGCACCCGCGCCGAATTTGATGATGTCGAGGAAATCCGCGAGATCGAGCAGCTCTATCTCGACATGATCGCTGCTGCGACACGCTTCATCTATTTCGAAAATCAATATTTCACCTGCGGCAAGATCGCCGCCGCGATCGCCGAGCGGCTGAACGAGGACGATCCGCCCGAATTCGTGATGGTGATGCCAAAGACCGCCGACGGCTGGCTCGAACAGATGGCGATGGATGCTGCGCGCGTGCAACTGGTGCGCGAGATTGCGAAGGCGAAGCACGGCGACCGTCTTCGCGTCTATTTCCCGTGCACGAAGCGCGGCGAGCCGATCTATGTCCATGCGAAGACCGCAATCGTCGACGACCGCATGATCCGCGTCGGCTCGGCGAATATGAACAACCGTTCGATGGGGCTCGACAGCGAATGCGACGTGACGATCGACACCGCGCTGCCCGCGAACGAAGGCGTCGAACCCGCGATCGCGCGCCTGCGCACGTCGCTGATCGCCGAACATCTCGACGTGCCGGAGGAAGAGGTCGCGGCGACATTCAAGCGCACCGGATCGCTGATCGACACGATCGAGGCACTGCGCGGCAAGGGCCGGTCGCTCGAACTGCTCGACCTCGTGCCCCCTGGGCCCTTCGACGAGTTCATCGCCGATAATGAGGTCCTCGATCCGACCAGCCCCGATGCGATGTTCGAAAGCTTCGCCGAACGCGGCCTCAGGAAAAGCTGGCATCGCGGCCGCAACTGGATGAAGCACCACCGGCCATTTCGGCGCAAAACATCCTGATTGCCCTGTGCGCATAGTCACTTGCGGTCGTGGGGCATGCTCATATGATGGCCGCAATGACCGACGCCGGACCACCGCCGATCACGCCAAAGCGGCTTTCCGCTTTCATCAGCCATCACAGCTCGCAGGTTGAGACCGCCCGGCGATTGAAACGCCTGCTCGCGGCGTGCGGGATCGACGGCTGGCTCGCGCCCGACGATATTGCGGCGGGCACCGCCTTCGACCAGTCGATCGTCGACCAGATCGACCGTTCGGACGCGATCGTGCTGCTCTTTTGCCCGCAATCGGACCAGTCGCGCCACGTGAAGCGCGAACTGATGCTGGGTGAGGACAGCAACAAGATCATCCTGCCGGTTCGACTGGAGGATGTGCGCGCGCAGGGCCTCGCTTACTGGCTCAAGGACTACCAGTGGATCGACTGGTTCGCGGGCGAGGAGCAGGCGGTCGACCGGATCGTCAGCGCGATGAACTCGGGCGCCGCGCCCGCAATGTCGCCCGGTACGACCGCGCGGCAAATGTCGGCCGCCCCCGCGCCGCGCCGCAAGCGGCTATGGATGCTGATTGCAGCGGGTGTTGCGCTGGCCGGCCTGATCGGCGGCGGCATCTGGTGGCAAAGCCGTACACCGGCGGCGGGCGATCCGGGCGCCGCGGTCGCTGACAATCCGATCGAGCCCGGCATCTGGACGAGCAAGCGTGAAGTCGTCGAAATCCTCTTCCCCGAAATGGCGCCCGAATTCGTCGCGCAGTTCAAACAAGTGCTGGAAACCGACCCCGATCCCGAAGACTGCATCGCGCCCAAGGTCGCCGCGAAGCCTGACGTGCTCCTGTTCGACCCCGACCATGAGGCAAAATGCACGATCGGCGCCTTCAAGATGAACGGCGGCCGGATCAGCGGCTACCTTAACTGCAAGCCCGCGGGGGACGACCCGAATGCCAATTTGCAGATAACGATGCGGGGCACCTACACGCGCACCAGCATGGAGTTCGACAATCTCGTCACCATGCAATCGAGCCAGGGCATGGTCCGCTTCCGCAGCCATGAAACGCAGCGCTGGCTGCGCGGCCCCGCCTGCAGTTGATCAGTCCGCCAGCGAAAGGATGTGCTTCGCCTGCTTGAGGTGCGGCGCGTCGACCATCTTGCCATCGACCTGCAACACGCCCGCACCGGGATTGGCGGCGAAGGCATCGACGATCGCCTGCGCGCGCGCGGCTTCATCTGCCGACGGTGTGAAGGCGGCGTTGATCGGTTCGACCTGCGACGGATGGATCGCCATCATGCCGGTAAAGCCGTCGCGCCGCGCGCGGGCGGCATAGGCGGCGAGGCCCGTCTCGTCCTTGATCGCCGGAAATACCGTATCGATTGCGGCGGCGCCCGCCGCATGCGCCGCGAACAGCGTCATCGCGCGGGCAACCTCATAGGGCGAGGTATAGCGGCCATCGGCTTCGCGGCTCGTCGTAGCGCCAATCGCAGCGGGCAGATCTTCGGCGCCCCAGGTCAGCCCGAGCAGGCGATCCTTCGCCTCGCGGTAGCTGCCGAGCGTGAAGATCGCCGCGGCGGTTTCGGTGGCGATCGGCAGGATCGGCGGCAGCGACGCATCGCGCGCGGCTTCGCTGCGCAGGATCGTGTCGAGCTGCGCGATGCTCGGCGCGCCTTCGGCCTTGGGCAGCATGATCGCGTCGGGCCGCGCCGCGGCGATCGCGGAAACATCGGCGGCGGTTAGATGCCCGTCGAGCGGATTGACGCGAACCAGCGTCACGACTTCGCGCGTCCCCGCCAGATATTCGGCGATCGCGTGGCGCGCCGCATCCTTGTTGGCGAGCGACACCGAATCCTCAAGGTCGAGGATGATCGCGTCGGCGCCCGACGCCGCCGCCTTGGCAAAGCGCTCGGGGCGGTCGCCGGGAACGAAGAGGAGGGAACGAAGTCGCATTAGCTGGCCTTCCGCTGGACAAGAGCAGAACGCTCGCACTGGCAGACAAGTTCATCGCGCTGGTTGATTGCGCGGTGGAGGAAGGTGACGATCCCGGCATTCGGCCGCGATTTCGACTCCTTCAGGGCAATGACTTCGCTTTCGGCGCGCAGCGTATCACCGATGAACACCGGCTTGGGCATCACCAGCTTGTCATAGCCGAGGTTCGCGACCAGCGTCCCCAGCGTCGTGTCGCCGACCGAAAGCCCGACCATCAGGCTGAAGGTGAAGGTGCCGTTGACGAGAATCTGGCCGAACTCGGACGCCTTTGCTGCTTCGATGTCGAGATGCAGTGGCTGCGGATTGTGCGTCATCACGGTGAAGAGCAGATTGTCCGTTTCGGTGACGGTGCGGCGAATGTCATGCGTCAGCGTCTCGCCGATCGCCCATTCGTCGAAATATTTGCCAGCCATATAATTTCCTCTCCCATAGGGAGAGGGATGCGAAAACTTGCCAACTTGCTGGCTAGTTGTAGCTGGGTGAGGGGTTCCGCCCCCACGATAGCTCGCAACCCCTCATCCAACTCCGCCTAGCCGCTGAAGCGGCAAGGCTCCATATCCTTCTCCCGCCGGGAGAAGGATGGCTATTCCGCGGCCGCCTCGATCCGCACGAGCAATGCCTCGACCTGAACCTGTGCGCCTGTGGCCGCGTTGAGTTCGGCAACGACCCCGTCGAACGGCGCCGTCAGGCTATGCTCCATCTTCATCGCTTCGAGCGTCAGCAATTTCTGTCCCTTGGTCACCTTGTCGCCCGCGGCGACCTCGACCGCGATGACCTTGCCGGGCATCGGCGACAGGATCGCGCCGTCGCCTGCCGCACCGGCGGCACTGCCTTCGGTCCGCCACGGCGTCAACTGCCAGACCGAACCGCCTTCGGCAACGAGCATGGCGGGGGAGGGCTCTTCGGCGCCCGGACCGTGCAATTCGATCTCGACGCGCTTGCCGTCGAGCAGGAAAGGCGCTGAGCGCACATCGGGTGCGTTCAATCGGAACCCCGATTGCAGCGACCGCGGCACCATCGCCATCGCGGCGTTGGTCAGCGCCTGGCTCGTCGGCACCGGTTCTTCGGTCATCGCATCGCCGTCGCGGCCGATCAGTCCGGTATCGACGGTGCCCGCGACGAAATCGGGATGACCCAGCGCATTGATCAGGAACGCCGAATTGGTCTTCACCGGCCAGATCGCGCTGTCCTCCAGCATCTCCGACAACAATTCGCGTGCTTCCTCGCGGTCCTCGCCCCAGGCGATGACCTTGGCGATCATCGGGTCGTAGAAGGGCGAGACCTCGGCGCCCTCGTAGACGCCGGTGTCGACGCGGCCGATGTGCTCGGGGAGCTGGAAGAGTTCGAGCGTGCCGATCGAGGGCAGGAAGCCCTTCGTCGGGTCCTCGGCATAAAGCCGCGCTTCCATCGCCCAGCCGGTGATCGCAAGCTCGTCCTGCGCGAGCGGGATCGGCTCTCCGCTAGCGACCCGGAGCTGCCATTCGACCAGGTCGACGCCGGTGATTTCCTCGGTCACCGGATGCTCGACCTGCAGGCGTGTGTTCATTTCCATGAACCAGATGCGGTCGGCGCGCAGGCCCTCGCTGGCGTCGGCGATGAACTCGATCGTCCCGGCGCCGACATAGTCGACCGCTTTCGCCGCGCGCACCGCGGCGGCGCAGAGGTCGGCGCGCGTGGCTTCGTCCATGCCGGGCGCGGGGGCTTCCTCGATCACTTTCTGGTGACGGCGCTGCAACGAACAGTCGCGTTCGAACAGGTGGACGACATTGCCGTGCGTATCGCCGAACACCTGCACCTCGATATGACGCGGGGTCAGGATATATTTCTCGATCAGCACATGGTCGTTGCCGAACGAAGCCGCCGCCTCGCGCTGGCACGAGGCGAGCGCGTCGATGAAGTCCGCCGCCGCATCGACCTTGCGCATTCCCTTGCCGCCCCCGCCCGCGACCGCCTTGATGAGCACCGGATAGCCGATCTCGGCCGCCCGTTCGGCAAGGAAGGCGGGGTCCTGATTCTCGCCCATATAGCCGGGCGTCACCGGCACGCCGGCATCGGCCATCAGCTTCTTGGCGGCATCCTTCAGCCCCATCGCGGTGATCGACGACGGTTTCGGCCCGACCCAGACGAGGCCGGCATCGGCCACCGCCTGCGCGAACTCGGCGTTTTCGGAAAGGAAGCCGTAGCCCGGATGGATCGCCTCGGCGCCGGTCGCCTTTGCGGCGGCGATGATCTTCTCGCCGATCAGATAGCTCTCGCGCGCCGGCGACGGCCCGATATGCACCGCCTCGTCGGCCTCGCGCACATGCAGCGCCCTGGCGTCGGCATCCGAATAGACCGCAACGGTCCTTATGCCCATCTCGCGCGCGGTGCGGATGATACGGCAGGCGATTTCGCCGCGATTGGCGATAAGCAGGGACTGGATCATAGGGTTCCGTTCACTTCGAAATGCAGCACATGCGCTTCCTTTTCGATCAGATACGCATCGTCGAAATCATAATATTTGGCGGCATCGACGGGCGTGCCGGCAAAGCCCTCGATCACCTCGATATTGTCCCAGAAGGTCAGCATCTCGAAATGGACGACATCGCCGTCGGGACGCCGGAGGCACCAGGCGCCGCGATTGCCGGCGACCGACCGATAGT
This sequence comes from Sphingopyxis sp., assembly GCF_050725655.1. GTDB lineage: Bacteria > Pseudomonadota > Alphaproteobacteria > Sphingomonadales > Sphingomonadaceae > Sphingopyxis. The sequence goes on along the minus strand of NZ_JBOHHT010000115.1, from coordinate 13,405 downwards.
CGGGAATGGCGACGTCGAGCATCAGCTTGAAATAGGCTTCGGCCTTGTCCTTGGGGACGATCCCGTGCCAGCGCCGCGCGATCATGGGTGCGCCTCCGGAAAACCGTGCCGGACGTGCAGCGCGTGCAGCAGCCGTTTGAAATCGCCAACGAAGCGCGTGCCCTGATGCTCGCCGTCGGCAAGCTCGGCCGGTGCATCGTCGGCGAGCACCAGCACCGGCAGATTCTGGTTCGCCGCGCCGATCGCCGCGATCACCGCATTGCGCGGGCGCGGAAAGGCGATGCGGATCACCTCGAGCTTCGCGGCATGCTCGGGAAAGTTCGCGAGCAATCCATCGATGGCAATGCAGTCGCGGCAATAGAAATTTCGCCCGGGCAGCGCGGGGTCTTCGAACAGCGGATCGAGAAGATAAAGACGGTCGCTCATGGTCACACCACCAACATGATCGCGTTGCCGAAATTATGCATCGCGACGGGAAGAAGCAGGCTGCCCGTGCGTTCGCGGAGCCATACCGCGAGAAAGGACGGACCGGCAGTAAGCGCCATCGTGATGACGTCGAACTGAAACCCGTCGCCGGCGGAATAGCTCAAAGCATGCGCCAGCCCGAACAAGGCGCACGACAGCACCGCGCCCCAGCCCCAATCGATGCCGAGCAGCCTGATCCGGCCCCGGAATGCTTCGTTCAGCGCCAGCAGAAGTATGCCGCGATAAAAGGGTTCTTCCTCCAGCCCCGGCTTGGTGAGCTGGAACGCCAGGGTTTCGCCGGAGGCGGGCTCGTTCGGAAACGACAAGGCGAGCGCCAGAAAGAAAAGGCAGTAGAGGGCCGCGACCGGCACCGCCGCACGCAGCGAGCCGGCATTCTGCTTGAGTGTCAATCCCGAGCGCCGCCAGCCGAACGCCGGATGCGCTGCGATCGCCAGCGTCGCCGCCAGCGCGAGCAGCTTGCCCTGCCAGTTCCAGTCGCTCGCACCGAACAGGTCGGGCAGCGCGCCATAGAAATTGGTCAGCAGCGCGTCGTTGATCACGACGAGTCCCGCCGCGACAAACAGCCAGCGCGGTGAAAAGCCGCCGCGATCGGTGAGCCCCAACGCAAAGCCTGCCGTCACCAGCATCGCCACGACGGCGAGTATGAAAAGCACCGGATCGGGCATCGTCACATCCGGAACACGCCAAAGCCGCGATCCTCGATCGGCGCGTTCAGCGTCGCGGCGAAGGCGAGCCCGAGCACGTCGCGCGTCTGCGCCGGGTCGATGATACCATCGTCCCACAATCGCGCGGTGGCGTGATAGGGATTGCCCTCGTCCTCGTACTTCTGGCGGATCGGCGCCTTGAAGGCTTCGGCTTCCTCGGGCGTCCATTTGTCGGCGTCGCGGTGGACGGTCGCCAGAACCGACGCCGCCTGTTCGCCGCCCATCACGCTGATCCGGCTGTTGGGCCAGCTGAACAGGAAGCGTGGGCTGTAAGCGCGGCCGCACATGCCGTAATTGCCCGCGCCGAAGCTGCCGCCGATGAGCACCGTGATCTTCGGCACCGTCGCCGTCGCCACCGCGGTCACCAGTTTCGCGCCATGTTTGGCGATCCCCTCGGCCTCATATTTGCCGCCGACCATGAAGCCCGAGATATTCTGGAGGAAGAGCAGGGGAATGCGCCGCTGCTGCGCCAGTTCGATGAAATGCGCACCCTTCACCGCGCTTTCGCTGAACAGCACGCCGTTGTTCGCGAGGATCGCCACCGGAATGCCCCAGATATGCGCGAAACCGCACACGAGCGTGGCGCCGTAATTCGCCTTGAACTCGTGAAACTCGCTGCCGTCGACGATGCGCGCGATCACCTCGTGCACATCATAGGGCGCGCGGACATCGTCGGGGACGACGCCGTAAATTTCTTCGCCGTCATATTTGGGCGGACGCGGGGCCTTGAGCGGAACCTCGAAGCCTGCGCTTTCGCCCAGATGGCTGACGATGTCGCGGACGATCGTCAGCGCATGCTCGTCATTCTCGGCAAGATGATCGACGACGCCCGATTTCTTGGCATGAAGATCGCCGCCGCCAAGGTCTTCGGCGCTGATCTCTTCGCCCGTCGCGGCCTTCACCAGCGGCGGCCCGGCGAGGAAGATCGTGCCCTGATTGCGCACGATGATGGTCTCGTCCGACATCGCGGGAACATAGGCGCCGCCTGCGGTGCAGCTTCCCATCACGCAGGCGATCTGCGGGATGCGCTTGGCGCTCATATTCGCCTGGTTGAAGAAGATGCGGCCGAAATGGTCGCGGTCGGGAAAGACCTGGTCCTGATGCGGCAGGTTCGCGCCGCCGCTGTCGACAAGATAGATGCACGGCAGGCGGTTCGCCTCGGCAATCTCCTGCGCGCGAAGATGCTTCTTGACGGTCATCGGATAGTAGGTGCCGCCCTTCACGGTCGCGTCGTTGCACAGGATCATGCACTGGCGCCCCGATACGCGCCCGATACCGCAGATCAGCCCCGCGCCCGGCACTTCGCCGTCATACAGGTCGTTCGCGGCCAGCTGGCCGATTTCGAGGAAGGGTGAGCCCGGGTCGAGCAGCCGCTCGACGCGCTCGCGCGGCAGCAATTTGCCGCGGCTCGTATGCCGTTCGCGCGATTTCTCGTTGCCGCCCAGCGCCGCCTCGGCGACCGCCGTCCGCAGCGTATCGGTCAGCGCGCGGTTATGCGCGCTGCGGGTGCGATATTCGTCGCTGTCCGCGTTGATGCTGGTGCCAAGGACCGGTGCGCTCACTGTATAATCTCTCCTGGAAGTCGGTTCGGAACTAACCCGTCGCTCGTCGATTGAAAAGCGCAGCAGGCCGAAAATGGTTGGCGTTGAAACCAGTTTTTCACACGCCTCGGCCGCCTGCCTATTCGTGACAAAACAAGGTCATTTCCATGAAAAAAGCTGTCTTTGCCGTTCTTCTGTCCACCGCCGCGATCGTCGGCGGCCCCACCGCCTGTAGCAGCGGCAAGGACAGCTCCGCCGCCTACACCGTCGGCACCGAAATCGGGATCAGCAAGGCCGCGATGGACACCACCGCGAAGCCCGGCGACGACTTCTACGCCTACGCCAACGGCAATTGGGACAAGGCGACCGAAATCCCCGCCGACCGCTCGTCGATCGGTGGTTTCTACGTGGCGCAGCTCGAAACCGAAAAGCGGAACCGCGAGCTGGTCGACGCGATCGTCAAGGGCGATGCCGCTGCAGACACCAACGAGGGCCGCATTGCTGCTTTCTACAAGGCTTACACCGACACGAAGGCGATCGACGCCGCGGGCATGAAGCCCGTCGCCGCCGACCTCGCGCGCTTTGCCGCGATCACCGACAAGGCGGCGCTGTCGAAAATTCTCGGCGAACAGCTCCGCGCCGACGTCGACCCCTTGAACGCGACCGATTTCGGCACCGAGAATCTCCTCGGCGTGTTCGTGACGCAGGGGCTCGCGACCCCGGGCGACGTGGTCCCCTATCTGCTGCAGGGCGGGCTCGGCATGCCCGAGCGCGAATATTATCTGTCGGCCGATCCCAAGATGGCGGGCATCCGTAAGGCGTACCAAGCCTATATCGCGAAGCTGCTGACCGCCGCCGGCCAGAGCGACGTCGCGGCGAAGGCGAAGCGTATCTATGATCTCGAGGTCAAGATCGCCAAGGCGCATGCGACGCGCGAACAGAGCGAGGATTTCACCAAGTCGGCCGACGTGTGGGCAAAGGCCGACTTTGCCAAAAAGGCGCCCGGCATCGACTGGCCCGCCTTCATGAGCGCCGCGAAACTCGACGGTGCGGCGAAGTTCGGCGCCTATCACGCGAACGCGATCACCGGCCTGTCGGCGCTCGTCGCGTCCGAACCGCTCGACGCGTGGAAAGACTGGCTTGCCTTCCACCAGATCAACAGCCACGCCGACGTGCTGCCGAGCACGATCGATAACGCGCACTTTGCCTTCTATGGCACGACGATGGCGGGCACGCCGCAGCAACGCAGCCGTGACAAGCGCGCGCTCGACGCACTCGACACCTATCTCGGCGATGCGGTGGGCAAAGCCTATGCCGACAAATATTTCCCCGCCGCGGCGAAGGCCGAAGTCGGCGACATGGTGAAGAACATCAAGGCCGCGTTCGCGACCCGCGTCAACACGATCGACTGGATGGCGCCCGAAACCAAGAAGGAAGCGATCAAGAAGGTCGAAACGATCGCGGTCGGCGTCGGCTACCCCGACACGTGGCGCGACTATGGCAGCTACACGGTCGGCGCCGACGCTTATGCAAACGAGGTTGCAGGGCAGCAGGCCGAATATGCGCACCAGCTCGCCAAGATCGGCAAACCGATGGACAAGGGCGAGTGGTGGATGGTCCCGCAGACGGTCAACGCCGTGAACCTGCCCGTCCAGAACGCGCTGAACTTTCCCGCCGCGATCCTCCAGCCGCCCTTCTTCAACGCCAAGGCGGACCCGGCGTTCAACTATGGCGCAATCGGCGCGGTCATCGGGCATGAGATCAGCCACAGCTTCGACAACAATGGCGCGGCCTTCGATTCCACCGGCGCGCTGCGCAACTGGTGGACCCCGGCGGACCTGGCGAAGTTCAACGCTTCGGGCGCTGCGCTCGCGGCGCAGTTCGACACGTACAAGCCGTTCCCCGATCTCGCCGTGAACGGCAAGCTGACGCTGGGTGAGAATATCGCCGACGTCGCGGGGCTGCAGGCGTCCTACGACGCCTATCGCGCCTCGCTCGGCGGCAAGGAAGCGCCGGTGATCGACGGCTTCACCGGCGACCAGCGCTTCTTCATCGCCTTTGCGCAGACATGGGCGACCAAGATGCGCGCCGAGGCGCTGCGCGCGCGCGTTGCGACCGACGGCCATGCGCCGGGCATGTACCGCGCACTGACGGTGCGCAATCTCGATGCGTGGTACAAGGCGTTCAACGTCCAGCCGACCTACAAGCTGTATCTTGCGCCCGACAAGCGCGTCCGCGTCTGGGGATAAGTCAAACTCGTCATTGCGAGCGGAGCGAAGCAATCCAGAGCGGTTTACGCCTGCTCTGGATTGCCGCGTCGCTTCGCTCCTCGCAATGACGCTATTCATCGGACGTCCGTTCGCCCGGCTTTTCCTTCAGGATCAGGTAGCGATAGACGCCGATCGCGTTGATGATCAGCAGCGCGATATTCTGCCACCCGATTCCCTCGCTGTCGGGTTGCAGGAAACCCCAGGCGACCAGCGCGACGCTGCTCGTCACGAAGACGACGAACGCCCAGCCGGTCCAGCGCCGCCCGAGGTTGAGCGACACGACCAGCGCCGCGAGCGTCGCAGCGCCCGCGCCATAATATTGCAGGAAGGTGAGCATGCTATCGCTCATCGCCGCTCGATCAGGTTGCTGACCTCGACCAGATTGCCGTCGGGATCGTGGAAATAGAGCGAGTCGATCGTCCCGGTCGCGCCGTCGCGCAATCCGGCGTCGATGATCTCGACGTCTTGCTCCGCCAGATGCGCGCGCCATTCCGCCACCGGCGTATCGCTGAGCAGGCAGAAATTGCCGCTGCCTGGAACCGTGTCCCGTGCGATGCCCGGTGTTGAGGCTGCATCCTGCAAGCTGATCTTATTGGTGCCGAACTGCAGCGAATATTTGCCGGGGCGTTCCTCGCGCGCGGTCATGCCAAGCAGGCGCTCGTAAAAATCGCGCGTGGCCGCGACATCGCGAACGCAAAGCACGATATGATCGAAGCCCATGACGCGAAACGGCGATGGACTCATGCCGCCCCCAGCAGCGCGAAGACGCCCGAAGCGGTGAGGAAGGGCCAGCCGATATGACGGCCGCGCGTGTAGATCGCGTCGAACAATCCGGTCGCGGTCCAAGCCGCGCCGATCAGCAGGATCAGTTCGCGCGGCGTTCCCGGCCAGACGACCGAGGCGGCCGACACCAGCATCAGGAGCGACAGCGCGTGCCACGCCAGACGAAACACCTTGCGCGCCAGATCGACGCCCATCACGCCCTGATCGAGTATCATCAGCGGCTGGATCAACCGCTTTTCGCCCAGCACGCCGTGAACGATGGCCGTCGTCACCATGAAGGCGGCCGACAGCCAGAGCCAGATCACGCGCCGGCGCCGATCAGTTCGCGCCCGATCAGCATGCGGCGGATTTCGTTCGTGCCCGCGCCGATGTCGAGCAGCTTGGCGTCGCGCCAGTAACGTTCGACCGGCCAGTCCTTGGTATAGCCCGCGCCGCCCAACGCCTGAATCGCTTCACCCGCGACCTTCACCGCATTCTCGCTCGCGAGCAGGATACAGCCCGCGGCGTCGAAGCGCGTCGTCTGCCCCGCGTCGCACGCCTTGGCGACGTTATAGACATAAGAGCGCGCCGACTGGAGCATGACATACATGTCGGCGACCTTCGCCTGCATCAGCTGGAACGATCCGATCGGTTTGCCGAACTGCTTACGCTCGCGCACGTAAGGAATGACGGTGTCGAGGCACGCCTGCATGATGCCGAGCTGGAGCCCCGCGAGCACGACGCGTTCATAGTCGAGACCCGACATCAGTACGCCGACGCCGCCATTTTCGGGGCCCATGACCTGCTCTTCGGACACCTCGCAATCGGTAAAGACCAGCTCGGCGGTTGGCGAGCCGCGCATGCCGACCTTGTCGATCTTCTGCCCGATGCTGAACCCCGGCATATCCTTTTCGATCAGGAAGGCGGTGATCCCGCGCGATCCCGCCTCGGGGCTGGTCTTCGCATAGACGACGAGCGTGTCGGCGTGGGTCGCGTTGGTGATCCAGAATTTGGTGCCGTTCAGGACATAGCCGCTGCCCTTTTTCTCGGCCTTCAGCTTCATCGACACGACATCGCTGCCCGCACCCGCTTCGGACATCGCCAGGCTGCCGACATGCTCGCCGCTGATCAGCTTGGGCAGATATTTCGCCTTCTGCTCGGCATTGCCCCAGCGGCGGATCTGGTTGACGCAAAGGTTCGAATGCGCGCCGTAGGAAAGGCCGATGGCACCCGAGGCGCGCGAGACTTCCTCGACCGCGATGACGTGCTCGAGATAGCCGAGCCCGAGCCCGCCGAACTCTTCCTCGACGGTGATACCGTGCAGGCCGAGGTCGCCCATTTGCGTCCACAGCTCGTCGCGCGGAAACCAGTCGTCGGCGTCGGCCTTGACGGCGAGCGGCGCGATCTGTTCGTCGGCGAAGCGGGCGGTGGTGTCGCGGATCATGTCGGCTGTTTCGCCGAGCGCGAAATCGAAATCGGGGGTGGCGCGCATGGATTACCTATCGATCTGGGGGCAGGGCTGCGCGGGATAGTGCATCAAAATATCATCATAGGGAAATTGAAACGATTGCCGGTTTAGCATAAGTAAAATCTATGATTAAGCGCACCCATATCCGCCAGTTCCTCGCCGTCGTCGATGCGGGCAGCTTCACGCAGGCGGCGCTGCGCATCCGCGTCACCCAGCCGGCGCTGTCGACCGGCATCGCCGAGCTCGAAAAGCTGGTCGGCACGCCGCTGTTCATCCGCAACCGCCGCCAGATCCGGCTGACCGAGGCGGGCGGGCGCTTCCTGCCAATCGCGCGCGATCTCGAACGCGGCTTTCGCGCCGCCGACAGCTTCGGGCGCGAGAGCGACCGCCGGGCGAGCGAACTCAAGCTTGGTGTGATCCGCTCGGCACCGGCGGAATTGCTGCAAGCGATCGCCGCCGCGCTGCGGCCGGGTTTCGCGATCGAACTCGTCGAAAACAGCGACTCCGAACTGCGCGCCGCGCTTGGCAGCGGCCGCATCAACATGGCGCTCGTCCCGCTGCGGCCGGGCGAGCGCGGCGATCATGTGATGCCGCTCTACGAAGAGCCCCTCGCGATGTTCATCGCATCGGACCATCCGCTCGCGGGACGCATCGAGGTCGGGCCCGAGGAATTGGCCGCCGAAACGATGATTGCGCGCCGCTCGTGCGAATTTCTCGATGCGACGAGCCGCTTCTTCACGCGCCACGGCGTCCGCCCGCGCTTCGCGCTGCGCAGCGAGAGCGACGAGCGCTGTCTTCGCATGGTCGCGGCGGGGATTGGAATCACCACGGCGCCCGTCTCGCTCGCGATCGACGGCATCGTTCCCTTGAAGGTCGCGGGCTATGATTTCCGCCGCGAACTCGGCCTGATCGCCGATCCCGCATGGCGCGCGCTTCCCGAGATCACGCCGCGACTGGGCCATGCACTCGAAACGATCGCTGCGATCGGGGCCGAATGGCGGCGGGCACGGGTTGATGCTGCTGCCTGAAGACGCCCCTGCAAGCCTGGCTTGCAGCGTCAAAAGCCCATAACGTTTGCCCGCTCGCATCGCCCGGCGTTACGGCGCGCCCCAAGACCCCGTCCATTTGGACGTATGACGAAATGAGAAACATCCTATTCCGCTCTCAGCGGCGGGAGTGTGAGGAGACAGAGTTTGTTGTCGTCTGATTTGCAGGCAAGGTCGTCGGAGCTGACCCATCTCGACCGGCTTGAGGCCGAGAGCATTCATATCATGCGCGAAGTGATGGCCGACGCGGCCAAGCCCGTGATGCTGTACAGCGTGGGCAAGGACAGCGCCGTGATGCTGCATCTCGCGCGCAAGGCATTCTATCCCTCGCCGCCGCCGTTCCCGCTGCTCCATGTCGACACGACGTGGAAATTCCAAGCGATGTACGAGCTGCGCGATCGCATGGCGCGCGAAAGCGGGATGGAACTCCTCGTCTATCAGAACCCCGAAGCCAAGGAGCGCGGGATCAATCCGTTCGACCACGGACCCTTGCACACCGACATGTGGAAGACCGAAGGGCTTAAGCAGGCGCTCGACCTCCACGGCTTCGACGTCGCTTTCGGCGGCGCGCGCCGCGACGAGGAAAAGAGCCGCGCCAAGGAGCGCATCTTTTCGTTCCGCACCGCCACGCACGGCTGGGACCCGAAGAAGCAGCGCCCCGAGCTCTGGAACCTCTACAACGCCAAGAAGGCAAAGGCCGAGAGCATCCGCGTCTTCCCGATCTCGAACTGGACCGAACTCGACATCTGGCAATATATCGCGCGCGAGAATATTCCGATCGTCCCGCTCTATTTCGCCGCGCCGCGCCCGACGGTCGAGCGTGACGGCCTGCTGCTGATGGTCGACGACGACCGCTTCCCACTGCTGCCCGGCGAAACGCCCGTTCAGCGCTCGGTACGCTTCCGCACCCTTGGCTGCTACCCGCTCACCGGCGCGGTCGAGAGCGAGGCCAGCACGCTGTCCGAAGTGATCCAGGAAATGCTGCTGACCACCACCAGCGAGCGTCAGGGCCGCATCATCGACAAGGACGGTGGTGACGCGTCGATGGAGAAGAAGAAGCAGGAGGGGTATTTCTGATGCCAAATTCCTCCGACACTCCTGTTTACGTCACCGACGCGCTGATCGCCGAGGACATCGACGCCTATCTCGAACAGCATCAGCAGAAATCGCTGCTGCGTTTCATCACCTGCGGATCGGTCGACGACGGCAAGTCGACGCTGATCGGGCGCCTGCTCTATGACTCGAAGATGATCTTCGAGGACCAGCTCGCGGCGCTCGAAGCCGACAGCAAGCGCGTCGGCACGCAAGGGCAGGAGATCGATTTCGCCTTGCTCGTCGATGGCCTCGCGGCCGAGCGCGAACAGGGGATCACGATCGACGTCGCCTACCGCTTTTTCACGACCGAGAAGCGCAAGTTCATCGTCGCCGATACCCCGGGCCACGAACAATATACGCGCAACATGGTGACTGGCGCGTCGACCGCCGACCTTGCGGTCATCCTGATCGACGCGCGCAAGGGCGTGCTGACCCAGACGCGCCGCCACAGCTTCCTCGCGCACCTGATCGGCATCAAACATATCGTGCTGGCGGTGAACAAGATGGACCTCGTCGGTTACGACAAGACCATCTTCGACCGCATCACGCTGGCGTATCGCGCCTTCGCGAGCGAGATCGGCATCACCAATTTCACCGCGATCCCGATCTCGGGTTTCAAGGGCGACAATATCACCGCGCTGTCGGACAACACCCCGTGGTTCAAGGGCCCCGCGCTGATCGAACATCTCGAAAATGTCGAGATCGGCGCCGCCGCCGACGAAGCCAAGCCGTTCCGTATGCCGGTGCAATGGGTCAACCGACCGAACCTCGACTTCCGCGGTTTCTCGGGCCAGCTTGCAAGCGGGTCGGTCAAACCGGGCGACGCGGTGCGTATCCTGCCCAGCGGGAAGACGACGACGATCGATCGTATCGTTACGCAGGCCGGCGATCTCGACCAAGCCGTCGCCGGCCAGTCGGTCACACTGACGCTCGCCGACGAAGTCGACTGTTCGCGCGGCGATGTGATCGCTGCCGCTGACGCGCCACCCGAGGCGGCCGACCAGTTCGAGGCGACTTTGGTGTGGATGGCCGACGACGCGATGATCGCGGGCCGCGCCTATTGGCTCAAGCTTGCGACCCAGACCGTCTCGGCGACGATCCAGCCGCCGAAATATGAGATCAACGTCAACACGCTCGACCATCTCGCGGCTAAGACGCTCGAATTGAACGGCATCGGTGTCGTCGAGCTCTCAACCGACAAGCCGGTCGTGTTCGAGAGCTATGCCGACAACCACACGCTTGGCGGCTTCATCCTGATCGACAAGCTCACCAACGCGACCGTCGCCGCGGGCATGCTGCACTTCAGCCTGCGCCGCGCGCAAAATGTCCATTGGCAGGCGACCGACATCGACCGCGACATGCGCGCCGGTCTGAAGAACCAGCGGCCGGCGCTGCTCTGGTTCACCGGCCTCTCGGGGTCGGGAAAATCGACGATCGCGAACCTCGTCGAAAAGAAACTGCACCGGATGAACCGCCACAGCTTCCTGCTCGACGGCGACAATGTCCGTCACGGCCTCAATCGCGACCTCGGCTTTACCGAGGCCGATCGCATCGAGAATATCCGCCGCGTCGGCGAGGTCGCGAAACTGATGAGCGACGCCGGTCTCATCGTCATCACCGCCTTCATCTCGCCCTTCCGTGTCGAGCGCGAAATGGTGCGCGGCATGTTGCCCGAGGGCGAGTTCATCGAGGTCTTCATCGACACCCCGCTGGCGGAAGCCGAGAAGCGTGACGTCAAGGGCCTCTATAAAAAGGCGCGCGCGGGTCAGCTCAAGAATTTCACCGGGATCGACAGCCCCTATGAGGCGCCCGAGTCGCCCGAAATCCGGATCGACACCACCGCGATGACGCCCGAAGAGGCGGCGGATCTGATCATCGATCGTTTGCTGGGATAGGGACGCGCATGGAGGAAAGTGACGAACAGCTCGCCGAACGGCTTGCAACGGCTGCGGGTGCGATCCTGCTCGATCTGCGCGCGCGGGGCGAGCTCGAAGGCAAGGCTCTGGGGCAGGCGGGCGATCAGCAGGCCAACGCCATGCTGTGCAACGAAATCGGCGCCGCGCGCCCCGACGATGCGCTCCTCTCCGAAGAGGAAAAGGACAATCCCGAGCGCTGCGGCCAGTCGCGCGTCTGGATCGTCGACCCGCTCGACGGCACGCGCGAATATGGCGAGGGTCGCGACGATTGGGCGGTGCATGTTGCCCTCGCGGTAGATGGCGTCGCGACGGTCGGCGCGGTTGCGCTGCCGGGCCTCGGCATCACGCTGACCTCGGGTGCTCCGGTCGCGCTTCATGCGGCAAACCAGCCGCTCCGCATGCTCGTCAGCCGCACGCGCCCCGCCGCAGAAGCGGTCTTTGTTGCGGGGCAGCTCGGCGCCGAACTCCTCGCGATGGGCTCGGCGGGCGCCAAGGCGATGGCGGTCGTGCGGGGGGAGGCCGATATCTACCTTCACACCGGCGGCCAATATGAATGGGACAATTGCGCCCCGGTCGCGGTGGCGCAGGCGGCGGGCCTGCACGTCAGCCGCGCCGACGGATCGCCGATCCGTTACAACAATCGGGAGACCTATTTGCCCGACCTGCTGATCTGCCGGAAAGAGTTCGCCGAAGAGGTGCTGCGGCTCGCCGCGGAATATTCGTCGGGCTGACGGGCAGGGCATTGCCAGCGGCGCGGCCGCGTCTTAATCCGTTGCATCGAAAAACCGAACACGGGAGATGCGCGATGACCGACCTGCCTGAAACCAACCTCACCATGCTGACGCTTGTGAAGCCCGAAGGGCAGCTCGAAGTGTCGCTTGAGCGCCGCCCGATGCCGACGCCGAAACCGCACGAAGTGCTGGTGAAGGTGCTCGCCGCGCCGATCAACCCGTCGGACCTCGGCCTGCTGTTCGGCGGCGCCGACATGTCGACCGCGCGGGCGTCGACCAGGGATGGCCAGCCGCTGATCACCGCCGACGTGCCGCCCGCGGGCATGCGCGCGATGGGCGGGCGCATCGGTGACGCGCTCGCGATCGGCAACGAAGGCTGCGGAACCGTCGTCGCGGCGGGCGACACGCCCGAGGCGCAGGCACTGCTCGGCAAGACCGTCGCGCTGCTTGGCGGTGAAATGTACGCCGAATATCGCTGCCTGCCGGTGCAGATGGTGATGCCGCTCCCCGATGGCACCGCTCCGGCCGACGGCGCCTCCTGCTTCGTCAATCCGCTGACCTCGCTGGCGTTCACCGAAACGATGCGGATGGAGAACCATAGCGCCATCGTCCACACCGCCGCGGCGTCGAACCTGGGCCAGATGCTCGTCAAGATTTGCGCGAAGGACGGCATCCCGCTCGTCAACATCGTGCGCAGCGACGCGCAGGTTGAAATCCTGAAGGGCATCGGCGCGAAATATATCGTCAACAGCAGTGCCGACGACTTCATGGAGCGGCTGGTCGACGCGATCGTCGAAACCGGCGCGACCATTGGCTTTGATGCGACCGGCGGCGGCAAGCTTGCCGGGCAGGTCCTCACCGCGATGGAAGCCGCGGCGGTCAAACGCATGACGACTTACAGCCGCTATGGCTCGGACACGTTCAAGCAGGTCTATATCTATGGCGCGCTCGACCTGTCGCCGACCACCTTTTCGGCGCGCAGCTTTGGCCTGACCTGGGCACTCGGCGGCTTCCTGCTCACGCCGTTCATGGCGAAGGCGGGCATGGAAACCGTCGGTCGGATGCGGAAGCGCGTCGTCGACGAACTGACGACGACCTTCAAGAGCCACTACAGCCACGAAATCTCGCTGACCGACGCGCTGAACGTCGATACGGCGCAAGCGTACAACGCGAAGCGCACCGGCGAGAAATATCTGATCAAGCCGCACGGGTGATCGTGAAACTGTTCCCCGGCGAAAGCCGGGGGACAAGGAGTGTCCGCTAACGACCGGTTGCAGCCGTAAAGGTCCTCCCCGCTTGCGGGGAGGGGGACCGCCGAAGGTGGTGGAGGGGGTTGGCGGCCTGAAGCGACGTTGCGGGCGGGCGCCAGCCCCCTCCGTCAGCGCT